>CAYWGD010000116.1:0-22607 GCA_964457335.1 uncultured Enterobacteriaceae bacterium | reverse complement strand
GCAACGACGGTGGCGCCGGCGGCGAGGACCGCGGCGGCGGCGGCCCCGGCAACGACGGCGGCGGTGGCGGCCCCGGCAACGACGGCGGCGGCGGCAACGACGGTGGCGGCGGCCCCGGCAACGGCCGGCCCGAGTAGCTGGCGCAGCCTGGCGCCCTTCTCCCCGCCTCCCGGCGGGGAGAAGGTGCCCCGGACGACGGGCGCGCGACGGGGGCTCCCCCGCTCGCGCGCCGACGCTCAAAACCCCTCGATCTGCCCCTTGTACCGCTCGATCTGCCGCGCCATCGCGTTCGGCTCGCCCTCGAGCACCAGCGCCGCCTTCGGGCACACCCACCAGCAGTAGAGGCACTGCACGCAGTCCGGCGCCTCCGTCGCGACGCCGATCCGCTCCAACGGCAGGCCCGTGGGGCAGGCGTCGGCGCAACGGCGGCAGTCGCCACACCCCTCGCCCCGGCGCGCGACCACCCGCAACGTGTCGTCCTCCCGGGAGTACACGTCCTGGATGATCTTCAGCTTGTACGCGGCCTCGGCCACCGCGGGCTTCTCCACGAGCGGGCGCACCGCCAGCTTCAGCCACATCAGCGCCGGCGCCTCCGAGAGCTCCGCCAGCTTCGAGCGCGGCGGCGCCTTGCGGATCGGCCGGATCACCGGCAGCGCGGCGGCGATCGACCGCCACAGCTCCTCGGTGAGGTGCCCCGCGTCGAAGGCGTGCACGAGGTACGGCACCTCGCGCCAGGGCATGTCCACGAGCCGGCACACGACGAGGTCGTTGAGGAAGGCGTCGTCGGAGACGAGCAGGTGCCCGAAGCGGAACGGGTCGCCGTCACCGGGGCCGTTCCCCTCCATCCCGACGAGGCCGTCGACGAGGATGAGGTCCGGCCGCACGACCTCGTTGAGCGCGAAGATGTTGCGCCCGAGGTCGAAGTGCATGTGGCGCTTGTCCTGGCCGCACGCGATGCCGACCCAGTTCTTCATCGCGCAGGAGAGCCCGGCCTCCGCGTGCGTCTTGATCTTCGGCACGCTGATGAGGAAGTCCGCGTCGAGCACCGTGCGCGCGATCGCCGGGTGCGCATCGCGGTGGAGCACCACCTGCCGGCCGGCGTCCGTGTTGAGGTCCACGACCTTCACGCCGTGCCGCGCGGCGACCGGCGCGACGCGCAGGCGCTTGAACGTGTCGATGTTCCGCCGCGCCACGCCGACGTTCGACCCGTCCGCCACCGTGATGTCGGTGTACCCCCGCCGCCGGAGCGCCGCGAAGAGCCCCTCCAGCACGCGCAGGTCCACGCAGTTGCCGGTGAGCGCCACGAGGTCGTTGTTGAGGTTCGGCTTCACGACGATGCGCGCGTGCCGGTCGGCCGGGAGCTTGTGCTCCCAGTCGGCCACGATGCGCTCCACGGTCGCGAGCACCTCGGCGGTGGTCCAGGCGGCGTGCACGTCCACGCGCCGGTTCCCGCCGGTCGGATGGTCGGAGGAGAAGGTCAACACGGCGGCAAGATAGCCGGGTTGCCGCGCGAAGGCAGAGAAGCGACACTGAGGGCATGTCCGCGCCCCGCCCGCTGCCGCCGGTCAGCGAGGAGGAGTTCCTCTCGCTGCCGGAGACGAAGGACCACATCGAGCTGATCGACGGAGAGGTCATCCTGGCGCCCGCGCCCACCGCCTCGTCGACGTGCTCTCCGAGAAGCGCAGCTACGACCGCTTCACCAAGCGGATGGTGTACGCCGACGCCGGCGCGTGCGAGTACTGGGTCGTCGACCGCGCGCGCGACCTCGTCGAGGTCTTCCACGGCTACGACCTCGTCGCCCAGAGCTCGGACACGTTGACCTCCGAGCTCCTCCCCGGCTTCGCGCTCGACGTGAAGGCGCTCTTCGCCGACTGATCAGCGCCGGATCCCCTCCAGCACCGCCTCGTAGCGCCCCCACACCCGGTCCCACGACCGCGTCTCCACGTAGGCGCGGCCCTCGCGGCCGAGCCGCGCCCGCTCCTCGGGGTCCGCGATGAGCCGCAGCATCGCGTTGCGGAGCGCGTCGGGGTCGTCGCGCGGCACGGGCACGCCGATGCCGCCGGTCGCCTCGCGGATGGCCGGCTGGTCGTAGTAGATGACGGGCTTCCCACACGCCATCCCCTCCACCGCCGTGAAGCCGAAGCCCTCCTCCATCAGCGTCGGGAACAGCACCACGTCGGCGCCCTGGTAGTACGGCACGATGTCGTCCACGTCGGTCGCGAACGTGACGGGCTGGTTGAAGGCCTGCACGCGGAGCTGGTCCGCGTAGATGCGGTCGGCGACGGCGCCGACGATGGTGAGGTGCGCGCGGTACTTCTGGTCCGGCCGCATGCGCCCGAGCGCGTCGAGCGCGGCGTGTTGACCCTTCCCCGGGAGGATCCGCGCCGGGTACACGAACCGCACCGGCGGGAGCGCCGGGAGCGTGAACCCCGCGGGCGCGACCGGCTCGGCGGGGGGGGCCTCCTTCGGGAAGAAGCGTCGCGTGTCCACGCCGTTCGGGATGACCGTGATCTTCCTCGCGTCCACGCCGATCCGCTCCAACTGGCGACGCGACGCCTCCGACACGGTGATCACCGCCTCGAGCCGCCGCCCCTGCGCCTTGTAGAGCTGCTCGCGGAGCACCACCCCCGCGTCCCGCTCCGCCTTGCCGAAGTTCAGGTCGTGCACGATCAGCGCGTTCGGCACGCCCGGGACGGCGATCTCGACCGAGTTGGAGAGCACCACGTCGGGCTCGAACGCCCGCGCCGCCTTCGCCGCCGCGAGCCCCATCGCGACGTAGCCGCGCACGCCCCCCGCGCGGAGGTCCACGGCGACGGCCTCGGCGGGCACGTTCTCGCGCGCGGTCCGGTACCCGACCACGAGCCGCACGTCGTGCCGCCGCCGCGCCTCTTCGTAGAGCGCCGCGAACACCGTCTCCGTGCCGCTCCGCACGTCGGGCGGGTAGCGGCGCGCGACCATCAGGATGCGCATCGGCCCCCTGTTATCGCGCTATGCTGGGAGGATGCTCCTCCTCCTCGTCGCGACGGCCCACGCGGCGCTCCCCTGGGAGTGCCCCGCCCTCACCACGCCGCCCGACGGCCCGCAGTTCCGCACCGAGGCCGGCCTGGACGACACCTTCGACGCGCTCGGCGCCCTCGGCGACGCCTGGGTCGAGTCCACGTGCGCCTGGAGCGACGTGACCCTGGGCACGGGCGAGATCGAGTCCACCTGCGTCACGAGCATCGGCGCCGTCGTCGTGGTCACCGCGGGCGAGAGCAGCGCCTCCGGGGTGGACTGGCCGACCGACTACCGCGAGGGCGCCACGTGGTCCCTCGTCGTGGAGCTGCCCTCCGGCGCCGACACGTGGACCCGCCTCGAGCTGGACCAGGGCAGCGGCTCCTCCTCCAACGGAGGCGCCTCCGGCGGCTTCCTCGAATACCGCGCCAGCTGGACCGGCGCCGTCCTCGACCTCCCGGACGACGGGAGCTTCGAGGTCCGGTCGGAGGAGTCGTGCTTCTACGGCGACTGCATCGAGTCCACGACCATCGACACCCCCGCCTGCGACTGGTCCTACGGCTACGGCGGCGGCGACGGCTCCTACTGGGTCGAGGTCGACGGCCACCGCGCCGCCGTCCAGACCTGGCTCATCGAGTGCGGCACCTACCCCTTCCGCGCCTGGTTCGACGACGTGCTCTACGGCCACGTGGACCGCGACACCTGGGAGCTCGACGAGGTCGACCAGGACGGCTGGTCGGAGCGCGCCGGCGACTGCGACGACGCCGACCCGACCATCTACCCGTGCGCGCTCGACATCCCCGCCGACGGCATCGACCAGGACTGCGACGGCGCCGACGCCGTCGCGACCGACACCGGCGACACCGGCGACACCGGCGCGGACACCGCCGACACGGCCGCCGACACGGCCGCCGACACCGCCGACACCGCCACGGACACCGCCGCCCGGCGCCCCGACGCGGAGCCCCCCGAGGAGTCCGAGCGCGGCTGCAGCGCCACCGGCTCCAGCGGCGGCGCCTTGCTCGCCCTCGCCGGGCTCCTCCTCGTCCGCCGGCCTACTCGACGTACCCGAGCGCCTTGAGCGCCTCGTCGTTCTGGCCCGACTCGCCGCCCAGCCACTTCAGGTTCGCGAGCACGCCGTCCCAGTCCGCCACCCGCGGCGTCGCCTCGGGGAAGACCGCCGCCTTCCCCGGCATCTCCTCCGACGCCGGGATGCCCATCGCCGCCAGCACGGTCGGCGCCACGTCGAGCATCGCGACCGGATCGAGCCTCGCGCCGGCGGGCACGCCGTCGCCGACCGCGTAGAAGACGCCGCGCGCCTCGTGCGTGCCGGTGTAGGCATCGGTGAGCTTCACGTACTTCGCGATGGGCTCGCCCCCGACGGTGTCGGCGGCGAGGCGCTCGTTCGTGATCTGCTCGTCCGCGAGCGTGAGCCCGATCGAGCCGCCGCCGAGGTCCTCGACCTTGTAGAAGGGCTCGCCCGCGGCATCGAGGAGCCCCCCGAGCCACGCGACCGCGGCGGCCTGCCTCCCCGCGTCGCGGAGCCCGACCGTGAGCTTGTGCCCGACCTTCGTGACGTCGGCTTCGCCCACCTCGGCGGAGAGCCGCTCGCGGAGCCGCTCGGTCAGCGGCGCGAACTGCCCGGCGAGGCCGGTGCCGTCCATCGGCTTGAAGCCGTGGTCGCTCACGACGATCAGCCGGGCCTCGGGGCCGAGCTGCGCGCGGATGTCGCCCAGGATCGCGTCGGCCTGCCGGTACGCCGCGTCCACGACCTCCGGCTTGTCCCAGTAGAGGTGCGCGAGCCCGTCGGTCGCGTAGTAGGTGAACGTCGCGAGCCGCGGCCCGCGCGCGTGCAGCTGCGCGATGAACACGTCGCGATCGATGCGCCCGCGCAGCGTCTGCATCACGAGGTTCGCGCGCTCGGGCTTCGCGCCGACGGTGCGCTCCTCGACCGACCACGCCGCCGCGCGCACGAGCGTCGAGAGCCGCACGCCCGCCTTCACCAGCCCCCACGCCAACTCCGGCGTGGAGTGCCGCGCCTCCACCTGCTTGCGCCGCATCCGCCGCGAGAGCTCGAGCTCCTTCACGTACCCGAGCTCCGCGGGCCAGGTCTCCGGCGCCGGCGCGAGCCACGACGGCACCCAGAAGCCCGCGACCTCGCGCGGCGGGTAGTCCACGAGCCACTTGTAGAGGCCCACCGACCAGCCGCGGTCCTCGGCCACGTCCCAGAAGCGCGCCACCTCGCAGTCGGTCGACTGCACGTGGAAGCCGCGCACGCCGTGCTCCGCGGGGGTGCGCCCGCTCGCCATCGTCGTCCAGAGGAGCGGCGAGAACATCGGCTCCATCGACGTGAGCGTGGCGCGTGTCCCCTCCTCCGCGAGCGCGCGGAAGTTGGGCAGGTCCAGCTGGTCGATCTTGTCGAACGTGGCGCCGTCCACGCCGTAGACGACCACCTCCGCCTTCGCCGGCCCGCGCGGCGAGAAGCCCGACACCGCCCAGAAGAGCGTCGCCGCCAGCACGAGCAGCCGCGCCACCCGGTCCCGCAGGTACGCCAGGGCCAGCGCCCCCGCGACGACGAGCGGCCCGAGGTCGTTGAAGAACGGGTTGTGCGTGTCCGCGATCCCCACGGCGAGGGCCCCCGCGAACGCCCCCGCCGCGCACATCCGCGTGATCCAGACCTGGATCTTCTTGGGGCGGGGGGGTGCCCCCCCCGCAACGCCCCCCCCGGCTCCGGGCGGCTTCGTCGTCATGGCCGGCCATCCATCGTCATGCGAGGAGCCTCCCGGGCTCGAAGGCGTCCCAGAAGTGCCACTCCTCCGGGTGGGCCGCGAGCACGCGCGAGAGGAACGCGGCGGTGGCGTCGGCGCCGGCCTCCATGGCGGCGTCGGGATCGGCGGGGAGGTCTACGCGGTCGCCTACGATTGCCCGGTGCCGCAGCCCGTCGGGCACGACGTGGAGCGTGTGGACCCGGGCCCCGGCGCGCGCCGCGAGCCAGAAGCCGCCCACCGGGACGCGCATGCGCTGGCCGAGCACGTCGCGCTCGAGCCGCCGGCCGATCTCCTTGCCGCCGCCGGTGCCGTCGCACGCGGTGAGCACGATCTCGCCGTTGCCGAGGGCCCGCACCACCTTGCGGAGGTAGCCCGTGCCGTCGTGCAGCGTCACGGGCATGCGGCGCTCGAGGCGCGCGCGCAGGTCGCTCGCCCAGCGGCCGGCCTCCGACTTCTCGATCTGGGGCTCGCCGCCGCCGATCTGGTGCACGGGGAGGCCCATGGCGCCGAGCACGCAGAGGGGGAGCTGCGCGGGCCCCATGTGCGGGTGCACGAGCACGAGGCCCGACCCGGCGGCGCGCGCGGACTCGACGTGCTCGAAGCCCTCCCACACGAGGTAGCGGCGCCAGTTGTCCGCGTCGATGCGGCCGAACGCGAAGCTCGCGTACTGGTTGGCGAAGTGGGCGCCGAAGGTGCGCCGCGCCACCCGGGCGAGATCCGTGCGCTCGGGGAAGGCGCGCCGGAGGTTCGCCTCGACGCGCTCCCGCGTGCCGCGCGCGAACCGCCCCGCCGCGAGCCCGAGGCCCCGGTTGGCGACGTACTCGAAGCCGTACGGGCCGCGCTCCAGCGCCTGCCGCCACGGCCCCCACACGACGCGCCGGTAGAGATCCTTCGCCGGGGACTCGCCGACCACCATCTACTGCTCCATGTACCCGAGCGCCTCGAGGCGGGCGCGCTCCTCGGGGGAGACCTCGACGGCGCTGCGCTCGGTCGCGTCGCCGGCCAGGAGCGCCTTCGCCTGCGAGCGCAGGAGCCCGAGCAGCTCGGCGCCGGCCGGCGTGGCGCCGACGCCGCCGGTCACGTCGGTGAGGCCGAGCGGATCGGTGGTGAGGTCGTAGTACGTCGCGGTGCCGTCCACCTCGCGCTCCACGTAGCGGCTGGTGGCGCCGCGGAGGCCCGCGACGCGGTACTTCGGGCCAGTGATCGTGCCGGCGGCGCGCGCGGCCTGGTTGGCCGGGCGGTCGAAGCACATGGCGTGCGCGATGGCGCGCCCGGCGCGGCCTTCCATCACGCCCACGGCGCTCTCGCCGGTCATGCCGTCGGGCACGGGCACGCCGACGAGATCGAGGATCGTCGGGGCGAGGTCCGTGCCCTCGACGGGGCTCGCCACCTTCGTGACCGGAACGCGCCCGGGCCACCGGAGCGCGAACGGGACGTGCACGCTGGTCTCGTACACGTCGTCGCCGTGGTTGAACCACACGTCGTGCTCGCCGAGGGACTCGCCGTGGTCGCCGATGACGGCCACCAGCGTGTTCTTCGCGTCGACGGCCGAGAGCAGCCGCGCGAGCTGCGCGTCGGTGTAGCTGATCTCGCCGTCGTACTGCGCGAGCACGTAGGAGAGGTCGGTGACGCCCTCCAGGCTCCGCTCCAGGTAGGGCGCGACGTTCTTCACGGGCGCCATCGACGTGTTCGCGGGGTCGTGCGCGTCGCCCTGGTAGTAGAGAGTGTCGTAGGGGGGCGGCGGCTCGTAGGGGCCGTGCGGGTCGAAGAGGTGCACCCACAGGAACCACGCGCCGCCGTCGCGCCCGTCGAGCCAGGCGAGCGCACGGTCGACGGTGTCGCTCCCGCGGCGCTCCAGGACCTCGTTCGGGTCGGCGTGGCGGCGCGCCATCGCGTACATGCGGGCGGGCAGGAGCGTGCCGAGGCCGGGGAGCCAGCCGAACTCGTCGTCGTACACGCCGAAGCCGCGCGCGAAGCCGTTGGCGCCGTCGAGCACGTAGGCGCTGACGAACGCGGCGGTGGCCCAGCCGTGGTCGTGCATCAGCTCGGCGAGGAGCGGGTGGTCGGCGGGGACCGGGACGCCGTTCAGCAGCACGCCGTGGTCCCAGGGGCCACGACCGGTGAACATGCTCGCGTGGCTCGGGCCGGTGACCGGCGCGACGGCCGACGCGGCGGTGAACAGGGCGCCCTCGGCGGCCAGCGCGTCGAACGCGCGCGTCTGCACCTGGGCGTTGCCGAAGGCGCCGAAGCGGTCGGCGCGCGCCGTGTCGAGCGTGACGACGAGGACGTTGGGCGCGCCGGCCGGGAGCGCTCGCGTGGGCGCCGGCAGGGGGTCGACGGCGGCGTACACCCACACGGCGAGGGCGACGGCCAGCGAGAGCGCCGCCCCGGCGACCGCGCGCGCGCCGCGGGCGCCCTGGTACACGACGCCGAGGAGCGCCACGATCCCGAGCGCCACGCCGACGAAGGCGGGCACGTTCCCCTGCATCGGGAACGGCTCGGTGAACGGGGGCGGGTCCGTGAACCACGCGACGCCGACCGAGGCGAGGACGCAGACGTAGAGCCCCCAGACGAAGCCGAGCCAGCGCGCGCGGCCGAGGGGCCGGGGCGGGAGCGCGGCGAGCGGGAGCGCGCCGATCACGGCGAGCGCGCCGCCGCCCAGCGCGCCGAGGCCCAGGAGCCCGAAAATCTGCGCGTCGCCGAGGAGGAGGCGCTCGCCGACCACAACCCGCGCCGCCTCGGCGCTGCCGAAGAGCGCGCCCGCGGCGGCCGCGCCGCTCGCGTGGGCGAAGGCCGTAAGACGACGGGAGGGCAGGTCGTTCATCGGTTGACCTCATGCCTCGCGCGGCGTCCGGCCGCCAGCCGATCGGGCCCGCGGGATGCATCTTTCCCCCGCCTGTGGCATGCTTACCGTTTGTCCCGCCCGGGGTCTCCCCTCCCCGGCTTTCGAGGTACACAATGACGCGCCTCGCGCCCCGCGCATCCCGCATCGCCCCGCTCCTGCTCGCGCTCTTCGCGCCGGGCGTTGCGTCCGCCGCCACGGCCGTGGTCACGCCCCTCGTGGCGAAGGGGCTCGACGCGAAGATCGCGGGCAACGTCACCGGGCTCGTCAGCTCGGAGCTCGACTTCTCCGGCGCGTTCGACACCGTCAAGGAGCTGCCGACCGCCCCGTCGTCGCTCAACGACAAGTGCGTGACCTCGACGAGCTGCCTCCAGGGCATCGCGAAGGCCAACGGCGCGGACGCGGTGCTCACGGGCACCGTCGCGCCGGGCGGCGCCGGCCTGCAGGTGCAGCTCGTGCTCTACGACGCCGGCAAGAACACCATCAAGAGCAAGCAGACCTTCGACGTGCCGGCCGATCCCGCCTCGCTCGCCGACAACGCCGGCAAGTGGGTCAAGGCGATCGTGTCGGGCACCCCGCCCGCCGCCGCGGCGGTCGCCGAGGCGCCGCCGTCCTTCTCCGACGAGGAGGACGACGACTTCGCGTTCGAGGGCTCGTCCGCGAAGGCGCCCTCGAAGGGCAAGGTCGCGGACGCGCCCACGAACACCCGCATGACCACGAAGGCCAACCCGCGGGCGCTCGAGGACGAGGGCGACGACTTCGAGCTCGAGGACGAGGAGGAGGCCCCGAAGTCGACGGCGTCCTCGAAGGCCAAGGCGGACGCCGAGGCCAAGGCGAAGGCGGAGGCCGCCGCGAAGGCGAAGGCCGACGCCGAGGCGCGCGCCAAAGCGGAGGCCGCGGCCAAGGCGAAGGCCGACGCGGAGGCGAAGGCGAAGGCCGAGGCGGCCGCCAAGGCGAAGGCCGAGGCCGAGCGCCTCGCCCGCGAGGAGGAGGAGGCCGAGGAGCGCGCCCGCGCCGACGCGCGCGCGAAGGCCGAGGCCGCCCGCCGCGCCCGCGAGGCCGAGGACGAGGAGGAGGAGGCGGTCGCCGAGAAGGAGCCCGCGTCCGACGACCTCGACGACTTCGAGTTCGGCTCGTCCGCGGGCCTCATCGCGATCGAGACCGAGGACGAGGCGCCCGCGCCGTCGCGCTCGACCTCCACCGCCTCGAAGTCCACGAGCTCCAGGAGCACGTCCGGCGCGTCGGCGTCGAAGTCCACGTCGGCCTCGAAGGCGGCGGCCTCGCGCTCCCTGGACGAGGACGAGGAGCCCGAGCTCGTCGACCTCGACGAGGAGGAGCCCGAGGAGGAGGACGAGCCCGTGCGCCGCTCCTTCGACGAGGACGAGGAGGAGGACCGCCCGTCGAGCTCCCGCTCGCGGTCGTCCTCCTTCGACGAGGACGAGGACACCCCGTCGCGCTCCAGCCGCTCGCCGTCGAGCTCCTCGAAGTCCTCGCGCTCGAGCGCCGGCCGCTTCGACGATCTCGACGGGCCCAGCCGCTCGGGCGCCCGCATCGACGGCGGCGGGGACAAGCCCGGCGTCGCCCTCGCCGCGCGCGTCGGGTACTCCCGCTACTACGACTTCAACTTCGTCACCTACGGCGCCGAGCTCGACGTGCCCCTGGCCACGTCGGTGCACCTGCTCGTGGGGCTCGAGGGCTTCTCCACGCAGCGGCAGCTCTCCGAGAACGTGGTGAAGCAGCTCGCCGCCGAGCAGGACGTCGACCCCTCCGAGATCAACGCGACGCCGTGGAACACGATCCTGCCGTTCAACATCGGCGTGGTCTACAAGTACACCCCGAACGCCGTGCGGCCCTACGTCGGGCTCGACCTCACCGCCACGCCGTACACCGAGTCCTTCGACGTGGCGCTCGGCGCGCGGGCCCGGGCCGGGGCCGACTTCATGGTCGCGGAGAACTTCGGGCTCAACCTGAACCTCTCGGCGGGGCTCATGTGGGGCGAGAAGCTCGGCGACACCCAGGCGGGCATCAAGGACATGGGGCTGATCCCGCAGATCTCCGGCGGCACGGTCTTCGAGTTCTGATCGCGTGGGAATCGCCCTCCTCCACCTCGTGCAGGGGGGCGTCTACGCGGCCCTCGCGTGGGAGCTCTCGCGCCGCTGGTACGTCGACGCCGGGCTGATCGGCGCCGCCGCGGTCGTCCAGCTCGTCGGCGTGTTCCGGCGGCCCCGGCTGGAGCCCTGGCTGCACCTCGTCTCCCTCGCGCTCGTGCTCGCGGTGTACGCGCGCTTCGCGGCGGTCGCGCTCCACGTGGAGCGCGTGTTCGGGCCGCTCACCGGCCAGCAGGCGATGAGCGTGCTCGGGGCCTCGGTCGCCGCGCTGCCGTGGGTGCTCGCGTTCCCGCTCGTGCGGCTCGTGTTGCGGCCGCCGGGGCGCGTGGTGGCGCTGTTGCCGCTCGCGCTCGTGCCGGCGCTGAACGGGCTCCCGCCGTGGCCGACCCACCCCGGCGCGGAGAAGGTCGAAGCCCTCGCGGGCGCGCTCTACACGCGGTGGGCGGGCGGCGACGCCCCGGTCGAGCCGCTCCCGGCCGACGCGCGCGTGCGCGTGACGGTCCTGCGCGCGGGCGTCCCGCGGGAGCCCGTGCTCGTCGGCGGCGACGCGGTCGCCGGCGCGCTGGACGGCGAGGCCCCTCCCAAGGCGCGCGACGCGCTGCTCGTCGACGTCGCTGAGGCGGAGCTGCCCCGCGGGCTCGTGCGCCCCGGCGTGGACGCCCCGGCGGAAAGCGGGCGCTCCCCCGGGCTCCACGCGCGCTCGCTCGCGCGGATGGAGATCCTGCCGGGCTTCTTCGCGCCCGCGGGCAAGGCGGGCACGGCGCGGTGGCGGACCGCGCTGGCCTCGGCGGACGGCGTCGTCCTCCTCGCGAACGGCTGGGCGCCCGGGCCCGGCACGCTCGACACCCCCACCATCGACGCGGCGCTCGGCGCGGCGGCGGCCCACCTCGCGCACGGGCAGGAGCCGGACGGGCGCTTCACGTACATCGTGAAGGGCCCGAGCGGCGCGAAGGGCAGCGGCTACAACTACCCCCGGCACGCGGGCACGGCGTGGTTCTTGGCGCGCGTGTGGGCGGCCACGGGCGATCCCGTCGCGCGGGACGCCGCCCGCGTCGCGCTCGCCCACCTCGCCGAGCGGTCGCCGCGCACCCCCGACGGCCGCGCCTACGTGCTCGACCCGGCCCGGGACGACGGCCGCGCATGGATCGGCACCACGGCGCTCGCGGTCCTCGCGCACACCGCCCTCGCGGGCGCCGCCGAGCCCGGCGACGACGAGCTCGTCGTCGCCTACGTGCGCCAGCTCGCCGCGTCCGTCGACGCGCGCGGCAAGGTGCTCGGCGACATGCGGCTCGAGGACGCGACCTTCTTCGAGCAGCCCGCGAACGCCTACGGCCAGGGCCAGGTGATGCTCGCGCTGGCGGCCGCCGAGCGCGCGGGCCTGACCGAGGGCACGGCGGCGCTCGACCGGGCCGTGCGGCACCTCGAGTCGGGCGACTACATCGGCAGCGCCCACCCGCTCACGGTGGGCGACGAGCACTGGACCTGCCTCGCCGCGACCGCCATCCGCGGGGTGCGCGGCGTCGACGGCGGCGCGGGCATCTGCGACGCCTACGTGGCGAACGAGCGCTGGGTCGCGCCGCTCGAGGGCGGCGGGCTCGTCCCGGCGACCGGCCCCGGCGCGGGCGCGGCCGAGGCCCTCGTCGCGCGGGCGTGGGACACCCGGCGCCCCGACCTGGTCACCGCGACGTACCGCTGGGCGCGCGCGTTCCTCGCCGCGCAGTACCGCCCCGCCGACGCGCCGCTCCTCGGCGACCCCGCCGCCCTGATCGGCGGCTTCCGCGACGGCGTCGGCCAGCTCGACGTGCAGATCGACGCCGTCCAGCACATCGGCGGGGCGCTGCTCGGCGCCGAGGCGCTGCTCGCGGGGCGGGCCCGCCCGGGGAGCCTGCCCTGACCCACCCGCCCGGCGCCCGGCGACCGCGCGCCGACCTCCCCGGAGCCCTCCGCAGTAGCCGCCCGACGCCCCCTCCGGTATCGTAGCGACGTGCTCCCGAACCTTCCGCCCCCGAGCGCGCCGCGCTCCCTCCGCGCGCCCGCCGCGCTCGCGACGCTCGTGCTCTCCGGCTGCTTCGGCCTGGACGCCGTCCCCTCGCGCGACAAGGGCGATGGCCGCGACCTCGACGAGAGCGGCATCCCGCTCGACAGCGGCGACCCCATCGACAGCGCCGGCGACGAGAACCGCGCCCCCGTCGCCGACGCCGGCGCCGACGACGTCGCGAACGTGGGCGCCCCCACCTCGCTCGACGGCTCGGCCTCCTACGATCCCGACGACGACCCGCTCAGCTACGCGTGGCGCTTCGTCTCGAAGCCCGGCTCCTCGGCGGCCACGCTCGTCGACGAGGACCGCCCCGACCCGCAGTTCATCCCCGACGTCGAGGGTCGATACGAGCTCGGCCTCGTCGTGAGCGACGGCGCGTACGAGAGCGTCGAGGACACCGTCGAGATCACGGCCGCCGTCCAGAACGGCGTGCCCGTCGCGAACGCGGGCAGCGACCAGTCCGTCACCGTGGGCGACCCCGTCATCCTCGACGGGTCGGGCTCCACCGACCCGGACGGCGACCGGCTCCAGTACGCCTGGACGCTCGTGACCCGTCCCGGCGGCTCGGCGGCCGCGCTGAACTCCACCACCTCCGCGAGCCCGCGCTTCGTGGCCGACGTGGCCGGCACCTACGAGGTGAGCCTCACCGTCTCCGACGGCACCGAGACCTCCTCCCCCGACAGCGTCCGCGTCACCGCCCAGGAGGACAGCGGCGGGGGCGGCGACAGCGGCTGCGGCTGCCGCGCGGGCACCCCCGCCGACGCCTTCGGCACGGGCCTCCTCGTCGCCCTCACCGCGCTCCTCCACCGCCGCCCGCGCAGGCGGTAGCCGGCCGCGGGGCGCCCCGACGGGGCACGGGGTCGCGAAACCGTGGACCC
Source organism: uncultured Enterobacteriaceae bacterium (assembly GCA_964457335.1). Classification (GTDB taxonomy): domain Bacteria; phylum Myxococcota_A; class UBA796; order UBA796; family SXON01; genus CAJBVW01. Next base: position 8,979 of record CAYWGD010000116.1, on the reverse strand, counting down.
CGGGGTGTAAGGCCCCGCCCGCGGCGGCGTTCCGGCCCGCGAGGTCCCCCATGAACAAGCGCTGGCTCCCGCTCCTCGTCCTCGTCGTCGCCTGCTCCGACCGCGGGGAGCCCGCGAGCGCGCCGGAGGCCGTGTACGCGCCGCTCCCGGCGCCGAAGAAGAACGAGGAGGCCCGGCAGGACCTGCGCAACCAGCTCGGCGGGGACGGCACCCTGGAGCGGGACGGGCGGCCCACCGACCAGCCCACCACCACCGAGCCCACCACCACCGAGCCCACGACCGGCGAGCGCGCCGACCGGACCGACCGGGCCGACCGGCCCGCCGTGGACTTCGGCGGCCGCGTCTTCCTCTCGAACGACGACTCCTCGAGCCTCGCGAGCGCCCAGCGCGTGCTCTGGTCGGTCGCGCAGGGCCAGCCCGTCCGCGCTGCCGAGCTCCGCCCCCACGAGCTCCTCAACTACTTCACCTTCGAGCCCCCGACGCTCGGGCGCGGCGACACCTTCGGCGTGGCCGCCTCCGCCGTCCGCACCGAGGACGGGCTCGCCCTCGCCCTCACCGTGACCGGCGCGCGCCCGGAGCGCCGCCCGCTCGACCTCACCGTCCTCCTCGACCGCTCCGGCTCCATGGAGGGCGAGCGCATGGAGCTCGTTCGCCGTGGGCTCCTCCGCATGGTCGACCGCCTCCGGCCCGGCGACCGCGTGAACGTCGTGGTGTTCGACGACGTCGCCGTGATCGCGCGCGAGGGCTTCGAGGTCGGGCGCGACGACCCCGACGACCTGCGGCTCCTCTTCGAGGAGATCCGGCCCCGCGGCGGCACCGACCTCGACCAGGGGCTCGAGGCCGCCTACCGGGTGGTCCGCCGCCACGACCTCGAGGGCCGCGACGCGCGCGTGCTCGTGGTCACCGACGCGAAGCTCACCGCCGGGGACGTGAACGCCGACCGCATCACCGAGATCGGCCGGGCCTTCGACGAGAGCCACGTGCGCCTCGCCGGGATCGGCGTCGGCGACGACTTCGACGACCACGTGCTCCAGCAGCTCACCGAGAAGGGCCGCGGCGCCTACGTCTACCTGGGCAGCGAGAAGGTCGTGGACCGCGTGTTCGGGAGCGGCTTCGACGCGCTGGTCAACGTCGTCGCCGACGACGTCCGCTTCTCGCTCGATCTCCCCGACTCCCTCGGCGTCGCGCGCTTCTACGGCGAGGAGATGAGCCGCGTGGCCGCGGACGTGCAGCCCGTCAGCTTCTACGCCGGCACCACGCAGGTGTTCCTCCAGGACCTCCAGGTCGCGCCCGGCGGCTACACGGCCGCGGATCCGCTCGTCCTCGACCTCTCCTGGCGCGACCCGCGCACCGGGCGGGAGCGCAGCCAGCGCTGGACCGGCACGGTCGGCGCGGCGCTCGACGGCGACCGGTCGAACGTCACGAAGGCCCGCGCGCTGATGGCCTGGACCGACCTGGTCCGCGCCGGGCGCGACGACTGCGCGACCGAGCGCGCCGCGTGGGACGCCCGCGTGGCGGCCTTCGGCGGCGACCTCGAGACCCGCTACCTCGACGGGCTCGTCGCCGGCTGGTGTCCCCACCGCGGGGGCGTCATCGCGGAGGCGGAGTAGGCGCCGCTCCGCGCCCCGCTACCCCAGCCGCCGCAGCGCGTCCCGCACGAGCTCCGACACGTCGGGCCGCGCGTCCGACGACGGCGCGCTCCAGCCCCCCGCGCTCCCCGCCGCGACGGCCTGCGGACCGAGCCCCGCCTTGGCCCGCGCCGCGAGGAGCTTCTCCACGTCCTCCGTGGGGATGGGCCGCGCGCCGCCGACCTGCCGGGCCACGAGCGCGATGCGGGCGAGGTGCTCGACGAGCTCCATCCGCAGGTACGCCTGCTCGGCGTCCTTCCCGAGCGTGAGCACGCCGTGGTTCCCGAGCAGCACCGCGTCGCAGCGGCCCACCGCGTCCTCGAGGCCCGCGGTCGAGCCGCCCGGCGCGACGTACGGCACGAGCGGGATCGCCCCGAGCGACACGACCGGCTCCGCCATGAAGGGCGGGTCGAAGAAGGCCTCCCCCGCCACGGCCCAGCCCGTCGCGGTCGGCGGGTGCGCGTGCAGGACGAAGTGGGCGTCGGGGCGCGCGCGGAAGCACGCGAGGTGCAGCGCGATCTCGCTGAAGACCTTGCGCTCGCCGGCCACCACCTTGCCGTCCCCGTCGACCACCACGCAGGACTCGGGCCGCACGTCGCCCTTGTGCACCGCCGTGGGGCTCGCGACGAACCGCTCGCCGGCCCGCGCGCTCGCGTTCCCGTCGTGGTTGGCCACCCAGCCGCGCGCCGCCACCTTCTGGCACAACGCGGCGATGTGCTGCCGAAGCGCTTCTTCCATCCCGCGCACGTATCGTCGGGCGCCACGACCTGTCACGCCGCGCGGCCGCCGCGCTCGTGGTGGTTAGCTTCCGGGCCCTCCCGAGGTCGCGATGCGCGTGGACGTATGGTCCGATGTCGTCTGTCCCTGGTGCTACATCGGCAAGCGCCGCCTCGAAGCCGCGCTGGAGCGCTTCCCGCACCGCGACCGGGTCGAGGTCGTCTACCACAGCTTCGAGCTCGACCCCAACGCGCCGAAGCAGGCCACCATGCCGATGAACGAGCTCCTGGCGAAGAAGTACGGCATGTCGCCCGCCCAGGCCGCGCAGATGCAGGCCCAGGTGACGGCGACCGCCGCCCAGGACGGCCTCGACTTCCACCTCGACAAGGCCGCGCCGACGAACACGTTCGACGCCCACCGCCTCCTCCACCTCGCGAACGCGCGTGGCAAGCAGGCCGCCCTGAAGGAGGCGCTGATGGCGGCCTACTTCACCGAGGGCCGCCACGTCGCGGACGCCGACACGCTCGCGTCCGTCGCGGTCGCCGCCGGCCTCGACGAGGCAGAGGTCCGCGCCACGCTCGCCGATCCCCGCGCCTACGCCGACGCCGTGCGCGCCGACGAGGGCCGCGCCCGCCAGTACGGGATCCGCGGCGTCCCCTTCTTCGTCCTCGACGAGAAGTACGGCGTCTCCGGCGCCCAGCCCGCCGAGACGCTGCTGGCCGCGCTCTCCCGGGCCTGGTCGGAGCGCCCGCCCGAGGTCGCCGACGGCGCGACCTGCGACGACGACGCCTGCGAAGTGCCAGGGACCTAGCTCGGGTTCTTCTTCCTGGGACGGGGGGCTCCGCCCCCCGTAACGCCCCCCGGTCTGTCGTGGTGGCGGGGCCGGGCGCTACGTGCGGCTCCACCCGGCCCACACCGCGACGCCGAGCATCGGCAGGGCCACGAGGTCGGTCGGGTCGCACACCGCGAGCACCTTCAGCGGCGCCGCCTGCCCGCGCACGAGCGCGAGCACCGGCCACTGGAGCACCCCGAGCGTCCACGCCCACACCGTGGTCGCGACGGGCCACGTCTTCGTCAGCGCGAACACCACACCGGTGACGACGGCACACACGACGAGCGCCCGCCGGGACGGCGGCCGTCGCGACACCACCTCCCACCCGGCCTGGAGCAGCAGCGGGAAGAACGCGAGCCCCGCGAGGTCGGACAACTTCCCGGTCACGAGCCCGGGGAACGCGGCCTTGCCCCAGTGGTCGTTCAGCGCGAGCACGAGCATCCCGAGGACCGGGACCGGGTGGAGGAGGCCGGCGGCGGCCTCGGGGCGTGGGTCGGCCACCTAGACCTCGAAGAGGAACAGGAGGCACGGCCCCGAGACGTCGCGGTACCAGCTCCCGTCCGCCGTGGCGGTCCACTCGATGCGCACGGCCGCGTCGGCCTGGAAGTCGAAGGACACGTCGAGTTCACAGGCGGCGGCGTCCTCGCAGCGGTCGCCAAGGGCGCCCACGCCGAAGGCGAGCCGCTCGGGGTCGGCGTCGAGGTACTCGTCGTCCTCGCCGATGGCGTCCTCCCCGATGCGGGACGTGCCGACCACGTGGGTGCGCGCCGCGCTGTCGGGCCCGTCGTCGAGCGGCGTCACGAGCGCCTCGATCGTGACCTGCGCGTCGAGCGGGAAATCGCCGCTCCCGTCCTCCGGGCGCGCGCAGGACATCGTGAGGCGCAGCGTGACCGTCGCGGGCTCCGACCCGTCCAGCTCGACCACGCCCGAGACCGCGCGCGTGGCGATCCAGGACTCGTCGGCCGGGACCGGGTCGGTCGCCACCGACAGCGCCGCCCCCACGAGCAGCAGCGCCACGCCCAGAGGGTGTGCCCTCACCCCTCGACCTGCGACAGGAACAGGAGGCACGGTCCCCCGCGGTACAGCGGCCATCGCCCCTCCGCGCTCGCCTCCCACGCGAACGACACGGGCGCGTCGGCGTCGAAGTCGAAGACCACGTCGACCTCGCAGGCCGCCGCGTCCTCGCAGCGCTCGCCCAGCTCCGCCACGACGACCGAGAGCCGCTCCGTGTCGGCGTCCAGGTACGTGACGTCCGCGCGGATCGTGTCGTCGCCGATCCGGGCCGACACGGAGGCCTCGGCGCGGGCCGCGCTGTCGGGGCCGCCGTCGAGGGGCGTGGCCAGGGCGTCGAGCGTCACCCAGGCCACGAGCGGGAAGGATCCGTCGTGGTCGTCCGGGCGCGCGCAGGACATCGTGACCCGCAGGGTGACCGTGTCGGGGGCGGAGCCGTCGAGGTCGACCACCCCCGCGCGCTCGTTCGTGCGCAGCGTCGGCTCGGGCACCGTCTCGGGCGTCGTCGCGATCGACAGCACGCTCCCCACCACGAGGAAGACGACCCCGAGCGGGCGGGGCCGCGCGCTCACTCGATCACCACCGCGAGGTCGCTCTCCTGCGGGTCGCCGGAGCTGCACAGGTTGAGGCGCACGTGCGCGTCGAGGTCCCCGTGCACCGCCTCGCCCTCCACGAGGGTGAAGCGCATCGTCCACACCGCCTCGCACGCGGCGTCGCGGGCGCAGGTCGCGTACGGGCGCTCCGTCGTCAGCGAGTCCCGCGTGGTCGCCTCGCCGAACAGCCGCACGCGCGCGTCGCCGAGCGTGCCGCCGTCGCTCTCGATCACCTCGACGAGCACGCGGGCGTCGGACGGCGGCCCGCCGGTGTCCCCCCAGCCCGTGTCGACCGGCGCGGCGGTGTCCGGCGCGCCCGTGTCGACCGGCTCGCCGGTGTCGACCGCGCCCGTGTCGACGGCGCCGGTGTCCACCGCGGCCGTGTCGGTCGTCGCCGTGTCCGCGGCGGTGTCGTCGGCCGCCGACGTGGCCGTGTCCGCCGTGTCCGCCGGCGCGGTGTCGACGCCCGAGTCCCCGCCCCCGGAGTCCCCGCCGGTGTCCCCCGCCCCCGCGGTCAACTCGTACGCGAACACGATCCACCCGGTCGGGTAGCCCCAGCCGTACTCGGGCACCTCGGTCAGGCAGCGCTCCGACAGCGTCACGCGCACGGTCCGCTCCACGACGTCGCCCACGCCGCGCAGGTCGACGGTCCCCTCTTCGATCACCGTGAAGCCCACCTCGGGCTCGGACGGGGGGGGCCAGTCTTCCCCGGTGTCGACCGGGATCGGCACCGTGTCGCCCACGGGATCCGGCGGCCCGCAGGTGGTCGCGGTGGAGATCACGGCCCCGGAGAGGAGCGCGATCAGGCCGTACGGCGAAAGTCGTGGGCTCCGCTGCACGCGGCCTCCTCCGGGCGCATCCTACCCGGGTTCGCGCGGGGCCGCGCCCCGCCGCCCCCCGGACGAGACCCGGGCGGACGACCGTCTACTTCCCGATCGCGTCCACGATCCCGAGGATCACGGAGTGCAGCGGGTCGGTGTCGCTGCCGAGAATCTGGCGCGCCGTGTTGCCCTCGCGCGCGGCGAGCACGAGGTCGCCGACGCCGGCCTGCACGCTGTCCACCGACAGGAAGCTCGGGCCCTGCGGCGTCTTCCCGTCCAGCGCGACGGGCTGGACGATGAGCACGCTCTTCCCCTCGAAGCACGGGTGCTTGACCGTGCTCACCGCGTTGCCGATGACACGCCCGAGGATCATCCGAGGTACCTCTTGTCGCTCCAGGCGTGGTCGACGATCGAGACGATCGCGCAGTCGACCGGCGAGTACGTCACCGGCAGGGCGAGCGCGGCCTCCCGGCCGGTCGTCCACTCCACGAGGTCCCCGGTGCCCGCCTGGAGCGGGTCCGCGGCGACGATCGCGTCCCCGTCGGGCACGCCGTTCTCGTCCTGGGGCTGGATCAAGAGGAGCCGCACGCCGGCCAGGCTCTCGTGCTTGACCGTGGCGACCACCGAGCCGAGCACCTTCGCGAGCTGCATCAGGTACCTCCGAACGGAGCGGGACGAAGGAGATGGGCGAGGAAGTCCGGGTGCGGGCGCGCGATGCGCTCGGCCCGGACGAGCTTGCCGCGGGCGTTCAGCGACTCCGACCCGGCCTCGATGGCCGCCTCGACGTCGTACTGCTGCCCGTCCACCACGTAGTAGCCCTTTCCGCCGAGACCCGGCGAGATCCGCAGCCCGAGGAGCGTGACCGCCGCCTCCTTGAGGCTGCGATCGGCCGCCTCGATGACCCCGGCCACGGACGCGGCCTCGATCACGCCGACGGTGTCGACCTCGCGCCGCACCACGTCGCCGGCAAGCGCCGTCCAGATGCGCGGGTGGACGCCGGGCAGGAACACCTTGTCCACGGCGGTCTCGCCCGCCACGTCCAGGCCCACGTTCCAGGAGGCCTCGACCTCGGCGACGCCGCCCCCGAAGAGGATCAGGTACTTGCCCGGCTCCACGAGGTTCGCGTTCACGACCGTGATCGGCGACTCCTTCACCATCGCGTCGAGCACGCGGTAGCCCCGCGCGATGGAGTCGAGCTCGAGGAGCGCCAGGGCGTCCAACCGGGCCTCGGACGAAACAGCCATCAGACGATTCGGAAGTGGCCCGACAGCGTGCAGCGGCGCTCGCGGGTGAAGTTGCGGGCGGTCGTGAGGCCTTCGCCCGTCGGCGACGCGATCGTGAAGCTCGTGTAGCCCTCGCCGCCGAACCCGAGGCCGGCGTAGTTGGGGGCGTTCTTCACGAAGATCGAGACGTTGGCGGCCCGCGCCATCCGGTGCAACGAGTCGATGTTCTTGCTGTACATCGACGCGGTGTGGCCGAAGCCGTGCTCGGCGCGGATCGCCAGGTCGATGCCCTCGTGCACGTCCTTCACGCGCACCACGCCCATGATCGGCATGAGGAGCTCGTTCTGGACGAACGGGTGGTCGAACGGGACCTCGCAGAAGATCATGCGCGGGTCGCCCTGGAAGGGCACGTCGATCTCGCGCAGGTAGGCCGAGGCGTTCTTGCCGACCCACTTGGACAACGTGTGCTCGCGGTCCGGCGTGAGGATCAGCTTCTCGAGCCGCGTGATCTGGTGGTTGCGGAGCCAGACCGCGCCGGCCCGCTGCATCGTCTCGAGCAGCTTGTCCGCCACCTTCTCGACGACGAAGGTCTCCTTCTCGTCGGTGCAGATGACGTTGTTGTCGAAGCTGCAGCCCGCGATGATGCCGCGCGCCGCCTGGTCGATGTCGGCCGTCTCGTCGACCACCACGGGCGGGTTGCCCGGGCCGCCGCAGATGGCCTTCTTCTGCGCCGCGAGCGCCGCCTTCACGACGTGCGGGCCGCCGGTCACCACGTTGAGCCGGATACCGGGGAACCGGAGCAGCTCGTTGGCCGACTCGATGGTCGGCGACGCGATGCACGTCATCAGGTTCTCGGGGCCGCCGACCTCGATGGAGGCGCGGTTGACGAGATCGATGACGTAGGCGCTCACCCCCTTGGCGGAGGGGTGCGTGTTGAACACCACCGAGTTCCCGCCCGACACCATGCCGATGCCGTTGCAGATGATCGTCTCGGTGGGGTTCGTCGTCGGCGTGATGGCCGCGATGACGCCGTAGGGCGCGCGCTCGATGAGCGTGAGCCCGTCGTCCCCCGTGTACGCGATGGGCTCCAGGATCTCGGGGCCCGGCGTGCGGTGGATGACGAGCAGGTTCTTCTTGATCTTGTCGTCCACGCGGCCGAGGCCCGTCTCCTCGACGGCCATCCTGGCGAGCGTGACGACGTCCTCCGCGCAGCGGCGGCGGATGTTCGCGATGATCTCGCGCCGCTTCTCGAGCGGCAGCGCGACGAGCGTGAGGTGCGCCTGCCGGGCGGCCCCGACGGCGTCCGACACCGTCTTGAACACGCCCTTCGGCTTCGCGGGCGGCTCAGCGCGCGCGGGCGGCCCAGAGGAGAGCTCTGTGGCCTGCACGCGGGCGAGCACCTGCTTGACGATCGTCTCGAGCTGGTCGCGCTCCATGCGTCAGTCCCCGGTCTTGTCGTAGGCGACGGCGCCGTTGACCTCGACGGTGTCGACGATCGCCATGATCACCGCGTCGACGGGGCGGCCGTCGGTCGCGCGCGTCTGCCGCGCGCTCGACCCCGAGGCGTAGAGCACGACCTCGCTGACGCCGGCGCCGACGGCGTCCGCCGCGACGACGAAGGAGTCCTTGCCCGCGATGCCGAGCGAGAGGTCCTGCACCATGTAGAGGCGCAAGCCCTCGAGCTTCTCGTCCTTCCGCGAGGCGACGACGGTCCCGACCACCCTGCCGAGCTTCATGGCGGGCTACTTCGCCGCGTCCGGCTTCCGGCCGAGCGGGAGGACGCCGTCGATGTTCTCGTGCGGGCGGGGGATGACGTGCACGGACACGAGCTCACCGATGCGCTGGGCCTGGCGGGCGCCGGCCTCGGTGGCCGCCTTCACCGCCGCCACGTCGCCGCGGACGATGGCCGTCACGTAGCCGCCGCCGGTCTTCTCGTAGCCGACGAGCTCGACGCGCGCGGCCTTCACCATCGCGTCCGCCGCCTCGACCATGGCCACGAAACCCTTGGTCTCGATCATTCCCAGCGCGTCAGCCATTTTCCAACTCCAGTCAGAGGGTTCTCGATATCGGGGGGGGCGTTGCGGGGGGGGGCGCCCCCCCCCCCCCAAAAAAAAAAAACCGACGCCCGGCCGGGGCCCGCGAGGGGCGCGCGGG
>CAYWGD010000115.1:0-22719 GCA_964457335.1 uncultured Enterobacteriaceae bacterium | reverse complement strand
TCGCGTGCCGCGTGCCCCTCACCAGGGGCGGTCGCGTGCCGCGGGCCCCTCACCATGCCGATCGCGTGCCGCGGGCCCCTCACCCGGGCCGGTCGCGTGCCGCGGGCCCCTCACCCGGGCCGGTCGCGTGCCGCGTGCCCCTCACCAGGGGCGGTCGCGTGCCGCGGGCCCCTCACCATGCCGATCGCGTGCCGCGGGCCCCTCACCCGGGCCGGTCGCGTGCCGCGGGCCCCTCACCCGGGCCGGTCGCGTGCCGCGTGCCCCTCACCAGGGGCGGTCGCGTGCCGCGGGCCCCTCACCAGGGGCGGTCGTCCCCGAGGGGCGAGCGCTCGGCGTCCACCTTCCACGCGCGGTCGGCGCGCACCCAGTGCTGCTCGATCGTGACGGCCTCCACCCGGCCGCGGAGCACGTCGTAGCCCTCGACGCGCACGACCGCGACGCCCTCGCGCGTCTCGGGCAGCCGCGCCTCGGGGAGCTCGTCCCCCACGACCACCTGCACCACCGCCGCGTCGGTCAGGCGCACCTTCGGGTCGCCCAGGAGCCGGCCGAGCCGGAGCCGCTCCTCGGGGGACTCGAGGAAGCCGGACGCGGTGGCCGCGTCCCCCCACCGCAAGGCGAGCCAGTAGCCGTCGGCCGCCTCGGCGAGCGTGCGCGTGTCCCGCTGGGTGTGGAGCCGGGCCCGGGTCGCGGCGCTGCAGCCCACGCAGAGGAGGAGGAGCGGGAGGAGCGCGCGCATCGGCGCGATACTATCGCCCGATGGTGCGGTCGGCCCTCGTGCTCGCTCTCCTCGCGGCCGCGCCGGCCGTCGCCGGGTGTGCCCACCGCGTCGCGGTCACCTCCGACCCGGCCGGGGCGTACGTGTCGCTGGGGGGCGAGCGGGTCGGCGTGACGCCGGCCGAGCTCGCGGTGCCGTTCGTCGGCCCGCGGGTGCTCCGCGTCGAGCTGACGGGGTACCGCCCGCTCGAGGTGCGGCTCGCGGCCATCCCCGCCCGCTCCGTGGAGCTGCGGCTCGTCCCCGATCACGGCGCCGCGGGCACGTGGGAGCCGGGGGACGTGCGGTAGGCGCTGGCGGAAGTCCGCACCGGGCCACGCGACCGGGCACCGGAGCCGCCGCCGCCCGCCCCCCGCGCCGACGTCGCCGCAGCCGCGGCGCGGGCTGCCCGGACGAGGACCCCACGACACGTCCCGGTGCGCGCGCTCGTCCCGATTTCCCCGCCGTCGCGAGGGCCCGGCGGTAGGATGTCGCGATGGTCCGCGCCCTGATCGCCTTGCTCCTCGCGGGACCCGCGGCCTGCGCCGGCTGGGACCGCGACCGCGACCGCGACGGGCACCTCGCGCCCCTGGATTGTGACGACGACGACGCGGCGGTGCACCCCGCGGCGGACGAGGCGTGCGGCAACGGCGTCGACGACGACTGCGACGGGCGCGCCGTGGGCTGCGGGGTCGCGGGGTGGACGGCGGTCGCGGACGCGGACGCGCTCGTGGTGGGCAACCACGCCGAGGGGTGGGACATCGAGGGGGCCACGGGTGCCGGCGACGTCGACGGCGACGGGCTCGCGGACGTGCTGGTCCGCGCCCGGAGCCGGGACGAGGATCGGGACCGTGTCTGGCTCCTGCGCGGGCCGATCGAGGGCCGGTCCGCCCTGGAGGAGCGCGCGCCGCTCTGGGAGTCCTTCACCGCGGGTGGCCCGATCGCCGGTGGCGACCTCGACGGGGACGGCCTCTCGGAGCTCGTGATCGGCACGGTGCCCGGGTGGGACGGGAACGGGCGGCTGCTCTTGTTCGAAGGGGCTGTCGGGGCGCTCGGCGGGGCGGCCCGCGCGGAGGTGTGGTTCCGCTCGTCGTTCGGGGACGGGCAGGTCGCCCTGGCCGGAGACGCCGACGGCGACGGCACCGCCGACCTCGCCGTGGTGGACCGGTACACCTCGATCGCGCCCGCCGTGTACGGGGCGGCGTGGATCCTCCCGGGGACCGTCGAGGGGCTCGTGGACCCGGACGACGTGGGCGTGCGGATCGAAGGGACGGCCGAGGCGTCGCCGAGCGGCCCGGTCGCCGCCGCGGATGTCGACGGGGACGGCCTCGGCGACCTCGTGATCGAGGCGGGGGGACAGGCCCGCGTGTTCCTCGGGCCGGTGGCGCCCGGCACGACCGCGGACGCCGACGCCACGGTGTGCTGCGCGCGGGCGCTCGCCGCCGGGGATGTCGACGGGGACGGGCTCGCCGACCTCCTGCTCGGCTCCTCGGGCGACGGGACCGGCGAGTCGGTGTCCGGCGAGCTCGTGGGGGCCGCGTTCCTGTTCCTAGCGCCGTTGCAGGGGGATCGGGCCTCGGAGGCGGCCATCGCCACGATCCACGGGGCGCCCGGCACCTGGTACAGCGCGGAGACCGTGGCCGTCCCCGGCGATCTCGACGGCGACGGGCGCGCGGAGGTGGCGCTCTCGGGCGACACCGGCTGGGCGAACGCGGCGTTCGTGTTCCGGGGGGGCGTGACGGGCACGCGCACCACGACAGACGCCGACGTGGTGCTCTACGGGGACGAGTACGACGAGACGGGCCGCGGCGTCACGGGCGCCGGGGACACCGACGGCGACGGCTTTTCGGACCTCCTCGTGCGCTCGCCCTACTACGACGACGGCGGCGAGGATCGCGCGGGCGCCGTCGCCCTCTTCCGCGGCGGCCTCGGCTTCTGAGCTAGGAGCGCGCGCGCCGGATCGCGAGGAGCCCGACCACGGCGAGCCAGGGAGGGCCCCCGGCGGTCGCGCAGCCCTGCACTCCGGGCCGGCAGTCCCGCGCGTCCGCCTCCGCGCCGATGCAGAGGCCGATCTCGACGGAGCCCGCGTGCGCGTCCGGGTTGCTCACGGCGATCCAGACGCCGCCGGCGTCGATCTCGCCGAGGTCGAGGGCCGCGTCGGCGGGCAGGCCGTAGGGGCCGCGCGTGGCGGCGAGCGGGCCGTCCGCGGCGCCGTCCCGGACGGGGTGCACGGTCACGCGCAGGGGGCCGGGGTCGCCGTCCACGCCGATCCAGAGCGGGCCGCCGCCGTGGTCGACGCGGTAGTAGCGGGCCGAGAGCGGCGCGAGGCGCGCGGGCACGGCCAGCGACGGGCCCTCGGCGTCGGCGGTGACGCCCGCGACGTCGTCGGCGAACTCGTAGCCGTCGTCCTCGCCGCCCGCCCGGGGGCCGGTCGCGAGGTTCCAGGCCACGAAGCCGGGCCACTCCTCGGCGAGGTCGGCGCCCGACTCCGCGAGGCCCGCCTCGAGCGCGGCGACGCCGTCGTGCGCGACGGTCGCCTCGATGGTGTGGAGCAGCACGTCCTCGTCGACGCGCGCCTCCAGGTAGGCCCACAGGATCGCGGAGCCGTAGGCCGCCGCCTCGCAGGGGTGCAGGCCGTTGATGTCCGCGAGGCCGCAGTCGGTCCGGGAGAGGTAGTCGTCCCACCAGCTGGTCAGGCGCGAGCCCGCCAGCTCCTCGATGTGCGCGGCGGGCCCCTCGAGCAGCCAGCCGGGCTCGGTGTAGTCGTACGCGGCCTGGACGGCGTGGAAGAGCTCGTGGACGAGCACCTCGTCGAACACGTAGTCCGTGCCCTCCTCGTCGCTGGGGGCGACGAGGTGCACGACGCAGCGGGCGCCGGCGCAGGCGTCGGGGGCGGCCCAGCCGCCGTACCGGGTGTCGCGGAGGTCGACGAGGTAGAGGTCGAGCGCGCTGCTGCCGCCGAGCCCGTCGAGGCCGACCTCGGCCTCCGCGAGCGGCGCGGCGAAGCCGAGCGCCGCGAACCGCGCGAGGGTGTCCTCCGCCAGGGTCACCGTGGACGCGGCCCGGTCGGGGATGCCGTCGAGGTCGCGGTCGGTGTGGTCCACGGCGTTCGGGCCGCGGTCGCTGTAGTGCACGCGCGCGCGGCCGGTCGGGCCGTCGATCGTGCGCAGCTCGTCGGCGTCGGTGTAGGCGCCGGGCGAGCCGACCTCGGGCCGGCAGCCGAGCAGGAGCAGAAGGGGGAGCGGCCCGGGCACGGCCCATCGTACACTCGGAACCATGGACCCGAAGCACGCCGCGCTGCGAACGTTCCTGCTGGCGACGCTGGCCGGCTGCGCCGACCCCGAGGTGTGGCCGGAGTGCGGCAACGAGGCCGAGCTGACCGCCGAGGACTACGACGGCTCGCTCGACGACGGCGACTTCTACGTGTGCGGCCCGCTGCCGGAGGACGGCTCGGCGTGCGCGGAGGTCACCGAGCTGAACGCGACCGCGTTCTTCGAGGAGAACGTCGGCCCCGCCTCGGACGACGGCAGCGGCTACCTCCTGCGCGCGGACTGCGGCCCGGAGCCGACCCGGCCCGACGCTTGCTGCTACGTCATCGAGAACGAGGGGACCTTCAGCGCCGGCCGTCCCTTCGTGGTGGAGGGCGCCGCCCGCGTGGCGGGCGTGCGGCTGGGCGCGCCGGGGGCTCGCGCCGGCAGCGTCGACGTGGCCGCGCTCCCCGCGGCCGAGCGCGCGGCCCTCGCGCGGCACTGGACGGCGGCCGCGCTCGCCGAGCACGCCTCCGTGGCCTCGTTCGCGCGCTTCGGGCTCGACCTGCTGGCGCTCGGCGCGCCGCCGGACCTGCTCCTCGCCGCCGCCCGCGCCCAGGCCGACGAGGTCGTGCACGCGCGCCTCGCCTTCGGGCTCGCGTCCGCCTACGCGGGGCGCACGGTCGCGCCGGGGCCCCTCGCGATGCACGGCGCGGTCCTCGGCGCGGACCCGGTCGAGGTCGCGCGGTCGCTCGCCCACGAAGGTTGCGTGGGGGAGACGGTGGCCGTGGCGATCGCGACGGCGGCGCTCGACGGCGCTCGCGATCCGGCCGTCCGGCGCGTGCTGACGCGGATCGTGCGCGACGAGGCGCGGCACGCGGCGCTCGCGTGGCGGGCGGCGCGGTGGATCCGCGGGGCGTACCCGGAGACCGGCGCGGCCTTCGACGCGGCGGTGCGGGAGTCGGTGGAGCAGCTCGTGGAGCACCTCGGGGCGTCGGCGGGCGCGGCCCCCGAGGGCCTGGGTTCCGCGCTCCTGCGGGCACACGGCGTGCTCGACGCGGTCACGGAGCGGGCGGAGGCGGCCGCGGCCGCGCGGGGGATCGTCGGGGTGGTGGCGGAGGGCCTGGCCGCCTGACGCGCGATCGACCGGTCCCATCGGCGCGCGCTCCTGTTCGACGCGGCCGCCCCCACGCGTGTTAACGCGGTTCAATGAGCATCCACGGCGAGCGGCTTACCTTCGGCGACTTCGTCGAGCACGTCAGCGCCGAGTTCCTCCGCAACGGATCGTGGGCGCTCACCGACACGCACCGCCGCGCCCTCGTCACCCGTACCATCGAGCAGGGGGCGACCGAGGAGGTGACGGAGCTGGTCCAGGCGTTCCGGCAGGCGAGCGCGCGGTGCGAGGCCGCCGGGCAGACGCTGCGGTACCGCGTGGGCCGCCTCGTCGACCTCGAAGGCGACGGGTGGGCGCCGGGCCTCCTGGGGCTCGGGGGCGCGGCGTGGGGCGCGGCGGTGTACTTCAAGCCCGCGTGGCTCGGCGGGTTCGCCGCGCTCCTGGCCCATTGGTACTACCCGGTCGTCTTCGTCGTCGTGGGCATGTTCGCGTCCATGTTCGTGTCCTGGCTGCTCAAGCGGGAGCACGGCGCCCTGGAGGCCCGGTGCAACGCCGCCCGCGCGCCGTTGACCCGCTGGGTGCAGGGCTCGATCCGGACGCTCCTCGTCGATCCCGGGATGACCATCCTCGCCCGCGCCGAGGGGTGCGCGACGTTCCCGCGGCCGTACGTGTACGTCGCGGCCGGCGCGCCGCTCGCGCCCGACGAGCCGGGCGCGGCGGGCACCCTCGAGCGCATCCGTGCCGTCCGCGCGGCCGCGGCGGCGATCGGGCAGGCCTGCCACTCGTCCGCCGAGCTGGCGCCGGTGACGTGGGCGACCGAGCACACCACCGCGGGGATCGCGGGGGCCGAGCTGGTCGTGGCCGACCTCGCGTGCGGCCGTCCGGGCCTCGACTACGAGCTGGGCCTCGCGCGCGGAATGGGGAAGCGGATCGTGCCGCTCGCCCCCGGGGCCGCCATCGAAGAGGTGCTCAGGCACGAGCCCTTGCGGCACCCCGCGGCCGACGGCGCGCGTGTCGCCGCCGGCTGAGCCCGCTCGTCGGCTCCCCGGGCTCTCCTGGGTCCGGGGCCTCCGCGCGCACGGCCTGCGGTTCCGGGCCGACGGGTGGTGGATCCGCGCCGGGCTGCTCGTGCCGTTCGGGGCGCTCTGCTGGCTCCCCTTCCACGTCCTCCTCTGGCTCGGCCGGGACACGGCGCCCTGGCTGTTCCCGCGGCTCGACCGGACGCTGGGGGTCTGCGTGGCCTTCCTGTTCGGCTTCGCGGCGGTGCGCGAGCTGCGCGCCCGGCTCACCTTCCCCGACGTCCTGCTGCTCGGGCCCTTCGCGTCCCGGTCCTCCCGCGGCGCGCTGAGCTACGTGATCGGGGCGGCCGCGCCGCCCCTGGGCGTGCTCGCGGTGTTTCCTGCGTTGCCCCGCGAGAAGGTCGAGGAGATCCGCCGCGGCGCGAAGCCTCCCGACGGGCCGGTCGAGCAGGCCCTCGTCCGCTGGGCGGACGCGATGCTGGACGATCTCGAGCGGCTCTTCGAGGACGAGTCGGAGTCGCTCCGCGACGCGGCCCGGCGGTACGCGGGCTTCCTGCGTCGCGTGATGCGCTGGGACACGAAGCTGGGCATCCGGATGCTCCTGGCGGTGGAGGACCACCTGCGGGTGGACCCCACGTCGTCGGATCACCCCCAGCGGACGTATTCGGCCCTGCGCGCGCCGGAGGAGGACTGGCAGCGCGGGCTCGGCTGGCTGATCCGGCACGCGCGGCTCTGCGTGTTCGACGCCTCCGACCTGACCGACGCCGTCCGGTGGGAGATCCGGACGGCGCTGGAGCACCGCCCGCTCAAGACGCTCGTGTTCGTCGCGCCCGTCGGCAAGGAGGCGAAGGGCGAGGAGGTGTGGGCGTACGTGATCGCGGCGGCGCGGGAGCGAGGCCACCGCGAGCGCGACGTGGAGCGGAACTGCCTGCGCGTCGGCTTCCAAGACGTCGCGGACCCGGAGCGCCGGGGCGCGCCCCACCGCTCCACGCCGGACACGAGCCCGACGGTGGCGACGCCCGGGCGCGCCCTGGGCCGCGAGCTGGTGCTGCGCGGCGACTACTCCGACGCCGAGCTCGTGCTCCGCTACGTCACCCACCTGGGGAAGGTGCTGCTCGACTTCGCCGTGCTGGGCGGGGCGATCTACGCGGTGTGGGTGATCTGGACGCGGTAGGGGGGGGCGTTGCGGGGGGGCGGAGCCCCCCTGCCCCAAGAAAAGCAGCCGCTAATAAACGTTGTAGCGGCGCCGGTAGCCCTCGTGCTCGGCCACGGTGCGGGAGGGATGGAGGTTCTGCTCCGCGTCGTGGAGGTAGTACCAGAACTCGCTGGCCGTCGGGCTCAGCGCGGCCTCGAGCGCGACGACGCCGGGGTTGCCGATGGGGGTGGGCGGGAGGCCGGGTCGCAGGCGGGTGTTCCACGGATCGTCGGGATCGCGGAGCTTCTGGAGGAAGGCCTTGCGGTCGTTCCAGTCGTCGAGCGTGTAGCGGGAGGTGGCGTCGACGCCGAGGTTCCAGCCCGAGTCGATGCGCTTCCAGAGGATGCCGGCGACCATCGCCCGGTTCTCGGGGCGGGGCTCCTCGCGCTCGAGCATGCTCGCCATCGTGACGATCGCGTGCAAGGGCCGCGCCTCGAACGACTTGTTCGTGGTGAAGCGGGCCGCGAAGGTGTCGAGCTGGCGCTGGACGAGGGCCTTCGGGTCGAAGCGGTCGGGCTCGACCTTGTAGGTCTCGGGGTAGAGGTAGCCCTCGAGCGTGCCGTTCTCCGGCAGCGGGAAGGTCACCTTGTACGCGGTGAGATCGCGGGTCGCCTCCAGGTAGGCGCCCGGCGTGATCCAGCCCTTGGCGGCGAGCGCGGCGTCGATGTCGCGCGCGCGCCAGCCCTCGGGGATGGTGAAGGGCTCGTCCTTGGGGACCGGCGCGCCGCAGAGCGCGGCCAGGAGCTCCGGGAGCGCCATGCTCGCCTTCACGCGGTGGCGGCCGGCCTTGATGCAGGCGCCGTCCGCGCCCAGGCGGAGGAACCACTCCCACTTCCACTCGGCGGCGAGCAGCCCGGCGCCGGCGAGGTCGTCGCCGAGGCCGCGCGCGGTGGCGCCGGCGGGCACCTCGAACATCACCTCGGTGGTGGCGCCGGGGTCGGCCGGGGACTCGAGGTCGCAGCCGAAGAGCAGAAGCAGCATCAGGAACCGAGCTCCCAGAGGGGGTTGCCCTGCAGGATCGCGCCGTCGCGCGGCTCCTCCAGGACGCGCACCATCGCCCGCGCGAGCACGGGGATGGGGATGGCGCCGTAGGTGGCGACGAGGTCGCCGACGACCGGGCTCTTCCGCAGCCCGGCGGTGAGCGCGGTGAGGCCGGGGGGGACCCAGCGCTTTCCGTGGGTGCCCGCGCCGCCCTCGGCGGGGCTCGCGAGGGCGGAGGGGCGGAAGATCGTCCAGCGCAGGCCGCTCTCGCGCACGAGCGCCTCGCAGGTGCCCTTCATCTGGAGGTAGGCGCCCGACCCGCCCGCCCCGACCGAGGAGAGCAGGAGGAAGCGGGGCACGCCGGCCGCGCGGGCGCCCTCGACGAGCTGGCGGGTGCTGCCCACGTCGGCGCTCTCGTAGGTGTCGCCGGCGGCGAAGCGGCTCCGCATCGTGCCGACCAGCGAGACGACCGCGTCGCAGCCGGTGAGCGCGGCACGGAGGGCCTCGGCGTCGGAGAGGTCGAAGATCCGGGCGCGCGGATCGCCGCCCAGCGGGGACCGCTGCGCCGTCTGCGGGCGCACGTGGAGCCGCAATTCGAGGCCCGCGGCCGTCGCCGTGGGGACGAACACCTGTCCGGTGGCGCCGGTGGCGCCGGCGACGAAGACGACCATGCCGACCGGATAACCGGCGCGCCCCTGGCGCGGCTCGCCACCCGCGCGCACCACGGCGTCCGCGGCGCGACGCGCGACGGACCCCGCGATCCGCCGCGCCCCGGGCCCGTAGATCGAGGAGACATGGCCGGGTAAGGCCCGCGCCGGGTAACCATACGACCATGCTGCTCCTCCTCGCTGCGCTCGCCTTCCCCTCCGACTGGCCCACCGCCCGCGGTCCGGCGGAGGGCACCCAGGCCGCCGCCGGCGCCGGCGCCATCACCGGCCTCGCCGGCGGCTACCCCGTCTACAGCTGGCGTTCGAGCTACAGCACGACGAGCTACACCACCGGGTACTCCGTCGTGCTCGACGCGGACGGCGACGGGCGCCCCGAGACGATCGGGGTCACCCGGTCGCGGGTGTACCTCTGGGACGAGGACGGCAGCGTGCTCGCCGTGTCCGAGTCGCTCGCCAGCCCCTTCGTGCACGGGCTCTACGATCTCGACGGGGACGGCACCGCGCTGGAGCTCGTGGTGGTCGGCCAGGGCGTCGGCGGCGGCGTGTTCGTCTACAACGCCGCCACCCTCGCGCTCCTGTGGCGCAGCGCCGACCCGGGCCTGAACGGCGGCGGCGCGCTCGCGGAGACCTCCGTGGTCGACACCGACGGCGACGGCATCGCCGAGCTGCTCTGGAGCACGTCCTTCGGCGGCTACTCCGACTACCGCCTCCTCTCCTTCCAGTACGGCTTCGGCGCCGCGGTCGAGGTCACCTTCCCGCTCCCGACCACGACGACGGGCACCCTGCCGATCGTGGCGGGCGCCTATGCCGGCGCGCCCGGCGGCTTCATGGTCGAGCAGGGCACCTCCCTCACCTGGATCGAGGCCTCGGACCGGCTCGCGGACGGCGCGGTGTGCAGCACGGACGAGACCCGCTGCCTGCGGCTCGTGAGCCAGTACGCGGGGATCCACACCTCCGGCAGCTCCGGCGACCGCATCGCCTTCGACGCCGACGGCGACGGCGACGCCGAGTACCTCTCCGCCTCCTCCAACGACCTCGGTCCCATCGACATCGGCGTGCTCGACCCCTCGGCGGGCACCACCACGTCGGAGGCGATGCTCTGGCAGTACCGCTACGGCAACGGCGGCGGCTCCCCGCTGAACCGCTTCGTCTACGCGGTCGACGGGCAGGGCTTCGCGTCGTCGGCCGGCGGGACGGCGGTGATCGCGACGATCTTCGGGAGCGGCACCGACGAGACCAACGCCAGCGGCGGCCGGGTGGACGACTGCGTCGACGCGCCCGCGGACTACGCGCTCGTCGTGTTCGACGGCGTGAGCGGCACGCCCCTCGCCACGTCCGTGGGCCTGATCGCCCGCGGGGTGGCCGACGCGGACGGCGACGGGCTGGGCGAGATCGTGGCCGTCGACACCGAGGGGACCGAGGTGTCGGGCTGGGAGCTCGTGTGCGAGGGGCCGGGCACGGCCGGGGCGTGGCGGAGCTGCTCCGACACGGGCTGCACGCTCGAGCAGGCGTGGGCCGTGGCGGGCACGCTGCCGCTCTTGCTGAACCAGCAGATCCCCGGCGAGGCGTGGCACGCCGACGCCGACAGCACGCCCACCACGCTCGATCTCGACGGCGACGGGTCCCCCGAGGTGCTGGTCGACGAGGGCGACGACCTCGTCGCGTGGCATGTCGACGAGGGTGGCGCCGCCACCGAGGTGGGCCGCTACACCACCGGCACCTGCGGGACCGTCGGCGGGTGGACGGGCGAGGGCGCCGACACGCGGCTCCTGCTGGAGGGGACCGGCTGCCACGTGGTGCTCGACGCCACGCTCGGCGTGGTGAGCGAGGCCGAGCTGCAGGACGACACGCAGGGCGTCGGCCTCGCGATCGTGGGCGAGGTGGGCCGCGCCGCGCCGGTCGTGGCCATCGGGAGCCGCATCTACTCCGACCCGACGAGCGCCTCCGGCATGGAGACGCCCATCGAGGTGCTCGGCGAGGCGCCGGTGCGCTTCGACGACCTCGACGGCGACGGGATCGACGAGCTCGTGACCTACCGCCAGGGCGTCGACGGTGACTGGCGCGTGGTGCTCTACGCCTGGACCGGCCTCGCGTTCACCGAGCGCTGGCGCGCGACCTCGAGCCAGCTCGGCGGCACCGACCGCAACATCAACCCGACCTGGGCCCCCTACGACTTCGCGGTCGGCGACTTCGACGGCGACGGCGACAAGGACGTCGCGTTCTTCGCGATGGACTTCACCCGCGGCGCCACGGCGTTCTCCGACCGCGGGACCTTCTTCTTCCTCGACGGCGGCGACGGCTCGGTGCTCGGGAGCTTCGTGGGCCCCTCCGAGGGCATGTCGACGACCTACGCCCAGCCGATGCAGGCGGTGGACCTCTGCGCCGGCACCACCTGCCCCGGCACCGACGGGGTCGACGAGCTCGTGTTCGTCGGCGCCAGCAGCGTCGCGTGGTACGGCGCGTCGACCGGGTACCTGCTCGGCTTCTCGATCGACACCGCGTCGGAGTCCGTCTGGGGCGACTTCGACGGCGACGGCGAGCCCGAGCTCGGGCTCGGGGCCGGCTTCACGTCCGCCGGGTCCTACCGCGTGCAGGTGGTGGAGCTCGACGGGACGCTCTCCTGGGAGGCCACCCCCGGGAGCGCCTCGGGCACGCCCTACACGATGCACGCGGCCGGCGACGTGGACGGGGACGGCGCGCTCGACCTCGTGGTCGGCGGCGGCTACGGCGAGATCACGGCGTTCTCGGGCGTCGACGGTTCGCTGATCGCGGGCTTCCCGGTGTACCTGGACGCGGGGCGGGCCTGGGCCAGCCAGCCGGGCCCGATGCGGCGCGTGCTGCAGCCGGCGATCGTGGACGTGGACGGCGACGGCCACGCCGAGGTCCTCGTGGCCCACGACGACGGCTACCTCTACGCGCTGAACGTGGCGCCGGCCGAGGGCGGCCCCGCGCTCGCCTGGTCGCTCTACCTGGGCAGCCCGGTCTACGCGGTGCGCGCGCTCGACGCGGACGACGACGGCGCGCTCGAGGTGCTCGTCCTCGCCAACGACGGCACCGCCCGCCTCGTGGACGGCGGCGAGACCGTCGTGGTCATCGAGATCCCGGAGGACGGGGCCTGCGTGGAGGACGAGGTCCTCACGCTCTCGGGGACCGCGGAGAGCGCCGAGCAGGTCGCCATCTTCCTGCAGGGCCTCGAGGTCGGGCGGGTGGACGTGGACGACGGCGAGTGGACGTTCTCGACCGCGTGGCCGAGCGAGGGCACCTTCCGCGTGGAGGTCTGGGCCGTGGTCGACGGGGAGCTCGTGGCCAGCGACAGCCTCTCGGTCACCTGGTACGACGACGCCGACGGTGACGGCGAGACCGAGTGCGACGGCGACTGCGACGACACCGACCCCGACCGCTTCCCGGGCCAGGAGGAGCTCTGCGACGGGGTCGACGCCGACTGCGACGGCGCGCTCTCCGACGAGGCCGACGACGACGGCGACGGCTTCCGCGCCTGCGACGAGTGCGACGACGGCGACCCCGCGTCGAACCCGGACGCCGAGGAGGTGTGCGACGGGGCCGACAACGACTGCGACGGCGACGTGGACGAGAAGGACGTGTGCCTGCTCGACTCCTACTACCGGGGCGGCGGCGGCTGCGGCTGTGCGAGCGGCGGGGGTGCCGGCGGGCTCCTCCTGATCGCGGTGGCGGCCCTGGGTGTCGCCCGGCGCCGGCGGGGCTAGACCGTCGGGGTGGAACCGATCGAGAACGTCGCGCCGGACGACTTCGCCCGGCCGACGACGGACCCGCGCCGCGGCGTCCTCTGGGCGGGCGCGGCGCCGCTCGCGGCCGGGAGCGGCCGCGTCGGGGTCGGGGTGGGCGGCGGGTGGCTCGCCACCTGGAACGGGCTCCAGGTCGCCGGCGGCGGCGCCGAGCTCGACGCCGCCTGGGCGATCTCCCGGCGGGTGGCCGTGTCCGCGACCGTCGGGGTGGCCGGCGGCACGCTGAGGGACGCCGGCGCGCTCGGCCCGGCGCGCGGGTGGGCCGCGCTGGCGAGCGCGCGGTGGCTCGTGGTGGACGCGCCGCGCGCGCGGGTGGCGCCGTTCTTCGCCGCCGCGGTGGGGGCCGGGGTCACGGGCGCGGCGGCGACCTCGGGGGCCGGCTCCGGGGGGGCCGGCGACGGGGACCCGCCCACGAGCCTCGTCGGCGCGGGCGTGGCCGTGGAGGTGCCCTTCTACGCGGTCACGTTCGACGTGGCGGTGCCGCTCGGGGGCGTGGTGACGACCGGGGCGCTGCCCGACGTGGTCCCGCTCGCGCCGGCGCCGTTCGCGCCGCTCTTCCTGCTCACGGAGGCGGGCTTCACGTGGCGGCTCGGCGAGCACACGTCGTTCCGCCTCGGCTACGTCGCGCTCGCCACGAGCTGGAGCTGGCGCTGGCACGACGGGCCGTGGACGGTCGAGGTGTCCGGGCACACGAACCTGTTGACCGGGAACCTCTCCACGCGGCTCGGGTACGTCTTCTAAGCTACAGCCCCTCTTCCCGCGGGATCGTCCAGTCCTTCGCGTCGGGCATCGTCGCGAGCACGAACGCCTCGGTGACGCCCACGTCGGCGATCGCGCGCGTCACGAAGATGCCGATGAAGCAGAGGAGGAGCCCGAGCAGCGAGACGAAGTCGGTGATGAAGAAGAAGAGCCAGAACCGCAGCCGGTTGCCGCGGGCGAGCTCCCAGCTCCGGTCGAGCGCCGCGATGGGCCCGAGGCCCTCGAGCGTGACCGCGTGGTCCCCGAGGCGGAGGCCGAGCCCGACGTAGATGGACACGGGCAGGGCGAGGAGCGCCACGACGGCGATGCCCGCGAACAGGAGCGTCGAGTTCATGTCGTCCCGCGCCGCGAGCGCGACGAGGATGGCGCCCGGGATCGCGGCGACCACGAAGGTGCCGAAGCGGATGAAGCCGTCGAGGATCCGCCAGCCCATCATGCGGACCACGGTGTCTCCGCCCGAGAACAGCAGCGCGAGGTTCTCGGTCCCGTGCTCGAGCACGTGCCGCTGGAGCCGGATCCAGCCGGGGAGCAGGAAGCTCCGCGCGACGAAGCCCAGCAGGGCGACGACGATGCTGACGGCGAGGACACCGAGGAGCACGAGCAGGATCGCGAGGGAGACCTCGGGGGGCTGGTCCTCCTTCATGATCTCGCCGAAGTCGCCGCCGCCGCCGCCGCCGGAGCACAGGCCGACGAGGAACAGCGCGAAGCCGCCGACCAGGACGCTCAAGGGGGCGCGTCGCAGCGCGGCGAAGCCGTGCGCGATCGCGCGAACGGGTGAGAAAGCCTCGGTGATCTCCATCGGCGGAGCGTAGCCCGGGCGCGCCGCACGGTGGCGGACTATCTGGACGCCGATGCGTCTGAACCCGCGCCTCGCGCAGCTCCCCACGTACCCCACCGTGGCCATCGACCGCGTCCGGGACCGGCTCCTCGCGGAGGGGCGCCCGGTGTACGACTTCGGCACCGGCGATCCCATCGAGCCGACCCCGGCGTTCGTCCGCGACACGCTCTGCCGCTCGATCCCCGACAACTGCCGCTACCCCACCGTGGTGGGCGAGCCGGCGGTCCGCGAGGCCTTCGCCGGCTGGGCGCGGCGCCGCCTCGGGATCACGCTCGACCCCGCCACCGAGATCCTCCCGTCCTCGGGCAGCAAGGAGGCGGTGTTCCACCTGCCGCTCCTCGTGATCGACCCGGCGGCCGAGGACCGCGGCGTCGTCTTCCCGGACCCGGGGTACTCCGTCTACTACCGGGGCACGCTGCTCGCGGGCGGCGAGCCCATCCCCCAGCGGCTCTCCGGCGACTTCGTGCAGCGCGTCTGGGAGCTCCCGGAGGACGTGCTCCGCCGGACGCGCCTGGTGTGGATCAACACGCCGCACAACCCCTGCGGCGCGGTGATGAGCGAGGCGGAGCTGCGCCGCACCTGGGAGACCTGCCGAGCGCACGACATCCTGCTCGTGTCCGACGAGTGCTACGTCGACACCTGGTTCGACGAGCCGCCGCCGTCGCTGTTGCAGGTCGCGCGGGAGGGCGTGCTCGCGATCTTCAGCCTCTCGAAGCGGAGCGGGATGACCGGCTACCGCGCCGGGATGATCGCGGGCGACCCCGCGGTGATGAAGAAGCTCCGGGAGCTCCGCGCGAACCCGGGCCTCGCGCCCCAGGACTTCGTCAACGCCGCGGCGGCCGCCGCCTGGAGCGAGGACACCCACGCCGAGGAGCGCCGCCACGTGTTCGCGGCCAAGCGCGGCGTGCTGCTCGACTTCCTCCGCGAGGCCGGCCTCGAGGTGGTCGCCAGCGAGGCGAGCTTCTACCTGTGGGTGCGCGCGCCGGGCGGCCTGAGCGGCCAGGCCTACGCCGAGAAGCTGCTCGAGGTCGGCATCCTGACCTACCCGGGCGGCGCCTTCGCGGTGACCGACGCCGGCGACGCCTACGTGCGCCTCGCGCTCGTGCCGGACCTGGAGACGTGCCGGGCCGCGGTCGCGGCGTGGCGCACGCTCTTGTAGGTGGCCCCGGGTTAGGACGCGCCTCGGAGGCCCGGATGGACGAGCTGCGGCGCGGGGTGGAGGCGGGGGATCCCGCGGCGGTGGAGGAGGCGATCGCGCGGCTCGACCGCGGGGCGCTCCGCGTGGCCGAGAAGGTGGACGGCGCCTGGGTCGTGAACGCCTGGGTGAAGACGGCGATCCTCGCGTACTTCCGGCTGCGGAAGATGGAGACGATGACCGTCGGCCCCTTCGAGTTCCACGACAAGATCCCGCTGAAGTCGAACCTCGCCGCCCAGGGCGTGCGCGTCGTCCCGCCCGGGACCGTGCGCTACGGCGCCTTCGTCGAGCCCGGCGCGGTCGTGATGCCCGGGTACGTGAACATCGGCGCCTGGGTGGGCGCGGGCACGATGGTCGACACGTGGGCCACCGTGGGGAGCTGCGCCCAGATCGGCCGGAACGTGCACCTCTCGGGCGGCGTCGGCATCGGCGGCGTGCTCGAGCCGCCGTCGGCGCGGCCGGTCATCATCGAGGACGGCGCGTTCGTCGGGAGCCGCTGCGTGGTGGTCGAGGGCGTGATCGTGGAGGAGGAGGCGGTGCTCGGCGCGAACGTCGTGCTCACGTCCTCCACGCCGATCCTCGACGTGACGGGCCCGGAGGAGGTCCGCCACACCGGCCGGGTGCCCGCGCGGTCGGTCGTGATCCCGGGCGTCCGCACGAAGAAGTTCCCGGCCGGGGAGTACGGCCTGCCCTGCGCGCTCATCGTCGGGACGCGGCAGGCGAGCACGGACCGGAAGGTGTCGCTCGAGGCGGCGCTCCGGGACTTCCATGTCTCCGTCTGACGCGCACGCCCGCGTCGAGGAGCTGACGCTCGCGCTCTGCGCGATCCCCAGCGTGACGGGCGACGAGGCGGCCTGCGCCGCCTGGGTCGCGGACGTGTTGCGCCCGACCGGGCTCGCGCTCTCCCGCGTCGGCAACACCGTGCTCGCCCGGGGCCCCACCCGCGGCCGGCCGCTCGTGCTGCTCGTCGGGCACACCGACACCGTGCCGCCGAAGGGGCCCATCGAGGCGCCGCGGCGCGAAGGGAGCCGCATCGTGGGGCTCGGCGCGAGCGACATGAAGGGCGGGCTCGCGGTGATGATCGCGCTCGCGGAGCGGCTCGACTTCGCGGCCCTCCCCTACGACGTGGGCTTCGTGTTCTACGACCGCGAGGAGGGCCCCTGGGCCGACAGCGGCCTCGGGCCCACGCTCGACGCCGAGCCGTGGCTGGCGACCGCGTCGCTCGCGTTCTGCCTCGAGCCCTCGGACAACGAGGTGCAGGTCGGCTGCCTCGGCACGATGCACGCGAAGATCACGCTGCTCGGCCGCGCCGCCCACTCCGCGCGGCCCTGGCAGGGCCAGAACGCGATCCACGCGGCCGGTCCGCTGCTCGTGGCGCTCGGCCAGCGCGCGCCGATCGACGTGGACTGCGGCGGGCACCTGTTCCGCGAGGTGATGAGCGCCACGCTCGCGAGCGGCGGCCGGGCGCGGAACGTCATCCCGGACCGCTTCGAGGTGAACGTCAACTACCGCTTCGCCCCCGGGCGCTCGCTGGACTCCGCCGAGGCGGAGCTCCGGGCCTTCGTCGGCGCGCACGCGCCGGGCGCGGAGATCGTGATCGCCGAGCGCGCGCCCTCCGGCCGCGTCGTGACCGACAACGTGCTCCTGAAGCGTTTTCTGACGCTCAACGGCAACGCCGTCACCGCCAAGCAGGCGTGGACCGACGTGGCCCGCTTCTCCGAGGCCGGCGTCGACGCCGTGAACCTCGGCCCGGGCGTGTCCGCGCAGGCGCACCAGGCCGGGGAATTCGCCGAGGTGGCGCTGCTGCACGCTTCCTACGACCAGTTCCGCCGCTTCCTGGCGAGCGCGTGACGGAGCGCGGGCCTCCCCGGCCCGGCGGGCCCGCCGCCCGCGAGCGCGACCCCCACACCACCGAGCCCCGTCGCAAGAGCCCTCCCGCCCGGCCCCCCTGGTGGCTCGTGGCCGCCGCCGTCCTCGTGGTGTTGCCCTTCCTCGGGAAGGGCCCGGCCATCGACGAGGAGGGCTACCTCTGGATCGCCCGGAACCTCGATCCGCTGCGCCCCTACGACTGGTCGCGCGTGTGGCCGCCCTACGACGCCGACGCCTACGCCTGGGCCCACCCCCCGCTGCACCTCCTCTGGCTCGCGGCCTGCGCCGCGCTCACCGACACGGGCTGGCTCCTGCGCGCGATCGCCGGGCTCCCGTGGATCGTGCTGCTCTCCGCCAGCGTCGCGAAGCTCGCGGCGCACCTCTGCCACCACCCGGGGCTCGCCGCGGCGCTGTGGCTCGCGAGCCCGATCGTGGTGCTCGGGCTCCAGGACACCTGGATGATCGACCTCCCGGCGGTCGCGCTCGCGACGGCCGCGATGGCCGCCTACCGCACGGGCCTCGTCGACGAGGACGAGCGCTGGTTCGTCGCGAGCGGGCTTCTGCTCGGGCTCGCGATCGAGACGAAGTACTCGATGGCGGTGCTCGTGCCGGTGCTCGCGGTGCACATGCTCCGCCTCGGGCCGCGCCCGTGGTTGTGGGCGGCGGTCGCCGCGGTGGTGCTCGGCGTGGAGGGGCCGCTCTGGGCCGCCTACGGCCGTCCGCACCCGTGGGAGGTGTTCGCGCGGCGCGACGAGATCGAGGCGGGCGGCCTCGCGGGCCGCGTGCTGGGCACGCTGACCCGGAGCGCGCTCCTGGCGTTCCCCCTCGTGCTGATCCGCTCGAACCCGCCGCTCCTGGCCGCGGGCGGCGCCGTGGGGCTCCTGGCGGTGCTCGCCGCGCGGCCGGCCGAGATGCACGTCGTGACCTCGACGCTGCTCGTGCTCCTCGCGGCCCTCGGGGCGGGGCTGCTCGCGCGCGCGGTGGCCGCCGCCGCGTCGAGCCCGGTCCGCCGCCGCAAGGGGGACCGGGGGGATCCGCTGCTCCTCGGCGGTTGGTTCGTGGCGGTGGTGCTCGGGGTGGTCGCGCTCCACAACTACGCCTCCGCCCGCTACCTGCTGCCCGCCGCCGCGCCCGCGGCGCTGATGCTCGCGCGCAGCGGCGAGGAGGTGAGCTGGGGGAAGGCCCTCGTGCGCGCCTCGGCGGCGCTCGCGGCCACCCTCGCCATCGGGCTCGCCGTGGCGGACCTCCGCTTCGTCGCGGCCGGCGAGGAGGTCGCGCGGCGCGCGGTCGACGCCGTGCGCGACGCGGGCGGCGCTCCCGGGCGCTTCGCCGGGGAGTGGAGCTTCCGGGGCGCGATGGAGGCCGCCGGGTGGACGCGCTACCGGCCCGACGAGCCGCTCCCCGCCGGCACCTGGGTCGTCGTCGCGGACAACGCCAGCGCCGGCGACGTCGATGCCGCCGCGCTGGAGCCCGTCCGGCGCGTCGAGTCGGACGATCACTTCCCGCTCCGCGTGGTGGACCTCGACGGCGACGTGGGGCTCTACGCCGAGACGCTCGGGTTGTTGCCCTTCGGCGTGCGGCGCGGGCCGCTCGAGGCGGCCACGCTGTACCTGGCGCGGGAGAACGCCACGGGCGCGGGGGCCCCGTGATCGGGGTGCCGTGAGCGCGTCGGGGTGGTGGCCCGGCGGCCCGGACGCCGTCCCGCCCGACGAGCGCGCCGCGCGCGCGTGGCAGCGGGCCGATCGGCGCTACGACACGCAGGTGGCCGAGCGCCCGTGGACCACCTGGGCGCTGGTGGGCGTGCTCGTCGGGGTGCACCTCGCGGTGGGCCTGGACAGCCGCCCGCGCCAGTCGGTGTGGGTGCGCCTGTTCTGGCCGCGCCCCGAGAACGCGCGCGTGCGCTGGGGCGCCATCGAGCCGGAGCGCATCGCCGACGGCGAGCTCTGGCGCCTCGTCAGCTACGGCTTCCTCCACCTCGACTGGCTGCACCTCGGGCTCAACGCGCTCGGGTTGTGGGGGCTCGGCCGTGTGGTCGAGGCGGTGTTCGGGCCGGTGCGCGCGCTCTGGCTCTTCGTGGCGAGCGTGGTGGGCGGCGGCCTCCTCTCGCTCGTCGGCGGCGGCACCGTGCTCGTGGGCGCGAGCGGCGGGCTCTTCGGGCTGCTCGGGGCGCTGGTGACCTTCGGGCTCCGGCGCCGCGCCGCGCTCTCGACCTCGGTGCGCGAGGTCTTCGGCTGGAAGCTCTGGCCCTGGATCGTGCTCAACCTCGTCATCGGGCTCGCGCTCCCCTTCGTGAACGACGCCGCCCACATCGGCGGGCTCCTCACCGGCGCGCTCGCGGCGCTCCCCCTCGGCGACCGGATCACCGACCACGGCCAGCGTCCGGGGGTGAGCCTCGGCCTGCTCGTGGTGCTCACGACGGTGCTGGCCTGGGCCGCGGGGATGGTGGAGGTGCGGGGGGCCTGATCGGGCGCCCCCCTGGCCCGAAGACGGGCCAGGGTCGGTCCCCTGCGGGCTCCGCCTTCGGCGTCGGTCGGCGCGCGGACGCGCCGACCGCGCGGCCGGAGGCCGCGCGCCCTCCGGGCACCTGGCGCCGACTGCCGACAGCTCGCTCCGTCGTGAGCGACTCCTTGATCGGTGGCGAGGGCGCGTCGTAAGATGGGGTCGTCCGGACGGCGCTCGGGCTCGACGACGGGCGAGGTCGAATCACTCGTACTTCGCGGGAGTGCGTCCCCACCGGAGGAGCGACATGAGCGCGAAGAAGACGCAGGGCACCACGCGGGAGCAGCCCGCCCCCGGGCAGACCGGCACCCACGGAGGCAGGCTTGCGGTCACCCAGCGCGCGGGGAACGCGGCGGCACAGGAGCGCGCGGGCCTTGGGGGGCACCGACGGCTGGGCGCTGGCGAAGCAGACCTCGGACAACCTCCTCGCGGGAGTGGCGCGCCTGAAGGAGGTCGCCGGGTTGGCCCGTGAGGCGGGCAGGCCGGACCTCGCCGGGACGATCGAGGGCGCGGCCGCGCGGTTCGACGGCGCCGCGGGGCTGGCCACCGACCTGAAGACGCTCATCGAGGTGAAGGAGCGGATCGACCTGGTCCAGCGCCTGCTGAGGACCACGGCGGCCGTCGCCGCCGTGGACCTGCGGGATCCGGGGGCCGCGGGGGCCTTCGACGCGTGGTTCGCGGCGCTGGGGGAGACCGGCGAGGCGATCGCCGACGCCGGCGGCATGTGGGGCGAGGCCTTGAAGCCCTTCGCGACCTTCATCAGGCTGTTCGGGGAGACCAACCTGTTCACGTTCGTGCGGGAGAGCTACGCGACTCCGCACGGGACGCGGGACCCGAACAGCGGGAACGCGCGCGCGTGGCAGGACGCCATGGAGTGAACTTGCGGATGCTTCTGCTGAGTACGCTGTTGGCCTGCGCCACGGCGGCCGAGCCCGCCCCGTCCGCGCGGTACGCGGGGACGTTGGAGCCGCGCTGGTGGGGGCTGGCCCCGGGCTTCGGCGAGAACCTGGACGACCCGATCCTGGAGGCCCTGGTCCTCCGACTGGACACTCCCATCGACGGCGAGGAACTCGCCATCTACTCGGCGGCCGGCGCGACCGACGTGACACCGGACGCCGCCGCAGCCGCATGCATGTACGGCCACGCCACGGTCGAGGGTACCTACTCCAGGACCGAGCACCCGTTCGTGCCCGGGGTGATCTCCGGAGCCCGCGTGGTCACGTGCTCCCCTCACGAGGGGGGACCGAACCTCGCCATGGGCGACTCGGTCACCTTGACCGGGACGCTCCGAAAGCGGTGGTGGTATGGGCCGCCCGGGTGGGGAGCGGATCCGAAGGTGGACAGGGTGAACTTCGGCGCCGCGCTGTTCGTGGACGGGAAGCTCGTACCGTTGGACTTCGATCGCAGTGGCGAGCATTCTGAGCGGAGCCGACGCTTCGCGTTCGCGTGCGAAGGGCAGGAGATCACCGTGACGGGGACGGTAGAGCCCCGGAAGCCCGCCGGCAGCACGCCTCCGTACAAGCTCGCGCGGGCTCGGCCGCTGGCCGCCTGCGTGGCGCCTCGACTCGACCGCGGCCGCGCTCTCCCTCCCAAACCCCTCCCCCCCGCCTGGCTCGACTGACGCGCGCCGTGCTCCGGCCCGGGCGGCGTTCGTCGCCGCCTATGGCGTCAGCCCCACCCGCCGCCGGGCCTCGACGCAGCTCTGGCCGCCCTGCGGGAAGTCGCGGCAGGTGCGGGGGCGGTCGGCGTAGACGACACAGTGGTAATCGCCGGGCCCGCCCGCGAGGCAGGCGCAGCGCTCGCCGGAGCGGGTCACGACGAGGCGGCCGTCCTGGCGCGACACGCGGTCGGGGTGCAGCCGCACGAAGGGGTCGCGGGGGCCGACCTCCACGCTGTGGTAGGCCTCGCGGCAGCAGGCGCCGCACGTCAGGCAGTCCACCGACGAGGTGTAGGCCGGGCACGCGGGCCAGCGCGGGTCGACCGGCTCGGCGCGGTGGCGGCGGCAGCGGTCCACCGCCTTGCCGCGCCCGCCCAGGAAGTGCCAGACGCAGCTGACGCAGCGCGCGTCGGTCGCGTCGGCGGGCGGAGGCGCCGGCCAGAGCGGGTTCGTCGAGGGGACGGGGCTCACGGGCGCGGGCCGGCCGGCCGCGGGGACCGTTCCACGTGGAACGTCACGGCGCCACCGGCTCGAAGCGCAGCGCGCACACGCCGTCTCCCGCGAAGGTGAAGCGCAGCAGGTAGCGGCCCCCGCTCTCGACGGCGACGCGCTCCTCCACCTCGCACCGGGCGGCGGTGCGCTGGGCGGGCTCCGCCTCCTCGCCGGGGATCACCGTCAGGATCGGGACCGCCGCCCCCGCGGGGCCCACCATGCCGGCGCCGACCACCGTGGCGGACTCCGGCTCGGGCGTGGTGTCGTCGAAGAAGCGGACCATCACCTCGAGCTCGTGCTCCCCCGCCGGCAGCTTCCCGCGGAACACGTCGCGGTGCGCGCCTTCGACGGCGACCTCCTCGGGCACCGAGGCGAGGGCCACGCCGTCGACGAGCACGCGCTGGCGCACGCGCGAGCCGGGCGACTTCGCGTACTGGAGCTCGATGTCGACGGTGGCGGGCGCGCCGGAGAGCGCTGCGCCCGAGTGGGGCGCGCAGGCGGAGAGCGTCAGGAGCGAGAGGAGCACGGGGTCCTCCGGGGGGAGATGCCTATCCGGGGGCGGAGGCTCGCGGGAGGAGCGCGCGAGGGGGACGGAGGGCGCCGGGGGCGGCGGGGGATCGGGGGGTGTCAGGAATTGACAATTGACACCTACGGCGGAGCCGTAGGTGTC
>CAYWGD010000114.1:0-22806 GCA_964457335.1 uncultured Enterobacteriaceae bacterium | reverse complement strand
CGCCCCGGTCGGCCGGCGCGCGGCCGGCCGACGGAGCGGCTCCGCCGCGACCCCGGAGGACACCCGACCCCGCGTCTTCGCGGGGTCGCGCCCCGGTGCTTCAGTGCTCCCGCGGTACGAGGACGTCGAGGTCCTGGAGCGGCGCGCCGACGTAGCGCTGCAGCGAGCGGCTCACGAGGCGACCCGCGTGGTAGCTGCAGGCCTGCCGGAGCGCGTCGGAGCGGGCCAGCGCCGCGTCGACGCCCCGCGCCAGCTCGAAGAGGTAGGGCAGGAGGCTGTTGCCGAGCGCGCGGGAGGCGGTGCGCGCCACCTCGCTCGGGAGGTTCGGGATGCAGATGTGGCGGACGCCCTCGACCTCGTAGGAGGGGCTCTCCGGCGTGGTGGGGCGGCTCGTCTCGGCGCAGCCGCCCTCGTCGATGCTCATGTCGATGAAGAGGGCGCCCTCCTTCATGAGCCGGATGTGCTGGCGGCGGAGCACCTTGGGGGCGGGCTCGCCGCGCACGGCGACGGCGCCGATGACGACGTCGGCCTGCTCGAGGTAGCGGGAGAGGTGGTACTCGCTGGCCGTGGCGGTGACGGCGACGCGGCCGATGGTGCGCTCCATGCGCTGGAGCTGCCGGGGATCGCGGTCGAGCACGACCACCTGCGCGCCGAGCGCCGCGGCCTCGGACGCCGCGGCCTGCCCCGCGGTGCCGCCGCCGATGATGACGACCAGCGCGGGGGGCACGCCGGACGCGCCGCCGAGCAGGATGCCCGGGCCGTTGCCGGGGGCGGTCAGGTGGAAGGCCGCGAGCGTCACGGCCACGCGGCCGCCGAGCGCCGAGAGCGGCTGTAGGATGGGGTACTCGTCGGGGCCTTCGCGCACGAGCTCGCAGGAGAGCGTGGTGGCGCGCTGCGCGACGAGGTGCTGGTGGAGCGCGGGCGGCGCGCTGGCGAGGTGGAGGAAGCCGACCAGCGTGCTGCCGGTGCGCACCAGGTCGAGCTCGTCGGGGAGCGGCGCGTGCAGCTTGAGGAGGGTGTCGACCCGCGCGGCGACCTCCCGCCCCGAGTAGACGATCTGCGCGCCGGCGGCGAGGTAATCCGTGTCGTTGAAGCCCGAGCCCAGGCCCGCGCCGCTCTCGACGACGACCCCGTGCCCGGCCGCGACCAGGGCGCGCGCCCCCTCCGGCGTGAGCGGCACCCGCCGCTCCTGCGGCGTGGTCTCGCGGACCATCCCGAACTCCATGACGCCCTCCGCGGCAAAGCTTGCCACAGCCCACGGTCAGGGGACGATGCGACGGTCGTAGACGGTGAGGGAGTAGCCGCTGCCGATGCAGGCGGCGGTGCGATCGCCGGCCCGGATGCCCAGGTAGACCTCGCACGCGTCGCACGCCACGGGGAAGACGAGCGCGTCGCCCTCGCGGACGAACGCGACGTTGGCGAGCTTGCCGTCGGGGAGCGCCGCGCCGATGCGGGTGACGGCGTCGAGGCGCGTGCCGTACACGGTGACCTCGCTGATCTGCTCGTTGGCGCGCCGGATGCGGGCCCGGTCGATGCGCGGGCAGCGATCCTGCACGCCGAAGGCGAGCTGCGGGTCGAGCGGCGCGTCGTCCTGGCCCCGGAACTTCCCGCCGACCTCGCGCAGGACGGGGCTCGGGAAGGACACCTCCTGGGTGGTGTCCGGGGGGGTGCAGCGGCACGCGAGGAGGAGGGCGAGGAGCATCGTGGTGCACCGGGGAATATAGTGGCCGGGCATGTCCGGCACGCCCGAGCGAACGCGCTACTGTAGCCGCTGCCTGACGACGTTTGCGGCGGACGCGCCGCGGTGCCCGAACCTCGGCTGCCGCGCCCAACGCCCGGCGTCGGGCTGGGGGGAATTGCTCGAGGCGGGCGAGGTGCTCGACCGGACCTACCGGCTGCACGCGCGGCTCGCGATCGGCGGCGCGGGCGTGACGTACCTGGGCGGCGAGCTCGGCCCGGACGGCGGCGAGGTCGGGCCGCGGGTGGCCATCAAGGTGCTCTACCAGCAGCGCGACCAGGGCCCGTACCTGCGGCGGCTCTCCACGGAGGCGCAGATCCTCCAGGGGCTCAACCACCCGCAGATCGTCGAGTGCCGCGGCTTCGTGCACCGCGCCGGCCACTCGCCCTACCTCGTCACCCGCTACGAAGAGGGCGGGAGCCTGCTCGACCACCTGCGGCGCGTCGGCACGCTGCCGATCCCGGTGGTGGCGGGCATCGGGCGGCAGGTGTGCTGGGCGCTCGAGGTCGCGCACCGGCAGGGGGTCGTGCACCGCGACCTGAAGCCCGAGAACGTGCTCCTCGTGCGGCAGGTGGACCTGGAGGTCGTGCCGGAGATCCGGGTGGCCGACTTCGGCATCGCGAAGGTGTTCGGGGCGGTCGGGGACCGGCTCACGCGCGTCGGGGCCTTCGTGGGGACGCCGCAGTACGCCGCGCCCGAGCAGTTCGACGGGCTCTCGCCCGAGCCGGCGACGGACGTGTACGCCGTGGGCGCGCTCCTCTACTTCTGCCTGACCGCGCGGCCCGTTGCCGACTTCATGGCCGAGCTCGAGCCCGAGTCGCAGAAGGAGCACCTCGTGCGGCACCTGCCGCCGAAGCTCCCGGTGGACCTGGGCACGCCCGACCTCCGGCGCTGGATGGAGGAGACGCTCGCGGTCGCGATGGCGGTCGACCCGGGCGACCGCTGCGACATCGGCCAGCTCGAGGCCCGGCTCGCGTCGATCCAGGCCGAGCGGGACCCCGGCTTCGTCCGGCGCCCGCCGGCGGGGCACGCCGTGGCGTCGCCTGCCACGCTCGACGGGGCCGTGCTCACGGCGCAGACGCTCGACACGTCGCACGTGCGGCCGCTCGCGACGGAGGACCTCGCGGGGGCGAGCGGCGCCCACCACATCCCGCCGCTGCCGGGCGCGGGGGAGTCGGGGGCGTGGCGCTCGCCGGAGGTGCGGAACGCGGCGGACCCGTCGCTCGTCACGGCGCGCGCGACCCCGGCGTCGGGGCGCACGACGGCGCGAACCTCGACCCGCTCGCTCGCCGGGACGCGGACGCTCGAGGCGCTGCCGGAGGCGTCGACGGTCGGGCGGCTCGGCTGCGGCGTGCTCGTCGGCGCGGGCGCGGGCGCGGCCCTGCTCGTGGCGGCGCTGCTCGCGTGGGTGCTCCTGCCCGCGCGGCCGGTGGTGCTCACGGGCGCCGAGGGGGACGCGGCGGTGGTGGAGGACTGGAAGGCCGTGGCCGGGACGCTCGGGGAGCGGGGCGTGGCGGCCGAGCTCGCGTGCAAGGCGCCGCCGTACCTGGCCGTGGAGGTCGTGGTGGAGGCCGACGGGCGCGTGCGGGAGGTGCAGCTCCTGAACTACCCGCACGAGCCGACGCGCGCCTGTGTCGAGGGGGAGCTGCAGAAGGCGGCCTTCCCCCGGAAGGGCGACGGGCCCGTGCAGGTGGCGGTGACGCTGCAGAAGTAGCGGTCAGTGCCGCTCCTCGGCCTCCTTCAAGAGCTCGTCCACGCGCTCCTCGAGCGCCTTCATGCGGGCCTCCATCTCGTTCTTCGTGAGCGTGGGGGCCCCGCGCGACCGGATCGACGTGATGGCGGCCGACGCCGCCTCCCGGATGTCGCCCCGCTCGGCGCGCCGGAAGATCTCGAGCCGGGCCACGCTCGCCTCGTCGCCCACTTCGCCCAGGATCGCGACCGCGGCTTCGCGCGCCCGCAGGTCGTCGTCGGCGAGGAGCCCCTCCGCGGCGCGCGCCACCTCCGTGAACATCCGCGTTCGCGCCTGCCCGGGGTCCTGCCGCCCCGCGAGGCGCGCCGCCGCCTGCACCGCGCGGGTCCGGGCGCGCTCGGGGCCCTTCACCCGGTTGAGCGCGGCGAGGTCCGCGGGCGCCCCGTGCCGGCCGAGCACCTCGGCCGCCGTGCCCACCACGTTCACGTCCTCGAAGCTCGTGGCCCGCAGCCGCGGTCGGGCCAGCCGCGCGGCGACGGCGCCGTCGAGCTCTCCGAGCGCGCCGAGCGCGGCGGCGACCACGTCCGGCGCCGGGTCCCGCTCCACCCTGGCCACGAGCGCCGGGACCGCGTCCGTGCCGACCCCCTTGCCGAGTGCGTGGGCGACCATCTCGCGGAGCTGGTCGTCCTCCGTCTCGACGAGCCCGAGCAGCGCCGCCGTGGCGCGCTGCTCCCCGAGCGCCTCGATCGCGAGCGCGCGCATGGCGAACGCGCCCTCGCCGGCGACGCGCGCGAGCGCCTTCGTCCGGTCCGTCTGCCCGAGCGCCTGGACCGCGACCACCCGCGCGTACGGCGACGGCGAGGCGAGCTGCGCCTCCCAGGCCGCGGGGTCCTGCTCCTGCTTCACCTCCGCGAGGAGCCCGCCGCGCGGGTCGAACGCCACGTAGGCGGGCGCCTGGGGTAGCGCGACGACGAGCTCCGTCTCCCCGTCCGTGAGCCAGCCGCGCCGCCGCACGGGCCCGTCCGGCGACGGCACCTCCACCTCCACCGGCAGCGTGTAGGCCGGCCGCTTCGACGTGTCCTGGCTCACCGTCACCGTGAGCGCCCCGTCCCGCCACCGCGACGACACCGTCAGGACCGGCACGTGCGGCAGCTCCACCCATTGCTGGAAGAACCAGCCGAGCTCCTGGCCGCTCTCCGCCTCCATCGCGTCGCGGAGGTCGTCGGACTCCACGAGCGCGCGCTGGTGGCCCTGCGTGTAGCGGCGGATCGCGCGCCAGAAGGTGTCGTCCCCGAGCATCACCCGGAGCATCTCGAGCACGCTGGCGCCCTTGTTGTAGACGTTGGCGTTGTCGTCGGCCTTCGGGCCCGCGTGGAAGCGCCGCGCCAGCGCCTGCGTCGCGAGGCTCGCCTCGTAGCGCCGCCGGACCCCCACCGCCCAGGCCTCCGGGCCGTCGACCGAGGCCTGCCAGTCCGCCGCCATGTACGTGGCGAAGCCCTCGTTCAGCCAGAGCTCGCGCCAGTCGCGGCAGGTGAGCAGGTCCCCGTACCACTGGTGCGCGAGCTCGTGCGCGACCACGCTCACGGCGCGCCGGGCGCGGCTCTCCAGGCGGCGGCTGCCCACCATCCAGCGGTCCTCGACCGTGGCGGAGGTGTTCTCCATGCCCGTGTAGAGGAAGCGCTGGACGAACACCTGGCGGTACGGGCCCCAGGGGTACGGCACGCCCGTGCGCGCGGCGAAGTGGGCCATCATCGACGGGACGGGGTCGAGCACCCGGCGCACGCCCTCCGGCGCGGTGCCCGGCGGCACCCAGGCCGCGATCGTGCCGTCGCCGTGCACCTCGTAGGGCCCCGCGGCGACCATCACGAGGTAGTTCACGAGGTCCACGCCCGAGTTCGTGAGCACCTTCCAGCCGTCCGGCGCGGTGATGGCGCCCTCGTAGACGAAGCGGTCGTTCGGGTGGTCCCACCCGGGGAACCAGTGGCGGTTGTCCTCACCCTCGCCTTGCGACCAGACCTCGCCGTAGGTGTCCGCCGCGCCCGGCCGACGGAAGTGCAGCCCGTCGCGGGGGGTGGCGCGGTACCGGACGGCCACGTCGGCGCGGTCGCCCGGGACGTCGATGACGAGCGTGTCGCCGGCGGCGTGCCAGGGGGTGGGGGTACCGCCGACGCGCACGTCTTCGATGGTCAGCGCGACCTGGTCGAGCACGAGCGGCCCTTCCCCGAGGCGCCGCACGGTCCACGTCGCGGTGCCGGCCACGGTGCCCGCGGCGGGGTCGAGCGCGAGGTCGAGGCGCAGCTTCTCCATGTCGAAGCTGCGGTCCGGGGCCGAGGCGCCGCGGGCGTCGGGGGCGAGCTGGGCGGGCGCGGCGAGGGCGAGGGCGAGGAGCGGGGCGAGCATCCGGGAGAGCGTACTCTCGCGCGGGGCGGGGTGGGCGCGACCCGGGCGCGGGCCAGGG
The DNA here is from genome assembly GCA_964457335.1 of uncultured Enterobacteriaceae bacterium. Taxonomy (GTDB): domain Bacteria; phylum Myxococcota_A; class UBA796; order UBA796; family SXON01; genus CAJBVW01. Next base: position 16,920 of record CAYWGD010000114.1, on the reverse strand, counting down.
TTGATGCAGGGCGGAGTCCGTCGCACGCGCCCGGGTCGGCGCCCTGCGGGGTCGCGGCGGAGCCGCTCCGTCCGCCGGCTGCGGGCCGGCGGACCGGGGCGGGCGGTGGGAGCGCGCGTGGCCTTCGGCCTGGGGTGCCGCGCGCCCGCCCCGCCCTCCGGTCGCCTCGCGCGGGGAGGAGCGGCCCTCCGTGACCGCCTCGCGGTCATCCAGGGGGGGTCATCCCGGATGACCCGCCCTCCGTGACCGCCTCGCGGCCATCCAGGGGGGGTCATCCCGGATGACCCCCCCTCCGTGACCGCCGCGCGGCCATCCAGGCGGGGTCATCCCGGATGACCCGCCCTCCGTGACCGCCTCGCGGTCATCGCTCGGTCGCGGAGGGCTCCCCGCGCGAGGGGCCCGGCGGGCGCGCGGGCGCGGCAGCGACCGCGCGGTTCGGCGCGCCCGCGGCGGACGCCGCGGGGAGCGCCAACCGAGCGGCTCCGCCGCGAGCCCGGAGGGGCCCGACCCCCGCGTCTTCGCGGGGGTCGCGCCCGGGATCAGCGCGCTTCGGTCGGGAAGCGGTCCTCGAAGAGGTCGATGAAGTGCACGACCTCCTCGGGGAGGCCGCGCTGGACGCGGGCGAGCTCGTCGGCCCAGAGGGCGCGCTTGGTGGCGGCGTAGGCGGGGCCGTGCAGGCGGGCGAGGTCGCCCGCGCGGGCGAGGGCGGCGTCGAGCAGCGTGTCGGCGGGGTGGAGCTCCGCGAGCACGCCGCGGCCCTGCGCCTCGGCGAGGGTGAGCACCCGGGCGTGGAGCGCGACCTCGACGACGCAGGCCGGGGCGAGCGCCGCGCGCGCGAGGAGGAGCCCGAAGCTCGGGACCGGCAGGCCGAGGGCCACCTCCGTGACGCCGAAGCGCGCGGGGAGGTCGGCGCCGAGCCGCACGTCCGCGGAGAGCGCCAGGAGCGCGCCGCCCGCGATGGCGTGGCCGCTGAGCGCGGCCACCGTGGGCACGCGGAAGGTGAACACCCGCAGCAGCACCTCGCCGAGGCGGGCGAGCACGGCGCGCTTCTCGTCGGTCGTGAGCTTCGGCAGGATCTTGAGGTCGAGGCCGCCGGAGAAGAAGCCCGGCCGGCCGATGAGGACGAGCGCGCGGGCGTCGCTCTGGTCGACCTCCGCGAGCGCGGCCGCGAGCGCGTCGAGCATCGCGGGGCTCAGCGCGTTGGCCTTGCCGTCGTCGAGGCGGATCAGGGCGACGGGGGGATTGCCTTCGGGGGTGGTGTACTCGACGGTGACGGGCTGCATCGCGGCCCGTTATCCCCCGCGGACCGGATCGCGCTCGCCCTGTCCGGTTAGGCGCCTCGCGAGGTGGGGATGGCGATCCGCGTGGTGGCGGCGGTGCTGGTGCGGGACGGGCGGGTGCTCGCGGCGCGGCGCGCGCCCGGACGCCGCGAGGCGGGGCTCTGGGAGCTCCCCGGCGGCAAGGTGGAGCCCGGCGAGGCCGACGCCGTCGCCCTCGCGCGGGAGCTCCACGAGGAGCTCGGCGTGATCGTCGAGGTGGGCGCGACGGTCGGCGAGAGCGAGCACGCCTACGCGCACAGCGCGGTGCGGCTCGTGGCGCTGCGGTGCGCGCTCCTGCGGGGCGAGCCCCAGGCGCTCGACCACGCGGAGGTGCGCTGGCTCGCTGCGCACGAGCTCGACACGGTGGAGTGGGCGCCGGCGGACGTGCCACTCCTGGTGGGGGTGCGGGGGGTGCTGGGGCCGGATCTACCGTAGCTCCCCCATCCTGCTAACATCGCGGCATGACGATGCTGCTGCTGGCCGGCTGCCTCATCAACGACGCGTTGTACGCCGATCGGCGGGCGGCGCTCGCGGACGCGGACGCAGACGGGTGGAACCTCGACGAGGGGGACTGCGACGACGCCGACGCGGAGCGACACCCCGAGGCGCTCGACGACTGCGACGGCGGGGACGACGACTGCGACGGCGACATCGACGAGGACGCGACCACGTCGACCTGGTTCGCGGATACCGACGGGGACGGGTACGGGGACGCCGCGGCCACCACCGATGCGTGCGCCGCGCCAACCGGCTTCGTCGAGGACGACACGGACTGCGAGGACACCGATCCGGCCGCCCACCCCGGCGCGACCGAGGCCTGGCAGGACGACGGGACCGACAACGACTGCGACGGCGACACCTACGACCCGGTCGTGTGGGACCCCTCCTCCGCCACCACCCGGCTCGACGGGCCCGGGGCGGGGCTGGAGACGGGCCGGCGGCTCGCCGCGTGGCATGAGGGCGGCTGCCTCCTCGTGACGGCGCCGTACGCCGACGAGAGCGCTGGCGTCGTGTTCGCCGAGCCGTACGGACCGGGCGTCCGCACCGCGGGTGGCGGGGGCGCGCTCACCGGGCCCGAGCCTTACGCCTTCCTCACCGGCCTCGACGTCCGGAGCGACGGCCTGCTCGTGGCCGGGTCGCTCACGAACGACGGGGGCCGCGGCCGGGTGTGGATCCTCGACGCCACGGAGCTCTGCGCGGGAGCCGAGCCGCCCCTCGCCGACGCGGAGACCTCCATCGGTGGGGCGTCCCCGGACGACTTCCTCGGCGTCCAGGCGCGCTGGCTCGCGGATCTCGACGGCGACGGGCTCGGCGACCTCGCGGTGGCCGCCTCCGGCCATGACGGCGCCGACGCGGACGAGGGTGCGGTCGCCTTCTTCTTCGAGGTGGTCGACGGGGCGATGGCGGACGCCGACGTGGTGGTCACGGGCGGGCACGCCGGCGCCGCGCTGGAGGACGTGGTGCGAGCGGGTGACCGCGACGCGAGCTGGCTCCTCTTCGCCCGCACGAGCGAGGGGCCGGGCGGCGTCGCGCTCCGCAGGGTCCCCGTCGACGGCCTCTCGTCCGGCACCGTCGACGACCTTGGGGACGGCGGAGTGGCGGCCGAGGGGACCTGGCTCTCCGAGACGGTCGCCGGCGACATGGACAACGACGGCGAGGACGAGGTGGTCGTCGGGTCCGCGGGCTTCGCCATCTGGAGGATCGGCGACCTCGGAGGGGTCGTCGAGGAGGGCGACGCGCCCACCCGGCTCCTCGCCGGAGAAGACGACGAGTGGCTCACGGGCGTCGCGGCGATCGGCGACGTGGACGGCGGGGGGCGCGCGGACCTCCTGCTCCTGGCGGACGACTGGCCGCTCGGCGGCGCGCGCGGGCGCCTCGGCGTGCTTCCTGGCGAGACCTTCCTCCCGGGCCAGACGAACACCCTCGCGGCGCAGCGCCTCCAGGCGACAGGTGCCGAGCTCGGCGACGCCTTCGGCCACCGCGCGGTGCCCGTCGGGGACTTCGACGGCGACGGCGCGCCCGACGTGGCCGTGGCCGCCTACGGGGCGGATCCGGGCGGGTCGTCCTCGGGCTCGGTCTACCTGTTGCCGCTGCCCTGATCCACGACGCCGGAGCGCGCCACCTCGACCACCACGCCCCGCCCGTCCATGTGGGCGACCGCGTCGGTGAGCCACGCCCGGGCGATCGCTGCGCCCTCCGGCCGGAGCGCGTAGGCCACGATGGGCTCGATGCGGCGCTCGGCGTCGAGGCCCCACTCGAGCTGCACGACGGGCTCCCAGCCGGGCGGACGATCGGCCTCCATCCAGCTCCGCGTCGCGAGCGCCACCTGCGCGCCACGCCCCGCGACGAGGGCGCCGATGGCCGGGCCCGTGAACCGACGGGACGCGGCGAGGTGCGCGACGGTGTCGGTGCCGAGCCCGGCGACGTCCACGACCTCCGCGCCTCCGTAGAAGGCCATCGCCCCGATGTCGTGCAGCGCGACGACGGTTCCGGGTGCCGCCCGGGCGAGGCCCCGCGCCAGCACCACCTTGGCGTCGTGGATGTACACGCACCGCCCACCGAAGTACCGCACGGCGTCGAACGTGCGTGCCGCGAGGAGCGCGGCCACGACGAGCGCCCCGACCGTCGCGAGCCGGCGGGCGCGCAGCTCGGGCAGCGCCAGCGCGAGCCACGCCACGCCCCACGCCAGGAGCCAGGCCTCGTAGCGGTAGTACCAGCCGACCGAGGCCAGCGTGAGGTGGAGCCCGGCGGCGCCGACGTAGAGGAGGCCGTGGTCCCGGTGACGTCCCGCCGCGGGCGAGAGGACGGCGACCAACCCCAGGAGCGCGAAGGCGCCGGCACCGTCCCGCGCGTTTGCGGCCAGGTTGGTCACGAACCCCGTCCCGAGCGAGCCCTTCATCACGAGGCTGTTCGGCAGGAAGCCGGCGCCGTGGGCGGCGGTCCAGGCGCCGAAGCCGAGGATGGAGAGGGCGGCGCCCGAGACCAGCGTTCCAGCGACCGCGTACCGGCCGCGCCACAACGCCAGGGCGGCCCCCGCCCCCACGAGGAACGCCCCCTCGTACCGCACCATCGGGAGCAGCAGCGCGAGCGCGAACGTCGCCGCGCCACCCTTGCCGTCGAGGACGCGCCGCGCGAGGAGCAGCGTGACCAGCAGGTGGAGCACGTGCTCCATCCCGAGGCTCCCGACCACGGGGAGCGCCGCCCCGGCGGCCACGGCGAGCAGGGGCACCCACCTCCGACCGAACCAGCCGTCCAGCACCACGAAGACGCCCACCAGCGCGAGCCCGTTGAGCGCGAGCGGCACCCACTCCCGCGGCCCCACGAGCGCAAAGCAGGCGGCGAGGAGCGCCGTCCAGGCCGGCGAGCTCGACGCGGACGCGAACTCCCCGGGGTTCACGCCCCAGGTGCCGCTCTCGACGAGCGTCCGCGCGACGGCGAGGTGGATGTAGGTGTCGTCGAGCGGGAACGCCCACCCGCCCCCCTCCGCCCACCCCCACGCCAGGAGCCCCGCCGCGACGACGACGCAGCCAACCCCGACCGCGAGCCCCCTACTCCGCATCCACCCCGAACCGGTGCGTGCACTCCACGATGCCGAAGCTGTCGCACCCGGCCTTCTCCACGCACTGGAGCAGCCCCTCCGCGTCGGCGCCCTCCGCCTGGTCGTAGGCGCAGCCCTGCAGGCAGGACTCGTAGCTCGGGTACGCCCCGAACTCGCACTCCATGTAGAGCTGGTCGCAGAGGGACTCGCAGGTCTCCTTCTCGGCGGCCTCGCCGCAGCCGAACAACCAGAGGAGAAGGATCATGGCGTGATGCTCCCGGTGCCGAGCACCCCGAAGGAGGCGACGGTGTCGACGCGGCTGCCGTCGTCCGGGCGCGCGAAGGTCCCGATGGTGTAGCGGTACATCCCGACGAGCACGAGGCTCGCGTTCGGGTACCCGGAGAGGTAGCCGGCGGGCACGGTCAGCGCGCCGTTGTCGGCACCGCGGCAGGTCACCTCGCCCAGGAGCGAGCTGCCACCGGGGTCGTAGATGGAGAGCACCACGAGGAAGGTGCCGCCCCCGCCGCTGGGCGACCACGTGAAGGCGGCGCCGCTCTTGGAGATGCGCGCGCTGAAGGCGTCGCGCGGGCTCGTGAACAGGATGTCCGTCGGCGTGAGCGAGCTGATGGACTGGGGCGTCGTCAGCGCGTCGACCACCGAGAAGCTGTCGAGGTCACGACCGCCCTCGGGGGCGGACAGGTCGTAGGCCGCGTTCCGGACGAAATCGGCTTCGTCGAGGCCTTCGGACGAGTACACGCCGTCGGCCGAGCGCAGCCCGAGCGAGCGGCTCCCCGACGTGAGGTACACGAACTCGCCCGCGTCGAGGAAGGTGTCCACCGGCGCCGCGGAAACGGCGTCCGTCGCGCAGCTCCCCTCGGCCGGCAGCCAGTCGAGCCAGCCCTGCCGCGTCGGGTCGTGGAAGCCGGCCTGCGCGCTCACCTGCAGCGACGTGGTCAGCCCGACGCACTGCGGGCAGGCGATCTGCAGCAGCGAGAGCTGCACGAGCCCGCCGGTCTCGTCGCTGTGGTCGCCCCCACCGGAGTCGGTGTCCTCGGGCGCGTCTTCGGCGTAGGTGAAGCCGCCCTCGAGCGTGTCCTCGCCGTCCTCGCCGACCACCCGCACGTCCACGGTCGCCTCGACGCCGGCCGCGGGCGCGGTCGCGACGATGGTGGTCTCGTCGATGCGGGTGAGCCCGACCTCGGAGCGGCCGAAGTACACGCGCGTGGCGCTGCCCATCCCCTCGCCGGTGATGGTCACCTCGGTGTCCTCGGACGGCGGCCCCCACGAGGGCTCCACGCCCTCGATCGTGAGCCCCGCCTCCGCGGCGGGCGCGGTCGACCCGTCGGTCAGCCCGAAGCTCCCGCAGCCGGCCAGGAGCAGGATCACTCGCCGCCCTCGCCGTCCTCGGCCGCCGCGGCCTCGGGGTCGAACAGGAAGTAGCCGACCGCGCTCACGCCGTCGTAGTCGTCGGTGATCCAGAGGTGGATGCGCGACCCGACGGTGCGCGCGGCGACCGCGGAGATGGCGCCCTCCTCGGTGTTGTGCACGGGGATGATGCCGCCCTCGCGCACCCACTCGCCGTCCCGCGCGATCGCCATCCCCAGGAAGGGGTGCAGCGCGGACCGGTAGGTGTCGTGGTCCTCCCAGTCGTCGAAGCCGACGTAGAAGACGTACCGGGTGCCCTTCAGGTCCGCGATCGCGAGGGACGAGAAGCCCTCGTCGTCCCACTCGCCCCGCTCGCCCACGGCGAACACGAGGTCGGTGCTCGGCGTCCAGTCCGACACGTTCGCGGCGTTGATCCGGTACACCTCGCAGTGCCCGGTGTTGCGCGCGCCGGCCACGTACCCGGTGTACCCGGCGATGTCCCCGAGCGTGAGCCCGAGCGGCCAGCAGTAGCGCACGCCCTCGTGCGCCTCGGAGAGGTTCACGACCGGGTTCGCGTCGATGCGCCGCCAGGACACGCCGTCGGGCGAGGTCGCCACGCCGAGGCCCCAGGGCGTGGTGCCCTCGATGTTGTAGCCCTGGTAGAGGTTCACGTACTGCTCGGTCTGGGGGTCCCAGACGACCGCCATGCCGTCCATCGCGTCGGCGTCCCAGGCCAGCCGGTCCTCCGGCTCCTCGAGGAGCGGGTTCTCCTTGTGCGGCGTCCACTCCGTGCCGTCGGGGCTCACCGCGTACCCGAGGCCGAACGCCTCGCTCGACGGGTCGTCGGTGACCCCCGTGTACCAGAGCTGGTAGAACGGGTGCCCGAGCACCTCGGTGACGAGGAAGGTCGTGCCGCGGATCGTGTCGGCCCAGTCCTCGCCGGTCGTGGAGAACACCGGGTTGCAGTCGTAGCGGTAGAACGCCGTGTCTTCCACGCGCGTGAAGCCGCACTCGGTGATGTCGCCCGGGTTCACGTCCACGGGCTTGGGGACGACCTCGTAGTCCTGCTCGCAACCGAGCAGCAGCGGGAGCAAGGCGACGCGAGCGAGCATCCCCCTACTCTACCTCCGCCAGAGGGCGCCCGCCCGCGAGCCGGGCCGCCACCCGCTCGGCCAGCCAGACGCCGCGCGCGAACGCCACGGACGCGAAGCCGTGCGCCACCGCCGCGACGAGCGGCGGCTCCTCGAGCGTGTAGTAGCGCCAGCACCAGCGGCTCGTGCCCCAGTACTCCAGGAAGATCCCGAGGAGCGAGCCGGCGAGGAGGATGGAGAGGTCCCGCGCCCGGTCCGTCGCCGTGAGCAGCACCCCGAGCATCAGGCCGATGATGACGAGGGTGGAGGGCACGTCGACCGACGGCCACGCGAAGACCACCATCCACGCCACGAAGCCGGGGAGCGCGAGCCACCACGCCCGCGCCGCCCCCGCGGGGAGCGCCTGCCGCGTCACGAGCGCGAGCCGCTCGATGGTCAGCGCCGCCACCGGCCACGCCGGCAGGATCCAGATCGGCGGCCGCTCGTCGGTGTAGTAGGTCCAGAGCGAGGTGGTGGTCCCCCACCACTCGATCACGAGCCCGCCGCCGAAGGCCACCGCCGCCAGCTTCACGTCGCGCCGCGCGTCGATCCCCCACGCGAGCGTCGCCGTCATGAACGCCCAGATGCCCCCGAGCAGCCAGTCCATGCCGCGCGAGAGGTCGATCAGGTGGTTGAACACGACGCCGACGGTCGCGTACACCACCGCGAGCACGCCGAGCGCCGCCAGGCTCCGGCGGTCGTACCCGGCGCGGACGTACGCGAGGACGCTCATCCCGCCCGGTTAGCGCGGCGTCCAGGCCTCCGCGATGGCCCGCACGCGCTCCCGGTTCGCGCCCATGTCGCCGTAGCCGAGGCGCGACGCGGAGCGGTACTCCACCCAGCCGGTCTCCGCGACGAAGACGAACTCGAGGTCGTCCACGAAGCGGAGGCGCTCCGACGTGAAGGTGAAGCGCAGGGCGTCCTCGGACTCCTCGACGAGCGCGGTCCGGGGCATCGCCGCCACGATGGCCTTCATCCGCGCCTTGGCCGCGGGCACGTCGCCGTCGAAGGCGAACGGCTCGGCGCGATGCCGCATGTCGTCGGGCGACACGGCGGTCGACACGCAGTTCGGAAACGGCGAGCACCCGGCCACCCAGCCGCCCATCGGCGGTTGCGTGGGCGAGCAGGAAGCCAGCAGCCACGTCCAGAACAGCATATTCAATACCTACTCGATTCTACTCCAGGCGTCACGCCACCGGATCGTCACGGCGGTTGGGCGAGACCCGGGCTACAACCGCGCCCGGAGGTCCCATGCTCGTGCTCCTCGGCCTGCTCGCCTGTGGAAACGACAACGCGCTGAAGCGCGCGAACCGGCCTCCGACCGTCACCATCGCCGCTCCCGGCGAGGGCGAGGTCTTCCGCCAGGGCGCGGGCCTCGTGGTGCTCACCGGCACGGTCGCGGACACCTACGACCCGCCCGCCGATCTCGACGTCAGCTTCGTCGTGGGCGACACCACCACCCCGCTCACCCCCGACGCCGACGGCCTCGTCACCGCCGATCTCTCCGTCGACGCGCTCCCGGTCGGCCCGCTGGCCCTCACGCTCGCCGTCACCGACACCGACGGCGAGACCGCCTCCGCCACCGTGACCATCGAGATCGGGGGCCCGCTGGGCGCGCCCACGGTCCTCGTCACCGCCCCCGACGAGGGCTCCACCTACACCGCCGGGGACGCCGTCGCGTTCCGCGGCGAGGCGACCGACCTCACCACGCCGGCCGACGCCCTCGCCTTCGCGTGGTCATCCGACCTCGACGGCCCGCTCGACGGCGCCGTCTCCGGCGGCGGCGCCTCCGCGCTCTTCGCCGACTCCCTGACGGTCGGCACGCACGTCGTCACGCTCACCGCCACCGACGCGGACGGCGAGGTCGGGAGCGACAGCGTGACCGTCGTGATCGAGGCCGAGCTGATCGTCGCCGAGCCCGGCGACCTCGTGTTCTCCGAGATGATGGTCGACCCCAGCGCGGTGGAGGACGAGGTCGGCGAGTGGGTCGAGCTGTACAACACCTCCGGCGCGCCCATCGACATCGCCGGCTACAGCTTCCGCGACGACGACGTCGACCTCCAGGTGCTCGACGGGCCCCTGGTCGTCGCGCCGAACGACTACGTCGTGCTCTGCGCGGACATGGACCCGCTCGTCAACGGCGGCGTCCCCTGCGACGGCCATTTCCTCCGCGACTACCGCGGCGGCGGGCTCGCGCTCGCAAACGGCCCCGACGAGCTCGTGCTCGCGCGCCCGGACGGCACGGAGATCGACTGGCTGCACTACGAGGACACCTGGTACACCGTCGGCGTCGCGCTCGGGCTGCACCCCGACGAGCTCGACGACGCCGTCAACGACGACCCCGCCTACTGGTGTGACCAGGTCACGGTCACCGCGCCGATGACCGAGCCCGGCACGCCCGGCGGGCCCAACGACGCCTGCGACGAGCTCTGACGGGGCTGCTGGGGCTTGTTCTTCTTGGGGCAGGGGGGCTCCGCCCCCCCGCAACGCCCCCCCTCGTGCGTCGGAGCCTCGCGCCTTTCGTAAGGCGGACCCCTGTCCCGCCGCCAGCTCCCCACGGGCTCGCGCTCCGGGATAGGCGGCGCCACCTTCCCCGGAGATCCCATGAGCCTCGTCGGAAAGACCGCCCCGGACTTCACCCTCCTCGACACCGCGCGGCAGCCCGTCGCCCTCGCGAGCCTGCGCGGCTCCAAGGTCGTGGTCGCCTTCTTCCCCGCCGCCTTCACCGGCGTGTGCGAGAAGGAGCTCTGCACCTTCCGCGACTCGCTCGCCGAGCTCAACGGCCTGAACGCGAAGGTGGTCGGCATCTCGGTCGACGCGCCCTTCTCCAACGCGGCCTTCGCGAGCAAGAACGGCCTCGGCTTCCCGCTCCTGTCCGACTACACGCGCGCCGCGGTGAACGCCTACGGCGTGGCGCTGAACGACTTCGCCGGCATGCCCGGCTACACCGCGGCCAAGCGGTCGGTGTTCGTCGTGAGCGAAGACGGCACGGTCACGTACGAGTGGGTCGGGCCGAACCCCGGTGTGGAGCCGGACTACGCCGCCGTCAAGGCCGCGCTGAAGTAGCCGGACGGCCCCGCCGCCACGTCGTCACGCGGGTACGCTCCCGGAGCGTGTCGGCGCCGCGACGGGTGATCCGTTGCTACCCTACCACCACATGCCCCACCGTCCCGCCGACGCGGAGCTCCACGACGCGCTGCTCGCAGCGCCGCTGGCCACGGCGCTCCTCTCGGCGGACGGCGCCTTCGTCCGGGTCAACCGGGCGTGGAGCACGCTGGTCGGGCGGGACGAGGGCTGGTTCTCTGGCCGGATGCTCGCCTCGCTCGTGAGCGACGGGGCGGGCCTCTTCGACCGGCTCCGCGGCGTCCGCGACCGCGCCCTGACCGTCTCCCTGCTGCGCGCGGACGGCGGCGTCCCCGTGGAGCTCTCCGGGCGCCCCTTCGGGAGCGCCGGGATGGTGGTCCTGTACGCGCGCGAGCTTCGGCGCGGCGGCGCGGAGGCCCCGCCGGAGATGATCCCCGACGCCGCGTTCCGCGACGCCCCGGTCGGCCTCGGCGTGTGCGACCCGGACTTCCGGTTCCAGCGCGTCAACAACGCGCTCGGGGCGATCTTCGACCTCCCGCCCGACCAGCTCGTCGGCCGCTCCTACCTCGAGTTCGTCCACCCGGCCGATCGCGCCCAGGCGGAGCAGCGGATCCGGTCCGCGCGCGCGGGCGGCCTCGCGGCGGGGCAGGTGGACCGGCGGTTCGTGACGGCCGCCGGCCGCACGGTGTGGGTCCGCGCGAGCGGCGTGCGCGCGGGGACGGAGACCGACCCCAGCTACTTCGGGGTGTTCCTCGACGTGTCCGACCAGCACCGCGCCGAGGAGGAGCGGGCCCGGCTCCAGGAGCAGGTCGTCCACGCGGAGCGCCTCCGCACGCTCGGCCAGATCGCCGCGGGCATCGCCCACGAGATCAACAACCCCGCCGCCATCGCCATCGGCGGAGTGGACCTCGCCCGGCGCCGGCTCGGCGCGGCGATCACGGCGGCGCGCTCCGGCGACCTGCCCGGGGTGCGCCGGCACCTCGACAACCTGGAGGGGGCCCTCCGCTACTGCGAGGACGGCACCCTCCGCGTGGCCCAGGCGGCCCGGCGGCTCGGGAGCTTCTCGTCGCTCCGCGGCGGGCGCGTGGAGGAGGTGGACCCCAACGACGCGGTCCGCCGCTCCATCGAGCTCGTGCGGAACGAGCTCCGGCACCGCGCGCGGCTGGTCGTGGAGCTCGGCGAGGTGCCCCGGCTCGTGGCGCACCAGGAGCGGCTCATCCAGGCCGTCACGAACCTGCTCGTGAACGCCGGGCAGGCCATCGAGGGCGCCCCCGACGAGCACGCCGTCACCGTGCGCACCTGGACCGCGGGGAACGTCGTCCACATCCTGATCGCGGACACGGGTGTCGGGATGACCCGCGACGTGCGGGAGCGGCTCTTCGAGCCCTTCTTCACCTCCCGCGGGAAGGACCGCGGCACCGGTCTCGGGCTCACCGTCGTGCACGACGTGGTGAGCCAGCACCGCGGCCGGATCGACGTGTGGAGCGAGCCCAACCGCGGGAGCCGCTTCACGCTCGAGCTCCCGGTCGACAACGGTCTGCGCGCCACCACGCCCGAGGCGAGCCCGGCCGGCCGCGGCGGCCGCGTCCTGGTGGTGGACGACGAGCCCTTCCTGCTCGCGGTCGTCGGCGAGATCCTCCGCGGCGAGCACGAGGTCGTCACCGCCGCGGGCGGCCGCGAGGCGCTCGCGGTCCTGGCGCAGGACACCGCGTTCGACGCCGTGCTCTGCGACCTCATGATGCCCGGGGTCGACGGCATCGAGATCCACTCCTGGCTGCTCGAGAGCGCGCCCGCGCTCGCGGCCCGGATGGTGTTCTGCACGGGCGGCGTGTTCACGGCCCGCGCCGAGAGCTACCTCGCCCGCACGGGCCTCCGCGTCATCGAGAAGCCGTTCACGGCCGAGGACGTGCTGGCGTGCATCGCCGAAGCCGCGTCCCGACGGGTGTGACTGGTCGAAAATAAAGCTTCTCGGCCGACTTGATTGGGAACGCCCGGGCCCTAGCTTCGGCGGGCCCTTCTCGGCAAAGGAGTTCCCCGTCATGGCCCTGGACCTCTTCAAGGAACAGGGCGTACCGCTGGAGCGCCAGGTGTTCACCTGGCGCGAGCTGGCCGGTATGCCCATCAGCAAGCTCGACGACGACGCGTTCACCCGCGTCCGCATCATCCTGATGAACGGGATCGAGGCCGAGGCCAACCGCTTCAGCCATGCCTGCGCGCGCATGAACCGGCCGCTGCAGCTCGCGCTCGCGCGTGTGCGTCGCATCGAGCAGCACCAGCAGACGATGGTGAACTGGCTGCTCGGGGCCGACCACTCGCCGCTCGACACCACCATCGGCTTCGAACAGGTGGCGATCGAGGTCACCGCGAGCGTGGCCCAGCACGAGCCCGACCCCTACCTCGCGGCCGTCTACCGCTTCGGCATGCTCGAGGACTTCGACCACCTGTACCGCTTCGCGGCGCTCATGGACCGCGTCGAGGGGAAGGACGCGAACAACATCCTCCAGAGCTACAGCGACATCCGGCCGGGCCGGCCGACGAGCGTGGAGCACCGGGCGCCGGAGGACGACCTCCGGAACCCCTACGACCGGCGCACCGCCGCGCCGATCTCCAAGCTCAACGCGCTGACGATCACCGCGGCCGAGAACATGACCCACGACTACTACATGGTCATCGGGCCCCAGTTCGCCGACCCGGTCGCGCGGCAGCTCTACGCGGAGATCGCGTCCATCGAGGAGCAGCACGTCACCCAGTACGAGTCCCTCATGGACCCGACGGAGACGTGGCTCGAGAAGTGGCTGCTCCACGAGGCCACCGAGGTCTACAACTACTGGTCCTGCGCCCAGCAGGAGTCGAACCCGCGCATCCGGGCGCTCTGGCAGCGCATGGTCGACTACGAGCTCGGCCAGCTCCACTTCGTCATGGAGCTCTTCCGCAACGTGGAGCACCGGGACCCCGCCGAGGTCCTGCCCAACACGCTGCCCGAGCCCATCGCGTTCAAGAGCCACCGCGCGTTCGTGCGGGACGTGCTCAAGAACGAGACGAACCTGCGCGCGATCGGGACACGTTTCGTCGACGCCGGGCAGGTGCCGGCCGACGCGGCGTCGAACGCCTACCGCAACCAGCTCAACAAGGATGGTTCGCCCTCGGAGATCGTCGCGGCCGGCTACCGGTGGACGCCCGGGACCGAGCTCGTCAACGTGGGCGCCATGGTCGGCGCCGAGGGGAGGGCCAAGTGAACGCGAAGGACGCGAAGGAGAAGCTCGCTGGCATGAACCGGACGGGCATCGGGATGTCCCCCGTGGACGCCGAGCAGATGGTGCAGGGGGCGCGGGAAGGCGCGCCCTCGAGCGACGGGAGCGCAGCCGGCGTGCAGGTCGTGCGCGAGCAGTACATCGCCGAGCGCACGGGCATCGGGTCGATGCCGCCGCCCACCACGCTCAAGGGCGTCGCCAGGGCCGCGGCCGCGCTCGTCAAGGATCAGCGCCCCAACGTGTTCCTCGACCGGCTGGGCGAGCGCCTTGCCTTCGAGCGCACGGGCGTGCGCCTCTACGACGGGCTCCTCGCGCACGTGAACGTGATCGGGGACGCCGCGCTCGGCCCGAACATCACCGAGCTCCGGCAGATCCGCGACGAGGAGCACCGGCACTTCGAGCTCCTGCGCAACGTCATCACCGAGATGGGCGCCGACCCCACGGTCTGCACGCCCGCCGCGGACGCGGTGGCCGTCGAGTCGCAGGGCCTCGTCCAGATCCTGTCCGACCCGCGCAGCTCGCGCTCCCAGTGCCTGCACGCCATCCTCGTGGCGGAGCTCGCCGACAACGACGGCTGGAAGCTGCTCGTCGACTTCGCCCGCGGCCTCGGCCGGGACGACCTCGTGGCCCGCTTCGAGCAGGCGATGCGCGAGGAGGAGCGGCACCTCGAGCGCGTGCGCGCGTGGTTCAACGCCCAGATGCAGGCGGACCTCACCGAGGGCCGCGTGGGCGTGGACGCGTAATCGCGGTGTAATGGACCCTCGTGAGCGCGAGGCCGGAGCATCGCGGTAGCCGGCGTTCCGCCGGCTGAACCGACCACCGGAGCGTGCCGATGAAGATCAAGACCAGCCTGAAGTCCGGTTCCAGGATGCACTGCCGGATGTGCTGACGCACCGCCCGCGCGGGCTCCGCCGCGAGGTGGCGTCCGCGCGAGCGAACCTCGGGCCCGACCCTCGTGGTCGGGCCCCCCCTCCTCCCGGGGTGCCTCGATGATCGTCCATGCGCCCGCCGGCGCGACCGCCGGGGCCGGCGATTCCGCGGCGGTGTTCGTCCCGCCGCGCCCCTCGGGCCGGCCACCCGTCCCCTGGGCGGGCGCCCGCGCGCTCGTCGCCACGCTCCGCGAACGCCTCGGGGACGCCGCGGTCGACGCGGCGCTGGCCCCGCGGCGCGGCCCGCTGTCCCTCGTGCTCCGGAAGCTCCCGCTCTCGGAGGAGGAGCGGGATGAGCGCGACCGGTGCTCCCTCGGGGTGCTGGGCCGCCTTCCGAACATGATCCCCAACGGGCGCGTGCTGACGGAGGCCTGGGCGGATGTGCTCGCCCCCCTGCTCCACGGCGCCGTGCTCGTCGTGCCGGCGCTGCAGCGGCTGGACGGCGAGACCGTGGGCGTGCTGCGCGCGCTCCTCGCGCGGGGCCACGGCGAGATCCGCCTCGCCTTCGCCTACGACCCCGACGACGTGAGCGGAGACGACGCCGCGGCGCTGGACGCCGAGCGCGTGGCCTGGGAGGCGAGCCAGCTCGCCGCGCTGGCGAGCGAGGCCCCGCGGCTCCCCCGCGCGACCGACGCGCGGCTCGCGACGGACCCCTACGACGACGGGCTCGAGCTCGCCGCCTGGGCCGCGCTGGACGAGCCGGGCGGGCCGGAGCGGGCCGCCGGCGCCGCGCGGGCCGCGTTTTCGTCGTACGGCTTCCCCGCGGCGTGGGCCCTGGCGCGGGCCGCGCTGGAGCGGGCCCCCGATCACCCCGACGCCGCCGAGCTGCACGCGATCGCGGGGCTCGCCCTGTACGCGGCGACCTGGCACGTGGCCAACGAGATCGAGGTCGAGCGGGCGCTCGCGCTCGGCGACCACCTGGAACGCGCGCTCGCGCTGGAGGCGGATCCGGCGCAGCGCGCGCACCTCCTCTACCGCCTGAGCGTCGTGGCCAGCCGCTACCGGGGGGACCACGAGGAGGCGAAGCGGCTCGCGGACGACGCCGTCCGGGCCACGGACCACCCCGCGATCCCCCCCGGGACCGCCGCGTTCCTCTCCGCCTGGGCCCGCAACGGGCGGGCGCTCGCCCGCTTCCGCCTCGGTGACCTCGACGGCGCGGCCGCCGACTGCGGCGCGGCGCTCGACGCGCTCGCGCGCGCCGAGGCGCTCGGCGACGTGCCGACGGTCGAGGTCGACGTCGCGCGCTTCGTCGTCGCGGACAACCTGGCGCGGCTCGCGTACGGCGCGGGCGCCCGCGCGGAGGCACGGCGGTGGCAGCGGTTCTGCGCGGAGGCGGACGCGCGCATCCCGTCGAGCCGTGCCCCGGCGACGATCTGGTCGCTGCAGCGGACGATCGGGAACAACCTCGAGGGCGCGGTGCGGCACTTCGAGGCCCGCCTCGCGCGGGCGCGGGCGAGCCTCGCGCCCACGGACGAGGCCTACATGTCGCACCTGCTGGGCGACTGCGCCTACCGGCTCGGACGGGCGGCGGAGGCGCTCGCGCACTTCGGCGTCGCGACCCGGCTCTGGCGCCGGCTCGGCGCCGACCCGGCCGACCTCCTGCAGGGCAAGCTGAACTGCGCCATCAGCGCGTTCCGCGCCGGCCGCCTCGGGGAGTCCCGCGCGCGCTTCGAGGCGCTCTTGACCGAGGAGCTCTTCGAGGGCGACGCGCGCGCCGATCTCCTCGGGGCGCTGGCGTGGTTGGCGGGGGAGGCGGGGGCCGAGGCGGAGAGTGCGGCCCGGCTGGACGAAGCCCGCGCCGTCGCCGAGAGCGACGAGGTGCGCGCGCGCCTGGATCGCGCCGAGGCGGAGGCGGCCATCGCGCGCGGGCGGTTGGAGGTCGCGACGGGCTGCCTGGAGCGCGGGCTCGCCTCCGCGGCGGCGAGCCCCGCCGAGGATCGGCTCGGGCTCCTCGCGGGGCTGCTCGCGCTCGGGCGGGAGGAGCACCTCGAGGAGGCGCTCCGCCTCGTGCCCGACGCGCTCGCGGACCCGAACGCATGGTGGGACGTCCCGCGCGTGGCCGCCGCGGCGAGCCGGGCCGCCTCCGCCGGGCGCTCGCTCGGCGATCCCGCGGCGCGGGCCGGGTTCGCGCGGCTCCTGGGCGCGGCGCTGGCGCGGGACGACGCGCGCGAGGCGGCGACCGCGGCCGCCGCGCGCTGGAACGTCGAGCCGGAGCTGTAGGAGGGTTCGGGAGAATGCTCCCGTCGCGCGCTGGCGTGCGCGGGGGGGGGGCGGCCGGGGGGCGCGGATGGGTGGGTGGTGCGG
>CAYWGD010000113.1:0-22937 GCA_964457335.1 uncultured Enterobacteriaceae bacterium | reverse complement strand
TCCCCCGATCTTGGACGGTATTTCCGTCCGAAGTCGGAGGATGTACGCGCATCCCTCGACTTCGGACGGCCGCCACCTCGCCGCCGCCCCGCCTCCCTCGCCGACCCCACCACCCGCGCCGTCCCGCGCGCACCGCCCGTGCCGCCGCCGGGGGGCCCGCCCCCGGGGCGTGCCCAGACGCGCCCGATGCAGTCTCCGAGGCCGCCTGAGCGCCGCCGCCGCCTACGACCCGGTGCGCGGGCGGCCACCCGCCGCTCCGGTACAATCCGCCCCTTCGCGGAGCATGACCCTTGGAAGCGTCCCTCCCCCAGGGCGTGCTCGACCACGAGTTCGGGGTGGACGCCCCGGAACGCGCCGCGCTCGCGCGGGGCCGCGTGCCGATGCGCCTGTGGGCACGCTGGCCGTACGCCGCGCGGCCGGGGTGGCCCCTCGACCTCGGGCTCGCGAGCGCGGTCGCCGTCGGCGTGCTCGCCGGGGCATGGCCGCTCACCGGGCTGGACGTCCCCGTGCTGGTCGCGGGCGGGCTCGTCGCGCTCGGGTGCGTGAGCCCCCTGCGCGACGGGGTGCGGCGGATGCGCCTCCTCGGGGCGCGCCCCCGCGCCCGCGCCGTGGACGCGGAGGTGCGCACCGAGCGGGAGTGGCACCCCGACGCAGGGCTCGCGCACACCCTCGTGGCCACGCTCGTCGTCGGGACGGATCGCTACTTCCTCGGCAGCCGGCTCGGCGACCTCGTGGTCGAGGGGCCCGCGAGGGTCCTCCTCTGGCAGATCACCGCGCCGATCGCGGACCTCCCCGTGCCGCGCGAGGAGGTGGTGGCGGTGGAGCTCCTCCTGGGCGGGCGCCTCGTCCAGAGGCCCGCGGGCCGGCCGCCGCCGAACGATCGGCTCCAAGCGGGACCCGCCGACTGACACCCTCGCGCCGGAGCGGGCCGAGCGGGCGAGGCCGGCGCGGGTCGAGCGGGCGCGGTTGGGCGTGCCCCCCGGGGGCGCGGACGCCCCCGGGGGTCGGCCCCTTCCAGGCTCGGCGCGAGCGCCCCGCGCGGCCGCCTACCAGGGGCCTCACGCGGCGTGGCGGGAGGACTGCGAGCTTTCCTTGCGCATCTCCCGCTCCGTGTGCGAGGGTCGGCCGCGCCGCCGCCTCCTGGGAGGTGGTCACCACCACCGCCCAGGCGGAGCGCGGCCAGGTCTTCGCGGCCGGCGACGACGGCACCGGCAGCGTGCACCCCGACGACTGCGCGACGGAGAACAGCACGGTGGAGTGGGCGCTGACGGCGTGTGCGTAGCGGTCCGGCGACGCGCCGAGGTCCGCACCGCACCGGGCCACCGGGCGATCCGCGTCGGCGCGGACCGAGCCTGCCGGGGGAGGCGACCGAACTCGCGGAGACCTCGGCATCTCTCCGATTTGCGTCGCCGCCAGCGGCCGAATCGCGACACAAATCGCGAAGACCTCGACATCACTCCGATTTGCGTCGCCGCCGGCGCCCGAATCGCGACACAGCTCGCGGAGACCTCGACCTCTCCCCGATTTGCGTCGCCGCCGGCACCGAATCGGAACCGACTGGGGCTGACCTCCACCTCGATCTGCGCCGGGGTGCCGCGCGAGGAGCCCGGCGGGCGGCCGCGCCCCGCGCGGCCGGCTCGGCGCGGCCCCGACACGTCCCAACGCTCCCGGCGGTGCGGCGGGCCGCGCCAGCCGAGCGGCTCCGCCGCGAAGCCCGGAGGGGTCCGACCCCCGCGTCTTCGCGGGGGGCGCGCCCGGCCGCCGAATCTCTCACCGACGCGGAGACGCGCCCCGACGGGCTCGCCGCCGCGCGGGCGTCAGCGGATCGGCCGTGCCTCCCGACGTGACCTGGTTCGCCGCACGAGCCCCGCGAGCAGCAACACGCCGCCGAACGGCGCCGCGCCGGGCCCCGTCGCGCAACCGCAGCCCTGGGGCGCCTCGGGGTCGTCCGCGGTGTCGGGATCGGTGTCGTCCGCGCCGGTGTCCGCGGGGAGGCCGTCGATGCGCGCCTCGGGCACCTCGCCAAGGTCCTCGCAATCTCCGCCCACGTCGCACTCCACCTGGAACGCGAGCTCCCAGGGCTCGCCGCTCACCTGCCCGTCGATGGTCTCGACCCCCGCGCGCAGCCGCGCGGTGTACCAGGCCCCGGGCGCGAGGTCTTCCGCGGGCGCGAGGCGCACCACGCGCGTGAACTCCGGGCCCCAGCGGCTGTTGGCCTGCGTGAAGGGCACCTCCGCGCCGTCCGCGTCGACAAGCTCGACGAGGTCGTCCTCGTAGCGCACGCCGACGCCGAACACGAGGCTCACCCAGCTGCTCGTCGCCGTGGCGTCGCCGGTGAGGAGCCGACGAGGCGCCTCGGGGTGGGCGAACACGGTGGCGTCGTCGGCGGCGAGCCCGTCGTGCAGGCGCTCCCAGATCGCCTGCTGGTAGCGCATCGTCGGGTAGATCTCGGCGCGCAGGCTGCCGGGGAGCTCGGCGTCCAGGTAGTGCGCGCGCGTCCAGGGGATGACGTCGTCGTACTGGTCGCCGAGGTCGGCGGCCACGGCGAGGCCGATCGAGTCGTTGATGTAGAAGGAGGTCACGAGGTCGACCGACTCGGTGATGACGTCCTCGGTGATCCCGTCGTCGACGCCCGCGTAGAGCTCGAGCAGCGTCTCCATCGGGATGTCCTCCTGCGGCACGAAGCGGAGGTGCCCGTCGAGCGCGAGGAAACCGTCGGTGCCGGGGTCGGCCTCGTCCTGCCCGCCGCCGTCGTGCTCGGTGACCTGGTACAGGAACAGGGTGTCGAACAGCTCGTCCTGCAGCCCGTGGGAGGCGCAGCCGAGCAGGAACGCCACGCGCTTCTTCGACTCGAGGCTGGTCCACGGGGGAGGGTCGTTCGCCCGGATCCACTCGACGTAGTCCTGGACGAACGGCTCCCAGTGCGTGTGCTCCGCGTAGGCGCGCGAGGCGCTGTCGTCGCGGGCGTAGCCGGTGTCCGTGAAGGTCGCGCCGAACACGAGCGCGTTGAAGACCTCCGGCTCGAGCAGGAACGCGCGCAGCTCGTCGTCGGGCATGTTCTCGACCGCCCACCCGGTGACGTGCACGTGGCCCCAGAGGCCGTGGGCCCACGCGGGGGTGGGCGCGAGGAGCGCGATCGTAGCGAGGCCGAGGTGACGGAGCAGGCGCATCGGGGCGGCCTCCGCCCGCACTCTCGCACGCGGGGCGCGGGACGTCGATGGGGCGCGGTTGGGGCCCGTAGGGTCGACGAAGGGTCCCGCCGGGCACGCCCGCGGGTATCCGGGCACCCACTCCCGAGGCCCGCATGCTCTCCTCCACGATCCTCGCCCTGGCGCTCGCCGCGCCCGACGCCGCCGCCGCCGACATCAAGATCAAGAACATCCGCGTCCGGCAGACCGGTGACAGCAACTACCGCACGGTCGTCGTCGTGAACGACGCGAACGACCAGGTCGCGGACGTGACGGCGTCGCTCGCGGTGGACGGCGTCGGCGAGACGGTGCCGCTCGACGCGGAGGGCGGCTGGGTGCACGGCACGGCGACGGTGTCGGCGCTGCCGCCGAGCGGATCGACGGCGACGTTGACGGCGTACGATGCGTACAGCGCGCCGATCGCGACCTTCACGTCGGAGGTCGGGTCGCGCACGTGGCGGGGCGTCGTCTGCGGCGACGGCACGAGCTGCCCCGGCACGCACGGCGACCTCTCCGTGGCGGGCACCTCCACGTTCGCGACGGACGCCGGCTACGAGCTCGGCTTCGACCTCGCGGGGGCGGACGCCGCCGGCGTCGTGTACGTCACCATCACGTTCGACGTGAGCACGACGGACTGCACGTCGCGCCTCGGCTGCACCACCTACACCAAGACCACCACCTACGACGTGGCGCTCGACGCCGTCGGCAAGGTGTACAGCGGGCCCGACTCCTTCCTCGTCGAGTCCGCCACGGACCTGACCGTCGAGGCGAGCGACGCGGACGGCACGCGGCTCGACTGGGCGACGGCCGAGATCGTGCCCGCCTGGGACGACGGCGGCTCCGGCACCACCGCGCTCGCGACGGACGAGGACCCGCTCACGAGCGTGGCGCTCCACGGCGGCGCGAAGGAGCTCGCGGACATCCTCGAGAACCAGTACATGACCGTCCTCACCTCGGACGGGTGGGAGCTCGGCGACACGCTGCCCACCTACGCCGAGATCACCGTCGACGGCGGCGAGGTCTGGGAGGTGCCCGCGAACAGCTACCAGGTGGCCGCCGCGACGCCGATCACGTTCAAGGGCGACCCGTCGGCGGAGGCGTTCACGGTCGCGGTGGACGGGAAGACGTTCACGGCGGGCTCCCCCGTCGGCGGGCGCGGGCTCTGCCAGTACGGCACCTGCGTGGCGCTCGGCCAGGAGGACGACGGCACCTGGACGTTGTCGGCGACGGCCTACGCCGCCACGGTCGAGGCGCTCCCGACGAGCGTGAAGGTCGCGCTCGCGGGGACCACCGGGTCCGCCACGCCCACCGCCACCAGCTACACGCTCGCGTACGACGCCGAGGTGGCCGTCGTCTTCGCCAACGCGGTGGACATCGTGGGCGACCCGTCGGCCCTCGACCTCTCCGGCAAGATCCGCCTCCGCGGCCGCTCGACCCTGTTCGTCGGCCACTTCGCCGGGCAGTTCGCCACCGACGAGGACGGCGACCTCGTGCTCGCGACGAAGCCGCACGGCGAGCCCGTCTCGAGCCGCGGCGACATCCTCATCGGCGGCGAGCCCATCGGCATCGAGCTCACCTCCGACACCGACGGCGACGGCCTGATCGGGGGGCCGCCCGCGGTCGTGATGAAGAACGGCAGGGGCACCCGCCAGACGGCCGTGAACACGAACCAGACGCAGCAGTCCGAGCTCCTGTAGCGGTCGGCACGGCCGCTACGACGCCGCCCGCGCCTGCCCGAGGAACCCGAACCCCTCGCGCAGCGCCTCCCGACCGCCGCTCGGCAGGACCTCGCCGTGGGTGACGATCACCCGGTCGAAGTCCCAGTCGAGCAGGCGGTCGACCGAGCGGCGGAGCGCGGCCTTGTCGCTGGTGTAGACGTTCCGCATGAGGAACGACGGCCCGAACTTTCCGTAGGCGTCGAGCATCTTGAGGTGCGCGCGCGCGAACCAGCCTTCGACGTTGCGGAGGTTGAAGCAGAGGTCGGTCAGCACGAGCGTGCGGCTCCGCGGGTCGAAGAGCACCGTCTCGCCGAGCTTGTCGGCGCCCTCGACGCGGTGCGTCTCCAGCGTGCCGGTCCACGGGCCGCCCCGGCCGTCGAGGGGCCGCAGTTCGCGCTTCACCTTCTTCTCCACGCCCGGCGCGGCCCAGACCTCGGCGTCGGGGAAGGCGGCCGCCGCCTTGGCCAGGAACAGGTGGTGCAGGAGGTTCGGCGCGACGATCGCGGCGACGGGCCCGAGCGCGCGGATCGCGGCGAGGTCGGCATCCGAGAGGTCGCCCGGCGCGACGAGGACCAGGCGCCCGTCCGCGAGGCGGATCACGGTGGTGCGCGTGCCCATCGGGAGGAAGCCCCCCACGGTGAGCGCGTGGTCGACGGTCCAGAGGTCGGGGGCGTGCTGGGCGAGCATGGTGGCTCCGGGGTGGAGAGGATAGTAAAGTTGGCTGACCAACTCGTCAAGGGGCTTTACCATGGCGCTGCCGACAGACCTCCCGCCCTTCCGCCCCGAGGAGCTCGCCGCGACGAAGGCGGTCAACCTCGGGCACCTCTTGTTCCGCACGGCGCGTCTCCTCAACGAGGTGGGCGTCGCCCGCGTCCGGCGGGACTTCGGGGTGCCGGGGCTGAAGGCGTCGCACATGCAGGTGCTGCCGCACCTGGACCTCGCGGGCACGCGCGCGACCGAGCTGGCCCGCCGGATGGGCGTGACGAAGCAGGCGGTGGGCCAGCTGCTCGACGAGATCGAGGCCCTGGGCGTGATCGAGCGGGTGCCGGACCCCGAGGACGGGCGCGCGCGGCTCGTGCGCTTCACGGAGCAGGGGCGGGCCGGGCTGCTCGTGGGGCTCGGGGTGCTCGCGGGCCTCGAGCGCGAGCTCGCGGAGCGCGTGGGCGCCGACACGATCGAGCGGCTCAAGCGGGACCTGGCGGTGCTGTTGCCGGCCGTGGAGGCGCTGGAGCGCGGGGAGTGAGCCGGCGCGTGGCACACTCGCGACGGAGGTCCCGTGCTCCTCGCCCTGGCCAGCCCCGCCCTCGCCTTCCGCCCCGACGCCGTCGACTTCGTGGACTCCGCGACCGGCCGCGTGCGCTGCCACCTCGAGCAGGAGTCGGACCGGGCGCGCTGCGAGGAGGTCGTGGTGTGGGCGGAGGAGGCGTGGGCCGCGCAGGTGGACGGCCTCGGCTTCCGCGCGCCCCTCCCCGACGACGGCCGTGGGGGCTCCGACGCGCTCGACATCTACCTGACCCGGGAGGCCGGGGGCTCGGGGTCGGCGTGGGTGGACTGCGAAGGCGGCGACCCGAACTGCGTGGACGACGACCCCGCCGACGGCGTCGCGGCCGCGGCGTCCTACGTCGTGATCGACCCGCGCACGCCCGAGGGCGACTTTCCCCACTTCGTGCACCACGAGTTCCAGCACACGACCCAGTACGCGACCGACTACGCCGAGCCCTTCCTGTCGCTGTGGGAGGCCACGGCGGTCGCGGCCGAGCGCTGGACCGACCCGACGTGGGAGACGAGCGCGGCGGACCTCGGCGACTACCAGGCTTTCCCCTGGATGTCCGCGGTCCTGCAGGACGGGTACTTCCTCCTCGACGAGCAGGGGATCGAAAGCTGGTACGAGTACGGCGCGGTCGCGTGGATCTGGTTCCTCGACGAGCGCTACGCGGACGGTGCGGGCGGCATCGGGCCGGCGTTGTGGGCGGCGGTCGCGCAGGAGGCCGGCGACCCCAACGAGCCCGACGTGCTCGACGCCTGGGACGTGGTGTCGGGCGACTGGGTGCTCTCGATGCTCGAATTCGCGGCCGCTCGCGCCCGGATGGGCACGGACGGCGGGCCCGCGTACGTCGCGTTCGCGGGGGCGGAGGCCTGGGCGCCGCGCGAGGGGACGCTGACGGCCCCGGGCGAGGTCGAGCCCACGATCGCGCCCTACCCGCTCGGGACCTCGTACTGGGAGGTCGAGGTGCCCGCGGGCGAGGTCCTGGTCGCGCGGGTGGACGGCGACCCGGACGTCCGCTGGGGGATCGTCGTGGTGGAGCCCGGCGGCGAGACGATCGTGGAGGGGACGGAGGCCGAGCACCTCGTCCTGGGCAGCGTCGTGACCGTCGGCGTCGTGAACCTCGGCCCCCAGGGCTTCGACGCCGACGACCCGCTCGAGCCCGCGGCGTTCACCCTCTCGATCGCGTGGGGGCCCGCCGCGGGCGGCGACCCGGAGGGTCCCGAGGGCGACCCCGCCGAGGGGTGCGGGTGCGCGACCACCGGGGCCCCCACCGGCGCGCTCCTGCTCGCTGTCGCGCTCGCCGCACGGCGCCGGCCCCGTCGGCTACAGTAGGGGCATGCTCCTCCTCCTCGCGGCCTGCGCCGACCAGAAGATCGACCTCTCCGACGTCTCCTCCGCCGACGAGGTGACCGAGGCGTGCGAGCAGTACACGCCCGAGACCGTCACGCTGGAGGTGGTCTTCCCGGCCCAGACGGAGAGCTGCCCCTGGGGCGAGGGCGACAACCTCGACCCCGAAGGCGGCCTGCTCACCGCGCGCGTCGAGCAGACGCAGGCGCTCACGCTGCCCACCGACGCGATCATCTGCGACCTCGCCTTCGACTTCAGCGGGCTCGTGCCCGACGAGGTCCAGGTGATGCGGTACGACGACCACTTCTTCTTCACGTTCAACGACCTCGTGCTGGCGTCGAGCCTCGCGGTCGCGGTGGACGAGCTCCCGGGCGAATTGCCGACGTGGGACTGGTCGGCGCTCGCCGGCTTCGACTACCACGCGACCGGCTGGGAATACGAGCCCTACTGCCTCGGCGCGGAGGCGGGCGACACCACCTGCGAGATCCCGGAGACCGAGACCGAGGGCACCATGAACTTGAGCTTCCCCGACGCGCTCGTCGCGGAGCTGTCCGCGGCCGCGATCGAGGCCGGGCGCTACGACTTCGCGTTCGTGACCACGGGCGACGACGACGCGGACCGCGACTGCCGCCACGCGGAGTTCGGCTTCACCGTCGAGGTCCCGTACCTGGCCCCCTGACCCGCGGGGCGACCGATGGTGACGCCGGCGCGGGCGTGAAGCGGTAGCCCGACCCCCCGCCGCCGGTTTAGGTCGGGCTGCCTGGAGGCCACCGTGTCCGACATCCGTCCTTTCCGAGCCATCCGCGCCGCGAGCGCCGTCGCCGCCCGCGTCATCGCCCCGCCCTACGACGTGATGAGCGAGGCCGAGTCGCGCGCGATCGTGGCCGCGAACCCCGACAGCTTCGTGCGCGTGAGCCGCCCCGAGGCCGTGCTCCCCGAGGGCACCGACTCGCACGCACCCGAGGCCTACGCGGCCGCGCGCCGCGAGTTCAACGCCATGCTCGAGGCCGGGCTCCTGACCCGCGACGACAGCGACAGCTACTACCTCTACGGCCAGAAGATGGGCGAGCACTGGCAGGTCGGGCTCGTCGCGGCCTTCTCGGTCGACGAGTACGACAAGAACCTCATCAAGAAGCACGAGTTCACGCGCCCCGACAAGGAGCGCGACCGCGTCGCCCACATCGACGCGACGAACTGCCAGACCGGCATGGTGTTCCTCGCCTATCGCGACCAGGAGCCGCTGAACTCGCTGATCGTGCGCGGCACGCAGGGCACGCCGGAGTGGCGCGTCAGGACCGAGGACGGCGTCGAGCACGTGCTCTGGCGCGTCTCCGACCCCGCCGCCGTCGACGCGATCACCCGCGCCGCCGCGCTGCTCCCGTGCACCTACGTGGCCGACGGGCACCACCGCTCCGCCGCAGCGTCCATCGTGCACCGCGAGCGCGCCGGGATGCCCGGCCAGCACGCCTGGTTCCTCGCCGGCCTCTTCCCGGCGTCCACGCTCCAGATCCTCGCCTACAACCGCGCGGTGAAGGACCTGTTCGGGCACAGCCCCGAGACGTTCATGGCCGCCGTGAAGGCGCACTTCGACGTGGACGCCGCCCCGGGCCCGGTGCCCGAGGGGCGCGGCCGCATCACGATGTACCTCGGCGGGCAGTGGTACCGCCTCACCGCGCGGGACATCCCGAGCGACCCGGTGCAGGCGCTCGACGTGTCGCTCCTCCAGGATCGCGTGCTCCGGCCGCTCCTGGGCATCGACAACCCGCGCACCGACAAGCGCATCGACTTCATCGGCGGCATCCGCGGCTGGCAGGAGCTCGTGAAGCTCGTGGACGCGGGCTCGCACGCGGTCGCGTTCCACATGCACCCGACCAGCCTCGAGCAGCTCTTCGCGGTCGCGGACACGGGCAACGTGATGCCGCCGAAGTCCACGTGGTTCGAGCCCAAGCTGCGCGACGCAGTCGCGATGCACAGCCTGGACTAGTTCTTCTTGGGGCGGGGGGCCTCATCGGCCCCCCGCAACGCCCCCGCTCCCTCGTGGTGGCGGACCGAGTATGCTGGCGGCCGTGCGCTCCTTCGCGGCCGTCCTTGCGTTCCTGCTCGCCGCCTGCGGCGATCCGGCGCCCGGCGCCGAGGAGACGTGCGCGCCTGCCACGTGTCGCGCCGACACCGCCGCGGACGGCGGCGACACCGGCCCGGGCGACACCGATTCGGGCGCCGACACCGACACGGGGGCGGACACCGACACGGGGGCGGGCACCGACAGCTCCGTCACCGCCGACACGGACACCGCGCCCGACACGGACACCGCGCCCGACACCGCCGTCGACACCAGCACCTGCCCGGAGGACCTCGACCCTCCGGGCAGCGGCCGCTGCCCGGAGGCGTGCACGGGCGGGTGTGGCCTCGACATCTGCACGATCGACTGCAACGCCGAAGGGGGCTGCACCGGCCAGGCGCTCACCTGCCCGGACGGCTGGCGTTGCTCGGTGCTCTGCCACCGCACCGGCGCGTGCCGCGACGCCACGATGACCGGCGCGCCGCGCGGCAACCTGTACGTCGACTGCGGCGGCGGCAGCGCCTGCATCGACGCGACGATCACGTGCCCCGAGGGCGGCCCCTGCTCGGTCGACTGCTCCGGCAACGGCTCCTGCGGCGGCCTCGCGATGACCTGCGCGGACCTCGGCGACTGCTCGCTGGAGTGCACCGGGAGCGTCGCCTGCGGCGCCGGCGCCTCGCTCACGTGTGGCGCCGACGCCTGCGAGGCGACCTGCTCGGGCTCGTACGCCGCCGACGTGGAGTGCGGCGCGAGCTGCGACTGCGTCGACGGCTGCTGACGCCCGCGGGCCGCGGCGGCTATTCCGCGGGCGCCGGGAACGTGGCCCGCAGGTACGCGAGCATGTCCGACATCTGCGCCTCGGTGTACGCGAAGGCGGGCATGTCTTCCTTGCCGTTGAGGATCACCTCCGCGAGCTCGGCGTCATCGAGGTTCGGGACCTCCTCGGTCAGGTCCGCGGCCCCGTCGACGGCGGCCGTGCCGTCCGCGCCGTGGCAGACCTCGCAGTCGGCCGCGTAGAGCGCGGCGCCGCGGGCCGCCGGCGTGTCGGTGTCGGCCGTGTCCGCCGTGTCGGCGGTGTCGGCCGTGTCCGCGGTGTCGGTGTCCGTGTCGGTGTCGGTGTCGGTGTCCGCGTCGGACTCCGACGGGCCGGGCCTCGGGTCGTTGTCGACAATGGGCTGACAGCCCGCGATCAGGAGCGCGAGAAGCATGGTTGATCCCCACCTTGCAGGGGAACCTTAGACACGGCCGAGCGGGGGGCGCGGGGGGGGCTCCCCCCGCCGGGGCGTTACGGGGGGCTGTGCCCCCCGTCCCAAGAAGACGCGCTCGAAGCTACGGGATGGCCCGCATCAGCCGCGGAACATGAACCACGCCGCCCCGACCATGCACAGGCCGGCGCCGGCGAAGTTCCAGGTGAGCTTCTCGCCCATCCAGAAGACCGCGAAGCCCGCGAAGACCACGAGCGTGACGATCTCCTGGACGATCTTGAGCTGCTGCAGGTTCAGGTGCTCGTAGCCCATGCGGTTCGCGGGCACCTGGATGCAGTACTCGAAGAACGCGATGCCCCAGCTGACCGCGATGGCGATCCAGAGGGGCTTCGCGCGCAGATCCCGGAGGTGCGCGTACCACGCGAACGTCATGAACACGTTCGAGAGGAGGAGCAGCGCGACGGAGCGCCACATGGTGGATCAGCCGCCGTACGTCTCGCGGAGGTACGCGAGCAGGTCGGCCATCTCCTGGTCTTCGAGCGTGAAGGCGGGCATGCCCTCGTCGTTGCCGTTGACGATCTCGTCCTCGATCTGCGCGTCGGTGCTCTCGGGGACCGCCTCGGTCATGGCGGAGCCGGTGCCGCCCTCGCCGTTGGCGCCGTGGCAGCTGGCGCAGTTGGTGGCGTACACGTCGGCGCCGGCTTCGGGGTCGCCGACGAGGCCGCCGGTCTCCTTGTCGGTTCCGGCACAGGCCACGAGGAGCAGGGTGAGGGCAATCGCGCGCATGGGTCTCTCTCTCCGTTTCAGGCGGGCGAGCGATAACCACGGGCGCTAGCCCTCGGCTACCCCCTTCTGCAGGGCGTCGTAGACCCGGCGTGCGAGCGCGGGCCCGAAACCCGGCACCTCGGCGATGCGATCGGGGTCCGCCTCGCGCACGGCCTTCAAGGAGCCGAAGTGCGTGAGGAGCGCCTGCCGGCGCGTGGGGCCGAGGCCCGGGAGGTCGTCGAGCGCGCTCTTGAGGTGGGACTTCGACCGCGTCTTGCGGTGGAAGCCGATGGCGGTGCGGTGCGCCTCGTCGCGGATGTGTTGGAGCATCCGCAGCGTGGGGTGTGTCTCCGGGAGGATGACCGGCTCGGGGTTGTCGCGGAGGATGATCTTGTCGACGGCGTCGCGCTCGCCGCGCCTGCGCTCGGTGCGGGGCTTGGACAGGCCGATGATGGGCTGGCCCTCGAGCCCGAGCTCGCGGAGGACCGCCTCGGCGGCGTTGAGCTGCCCGCGCCCGCCGTCGACCACGATGAGGTCGGGGAAGCTGCCCTCTTCGCTCGCGCGACGGAGGCGGCGGCCGAGGATCTCCCGCATGGTGGCGAAGTCGTCGGCGCCCACGACCGTCTTCACCTTGTAGCGGCGGTACTCGGCGCGCGCGGGGCGCCCCTCGATGAACACCACCTGGCTCGCGACGGGGTCCTGGCCGAGGAGGTTGGAGTTGTCGTAGCACTCGACGCGGTAGGGGGGCACGTCCAGGCCCGCGATCTCGGCGAGCTGCTCGAGCGCGTGGGCGACCCGCTCGTCGGCGGAGTGGGTGGTGTCGAAGCGGGCCTTGGCGGCCTGCTCGGCGATCTCGACCACGCGCACCTTCTCGCCGCGCTTCGGCACCGCGAGGGTGACCTTCGAGCCGCGGCGCTCGGAGAGCACGTCCTGGAGCGCGGCGTGGTCGGGCGGGTCGACGGGGAGGAGCACCTCGGGCGGGACGTCGACCTCGTACCACTCGTTCAGGAGCGTGGAGAGGAGCTCCCCGTCCTCGGCGATCTCGCCCTCGAAGGGGAAGACGAGCGGCTGCTGCATGTGCCCGCCGCGCACGGGAAGGAGCGCGACGGCGCCGCGATCCGCCTCGCGGTAGAGCGCCCAGACGTCGCGATCGCCGAGGCGCACGTCGACGACGGACTGCCGGTCGAGCGACGACCGCAGCGTGGTGATCAGGTCGCGGTAGCGGGTCGCCTCCTCGAAGCGCTCGGCCTCGGCGGCGGCGAGCATGCGCTCCTGCAGCCGCGCGACGAGCTCGCGGTCCTTGCCCGACAGGAAGAGGATCGCGTCCTGGAGCACGTCGTCGTACTCGGAGCGGGTGCAGAGGTCGACGCAGGGCGCGATGCAGCGGTGCATCTGGTGCAACAGGCACGGGCGCTTGCGCGTGGCGAGCACCTGGTCGGTGCAGGTGCGCAGCGGGAAGCTCTTCCCGACGAAGGCGAGGGTGCGGCGGGCGTTCGTCGCGGAGGCGTAGGGGCCGAAGTAGCGGGCGCCGTCGTCCTTGATGCGGCGGGTCAGCGTGAAGCGGGGCCACTTCGACTTGGGATCGATGCGCAGGTGGAGGAAGTTCTTGTCGTCGCGGAGCTTGGTGTTGAAGCGCGGCTGGTGCTGCTTGATGAGCTGGTTCTCGAGGATGAGCGCGTCTTTTTCGCTTGGGACCGGGAACACCTCGACCGAGCGCGCGGCCGCCACGAGGTAGCGCACCATGTACCGCTCGTCGTGGCCCTGGAGGTACTGCTTCACCCGCGCGCGGAGGTTCACCGCCTTGCCGACGTAGAGGACGTCGTCGCTCTTGCCGCGGAACACGTACACGCCCGCGGTCGTCGGGAGCGCGGCCGCCTGTTCTTCGAGATCCATGTCTATTGCTATCCGCCGCGGGGGGCGCCGCGCCCGCGGTCGGTGTACCATCCGCCCCGTGCTGGGTCTGGTGTTGAGCGGGGGTGGAGCGCGGGGGGCCTACGAGGCCGGCGTGCTGCGCTACCTGATGGACACGCTGCCGAAGCGCCTGGGCCGGCCCGTGGAGCCCCAGATCGTGTGCGGGTCGAGCATCGGCGCGCTCACGGGCGCGTGGGTCGCGGCGCGAGGCCGGGAGGGGGCCGTCCAGCTCGCGGAATTCTGGCGGGAGATGCTGCCGGAGCAGGTGTACCGCCTGCGGTGGACGGATGCGTTGCCGTTCGGCAAGGGCTTCTTCTGGCGCGAGACCGCGCTCGGCGCCGGGCAGGCGATCTTCGACCCGACGCCGCTCTACGACCAGGTGCGCGGCACGCTCCCCTGGGACGTGCTCCACCGGCGGCTCGACTCCGGCGAGCTCCGCGGCTTCGTCGTCTCGACCACGGAGGTCATGACCGGTCGCTGCGTGCAATTCGCCGACGGCCGGAACGTCGAGCCGCGCCAGACCCCGACGACGCGCATGTTGCCGGCGCGCATCGGCCCGGAGCACTGCCTCGCGTCCGCGGCGCTGCCGCTCTGGTTCCCGTCCGTGCGCGTGGGCGACCGCTACTACGTGGACGGGTCGCTCCGGCAGAACACGCCGCTGTTGCCGGCGATCGCGCTCGGCGCCGACCGCGTGATCGTCGTGGGCGTGAAGTGCTCCGTGAACCAGGAGGGGGCGCTCGCGCCGAACAGCCCGCCGACGCCGATGTTCCTCGCCGGGAAGGCGTTCGACGCGCTCCTGCTCGACGACATCGAGGAGGACCTGCGGGAGGTCGAGAACGTGAACCGCCTGCTCCGGTGGGGGCAGCGGGAGTACCCGGACTTCCTCGAGCGTGTGCAGGCCCACCGTCGGCTCCGCGTCGTCGACACCGCCTACGTCCGGCCCGCGCGCGACGTGGGGAAGCTCGCGTCGGACTGCTTCGAGGCCAACCGGGCGACGCTGCCGCGCGCCACCCGCGCGTTCCTGGCCGTGCTCCACGACCGCGAGGCCGACGACAACTCCGACCTGCTCTCGTACGTGTACTTCCACCGCAGCTTCACCGCGGAGCTCGAGCGCTGGGGCCACGACGACGCCGAGCGCGACGAGGAGCGGCTCGCGAAGCTCGTGCTCGCCGAGGGGACGGAGATGTCCGAGACGGCATGAGGGGCGGCGGTGATGGCGCGTGGTCGCGGGGGCGTGTGGCGGGTGTTGGGTGTCAGGAATTGCGAATTGACACCTGCGTGCTGGCCGGGTGTCAGGAATTGCGAATTGACACCTGCGGGCCGGCGGGCGTGCTGGCCGGTGTCAGGAATTGCGAATTGACACCTGCGTGCTGGCGGGCGTGCTGGCCGGTGTCAGGTGGCCGGTGTCAGGAATTGCGAATTGACACCTACGAGCGCCGGAGCGGGTCCCGGCCGGAGCGGAGCTGGCGGGTGTCAGGAATTGCGAATTGACACCTACAAGCGCCGGAGCGGGTCCCGGCCGAAGCGGGTCCCGGCCGGAGCGGGTCCCGGCCGGAGCGGGTCCTGGCCGGAGCGGGTGCCGGCCGGGTGTCAGGAATTGCGAATTGACACCTACGAGCGCGAAGCGGACCCCGCGTCCAGGGCGTCCATCCACCCGCGGACCTGCGGATCCTCGACGCGCCGCCGCGGCGCCGCCCTCGCCCAGCGGCACACCTGCTCGGGCGCGGCCCCCAGGCGCCGCCCGACCTCCACCTGCGGCACGTGCTGCCGCACGGCGAGCCACCACGCGGCCACCCACCTCGCGCGGTTGTCGCCGCGGCCTCGCCGCGCGACCTCCAGGTCGGGCACCGTCACGCCGCAGGCCTGCGCCACGCGGGCGAGCTCGGCGTCCACGTCGGGCTTCGCCAGGGGGGCGGGCGGCGTGGACGGCGCGGTCCGGACCGGCTTCCAGAGCGCCTCGGGATCGAAGCCCGCGGGGGCGGTGCGCCGGCCGACCCGGGCCTCGTCGAGCGCGGCCTGGTAGCCCGAGCGGCCGCCGAAGTACGCGAGCAGCGGCTCCGTGGTCAGCCAGGGCGGCGTGGGCGCGTCCCCCGCGTAGGCCGCGTGGCTCGTCCAATGGCCCTCCCCGGGGTGCTGGATCAGGTGGGCCCGCACGGGGTTCATGTGGAGGTAGAGGAGGAGCCAGGCCCAGTAGTCGTCGGTCTCCACGAGGCGGTTCCGGAAGCGGGCGCGGAAGACGGGCCCGTCCCAGCCCTCGCGCCGGTTCAGGCTCCGGGCGTGCGTCGCGCCCACGTGCCGCATCGCGTCGCTGAGGTTTCCGCGCGGCGTCTCGAGCATGAGGTGGTAGTGGTTCGGCATCAGCGCCCAGCCGTGCACGCGCACGTCGTAGCGCTCGGGCAGGTCCGCGACGGCGGCGAGGAAGAGGGCGCAGTCCTCGTCGGTGTGGAAGATCGGGGAGCGGCGTGCCCCGCGGTTCATCACGTGGTGGCGGGCGCCGGGAAAGTCGAGGCGAAGGGTGCGCGGCATGCGTGACTCCGGTCGGGAGAGTGTGCGGCGGGGGGACGTAGGTGTCAATCGTCAGTTCCTGACACCCTGCCCTGCCGACACCCGGACGGGCGGCCACATCCCGCCGTAGGTGTCAATCAGCAATTCCTGACACCGTCGGGGATTACGATCTCTCCTTGATTCATCGCTTCATCGCGATACACCGTTGGACCATGAACCTCGAGCCGGATCGCGCAGCCCTGTTCCGCACGCTGGGGGACCCCAGCCGCCTGCGGATCCTGGCGTTGCTCGCCCGGGAAGAGCTGTCCGTCAGCGAGCTCCAGGAGATCCTCGGGCTCGGGCAGTCCACCGTCTCGGGGCACCTGGCGCAGCTCCGCCGCGTGGGGCTGGTGGCCACGCGCCGGGAAGGGAGCGCCGCCCGCTCGGTCCTCGCGGCCCCGCCCGGCGAGGACGCGCTCGTGGCCCTGGCCGCCGCGAGCCCGCTCTCCCCGGCCGACGCCGCAGCGCTCGACCGCGTGCGGGACGCCCGCGCCGCGCCCGCCCCCGAGGGGCTCGGGCCGGACTACCTCCCCGGCCGCTCCTGGGAGGCCTTCGCGCACCTCCTGCTCGCCCTCCTCCCGCCGCTGCGGATCGCCGACCTCGGCGTCGGCACCGGCCACCTCACGCGGCTCCTCGCCGCCCGTGCGCGCCGCACCATCGCCGTGGACCGCGATCCAGCCGCGCTCGCCCGCCTCGCGGACGCGCGCCCGGCCGTCGAGCCGCGCCTCGGCACGCTGGAGGCGCTCCCGCTGGAGCCCGGCGAGGTCGATCTCGTCGTCCTCTCCCAGTCGCTGCACTGCGCGGACGACCCGGTGGACACCCTGCGGCAAGCCCGCCGCGCGCTGGTGGCCGGCGGCCGCGTCGCCATCCTCGACCTCGCGCCGCACCCGCACGACTGGGTGCGCCACAAGCTCGGACACAAGCACCTCGGCTTCGCCGACCTCGGCGGGATGCTCGCCGACGCCGGCTTCGCGGGCGTGTCGGTGTTGACGGCCCACGTCGACCGCCGCTCCCCCGCCTTCACGACCCTCCTCGCCCTCGGCGCCAACCCGGAGCCACCCAGATGAGCACCTTCCTCGACGCGCTCTCGGACCGCATCCTCCTCTTCGACGGGGGCATGGGTACGCAGCTCCACAGCTTCAACCTGCCGCTTTCGGACTACAACGGGTTGGAGAACTGCTCCGAGATCCTCTGCTACACCCGCCCCGACGTGGTGGGCGCCATTCACGCCCGCTACTTCGAGGCGGGCGCCGACGTGGTGGAGACCAACTCCTTCGGCGGCGCGCCGTGGGTGCTCGCGGAGTTCGGGCTCGCCGCGGAGTGCCACACCATCAACAAGCGCGCAGCCGAGATCGCGCGCGAGGCGGCGCACCGCTTCACCTCGGAGGCCCGCCCCCGCTTCGTGTGCGGCTCGATCGGGCCCGGCACGCGGCTCCCCACGCTCGGCCACATCACGTGGGACGAGATGTTTGCCGGCTACCAGGAGCAGGTTCGCGGCCTGCTCGACGGCGGCGCCGACGTGCTGCTCGTCGAGACGTGTCAGGACCTGCTCCAGACCAAGTGCGCGCTCGCGGCCATCTACGCCACGTTCGACCAGGGCCACCGCCGCGTGCCCGTGATGGCGCAGGTGACGATGGAGACGACGGGCACGATGCTCCTCGGCAGCGACGTCGCGACCGCGGCGACGGTGCTCGAGATGTACCCGATCGACGTCATCGGCTTGAACTGCGCCACCGGCCCGCAGGAGATGGCCGCGCACATCTCCTACCTGGGGCGCCACGCCACGCGCCGGATCTCGGTGCTGCCCAACGCCGGCCTGCCCCAGCTCGTGGACGGGAAGACGTGCTACCCGCTCGCCCCGCACGAGCTTGCCGACTGGCACGAGCGCTTCGTCCAGGAGGACGGCGTGAGCGTGGTGGGCGGCTGCTGCGGCACCGGCCCCGAGCACATCCGCGCGGTGGCCGAGCGCATCCTCGGGAAGAAGCCGAAGCAGCGCGTGCCCGAGTTCGTGCCGGCGGCCGCGAGCCTCTACGGCTCGACACCGCTCCGCCAGCAGGCCGACATCTTCGCCGTCGGCGAGCGCACCAACGCGAACGGGAGCCGCCAGTTCAAGCGCCTGCTCGACGCGCAGGACTGGGACGGCATGGTCGGCATGGGCAAGCAGCAGGTGAAGGGTGGCTCCCACGCCATCGACGTGTGCACCGCCTACGTCGGTCGCGACGAGGTGCGCGACATGGACGAGCTCGTCAAGCGGCTCGCCACCGCCGTGCATGCCCCGCTCGTGATCGACTCCACCGAGGTCGGCGTGCTCGAGGCGGCGCTCAAGCGCATCGGCGGGAAGCCGATCGTCAACTCGATCAACCTCGAGGACGGCGAGGAGCGTCTCGATCGCGTGTGCCGCCTCTGCAAGCGGCACGGCGCCGCGGTCATCGCCCTCACCATCGACGAGGAGGGCATGGCCAAGTCGCCGGAGCGCAAGCTCGAGATCGCCCGGCGCATCCACGACCTCGCGGTGAACCGCCACGGGATGGCGCCCGACGACATCCTCTTCGACCCGCTGACGTTCACGATCTGCACGGGCAACGAGGACGATCGCAAGTTGGGTCTCTGGACGTTGGAAGGCATCCGCCTCATCGCCCAGACGTTCCCGCGCTGCGGCATCCTGCTCGGGCTCTCCAACATCAGCTTCGGGCTCAACCCGCACGCGCGGCACGTGCTCAACTCGGTGTACCTGCACCACGCGCGCGAGGCCGGCCTCACCGCCGCCATCGTGCACGCGGACAAGATCACGCCGCTCTACAAGATCCCCGAGGAGCAGCGCCGGGTGTGCGAGGACCTGATCTTCGACCGGCGCCGCCCCGCCACCGAGGGCGACTCCGGCTACGACCCGCTCCAGGCGCTCCTCGCGCTCTTCGCCGACGCCAAGGCGGAGAAGGTGGAGAAGAAGGTGGCCGCCACCGTAGAGCAGCGGCTCAAGGACCGCATCGTCGACGGCGAGCGCCCCGGCATCGAGGTCGATCTCCAGGCCGCGATGGAGCGGTACACGCCCCTGCAGATCATCAACGAGATCCTGCTCGACGGCATGAAGGTGGTCGGCGAGCTCTTCGGCGCGGGCCAGATGCAGCTCCCCTTCGTGCTCCAGTCCGCGGAGACGATGAAGGCGGCCGTCGCGTGGCTCCAGCCCTTCATGGAGAAGAAGGAGGGCCCGCAGAAGGGCACGATGGTGCTCGCGACCGTGCGCGGAGACGTGCACGACATCGGCAAGAACCTCGTCGACATCATCCTCACCAACAACGGCTACCGGGTGGTGAACATCGGCATCAAGCAGCCGATCGACCAGATCCTCAAGGCCGCGAAGGAGGAGAACGCCGACGCCATCGGCATGAGCGGGCTCCTGGTGAAGAGCACGGTCATCATGAAGGAGAACATGGAGGAGATGCGCCGCCAGGGGTGGACCACCCCGGTGGTGTTGGGCGGCGCGGCGTTGACACGCTCCTACGTGGAGAACGACTGCTCCGTCGCGTACGGGCGTCGCGTGTCCTACGCGAAGGACGCCTTCGCCGGGCTCTCCTTCATGGAGAACCTGGGCACCTGGGACGACACGCTCGTCGCCACCACGGGCGACGCCGCCCAGCCGACCCTCGCCCCGCGGGCCGAGCGGCCGATCCCCTACGATCCGCGCGACGCCGAGCCGATCGCGTCGGTGACCCCGCCGACGCCGCCCTTCTGGGGCGCGCGGCAGGTGGACGTGCCGCTCAAGGCGCTCCTCCCCTTCGTGAACGAGGACGTGCTCTACAAGTTCCAGTGGGGGTTCTTGCGCAAGAACCTCACCCCCGAGGAGCACCAGGAGCAGCTCCGCACCGTGGCCCGGCCCATCCTGGTCGACCTCGCGGACCGCTGCGCGCGGGAGGGCATCCTGAAGCCCCAGGCGGTGTACGGTTGGTTCCGCTGTCACAAGGACGGGGACGCGCTGGTGTTGGACGATGGCACCCGGCTCGTGTTCCCGCGCCAGCGGAACGGCGGGCTCTGCATCACCGACTACTTCGGCGACGAGGACGTGGTGGGGCTCACGGCGGTCACGGTGGGGCAGAACGCGAGCGACGTGGCGCGCGCCTGGTTCGCGGAGCACCGCTACACCGAGTACCTGTACCTGCACGGCTTCGGCGTGGAGGTGACCGAGGCGCTGGTGGAGTTCGTGCACCGGCAGATGCGGGGGGAGCTCGGCATCGCCGGGGACGACGCGCGTGACATCAAGGACCTGTTCCACAAGCAGTACCGCGGCTGCCGCTACGCCTACGGTTACCCGGCGTGCCCCGAGATGGCCGACCAGCGCCACCTGCTGCGGCTCCTCGGAGCCGAGCGCATCGGCATCACGATGTCCGACGAGGATCAGCTCCACCCGGAGCAGTCCACGGCCGCCATCGTCGTGCACCACCCGCAGGCGCGGTACTTCCGCGTCTGATCAGTAGATGGCGCTCCCGTACACGACGGCGGTGGCGCCGGAGACGACGCCTGTGTCGTAGACCCACCCGGGGGCGCCGACGAGGGTGTCGATCGTCAGGTCGCCGTCGAAGTCGGCCGTCGCGAGCGAGGAGCCGGCGCCGCAGGCGCCGGACTGGCATCCGAAGCGGTCGTTCGCGAGCGAGAGCGAGCGCGACCCCGAGTCGACGGGGCCGAAGACGAAGTAGACGGCGCCGGTGGGGGGGGCGGCCTGCGCCCAGTCGGGCGCACCGACGGCGAAGTCGGGGCCCGAGCCGTGGTCGATGTCGCCCGTGGCGAGGAGCGTGGCGCCAGCGCGGCCACCGCCGGCGCCCCCGGTGGGCTCCTCGCCGAGGAAGGTCCACCGCGCATCCCCCGCGTCCGCGAGGTCCGGCACCCGGCTCCCGCCCCCGAAGCCGTACACCGCGCCCACGTCGGGCGCGTAGTCGCCGTCCGTGCCGGGCGCGCCGACGAGGACGTCGTCCACGTCGTCGGCGTCGAGGTCGACGAGCGCGACGGCGGCGCCGAAGCCGTCCCGCTGCGCCGCGCCCGCGACGAGGTGGCACTCGTCCGCAAGGTCGATCCGCTGCCCCGCGAGCGCCTCGTCGCCGCCCATCACATCGAGGCAGATCCAGACCGTGCCGGCGTCCGCGGTGGCGTCCGTGCCCGGCGCGCCGATCACCACGTCGACCAGGCCGTTCCCGTCTACGTTCCCGACGGCGAGGGCGGACCCGGCGTCCGCGTCGACCCCCTCCGGCCCCACGAAGAGCATGCCCCCGGAGGCCGTCGCCCAGAGGTCCCCGGAGAAAGGGAAGCCACCGGGGACTACGTAGACCTTCTCGCTGACCACCGTGCTCAGGAGCAGGTCCGGGAGCCCGTCCAGATCGACGTCGCCCGCGCCGAGCACGGTGCCGATCCGGTCGCCG
Source organism: uncultured Enterobacteriaceae bacterium (assembly GCA_964457335.1). Classification (GTDB taxonomy): domain Bacteria; phylum Myxococcota_A; class UBA796; order UBA796; family SXON01; genus CAJBVW01. The sequence goes on along the minus strand of CAYWGD010000113.1, from coordinate 1,528 downwards.
TCCGCCTCTCCGTCGAGGGAGAGGTCGGGGGTGAGGCCGCCGAAGTCGAACCCGCTCTGGAACACGTGCGCGACGCCGCCCTCCGCCTGCGCGCCGGGCGCGCCCACGACGAGATCCAGCGCGCCGTCCCCGTCGAAGTCGGCCGAGAGGAGCGCGGTGCCGCCCTCGTCGCCGGGCTCGCCGGTCCACCAGGTGACGGCGTCATCCAGCTCGATGGCGTCGAGCTGTTCGTTCGGGCCCTGGCGCGCGCGGCCGATCGCCATGCGCACGCCGCCGCCGTCCACGCCGGGGAGGCCGACGAACACCTCGTCGCCGAGGCCGCCGCGCACGTCGCCGACGCCGGCGGCGGGGCCGAGGCGGCCGCCGGGGTAGTCGCCGAGCAGGAGCGTGCCCACCTCGTCGATGCGCGCGTCGTAGGGCTCCCCGTCGCAGTCGTCGTCGATGCCGGCGTCGGAGACCTCGAGCGCCTCGGGGTGGATGGTCGGATCGCCGTCGTTGCAGTCGCCGTAGAGGGTCGCGTAGCCGTCCACCCAGTCGCAGCCTACGACGGGGTCCTCGCTCTCCACGCCGAAGCCGTCACCGTCCGCGTCGGGGTAGTGCGCGCTCGGCCCGCCCGTGGCCGGGCTGGTGTCGTCGCAGTCGTCGGGGTTCTCGACGTGGCCGGTGGGCGCGTCGCACGCGACGGCGGGGGCGTCGGGGTCTCCGAGCCCGTCCTCGTCGGTGTCGGCGTAGAAGGTGGGCGCGTCGGTGGCGTCCTCGTCGATCGCGTCGTCGCAGTCCTGGTCGACGCCGTCGCAGACCTCGGCCGCGCCGGGGTGCACGGTCGCGTCGGCGTCGTCGCAGTCGGTCGCGTCGGCGGAGAAGCCGTCCGGGACCGCGCAGTCGAGCGTGGTGACGGCGGCGTCGCCGAAGCCGTCGGCGTCGGCGTCGGCGTAGCTCGTGACCGAGCGCCGGCCGATGTCGGCGGTGGTGTCGTCGCAGTCGGGGCCGCCGAGGTCCGCGCGCACGAGCCCGTCGCCGTCCTGGTCCGCCCAGGCGTCGAGGTCGGCGTCGGTGACGAAGCAGCCGGCGAGGAGGAGGACGATCATCGGCGCACCTGGCAGGTCGTGAAGGCGGGCTTGCACGCGACGGTCGCCTCGTCGCCCGCGGCGAGCGAGACGGCGCCGGCGTCGGTCGGCCCAGCCCCGAAGTCCGCCCACACCGTGTAGCGGCCGGGGGGGACGCGCCCGGGGAGGGTGAAGCGGCCGGCAGGCCCGTCGAGCCAGACGCCGTCGGCGCCCGTGACGGCGACGTGGGCGTCCGTGGGCGGTCGGGCGGCGGTGGACGCGCCGGCAGTCGGCGCGGAGGGGCCGCTCGTGGCGGGCGCCGGGGTCGACGCGCCGGTGGGGGCCGTCGGCGAGTTCGCCGCGGAGGGTGCCGCCGGCGGGTCGCGCTGCGGCGAGGGCGCGCTGCTCGTGGCCGGGCGGGGGGGCCGCTCGGCGGGGGCCGTGGAGCGGGCCGTGCCGGGCGCCCCGGCAGGTGCGGCGGC
>CAYWGD010000112.1:0-22969 GCA_964457335.1 uncultured Enterobacteriaceae bacterium | reverse complement strand
GCATCACAATCCTCGTCCACCCCCGTCCCGCACACCTCCTCCGCGCCGGGGTTCACGCCCGCGTCCTCGTCGTCGCAGTCGGTCGCGTCCTCGACCCAGCCGGCGGTCTCCGGGCACACGGTGTCGGTGTCGGCCGCGTCCCCGAAGCCGTCGCCGTCGGCGTCGGCGTGGAGCGCGACGCCCGCGGTCACCGCGGCATCGGCGTCGTCACAGTCGGCGTCGTTCGAGGCCCAGCCGGTGAGGTCGCCGCAGCGGTCGTCCCCGTAGGCCGGGTTGCCGAATCCGTCCCCGTCGGCGTCCGCCCACACGCGCACGGGCGTGCAGCCGCTGTCGGTGTCCCCCTCGGCGGCGAGCAGCTCGGCGCGCCGCTGCTCGTAGAGGTCGGTGTTGATCAGGCAGCCGGAGAGGAGGACGAACGGCAGCATTCACGCATGGTATCCGAACGCGCGTGCCGACGGGGCCGCGCTTGCCGACGTCCGCTCGCGACCTAGCCTCCCTCCGAGGGGGAATCATGGCCATCCAAGTAGGATCCAACGCGCCGTCGTTCGCCGCGCCCGCGCTCGTGGGCCGGGAGTTCAAGGACGTCTCCCTGAAGGAGTACCTCGACCAGGGCAAGTGGGTCGTCCTGTTCTTCTACCCGAAGGACTTCACGTTCGTCTGCCCGACCGAGATCGTGGGCTTCAACGACCTGCTCCAGGAGTTCGACGACCGCAACGCCGTCGTGCTCGGCGCGTCCACCGACACGGTCAACAGTCACCTGGGCTGGATCCGGTCGGACGAGCGCCTCCAGGACCTGCGCTACCCGCTCCTCGGCGACGTGACGAAGCGCATCGCGCGCGAGTTCGGCGTGCTGCTCGAGGATCAGGGCGTCGCGCTCCGCGGCACCTTCATCATCGACCCCACCGGCCGCATCCGCTGGTCGTCCATCTACGACCTCGACATCGGGCGAAACATCGAGGAGGTCCTCCGCGTGCTCGATGCCCTCCAGAGCGGCGGGCTCTGCGCCTGCGGCTGGCAGGAGGGGGACGAGAACCTCCGGCCGAGCACGTGAATCCGCACCTGCCGGTGCTCGAGGAGGAGGGCGCGCCGCCCGAGGCCGCCGCCCTGTTCGCGCGCGCCCACGAGAAGCTGGGCCCCGCGCCCCTTCCGGCGGCGCTCCGGCGCCTGGGATCCTCGCCCGTGCTGTTCCGCGACGCGATGCTGAACCTCGAGCGCACCCTCGGCGAGCAGCCGCCGCTGTCCCGCCACGATCGGCTCCTCGTCGCCCTCGGCGTCACCTCGGTCGCGGGCACCGCCGACCTCGCCCGCTGGCTCGACACCCTCGCCGAGCAGCACGACGTGTCGGTGGAGGATCGGCGCGCCGCCATCGACGTGGCCGTCGCCTGCTGCACGTTGAACGCCTACTACCGGGTGCTCTCGCTCGCCGAGGGGGTCTACCAGGCCGACCCGCAGGCCCGGGTGCGGGCGTCGCCGCTGGTCCAGACCCGGCTCCCGCGCGCGACCGCGGAGATCATCTCGACGGCGGTGAGCGTGGCCATGAGCTGCAAGAGCTGCGTGGGCGCCCACGGGAAGTCCGCCCTGGCCGCCGGCGCGACGAGCGCCCACCTGGATGAGGCGGTGCGCATCCAGGCGGTGCTCGTCGGGCTCGCGGCCGGCGGAGACCCCCGGGCCCCGAATCGGGCATGATCGCGCGCGCCCGGCTAATGTGAATCCGGAGGCCCGGGAAATGGACGTTGCGGCGGTGGAGCAGGTGCTTCGCGAACACGGCTGCACGCTCACCGCACAGCGCCGGGCCGTGCTCCGCTTCCTCGACGGCAACCGCGACCACCCCTCGGCGGGCCAGATCTTCGACGCCGTCACGCGCGACTTCCCCATCACGAGCCGCGCCACCGTCTACAACACGCTCTCGCTCCTCGAGCAGGTCGGCGCGGTGCGCGCCGTGCGCGGGAACGACGGCGAGACGCGGTACGACCCCAACGTGAGCGCCCACCACCACCTCGTCTGCGAGGTCTGCGGCCGCCTGGAGGACATCCCCGCGAGCTCGGTGACCGTCCTGCTCGACGGGCTGCCCGCCGCGGGCGAGGTCCGCTTCTCCGGCCACTGCGCGCGCTGCGGGTAGCTACTCGCGCGGCTCGAGCAGGTCGGCCGCACGAAGCAGCGCGAACGCGCCCATCACGACGCCGAGCCAGAGGGTCGCCACGCGGATGAGGAGCGCCGACGCGACCGCCGTGGCCTCGTCGACCCCCGGGACGAGCTGCATGGCGCCGCCGACCAGCGCGCCATCCGCGACGCCGAGGCCGCCCGGCATCGCGCCGCCCGCCACCGTGGCGAAGGCGTACAAGAAGGTCGAGGCGTCGAGCGTCGCGTCGATGCCGAAGCCGTGGAACACGAGCATGTAGCCGTAGCACTCGCCGAACCAGGCGAGCAGGCTGGCGCCGAACGTGAGCGCGAGCGGGAGCGGGGCCACGCACCGGCGCATGGCCCGGTACATCTCCTCGAGCTTGTCCCCGACGCGCGCCACCACCGGGATCCGGCGAAGCAGGCCGAGAATGCCGAGGGAGAGGCGCTCGCTCATCAGCACCCCGAGGCCCACCGCGACGGCGGCGATGGGCACGAACACGTACTGGGCGCGGTCACCGGCGTAGGTGCTCACCGAGATCGCGGCGAGGGAGAGGCACGCGAGCCCGTCCGTGAGCCGCTCCGTGACGAGCGCGGGGATCGTCTGCGCCATCGGGACGCGGGTGCGGGCGCGCACGAGCCACGGCTTCAGGAGCTCCCCGGCCTTGCCGGGGGAGATCGTCATCGCGAGGCCCGCCAGGAAGATCAGCGCGTTGTCCACGATCGGGAGGCGGGCCCCCAGCCGGGCGGTGAGGAAGTGCCACTTCCAGAAGCGCAGCGCGTAGTTGAGCAGCGTGAGCAGGACGACCGGGATGTAGAGCTCCCAGCGGAAGCGCGCGAGCGCGCTCCCGACCTGCTCGAAGCCGGCGTACACGGAGCCCGCGACGTACAGCAGCGCGGCGACGGCGACGCCGCCCGCGAGCCAGCGGCGGAAGCGGTGGAGGAGCGAGGACGGGGAGGCGTCGGCCGCGGTCTCGGGGGTCTCGGGGGTCATTCACGCAGCCGGTAGAGGTGGAGGGTGGGGCCCAAGCGGGTGAACCCCTCGAAGCGGGCGACGGGGAGGTAGAAGGCGTCCTGCTGATCGAAGACCGGGGCGCGCGTGGGACCGGACGTGGCGGACTCGGTGTGGGCGAGATCGTAGCGCTCCGCCACCAGGGCGCGCACGGCGTCCGGGACGGCGCTGTAGTGGACCAGGCCGCTCTCCTCGACCAGGAGCCAGGGGGGCGGCGCGGCGCGAAGCTCGTCCACCGACACCCGGCTCGCGAAGTCGATGCCCTCCTTCTCGACGAAGAGCACGTCGTACATCGGGCGGTCCTGCCGGTACCACTTCAGGTCGTCCGGCTTGCGGAAGCCCGCGGCGTCCGACCGGCCCTGCTTCGCCTCGTACTCGCGCGCCTGGTTCGCGACGTTCCGTTGGAGCATCGGCGCGCCCGTGTAGGCGCCCGCGTGCACGATCGTCGCGTTGCTGGGGATGGTCGACTCGATCCAGAGCCCCATCGCGTCGCGGGTGTCCCCGCGCGCCAGGATGCGCAGCGCCTGCACGGACGAGAGCAGCGTCGGGCCCGCGAGCGCCGCGGCCAGGAGCCCCGCGACCACGACCCCGCGCCGCTCCTGCAGCCGCTCGACGAGGCGGCCCGCCGCGATGCACACAAACGGCACGACCGGCAGGATGTAGCGGTAGAAGGCCGTCTCCCCGCGGCCGATGACCACGTAGTAGAGCAGCGGGAACGCGAAGAGCACCGCGGCGCGGCGCCGGTCCTCGAGGAACGCCACCACGATCCCGAACAGCCCGGCCGCGAGGAGCGGGGCCCCGAGCCCGTACCGGAGCGACGCGGTGAGGTGGTGCAGCCAGGCGTTCCCCACGTCGACGTAGTGGCCGGTCGCGAGGTGCCCGAGCTCGTAGCGGAAGTCCCGCAGGAAGGCGCCGGCGTCGAGCAGGGCGTAGGGCGTGCCGAGGAGGAAGGCGCCGACCATCGCGAGCGCGGCGATCCCGACGAGGCGGACCGGCCTGCCCGCGGAGAGGACGCCCGCGACGAGGATCGGCACGCAGAGGAGCGCGGCGTTGTACTTCGTGCTCGTCGCGAGCCCCGCGAGCGCGCCCGCGATCAGCGCGGCCTTGACGGTGCCGTCGGTGCGGAGGCGCTCGGCCGCGAGCACGGCGGCGGTCGCGAGGGTCACCATCGTGATGTCGGTGACGCCGAAGTGGCTGTCGCGCACGTGCAGGAACGCGACGGCGAGCAGGAGCGCGCCCCAGACGCCACCCGGCGCGCGCAACAACAGCACCACGCCGACCGTCCCCATCGTCGCGGAGAACAGCCGCATGAGCAGGCGGAAGGTCACGGCCCCGTCGAAGAAGCTCCGGAGGAAGTCCTCCTGCCCGGAGAAGAAGCCCAGGAGGCGACCGACGGCGTAGTACGCGCCGAACAGGCCGAAGACGACGTACTTGAAGAGGCTCGGGTAGTTGAACGAGTGCGGGTTGAGGTCGCCGCGGCCGAATTTCATCGCCTGGAACGCGATGGTCATCTCGTCCGGGCGCGCCTCCGCCATCGGCAGGCCGAAGTCGATCGCCCAGAGCCGGAGCCCCGCCGCGAGGAGCAGGACGGCGCCGATGAGGAGCCGCGGGGAGCGCGAAGGAAGCACGTGTTACGAGCCGTCGCCCGGCAGCTAATCCGCGCCGGAACCGCGAGGCTACCCCGTGGAATGGTTCCGTATCCACTCCTTGAAGCACGGCAGCGTCGACGTCCAGGCCGAGAACTGGCTGGCGGCCCTCGGCGTCGGCCTGGGGCGCCTCGGCGTCGTCCAGGATCTCACCCGGATCGCGTGCGAGACGCTGCCCAACGGCCACATCCTCGTTCGCGACGTCAAGTCCGGCGCCGGCTACGCGGTCGTGGCCATCTCGGCCGAGAACGCCGCGGAGGAGGAGCCGACCAACGAGCACGATCTCGCGCCGGTCCCCGAGGAGGCGATCCAGAGCTCGGTGGGCGTCGAGGACTACGCAGACGCCATCCGCGAGGCGCCCGACGCCGCGGAGGCCATCCGCCGCGCGCTCGGCGCGATGCGCGAGGTCTGCCCGTCGGAGGCGGGCGCGGTCCTCCGCCGCCACACCGACGGGTGGCTCGGGTTCGAGGGGGCCTTCGGCCCCACGTCCGACGCGCTCGACAACCTCGTCATCCCGCCGGGCACCGGCGTCGCCGGCTTCTCCGTGCAGCGCGCCATCGCGGTGAGCCTGCGCGACGCCTACGCCGACCCGCGCTTCTTCCGGCAGATCGACGCCTACACCGGCTACACCACCCGCTCGCTGGCGAGCCTCCCGCTCGTGCTGGACGGCGTGGTGTACGGCTGCGTCGAGCTCGTGAACTCGCCCTCTCCCACCGGGTTCTCCCGCGAAGAGATCGCGGACGCGGACGTCCTGACGAGCGCCCTGGCGACCCGCCTCGCGCGCGAGCCGATCCCGACGCCGCCCCAGGCCAACAAGAGCTGAGCGGCTCGGAGCGGGACGGGCGGCGCCCCCGCGCGGGGGGCGCCCGGCCTCGGAGCTACTGGACCGCGATCGCCTTGACGATCGTGGTCTTCGCGTCGGAGCGGAGCTTGTCCTGGAGCTTGGTGTAGAGGGCGAAGTTCTCGGTCGCCTCGTCGCCGAACTCGAGCTCGCGGTCGTCCTGCTCGCGCACCGTGTACTTGAAGACGGAGAGCTCGACCTGCGAGCCGTCGTCGTACGAGAACCGCCACTTGTGCCGGTTCGTGACGTTGCCCTTGGTGCCGTCCTTCATCACGGCCGCCACGGAGGTGCGGAGGGTGCACTCGTACATCCACGGGTTGAAGTCCGAGCTGTAGGTGCAGTCCACCTCGTCCGGGATCTTGCCGGGCGTGACGGTCAGGGACTTCACGTCCTTCCACGCCACCTGCTTCTCGGTGCTCCCGCTCTCGACGGTGAGCTTGATCTTGCCTTCCTCGGCGGTCCAGCCCTCGTCGCCGTAGAAGTCGACCGTGCGCTCGATGCCGGTCACCTTGCCGGCCTTCGACGTGCCGTCCGCGAACGTGATGGTCAGGCCCACGTCGGCGTTCTTCACGGCCTTGGGCGCCTCGGGCGCGGCCTCCGGGGCGGGCGCGGCCTCCGGGGCGGCCGGCGCGGCCTCGGCCGTGGGCGCGGGATCGGCCGGGGGCGGGGGCGCGGGCTGCTCCTTGCCCTTCTTGCCGCCCTTCGCGGCGACGAGGGAGAGGAACAGGACCGGGAGCAGGGGGCGGAGCCGCATCGAACCTCCAGAGGGACGCAGCACTAACCGATAGCCGAGCCGGAATCATCCGCGCGGTCCGTCGCCATCCGCAGCAGGGCCACCCCTCCGAGGAGCACCGTGAAGAGCTGCTGCACCCGCACGAGCAGCGTCACGGCCAGCGCGTCGGGCAGCGAGAGGCCCGCGGTGCCGACGAGCAACGTCGCGAACATCGCGTCCCAGCCCACCTGGGAGCCCGGGAAGGCGAAGAGCACCACGGCCCCCGCCGTCGCGACCGCGTACGTGAACGCGAGCCCGGTCGCGTCCGGCGCGGCCCCGAGCCCCCAGGCCGCCGCCGCGATCCCCGCGATGACCGTGGCGTGGCCGCAGAGGGCCCAGCCGGCGCCCATGGCGTACCGGCGCGGCCCGAGGTGGCCTACGGCGCCGAGCGCGTCGGCGAGCCGCTCCACGGAGGCCTGGAGCTTCGCGAGGAACCGGACGCGCCCGATCGTCCGCCGGGCGAGCGCGCGCAGCACGTCGGGCCATGCCGAGAGCGCCCCGAGCGCGACCGCACCGCCCGCGATCGCGATCGTGGCCACGCCGACCCAGCCGCGGACCCCCTCGGGGACGGGCATGTCGCCGGTCAGGAAGAGCACGGTCGAGGTGAGCCCCGCGACCGCGAGGCCGATGAACCGCGCGTGCACGCCGGCCGCGAACGCCATCTCCGCGGAGATCCCGAAGCGCCGGCCCGCGAGCGCCGCGGACGCGAACTCGCCCACCGGGCCCGGCAGCGCGTAGTTGAGCAGGGTGCCGACCGTGAACAGCCCGGTCAGCGGGAGGATCCGCACCCGCGCGCGGTCGGTCATCATCGCGCGCCACCGCAGCGCCAGGAACACGAGCCCCACCGTCATGAGGGCGAAGGCGAGCAGGAAGTAGCGCGGGTCGGAGCGGCGCCAGATGTCGCGGACCGCGTCCGAGGTCAGGGGCGTGGACGACGCCGCCAGCACCACGAACACGATCGTGGCGATGAGCGTGAACGCGCCCACGAGGCCCCGACGGGCCACGTTGCGCAACGACTGCGAGGTGGATGCGGAATCGGCGATGGGACGCTCGGGTGCTCGATCAGTCCTGGATCTCGAGCAGCATCGTCATCGAGGCGCTGAGGTTGTCCGGGACGATCCCCTTCCAGCCGATGAGGGGCGTGTAGGGCATGGTGACCGAGACCGTGAGCGTCTCGTCGGGCGAGGTGCCCACGTAGGCCGTCGTCACCGTGGCCCCGGTCATGCCGTAGCTGGTGAGCACGTCCGCCACGCGGTCGGCGGCCGCGGTCGCGGGGTCGGGCGTGTCGTCCTGGGCGTACGTGACGCCCAGGCGCGCGCCCTCGCGAACCGCGGTCACCAGGTTGGACTGTTGGAGGAAGATCCAGCCGTACTCGATGATCCCGAACAACAGCGAGAGGAGCACCGGGAGCACGAGCGCGAACTCGATCGCCGCGCCGCCACGTCGACGATTGGTTGGCATGGGTCGATCCTACAACATGGCCGGTGGGCCGGCGACATTAGAAAGGGGGAGGAAAGGGCCAGGTGAAGCTGCGCTGGAGATCGAGGCACTCCGCGAGGTCCGTGCCGCCGATCGCCACGTCGCGGCAGGTGCCGCAGCTGCCGTCCGGATCGTCATCGTCGTCGAAGTCGGGGGTCGTGTCGGTGTCGGTGTCCGTGTCCGAGTCGGCGTCCGAGTCCGCGTCCGTGTCGGTGTCCGTGTCCGCGTCCCCCGGCTCCCCGGTGTCGCCGGTGTCCCCGGTGTCGCCGGTGTCCCCGCCCGCGCCCGTGTCGCCGGTGTCGGCGGGCGGCGGGAGCGAGATGCCGAGCGGCCCCGTGTAGAAGCTGACGAACGCCTCGTTCGTCCCGTCCAGCGACATCGACCCGGCCGTGTGTGCCGCCCAGCCGCAGTCGTACACGAACGCGAGCGGGGTGTTGCGCGTCACGATCTCGGCCGTGCCCCACGCCTCCTTCCCGATGGACCCGTCGTGCCGGTCCGCGTACCAGATGCCGCCGTACGTGGAGTACGCGGACTCGGTGTCGGCCCAGAACAGCGTGGACGTGTCGTTCTGGATGCTCGCCATCGTGACGTTGCTGTCCACGAGGAGGCCGGTCCCGGACTCCACGTACTGGACCTGCATCGTGCCGTCGGCCATCCAGCCGCCGACGCCGTCGTCCGCGCCGAAGTCCTGGAGGACGACGGTGTCGCGGTTGTCCTCGGCGTCGTAGGACATCGAGAGCGTGCCGGTCCACCGCACGCCGGAGGAGTCCACGCAGTCGTCCGCGATGGCGGTCACGCCGTCGGGGCGACGGTACACGGTCGGGCACGCGCGCCAGTCCTGCTCGGCGAGCTGGATCGGCGTGAGCCAGAGCAGGAAGGGCAGGTCGGGCGACCCGATCGTGATGAGGTCGGGGAGCGTCGCGGCGTCGATGGTGCCGGGGGAGTTCGGGATGCCGGCCGGCGGCCCGCCGCACCCCGCGAGGAGCGCGACGAGCGCCGCGAACCGCGCCCCCGGCGGGGCGACCGCGGGCGCCAGGGAGCGGATCCGGCTCATTGGTTGATCGCCTCCGCCTTGCCGGACTCCTCGTCACCGGTCGCGGTCTCGGCGTTCAGGCGGATCTTCGCCGCCTCGGCCCCGGAGAGCGGGTAGACGCTCTCGGCCACGGACGGACGCGACAGGTCGGCCTGGATGCGCTGGGCCTCCCAGTAGGCGCGGCCGAAATCGTACTGCAGGTGGACGGGCTGGGCGCAGGCGAGGAGGAGAAGCATCATTGGGCCTCCTGGAGGAGCCGCTCGAGGGCGGCGGCGGCCGCGGGGTGGCCGGGAGCGGCCTCCAACGCGGCATTGAACTGGGCGAGGGCGTTGGCGCGGTCCCCGCGGTTCACGCAGGCGACACCCAGGTTGTAGCGGGCGTCGGCCTCGGCGCCGGCCGCGCGGAAGGCCTGCAGGGCCTCCGAGTCGCGCTCCAGGCGGGCGAGGGCGAAGCCCAGGTTGTTGCGGGTCCGCGGCTGCGCGGGGTCGTGCACGAGCGACTTGCGGAAGAGCTCCACCGCCTGCTCCGCGTCCCCGTGGGCGAGGCGCGCGTAGCCGAGGTTGTTCAGCACCGCGGGGTCGGTGGGGGTGAGCTTCCGGGCGCGCTCGAGCGCGTGGATGGCGCCCGGGAGGTCCCCGGCGTCGGCGAGCACGATGCCGAGGGCGCTCCAGCCGTCGGCATCCCGCGGCGCGGCGCGGGTGTGGGCCTCGAGCAGGAGGCGGGCCTCGCTGGAGAGCCCCGTGGCGTGGAGGGCGCGGGCCTGGAGCACGTCGATGCGGCGGTCCTTCGTGCCCGTCGAGCGCACCTCGGCGAGCACCGCGAGGGCCTTCTCGGCGAAGCCCGCTTCCAGGAGCGCGTCGATCACGCCCACCTGGGCCTCGAGGCGCGCCTTCTCGTCCGCCCAGTCGGGAGTCGGCTCTGCGGCAGCCGAAGCCCCCGGGCCCGCGGCCAGGGAGAGCGAGAGCGAGAGGAGGAGGACGATCACGAGGCTCCCGAGATGGTCGGCAGGAGGACCTTGATGACGTTGATGATGGCGGGGCCGATGAGGATCACGATGAGGCAGGGCAGGATGAAGAGGATCATCGCGACCGTGAGCTTGGGAGAGACCTGCGCGGCCTTCTCCTCCGCCCGCTGCATGCGCTTGGTGCGCACATGCTCGCTGTGCACCCGGAGCGCCCGGGCGACGCTCGTGCCGAAGCGCTCGGCCTGGATGAGCACGTTCACGAGCGCGGTGATGTCGTCGAGGCCCGTGCGGTCGGAGAGGTGCTTCAGCGCCTCGGTGCGCGGCACGCCGGCGTTGACCTCGGCCGTGACGAGCTGGAGCTCGCGGGAGAGGTCCGGCGCCGCGTTCTCCATCTCCTCGGCCACGCGGCGGAAGGCCGCGTCGAGCCCGAGGCCGGCCTCCACGCAGCTGACCAGCAGGTCGAGCGCGTCGGGGAAGGCCTTCATGAGGTCGGACTGCCGCTTCTGGAGCGTGTTGGTCACCCAGATGGCCGGCAGGTAGTAGCCCCCCGCCGCCCCGACGAGCGCGCCGCCGACGATGTAGGCGAGCGGCTTCTCCGCCACCACCACGAAGGCGAGCATGGCGAACACGAGCGCGCCCACGGTGCGGAGCGCGCTGTAGATCTCCACCGCGTTGCGGTCGCGATACCCGGCCTGCAGCAGGCGCTTCCGCAGGGCCGCGAGCTGCTCCTCGTCGGAGACCGAGAGCCGGGCGGCGCTGGTCGTGAGCGCATGGAGGCGCGCCGAGCGGATGGAGGTGGGCGCGGCGCTGTCTGCGGCCGACGTGCCGATCTCGGCGAGGCGGTCGGAGGCCGTCCGCTGCGGGTTCAGGACCTGGTAGATCGCGAACCCGAGCCCGATGAACGCGATGAGCGTGGCGCCGACGGCCAGGTAGATGATGGTCGGGTCCATCAGATCTCCACCTGCGAGATCTCGCGCATGACGAACACGCCGATGCCGAAGGAGACCAGGCAGCCGGCCAGCATCATCTTGCCCATGGGGTCCGTGAACAGCGGCGTCAGGTAGTTCGGCTGAAGGAAGGCGATGACGCCGATGACGAAGAACGGGAGACCGCCCAGGATGTAGGCGGTGAACCGCGCCTCGGAGGTGAGCGCCCGCACCTTGCCGTGGAACACGAAGCGGTTGCGGATCGTGCCGGAGATGTTCTGGAGGATCTCGACGAGGTTGCCGCCGGTGTCGCGCTGCAGGAGCACCGAGCTCACGAAGATCTGGAGGTCGAAGCTGCCCGGGTTGCGGCGCGTGAGGTTCTGCAGGCACTCCCGGAAGTCGCGGCCGAGGTTGTGCTCCTCGTAGACGCGACCGAACTCCTGCGCGAGCGGGAGCGGCATCTCCTCGGCGACGCCGCGCATGGCCTCCGAGAGGCCGTGCCCGGCCTGGAGCGAGCGCGCGAGGAGGTCGAGCCCGTCGGGCAGCTGCTCGGTGAGGCGGTGCGCGCGCTGCTCGGCGGTCCGCTTGAGCAACATCAGCGGGAGGTAGGCCGCGGCGATGCCGAACAGCGCCCCGATGCCCTTGAGCGCGATGCCGAGCACCAGCACGCCCACGAGGCCGGCCAGGGCCATGCGCGTGACGAGCGTGGAGAGCGGGAACGGCGACCCCGCCTGCCGGATCAGGTCCTCGAGCTCGGCGCCGAAGCCCTTGGACTCGATCTGCTGCCGGAGCAGGGCGGGTCCGGCGTTCTTCTCCACCAACGTGCCGAGGCGCCGCGACAGCTCGCGCTGCTGCGTCTCCGACCGGCTCTGCATCGTCCAGTACACGAACTGGGCGAAGAGCAGGAGCGCCGCGACCGCGACCGCGACGCCGACCACGAGGATGAAGTTCTCGGACTTCATCTACACTTCCTGCTCGAAGCGGAAGAGCTCCGGCGGGAGGTCGACGCCGTGCCGCGCGAGGCGGGCGGCGAACTTGGGCCGGGTACCCGTGGCGCGGAACGCGCCGCGCACGCGCCCGTCGTCGTCGACCGTGCGCTGATCGAACGTGAAGATGTCCTGCGTGGTGATGATCGAGCCTTCCATGCCCACCACCTCGGTGACCGCGAGGAGGCGGCGCGAGCCGTCGGGCAGGCGGTCGAGCTGGATGATCACGTCGAGCGCGCGCGCGATCATCTCGCGGATGTTGCGGTCCGACAGGTTCGGGATGCCCATGCCGATCATCGTCTCGAAGCGGGCCAGCGCGTCGCGCGTGGTGTTCGCGTGCACGGTGGCGAGCGACCCTTCGTGGCCGGTGTTCATGGCCTGGAGCATGTCGATCGCCTCGGCGCCACGGATCTCGCCGAGGATGATGCGGTCGGGGCGCATGCGGAGGCAGTTCTTCACGAGCTCGCGCTGCGTGACTTCGCCGCGCCCTTCGACGTTGGGCGGCCGCGTCTCGAGGCGCACCACGTGGTTCTGCTGGAGCTGGAGCTCCGCCGAGTCCTCGATGGTGATGATGCGCTCGCCCTCGGGGATGAAGCCCGAGAGGACGTTGAGCATCGTGGTCTTGCCGGAGCCCGTTCCGCCCGAGATGATGATGTTGAGCTTGGCCTTGATGCAGCCGCGCAGCACGTCCATGACCGGGCGCGGGCAGGCACCGAACGCGATGAGGTCGTCCGCGGTGATCGCGCGGGTCCCGAACCGACGGATCGAGACGGTGGGGCCGTCGAGCGCGAGCGGCGGGATGATCGCGTTGAAGCGGCTTCCGTCCTGGAGGCGCGCGTCGACCATCGGGCTCGTCTCGTCGACGCGGCGGCCGACGGCGGTGACGATGCGCTCGATCACCTGCATCAGGTGCCGGTTGTCGTTGAAGCGCACGTCGATGCGCTGCAGGAGGCCCTTCTTCTCCACCCAGACCTTGTCGTGGCCGTTGATCAGGATGTCGGAGATGTCCGGGTCCTTGAGGAGGGGCTCCAGCGGGCCCAGGCCCAGGATGTCGTCGAGGATCTCCTCGACCAGCCGCTCGCGCTCGACGCGGTTGAGCGGGAGCTGGCGCTGCTCGACCTCGTTGGTCAGCGTGTCGCGGAGGCGTGCCGCCAGCTCCGCACGCGGCGTGGAGCCGATGCGGTCGAAGTCGATCATCTCCAAGAGCTCGGAGTGGAGCGTCTTCTTGATGCGCTCGTACTCCGCCGAGTCGGTGGTCGGCGTGCCGGACTTGTAGCGCTGTTGGGCGCCGCGAACTCGATCGATCAGTCGCGAAGACACCGGCTATCCTCCGAAAAGCTTGGGGAGCCAGCTCCCCGACGCGCGTTTCTCGACGGCGATCTCGCCGTCGGTCACGAGTCCGACGAGGGCCTCCACGTCCTTCGCCGCCTGGCACCGCTTGTCCACGTCGCGGAGCAGCTTGCCCTCGTTGACGGCGCGGACCGCGGCCTTGTCGAAGGTCACGGTCGCGTCGACCTTGCGGCCGAGGTTCTGCTCCACGTCCGCGAGCGTGAACGGGGCGTCCCGCCGATCCCAGCGGTTCACGACCACGTGCACGCGGTCCTTCTCGATGCCCAGCCGCTCGATGAGCTGGAGCCGCCGCCAGGTGTTCTTGATGCCCGGCACGTCGGGCGTGGCGACGAGCAGGATGCGATCCGCCACGGTCGCCGCGGTGAGCGACGCCTCGTCGAGGCGGCTCCCGCAGTCCACGACGCAGTACTGGTAGGAGCGCGCCACCGTCGTCAGCACGCGCATGACGGTGTCGCCCTTGATCTCCTCGCGCTGCTCGAGGTCGGTGGGCTGCGCGAGCGCGTGCACCTTGCTCGGGTGGACGATCACGCTGCCGGCGAGCATGCGCTCGTCGAGGCGGGCGAGGTTCCGCAGGACGTCGGCGATCGTCTGGGTGGGCTGGATGTCGAGGAACGCCGCGACGTCCCCCATCGAGAAGTCCAGGTCGACGACGCAGACCCGGTGCACGGGCGAGAGCTCGGCCGCGAGGTTGACGGCGAGGAACGTGGCCCCCGCGCCGCCCTTGCTGCCCCAGATCGTGATGACCTCGCCGTGATCCTCGTCGCCGCCTTCCTGGTAGATCGCCTCGTGCACGGCCTGTCGGAGCAGCTCGGCATCGTCCGGGAGCACGACGAACTCGCGGTAGCCCGCCCGCATCGCGGCACGGATCCGCTCGGGATCCGTGCGCGCCGAGAGCGCCACCATGTGGATGCGCCCGCTCTCCGCCGCGACCTGGGGCGCGATGCGGATCGCTTCCTCGAAGTCCTGGTCGAAGCCCGTGATGACCACGTCCGGGCGGTGCTTCCGGATGGCGACCAGCGCGTCCTCGTACTTCGTGGCCTGCGCCGGCAGCGCGACCTCGGCGCCCAGGGTCTCGCGGATCTGGCCCATCCCGCGGGCGTCGACCCCGATCACCACGACCGTGGCTGCGTTGCTGGAGCTTCCCCCGTGCCTCATCGTCTCCCCTAGCGCTTCAGGCCGTACTCGCCCGTCGGCTCCGCGGTACGCGTGCCGGGGACGTTGATCTGGCCGAGCAGGAACAGCTGGAAATCACTGGGATTGTAGCTCTCGGTCTTGCCCGGTGCCGTGGGCACCTCGTCCGGCGCCATCGGGCGCACGAGCTCCGGCGTCACGAAGATGACGAGCTCGGTCTCCTCGCGCTTGTGCTTCACGTAGCGGAAGATCGCGCCGATCACCGGGAGGTCGCCGAGGATGGGCACCGCCGCGCGCGTCGACGTGGTCCGCTCGTGCAGCATGCCCGCCATGGCGAACGTCATGCCGCTCTCGAGGCGCAGGTGGCTGTCGCCCTTGCGGAGCAGCATGCCCGGCACCTCGATGTTCGCGAGGCGCATGGTCGTGCTCGGATCGAGCTCGCTCACCTCGACGTAGGCGCGCATGTCGATGACCTTGCCCCCGAGCACGGTCGGCACGAAGACGAGCTTGACGCCGTACTCCTTGAACTCGATCGTGATCACGTCCTCGCGCTGGCCGATCGGCACGGGGATCTCGCCGCCGGCGAGGAACTCCGCCTGCTGCCCGGAGAGCGCGGTGAGCGTGGGCTCCGCCAGCGTGCGGGAGAGCTTGTTCTGCTCGAGCACCGCGAGGAGCGCCGTGATGTCGACCGCGCCGGAGAAGGTGCCGAGGAACTGCATCACGTCGGTGCCGGGCACGAAGCCGCCCATCTGCACGCCGACGCCCGCGTTGTTGTCGAACAGGGCCGAGAGGCCGAGCTCGCGCAGGCCGGTGCGGTTCACCTCGGCGAACACGACCTTGAGCTGCACCTGGTGGTCCCCGCGGACCGTCATCAGGTTGACGAAGTCCTTGTCGTAGATGCGGGCGATGGCGGCGACGCGCTCGAGCGTCTCGAGGTCCTCGACCGCGCCCTCGACGACGAGGCGGTCCTTCACCGGGTAGATCCGGGGGGCGGGACCGTTCACCGCGCCGCGGATGCGCCGGGAGATGTCGGTCATGTCGGCCGAGACGACGACCTGGAAGTTCACCGGGCGGGAGATGTCGTCGCGGTACCACACCCAGAGGTCCGTGGAGCCGACCGCGACGCCGCGCACCTGGTACTGCCCCTCCTCCAGGAGCCGGATCTCGGCGATCGAGGGGTCGCTGACGAGCACCCGCGCGATGACGCGGTTGTCCCGCTGGATGGTCGACTCGCCGATGCCCACGTCCAGGACGTTGGCGGGGGCGGGGGCTGGGTCTGCCGCGTAGGCGGGGAGGGCCCCGGCGGAGAGCGTCAGCGCGAGCAGGCTGGCTCCGCAGAGCCGCCGGAGGACGAGGAGTGCACTCATTTGTTCCGCCGCTTCGACTTGTCGGTGGTCTCGTCGGTCGTGCCGTCGGCCCCGAAGGCCACCTCGGTCTTGGAAGCGCCCTGGATGACCTCGGCCTTGGGGGCCTCGGGTGCCGTGGGCGCGGCGGCCGCGTCGCGGCGGCGCCTGATCGGGGTGGGGTCCTTCTGCTCGGCGTCGAACCCGATGAGCTGGCTGGTGGTGGTCAGGCCCTGGGAGTCGATCTGCAGGATGTCGATGTCGCTCCGGAGCACGACGTGGATCTCGCCGCGCGTCTGCGCGAGCGCGAGCTTCTCCGCCTCTTCCGGGGTGACCTCGACCGTGATCGAGGGCTTCATCTTCTTGGTGGCGTCACCCTTGGACTTCTTCGCGTCCTTGGCCTCCTTCTCCTTCGCGGCGTTTCCGCCCAGGTTCGAGCCGACCGCGAGGACCTTGATCTCCTGGAGGATCGTGTCCGCGACGTACTTGGCGCCGACCGCGGACGGATCCTCCGGCTTGATCGTGACGATCACGTCGACGAAGTTTCCGGCCTGGAGGAGGCCCGCCACGGCCGTCTCGGTGTCCGTGGCGATCGTCATCGCGCGCTTTCCGGGCGTGACGATGGCGTTGAGGCCGACGCCCGCGTTCGCCGACGCGAGGCGCTCCTCGCGGATCGGCTCGTTGGCGAGAATTCGCTCGCGGGGCGTGCGGCCGAGGACCTTGTCGAGCTCCGGGAAGGTCTGCTCCCGCGGCACCATCTCGGGGACGACGTTCCGGAGGACCACGTCCTCGGGGCTGATCGGGAGGCCCATGTAGAGGTCGCGCACGGCGATTACCACCGGCACTGTCTCCTTGGGCTTCTGGGCCTCCTTGATCTGCTCCTGCGACTTCCGGATCACGTTGAACACGATGGCGGCCGCCACGAACGCCAGGAGCAGCGATCCCACGAGGAAGATCATTGCCCGGGTCCGGCCCCCCGACTGCTGACGCTGCATCCCTGCTCCCGCTTGTCGCGAATCGCGACGAATTCGCTATGTCCGGTCACAAGCTAAAGCGGGGGACCTCGATCCGCAAACGCGGCCACTTACGTGTAAGTTCGCGAAAACGACGGGAAAAATGAAAAGCGGGCGCCTCGCCGAAGCGAGAGCGCCCGCTGGGGCGAGCCCGGCCTAGGGGGTGGCCGCGTTCAGCTCGTCGGAGATCCCCGTGAACAGCGTGTCGAGGCTGGTCCCGAGGGCCGAGAGAGCGACGATGATGGCGACCGCCACCAGGGCGGCGATGAGGCCGTACTCGATGGCGGTGGCGCCGGACTCGTCGCGGATGAGCTGGGTGAACATGGGACGCTCCTGAAACGAGGGAATTTTCACCGGGTACGTCATGCCACGCCTCCCTCCTAACGGGCACTATCCGGTCAGAGGCACGATGCCTCCACAGCCAGAGTACGGCGGAGCACCCGTTCGTGCAAGGGCAAGAAACTGAATGTCTCAATTTTGCCATCGGCCAGGAAGCACGATCGCTTTTCGGCCTGCGACGAAATCCAGGAATTCGGCACCGAGGGCCGCCTTACGCCACTCTTCGATCGGCTCCCCGCGGGCGAGGCGGTCGAGCGTGGCGTCGGTCAGGACGAGCTCCGTGGCCACGCCACGGTGTTGCTCGGCGACGCGGCCGGCGGCCATCACCAGGTCGGCCCACGGGCGCCCGCGGGCGCTCAGGGGCGGCGGCGGTGGCGCCTCGCGGCCGGCCGCGATGCAGGCCAGGACCGACCCGCCGTCCCGCTTCCACACCTGGCTGGGCATCCGGCGGTTGGCGCGCATGGCCTCGAACGTCGCCGGCTGGCGGCGGGCGAGGTCGAGCAGCATGGCGTCGGAGACGACGTTGGAGCGCGGCAGATCGCGCTCCCGCGCGCTCCGGTCCCGCCACGCCGCGAGCACCTGGAGGACGGCGCGCTCGGGGCCGTCGAGGAGGTGCGCCCCCGGGACGGCGCGCCACGCCTGCGTGTCGTCCTCCGGGAGGAGCGCCCGCTCGACGTGCTCGGCGGTGCAGGCCGCCGCGACCTCGGTGTTCCCGAACGCCGCGAGCCGGGCCTCCAGGGCGTCCGCGAGCGGGCCGAGCAGCAGGACGTCGTCCGCGGCGTAGCGCATCTGGTCGGCGGAGAGCGGGCGCTGCGACCAATCCGACAGCGTCTCGGTCTTGGGGAGCCGGAGGTCGAGGTGCCGGCGCACGAGCTCCTGGAGGCGCACGGGGTACCCGTCCCCGGCGCAGCCCGCGGCGATCTGCGTGTCGAACACCGCCGAGGGCCGCAGCCCCGCCTCCCGGTGGAGGATCTGGATGTCCATGGCGCCGCCGTGCATGAGCAGCGGGACCCGGGACAGGGCCTCGCCGAGCGGCCGGAGATCGAGGCCCGAGAGGGGGTCGACCAGCACGGCCTCGCCCTCGTCGACGCGCAGCTGCACCAGCATCAGGCGGGGGTGGAAGTGGCGCTCGGAGTGGAACTCGGTGTCCACCGCCACGCGCCGCGCGGTGGCGATCGCGTCGAGGACGGGCTGGAGGGCGGCT
This sequence comes from uncultured Enterobacteriaceae bacterium, assembly GCA_964457335.1. Classification (GTDB taxonomy): domain Bacteria; phylum Myxococcota_A; class UBA796; order UBA796; family SXON01; genus CAJBVW01. The sequence continues at coordinate 4,812 of CAYWGD010000112.1, read as the reverse complement.
GCGCTGCGGATCAACGGCGGTACCGGGGCGGCCCCGCAGGCTATCGCATCCAGGGCCGCGACGTTAATGGCGGCGCCGGCGGAGGTCACCGCGCGCGCGCCATCAGCCGGTCCGACACCCTCGTCCGCGCCCCTGCGGATCGCCCGCGCGCAGTCGTGGGAGGATCCCGCGCTGCTCGCGGCCCTCGACGTGGGGCCGGGCGACGCCGCGCTCGTCGCGGAGCCCTCCGGGGACGACGCGCTCGCGATCGCGGCCGCCGGCGCCGCCAGCGTGACCGTCGCGGCGCCGGATCCCGCCGCGCGCGCGCTCGTGGAGCTCAAGCGCGCCGCCGCGCGCGAGCTGCCCATCCAGAGCGTCCGCTCGCTCCTGGGGCTCGGCCACTTCGGCCGTCGGGTCTGGTTCTACCACTACCTGCGCCCGGGGCTGCCCGCCGAGGTGCAGGCGACCCTCGACGCCGGCGAGGCCTCGATCCGCGAGGGGCTGGCGGGCGCGGGCGCGCTGGAGCGGGAGATGGAGCGGTTCCGCGCGCGCGTGCTCTCGCTGGCGCTCGGGAGGGGCGCCGTCGATGTGCTCGCCGCGGCCGAGCCCGCCGAGGCGCGCCGCCGCGTGCTGTCCGAGCGCTTCGGCGTCCGCTGGAAGGCCGCCCTCCAGCTGTGGATGCCGCGGCTCGCCCGCCTCGCGGACGCGCCCGCCGAAGGCGCGGCGGCGCGGCTCGGCGAGGTGCTCACCCGCGTTTCGCTCGCGGACGGCTTCGGGGCGAGCTGGCTCCTGACGGGGGCCTGGCGCGACCCCGAGCGCGCGCACCCGTGGCTCTCCACCGCCGGGCTCGCCGCGCTCAAGCCCCGCGTCGGCGTGGTGCGCGTCGACACGGGGACGCGGCGCGCGCTCCTCGAGCCGGGCGCGTTCGACGTGGTCGTCCTCGGCCGCCGCCCCCTCGACGCCGACGAGGCCGCGCGCCTCGCGGGGGCGCTCCGCCCCGGGGGGCGCGTGCTCGGATGGTGCGCCGGCCCGCCGTCGGCGCCGCCGGGCCTGGTCCTCGACCGCGCGGCTTGCGAGCGCCTCGCGGCGGCCGACCGGGGGATCTTCCCGGGGACGCCCTGGGTCGCGCGCCGGAGGTGATCCGCGTCGACGGGGGGCTACACCGCCAGGAGCCCGATGCTCCCGTAGACCGCGGCGCCGACCGCCACGACGGCGATCGCGGCCCAGCGCTGGCCGGCCCGCCGCTGGTGGCGCACGACCTCGGCCTCCTCGCGGTCCGACACCAGCACGGGCGCGCCGTCGGCGGCCGCGATCGACCAGCGCTCGTCGCCCGGCTCGGCGAGGCCCACCGCGAACACCCGGTCGCCGGCGACGAGGATCTCCTCGCGCCACCGCAGGAAGGGCCCGGCGGGCGGCGTGCTGGGCGCGGCGACCTTCTCGAGCAGCGCGGTCAGCTCCGCGCTCGGCACCGCGAAGATGCCGGTGCGCACACGATCGGGCGACGACACGACCACGTCGGCGTCGGCGAGGTTCACGGCCACGTCGCCCGTCTCGTCGACGACGGCGGTGACCAGCGCCTCCGTCTGGTCGAGCACGCTCTCCCAGCGGTTGCGACGCCGCTGCTCCAGCAGGAGCCGGTAGTACGCGCACGCCCGGCCGGTCAGCGGCGCGGAGAGCGCGCCGTCGGCGGCGAGCTGCCCGGCGACCTCGTGGAGCCCCTCCTCCAGCTCGGCGACCGGCGTGGGCGCGGCCTCCGCGAGCAGCCGCGCGTTCCCGAACGCGCGGGCCGCGAGAACGCCGCACGCGAGGCCCACGATGCCCCCCGCGGCAGTGATGAGACCCGACACCAGCTCGGTCGCCATTCAGACGTCTCGATACCGGATCTGGTGCTTCTTTAGTAGGCGTGTAATTGACTTTCGGTCCATCCCGGCGGTCCGGGCGGCCCGCGAGACGTTGCCGTCGTGACGCTCGATCAGATCGATGAGGTATTGCTTCTCGAACTCCTCGATGAGGGCGTCCTTGGCGTCCTTCAGGGGGAGCGAAGAGATGGCGGTGTCGGCCGGCAAAGTGGGGCGCGGGACGGGCGCGACGGTGGGGCGCGCGGCGCGCAGCGCCTCCGGGAGCGCGTCGAGCGTGATGAGCGAGCCGTCCGAGAACGGGAGCGCCCGCTCGATCACGTTCGCGAGCTCGCGCACGTTCCCTGGCCAGTGGTAGCTCTCGAAGAGCGCGCGCACCTCGGGCGAGAGCCCGCGCACGCCGCGCCCTCCCCGCGCGTTGTTGTGCTCGGAGCGGTGCAGGAGGTGCTCGACGAGCAGCGGCAGGTCCTCCTTGCGCTCGCGGAGCGCCGGGAGGCGGATCTCGACGACGGCGAGCCGGTAGTAGAGGTCCTCGCGGAAGCGGCCGGCGGCCACCTCGTCGCGCAGGTTGCGGTTGGTGGCGGCCACCACGCGCACGTCGACGTGGCGCACCTTGGTCGACCCGACGCGACGCACCTCGCGCTGCTCCAGCACGCGCAGCAGCTTCGGCTGGAGCTCGAGCGGGAGCTCGCCGATCTCGTCGATGAAGATCGTGCCGGTGTCGGCGACCTCGAAGAGCCCCTCCCGCGCCGCGATCGCGCCGGTGAACGCGCCGCGTTCGTGGCCGAAGAGCTCGGATTCCACGAGCGTCTCGGGCGCCGCGCCGCAGTCGAAGACCACGAAGGGCTTGTTCTTGCGGTTCGACCGGTTGTGGATGGCGCGGGAGACGAGCTCCTTTCCGGTGCCCGTCTCGCCGGTGACGAGCACGGTGAGGTCGGTCGGGGCGACCCGCTCGAGGATGCCGAACACCTCGCGCATCGCGATGCCGCGCCCGACGAGGCCCTCGAAGCGGTCGTTCTGGGAGGGGACGACGTCGATGATCTCGTCGGCGGGGCTGTAGACGAGGTGCGTGTTGCCGACGCGGAAGCGGGTGTCCGGCGCGAGGTAGACCTCCTTCACGCGCACCGGCCCCACGAAGGTGCCGTTGGTGCTCCCGAGATCGCGCAGGATCGTCCCCTCGCGGCCGCGCACGATCTCGGCGTGCAGGCGCGAGACCGTCGTGTCCGTGAGGCGCACGTCGTTGTCCTCGCGCGCGCCGATGCGGATCACGTCCCGCTCGATCTGCCAGTTCCCGCCGGCGTTGGCGCCCTCCACGCACGCGAGGCGGGCGCGGCGGAGGTGGATCTGGCGGCTGCCGGCGCTGGCGATCGTGCTGGTGATCTCGGACATCGCGGCCAACCTTACCGCATCGGCCCGTCGGCGTCGGGGTCGTCGTCGGCGTCGTCGCCGAGCGCGTCGCCCCGATCGGGGCCTCCCTGGCGCTTCATCATCCGTTGGATCGACTTCCGGTCGATGCCGGCCGCGCGCGCGGCGGCCGAGACGTTGCCGCCGTGTGCGTCGAGCAGGCGGCGCATGTAGAGGTCGTCGAACCAGTCGGACCAGAGACGCTTGGCCGTCTTGAACGGCACCTCCGGGCGGATCACGTCGAGCGGCGGCGCGTCGTCGTCGGTCGCGGGCTCGGCGCGCGGGGTCGCGGGGGCGACGCGCAGCGCGGGCGGCAGGTCGGCGAGGTCGGCCTCCGGGCCTCGGGAGAGCCCCACGAGGTATCGCACGACGTTCACGAGCTCGCGCACGTTCCCGGGCCAGGGGTGCGCGACGAGCCGCTCGCGGACGGCGGGGGAGAGGCGGAGCGCGGCGCGGCCGCTCTCCTGGCGCAGGCGCTCGAGGAAGTGATCGACGAGCGGGAGGACGTCCTCGGGGCGCTCGCGGAGCGCGGGGAGCCGCACCCGGACGACGTTGAGGCGGTGGTAGAGGTCCTCGCGGAAGCGCCCGGCTGCCACCTCGGCCTCGAGATCGCGGTTGGTGGCCGCCACGACGCGAAGGTCGGCCTTGAGCAGCTTGTTGCCGCCGACGCGCCGGAACTCGTGGTCCTGGAGGAGCCGCAGGAGCTTGGTCTGGACCGCGGTCTCGAGCTCGGCGATCTCGTCGAGGAAGAAGGTGCCGCCGTCGGCCTCCTCCACGAGGCCGCGGCGCGTGGTGGTCGCGCCGGTGAACGCGCCCCGCTCGTGGCCGAAGAGCTCGCTCTCCATCAGGTTCGCGGGGATGGCGGCGCAGTCCACGGGCACGAACGGCGCGGCGGCGCGCCTGCTGCGCGTGTGGAGCGCGCGGGCGACGACCTCCTTGCCCGTGCCCGACTCGCCGGTGACCAGGAGCGTGAGGTCGGTGGGGGCGACGCGTGCGAGCAGGTCGTCGACGGCCTTCATCGGCGCGGAGCGGGCGAGGAACGCGGGCGCGCCCCGCGCTTCGAGCTCGTGGCGGAGGCGCTGGTTCTCCCGCGCGAGCTTCCCGTGCCCGAGCGCGCGGCCGATCACGACGCGCAGCTCCTGCATCGAGAAGGGCTTGGCCACGTAGTCCCAGGCGCCGGCCCGGATGGCCGCGACCGCGGTCTCGATGGTGGCGTACGCCGTCATCAGCACGACCGGGACGCCGGGCGACTTCTCGATCGCCGCGGCGAGGACGGCCATGCCGTCGACCTCCGGCATCATGAGGTCGGTGAGCACGAGGTCGAAGGGGTCGGTCTCGAGCTCCGCGAGCGCCTCCCCGCCGGACGGGGCGGCGACGACCTCGTGCCCCTCGCGCGCGAGGATGCGGCGCACGGTGTCGAGCATCTCGGACTCGTCGTCGACGACAAGGATGCGGGCCATGCGGGGAGCGTAGCAGGGGTGGAGTCCCGAGACGGAGTGCGGGGCCCGCGGCGCGAGGACGCGCCGCCGCGTGTCCTCCGCGCTCGGCGCGCGCGCCCCGGACGCGCGGCCGG
>CAYWGD010000111.1:0-23024 GCA_964457335.1 uncultured Enterobacteriaceae bacterium | reverse complement strand
GGACCCCGAGCGACGCCGGCGCCGCCCCGGCCGGCTCCACCGCGACGAGCGCCGCCACCTCGTCCGCGACCGACTCCCCGGCCGGCGCCGCGGGTCCGGGTGGCGCCGCGCCGACGGCCAGCACCGCGGCGACCCCGGCGACCACCCCGTCGACAGGCGCCCTCACGCCGGGCGCCGGCACCCCGAGCGCCGGCACGTCGAGTGTCCCGAGCGCCGGCACCCTGAGCGCCGGCACGTCCAGCGCCCCCGGCGCCACGACGAGCACCTCCACGGCGAAGCCCGCCCCGTCGACCAGCGCCACGACCCCGTCGCGCCGCCCGGCGTCCGAGCCCACCACGCCCGCGTCCACGCCGGCCACCGACCCCGACGCCCCGGTCCGCATCCAGCCGACCGCCACGCCCCAGGCGCCGCCCCCCGAGCCGGCGCCCGAGGCGCGTCGCGGCGAGGGGCTCCTGACGATCAGCTCGATGCCGCGCGCCCAGGTGATGATCGACGGGAAGTACGTGCGCTACACGCCGCTCTTCCAGCACGTCGTCTCCGCGGGCACGCACAGCGTGTTGCTCGTCGCCGAGGACGGCCGCCGCAAGTCCTTCAAGGTCGACGTCGAGGCCGACGGGGAGACGCGCCGCATCTGGGACTTCAACCAGGACGACTGGCGTGACCCCTGACGTGACCCGCTCGCAGGGCGCCCGCGTCGGGCCGCCCCGGTGACGAGCCTCCTCCTCGCGCTGCTCCCCGCCGCGCTCGCCGGCACCCTCGCGGTGCTCCCGCCGGGCGTCGACCCCGCGCGCGTCCCCGCGCTCGAGGCCGCGCTGGGCGAGCTCGGCTACCCCGACGTCACGCTGCTCCCGGCGGAGGAGCTCGTCGACGCCGTCGAGATCGTGCCCGTCGCGGGGCTGCCCGGCCCCGACGAGTGCGACCGCCGCGTGTCGATCGAGGACTGGCGCCGCGCGTTCGACGGGGCGCGGGAGAACTTCCAGCTCCTCGCCTTCACCGAGGGCCTCGCCCAGCTCGTGGCGCTCGACGTGGAGCTCGTCTGCCTCTCGTCCCCGCCGGCGACCTCCGACCTCTTCCGGCTCGAGCTCGCCGTGGCGGAGGCCCACACCTTCCTGGCGCAGTCCGCCGGGCGCGACGAGGGCAAGCGCCGCTTCCACGAGGACGAGGCCCGGGCCGCCCTGGCGCGCGCCGCGGCCTTCGGCGCCGCGCTCTCCGTGCCCGCCGACGTGCCCCCCGAGGTGCTCGCCGCCTACGAGCGCGTCCGCCGCCGGGCCGGCGACGATCCGCCCCGGGTCGTGGTCGCGGGCCCCGGCGCGCGCGTGGGGGCGCGCTTCAACGGCCGGCCGCTCCCCGACGGCGCCTTCGACGCCGTCGTCGGCACGAACCTGGTGCAGGCCGCGGCCGGCTCGGAGGTGACCGCCGCCGCGCGCATCCGCCTCACCGGCGGCCGCACCCTCGTGTGGCTCGAGGCCGGGGAGCCGCTCGACGTCGACATCGCCGAGGCGCTCGCCGCGCTGCAGCCCGGCCGCAAGCCGTCCCGGGACGGCGAGGCCCTCCTCGCCGCCGCCGCGCGCCTGCTCGGCGACGAGGTCGTCTTCGTCGTGGACGGCGGCCGCGCCGTGTGGTGCCGGCTCCCGTCCGAGGACGGCCCCGCCGAGGTGCCGCTCGCCGGCAGGATGCCCGTCGCGGCGCCGCCCCCCGACCTCGATCGGTGGACCGCCGCCTTCGGCGCCGGGCCCGTCGCCGGCTGGACGAACCTCGGCGAGGGCGCGCTCGACGGCCTGGGCGGCCCGCACGTGGGCGTGGCCGTGTACGGGCGGGTCGCCGTCAACGAGTGGCTCGCCGTGGCCGCCACGATCGACCCCTGGGCCGTCGCGGCGCCCATCCCCGACGCGCAGGGCGGCGGCACGTTGTTCCGCGCCACCATCCCCGCCACCGTGGGCGTGCGCTTCGGTCCGCACACCCGGCGCCTCGCGGTCGAAGGCGGCGTGGACGTGGGGCTCCACGCCTTCGGGAGCTTCGTCGAGGACGGGGAGGAGCGCGCCCGCCTGAGCTTCTACGCCGCGGGCGCCGCCGGCGTCTCGGGCGCCCTCGGCCCACGCCTCGCGGCCCGCCTCCAGGGGTGGTTCGGCGCCGGGCTGGGCTACGTGGGCGGCGGGGGCACCGTGGGCCTGGAGGGGCGGCTGTGATGTCGACGGGAGCGTTGGAGGCTGCTCGGGCCGGCGGGCACGACCGGGAGGCGCGGCGGATGTGTCGCCGGGGTCGGCGGAAGGGACCCGCCGCCGGGAAGGCACCCGCCGGGGGTCCCGGCGGCGGTTCCATCCGCCGCGCCTCCCGAGCGGCGAGGACGGCCCCGGCATGACCGACACCGCGATCGACGAGTGCGAGGGCACCACGGAGGTGCCCTACAACGGCCGCGACGAGGACTGCGATGGCGAGGACCTCGTCGACGTGGACGGCGACGGCTGGGACGCCGCGGTGGTCGGCGGCGCGGACTGCGACGACGGCGACGCCGCCGTCCACCCCGACGCCGAGGAGGTCTGCGACAACCTCGTCGACGACGACTGCGACGCCGTCACCGACGAGGAGTGCTCGGTGGCGTCGGCCGGCCCGCCGGATCCCGGCGGCTTCTACTGGATCTGCGGCACGGACGCGCCGCTCGCCGCGCCCGCGCTCCTCGCGGCGCTGCTCGCGACCGCCCTGCGGAGGCGCACATGAGGTTCCTGTTCGTGGACGACGACCCCGAGAACGTCGAGCTCGTCGCCCGCATCCTCCACGACGCCCTCGACGCCGAGGTGCTCGTGGTCACGACGGTCGAGGAGGCGGTCGCCGCGCTGCACGGCCCGCACATCGACCTCATGGTCGCCGACCTCTTCATCCCGCTGGGCGCCCAGCCGGGCGGCGCCCTCGGCCCCCGCGCGCGGCGCTACGCCGAGCAGGTCGAGCACCTCGGCGGGCTCGTGCTCCTCGACGAGCTCGACCGCGTCGCCGACCCGCCGATCCTGCTGGCGCACACCGCCTGCACGGACCCGATCCTCATCGAGCTCCTCGGCGAGCGCGTCGCCGCGCGGGTGCGCAAGCCCGCGCCGACGGAGGTGCTGCTCGACGCCGTGCTGAACGCGCTCCGCGGCCGCTGACCCGCTACGCCAGCGCGCCGACCGCGACCTTGCGCTTGCCCGCGAAGAAGCGCACGCCCAGCGCCCCCGCCGCGCGGAACCACACCCACGGCGGAACGAGCAGCGAGCGCCCCGGCAGGAGCGGCTCCGGCGTGCTCGCCGGCTTGCTCGGCAGGTGCGGGTGCACCTCGGCGACCCAGCGGGGGCCCTCCTCGTCGAGCACGAGCTGCGTGTGCGGGTCGCACATCTCGGGCAGGAAGCGCGCGATCCACGACACGGTCTCCCGGGTCGCGGGCTCCTGGAGGATGACCGGGCTCGCGAGGCGGAGGCTCGCGCCGCCCTCTCCCTCGACGTGGAGCACGCGGAAGCCGAGCCCCGGCGGCCCCGCCACGAGCTGCTGCGCCACGTGCGCCTGGACGCGGGCGCGCGGCGCCGCGAAGGTGCCCGGCGCCTGCGTGCGCACCACCTGCTCGCGGTCGATGCGCAGCTCCTCGATGCGGCCCGGGACCCAGCTCATCCACCGCGCGTCCACGGCGAGGGCGTCCTCCAGGTAGGCCAGCTCGGCGTACTCGCACTCCTCGAACGTCCCGCCCACCGACTTCCCGAACAGCGCCCGGAGGTCGTCGCTCTGGCGCTTGGTGGGCGCGCGGCCGCGGGCGTTCACCTCGAGCGCGAGGCGGATCCACCGCTCCGGCTCCCGGAGGTGCTGGGAGCGCGCGAGCAGCGCGCGGACGCGGTCCTCGTCGAGGTCGTCGTCGCGCACGATGGTGATTGTCGTGCCGAGAGCGTGCCGCTCCTCGGCCCCCTCGAGCACGATCCCGATCGCCTGGGCGATCTGGTCGTCGTCGGCGAGGACGGCCACCGCGCGCCGCGGCTCGGCCTCGGCGTGCGCGCCGCGCGCGAGCGCCCAGATGCGGTCGCTCGTGGGGATGTGGCGCTCGTCCATCACCCGCCGGAGCGCCTCGAGGTCGCGGATCTCCGCGCTCAGCCCGCCGAAGAGGCGGCGGATCCAGCCGGCCTCGTGGATGAGGTCGTCCGCCCACTCGGTGCCGCACTCCGCCCAGTGCTTCTTGCCCGCCTCCTCGCGGTGCCACACGCACTCCAGGAAGGAGAGCAGGTGCGAGACCTGGTAGCGGAAGTAGGGGCCGGGCGGAAAGCGGAGGCGATCCTCGATCCACTCCCGGAGCTGCGGCGGGAGATCGGCCGCCCGCTCGCGCACCGTCTCGGCCTCCGACTCGCCCACCGCGCCGTCCGCCCAGGCGACGACGAGCATCGGCAGGAACGGCAGGATGGCCGGTTCGGGGTCGGCAAAGCCGAGATCGCGCCACAAGCGGCGATCGATGGCGGCGAGGAGGTCGGATCTACGCTGGGTGTAGGGCACGCATCACCGTCCGATTGATCGCCGCTCGTCCAGAGTGTATGAGGCCCGGCCCGCGCCCGGTCGCAGGGCACACGGAGATAGCATGTCCCGCAGCGCGGGTCGAATCGGCTGGATGCTCGTCTGGGCCGTCGTCTTCTGCGACATCGGGACCTCCGTCTACTACGCGCCGGGCATCCTCTGGAGCTCGGCCGGGGATCGAGCGGGGATCTACGTCCTGTCGACGCTGGTGGCGTTCGTGCTCCTGAGCGTGAAGGTGGTCGAGGTGACCCGCCGCTTCTCCAGCGGCGGTGGCGTCGTGAGCGTGGCCGACAAGGCGTTCGGACCGTGGTTCGGCTGCGCGGGCGGCCAGCTCATCCTGGTCGACTACTTCCTCACCGTCGCGATCAGCGTGGCGGCGGCCGTGTACTACGTGGGCGGGCTCGTCCCCCTCGGCGGCTCCGTCGTCCCCGCCGCGATCGCCTGCCTCGTGGCCCTCGCCGCGCTCAACATCATCGGGCTGAAGGAGAGCGCGCTCGTCAGCACCGTGCTCGCCGTCGGCGCCTTCGTCGTGAACCTGCTCGTCATCGGCACCGCCGTGGCGCGGGCCCCCGCCGAGGTGCTCCTCTCCATCCCGCGCACCTTCGCCGGCCTCGCCTCGGTCCCGCCCGGCGAGCTGCTCGTGGGCTACGCCGGCGCCTGGCTCGCCTTCTCCGGGCTCGAGTCGCTCTCCCAGCTGGCGCCCGCGATGCGCGACCTCCAGGCGACGCCCAGGCGGGGCATGACCGCGGTCGTCGCGACGGTGCTCCTCACCGCGCCGATCCTCACCTTCCTCACGGTCGCCTCCCTCTCCCCCGAGGTGAAGACGGCCCACTCGGAGCGCTTCGTCGCCGAGCTCGCCGCGGTCTGGGGCGGGCACGGGCTCGAGATCGCCGTCGTCCTCACCGCCTCGACGCTGCTCCTGCTCGCGGCCAACACCGCGATCGCCGGCAACTACCACGTGCAGGCCGCCCTCACGCGCCGGGAGTTCCTCCCCGCCGGGCTCTCGGCCCTCTCGCACCGCTTCCAGACGCCCTACCGCGCCATCGTGCTGAGCACGGCGGTGCCCGCCTTCGTGCTCCTCGCCGTCGGCGGGGACATGACGCGGCTCGGCGAGCTCTACGCCTTCGGGCTCCTCGGCTCCTTCACGCTGATGAGCGCCGGCATCGACGTCCTGCGCTGGCGGGACGGCGAGCGCGGCGGGATGTTCTGGCTCGGCGTCGCCACGAGCATCGCCGTGGCGCTCGCGTTCCTCGTGAACCTCGTCGCCAAGCCGCACGCGACCGCGTTCGGGAGCGGGCTCCTGCTGCTGGGGCTCCTCGTGGCGGCGGGCACCCGCACCGGCTGGTTCGAGCGCGTCGTCGCGAAGATCCCCCGCATGGCGCCGCCGCGCGAGGTGCTGCGCGGCGCCGAGGTCCCGTTCTACACGGTCGCCCAGGCCCGCGCGCTCGGCCTGGAGGCCACGCCGGGCATCCTCGTCGCCACTCGCGGCGCCACCCGGAAGATCTTCCGCGAGGCCTGCGACCGGGCCCGCAGCCGCGGCCAGTCCCGCCTCTACCTCGTCTACGTGGACGAGGTTCCCGGCCTCTTCTACCCGCAGCTCGCCGCGCCGACGCCCGAGGGGCTCACCGTGCTCGACGCCGGCTGCACCTTCATCCGCGAGCTCGGGCTCGAGCCCGTCCCCGTCTGGGGCCTCTCGCACTCGGCGCCGGGCACGGTCGTCGACATCGCCGAGACGCTCGGCGTCGACACGCTCGTCATCGGCGCCACCCAGCGCACCTTCCTCTGGCACGCCCTCCGCGGCAAGTTCATCCAGGAGCTGCGCCGGCTCCTTCCCGCGGAGATCCGCCTGATCGTGGTCGGTTGATCGGCGCCCGGCGGTTGCGCGAGCCGCCCGAGCGGGCCAAGTTCACGTCGTGAACGAGCCGCACCACCTCCTGTTCGTGTGTACCGCGAACATCGCGCGGTCGCCGATGGCCGAAGCGCTCGCGCGTCGCTACGCGGACGAGCGCGGCTGGTTGGTCCGCGTCCAGTCCGCCGGCACCCACGCCGTGCCCGGGCAGCCCGCCGCCCCGAACTCCGTCAAGGTCTGCCGCGAGCTCGGCGCCGACTGCTCGAACCACCAGAGCCAGCCGATGACGGACGAGCTCGTCGCGTGGGCCCACCGCATCCTCGTCATGGAGATGCGGCACGCCTCCAACATCCGCGAGCGCTTCCCCGCCGCGGACGAGAAGGTGCAGCTCCTCGGCACCTTCGGCGGGCTCGTGGAGATCGGCGATCCCTACGGGAGCTGGATCTTCACCTATCGCAAGCGCCGGGACGAGATCCGGGCGTGCGTGGAGTCGTTCATGGACCGCCTCCCGCCCCGTCCCCGGTAGCGCGTCAGCGCCCGCAGGCCGTCGTCTCGCCGTCGGCGTGCGCGACATCGGCGCAGGCGTCGCACGAGGCCGCCGCGAACGTGGCGGTGATGCCCTCCCCGAGGAGCGCCTCGCCGTCGAGCTCGATCGGGCAGCTGCCCGACTCGGTGAGCGCTCCGCTCGCGACCGTCATCCCGCCCGCGCCCCCGACCTCGGCGGCCAGGTCGACGGCCCAGCGCCCGTCGACCTCCTCGGCGGTGCCCGACACGACCCACTCCGTCCACGCGGTGGCCCGCGCCTCCTCGCCGGGGCGCGACTCCCAGTAGCCCAGCACCTCGAGCCGGAGGTTCACGTCGTAGTGGGCGTCGATCGACCCGTCCTCGGGGACCGCCCGCTCCATCGCGCCCTGGAGCACCACCCGCTCGAACAGCGGGTCGTCCACGTCGCCCTCGACCTCCACGTCGGCCTCGATGCGGTGGCGGTCCACGCCGTCCTCGGTCCACTCGTGCTCGGCGAGGTCGCCCGCGAACTCGTACCCGTAGGAGCTCCGGCAGTCGCCCTCGTACAACGTGGCGCCGTCCTCCTGGATGCGCTCGAAGGGGCAGTCGCCCTCGCTGCGCACGTTGTCGCGCCGCAGCAGCTCCAGCACGAAGAGCGGGGCCTCCCACAGCGGGACCGGGTTGCCGAACACCGGCAGCACCTGGTCGAGCGCGAGGCCGGTCGCGTCGCCGTCGGCCGGGTCGAAGCCGGTGGCCGCGGCGCGGGCGGTGCCCAGGTCGGCGGGGGCGAGCGCGAACGAGATCCCGTTCGGGCTCTTGGTCTCGGTCGGGGTGCAGCCCAGGACACCGAGGAGCGAGGCGAGGAGCATCGGCGGAGTCTACCGCGCTTGCCGGCGACCTCGGGCTCCGCTAAGCGGTCGGCCCGTCAAAGGAGCGTTGAATGTTCAGCTTCGGCCAGGCCTCCGACACCCCCGCCCCCCCCGTGAACGTCCCCGGCGAGGGCACGCTCAAGGGCCTCTTCCGCACGACGCTCGGCGACATCGAGGTCGAGTTCTACGAGAAGGAGGCGCCGCGCACCGTCGCCAACTTCGTCGCGCTCGCGCAGGGCGGGCTCGAGTGGAAGAAGCCGACCGGCGAGAAGACCACGGAGCCCCTCTACAAGGGCGTGATCTTCCACCGCGTCATCCCGCAGTTCATGGTCCAGTGCGGCGACCCCCAGGGCGATGGCCGCGGCGGCCCCGGCTTCCGCTGGAAGGACGAGGCGAGCGCGCTCAAGCTCCGCCACGACCGCGCCGGCATCCTGTCGATGGCGAACGCCGGCCCCGACACCAACGGCAGCCAGTTCTTCATCACCGAGGTCCCCACCCCGCACCTCGACGGCCGCCACGCGGTCTTCGGCCGCGTCGTCAACGGCCTCGACATCGTCCAGAAGATCGCGCGCGTCCCCCGCAACCAGCAGGACCGTCCGCTCACCCCGGTCAAGCTGACCGAGGTGGTCGTCTACCGGGGCAACAAGCCGGCGGTCTAGGCCCTGTTCTTCTTGGGGCAGGGGGGGCGAGCCCCCCCCGCAACGCCCCCCCCTCGCGTCTTGGGGGGCGTCCCTCCGGCGAGGACGAGGCGGCGCGTCAGAAGCAGAACACGTCGCTGTAGTCGTCCTCGTTGTTCGTCTCGTCGCACTCGCGCACGGTCTCGCCGCCGGCGCCGTCGTCGTCGACGCGCACCACGAAGCCGAAGTCGCCCACGTCCCCGGGCCCGAGCTCGACCTCGATGCCCTCGAGCATGGCCCCGGCGGGGACCTCGGGCAGCGCCACCGCGGTGAGGAAGCGCAGCGTCCCGTCGTCGGCGTACACCGAGACGAGCGTGCCGGCGTCGACCTCGGCGCCGCCCTGGTTCGTCACCTGGAAGCTGAGCTTGATGGGCCCGTAGTCGCAGTCGGCCACGCAGATGTCGGTGATCTCGACGAGGAGGTCGGCGCTCGACGGGTCGTCCACGGACGGCCGCGCGCGGAACACGTTGTAGACCTGCCACGACGGATCGGGCGGGCTCGGGACGCTCCCGTCGGGCTCGATGTTGGTGACGGCGAAGTCGTGCGTCGCCCAGGTGGTGCCGGACTTGGGCCAGCCGTCGCCGGCGTGGCCGAACACGGTCACGCCCTTCCAGGTGCCGCCGTTGTCGGCCACGACGATCTCGGCGGAGCCGTCGTTGTCCACGTCGGCGGTCACCGGGTACTCCCACACCGTGCCCGAGCCGTGGTTCGTGTTCTCGTAGAGGATGGTGCCGTCGGTGCCGTCGTAGATGCGGAAGGCGATCTCGTCGGCGAACAGCACCTCGTAGGCCCCGTCGCCGTTCACGTCGTAGCCGGAGCAGCCCGCGAGGCCCGAGTTGTCCTGCATGACGTTCGACCAGAGCGAGGTGCCGTCCATGTCGAACACGCTGATGCGCGTGCTGTTCGGCACGGCCAGCTCGACCTCGCCGTCGCCGTCGAAGTCCGCGGCGCAGGGCGGGCCGGGGATCGTGCCGCCCGGGATCGCGAAGCTCGTGATCAGCGTCCCGTCGTCCTCGTGGAGGTACGCGGTCTGGTTCGACACGAAGAAGACCTCGGCCTCCGGGTCCCCGTCCGCGTCCACGACCGCCGAGAAGTTGCCGGAGCCGTTGCCGGAGTTCGACCACACGGTCGACCCGTTCGCGTCGAAGACCTTGTTCCCGAGGATGATCTCCTGGTCGCCGTCCTGGTCGAGGTCGGCCGCCACGGGGGTGCGCCAGGAGTTCGTGATGCCGGAGAGGGTCGCGACGGTCGAGCCGTCCTCGCCGTTGACGACGCCCACGTCGCCGATCACCTCGGGCATCCCGTCGTTGTCGAGGTCGGCCACGGTCGGCTGGGGGTAGCTCATCATCCCGAAGGACGCCGAGGTCCACTCGGCCGTGCCCGTCTCGTCCACCGCCGCGATGCGCCCGCCCGTCTGGATGGCGACGATCTCGGGGTCGCCGTCCGAGTCCACGTCGGCGATCGTGACGCCGCCCTGCCCGTCGTAGCCGCTCACCTCGAAGAGCTCCGCGCCGGTCGCGCCGTCGAGCGCCACCAGCGTGTTCCCGCCCCAGGACGTGAAGACGATCTCGGGCACGTCGTCCTCGTCCACCCGCCCGTCGCCGTTGTCGTCGTTCAGGTTCCCGACGGCGGGCATGACGATGACGCCCATCCCGGCGGACGTGTACTGGTACTCGATGACGGCGTTCCAGGGGTCGGTGACGACCTCCGAGGTCGTCCCCGCGCACTCCTCCACGATGCTCACCGTGCCGGCCGACCCGAGGTCGAGCGCGGGGCACTCCACGTCCATGCAGTCGGCGCGGCCGTTGCCGTCGTCGTCCGCGAAGTCCTCGTCCACCGTGCCGTCCCCGTCGTCGTCGAGCCCGTTGCACTCCTCGGCCGGGGGCGGGTCGGTGTCGGTCGTGTCCGTGTCGGGGAGCCCGCCCGTGTCGCCCGGATCGAAGTGGGGCTCGTCCGGCTCCTTGTTGATGTTGTTGTCGACGGCGCAGCCGACGGCGAGGAGGAGGACGAGCGAGCGGTACATCGGGACTCCGGACGACGCACCATAGACGGAGCCGGCGGCCGTGTCACCGGTTCGTCAAGCCGTCTCCGCCCCACGCCGCTTTCCCGGCCGTTCCGCCGCCAGTGCCTCGCGTTATGCTCGGCCCCTTCCGGAGCCCCCGATGTCCGCAGAGATGGACGCCCTCGTCGAGCGCATCGCCGCGCGCGTGCGCCAGGAGATGCAGGCCGCCGAGCAGAAGCGCCTGGTCCCCCCGCTCCCCGAGCTGCGCGGCACCTGGCAGGACGAGACGGCGCTCAGGATCCAGGTCGGCGACGTCGACCGCATCGGCACCGACGGAACCGTCCCCCAGGCCGGCGCGAGCAACATCGCCAAGATGATCGACCACACGCTGCTCAAGCCCGACGCCACGCGCGCGGACCTCGTGAAGCTCTGCGAGGAGGCGCGCCAGCACCACTTCGCGTCGGTGTGCGTCAACACCACCTGGGTGCCGCTCTGCGTCGAGCTCCTGAAGGGGAGCGGCGTGATGACCATCTGCGTCGTCGGCTTCCCGCTCGGGGCGGCCACGTCGCGCGCGAAGGCCGCGGAGACCCGCGAGGCCATCGCCAACGGCGCGGCCGAGATCGACATGGTCGTGAACATCGGCCTCCTCAAGGGCGGCGAGCACGACAAGGTCTTCGACGACATCCGCGCGGTCGTCGAGGCCGCGGCGGGCCGCCCGGTGAAGGTCATCCTCGAGACGCACATGCTCACCCGCGAGCAGAAGATCGCGGCGTGCGCGATCTCGCGGGCCGCGGGCGCCGCGTTCGTGAAGACGTCCACGGGCTTCTCCGGCGGCGGCGCGACCGTCGAGGACATCCGGCTGATGCGCCAGGTCGTCGGCCCCGAGATGGGCGTGAAGGCCTCGGGCGGCGTTCGCACCGCGGACGACGCGCGGAACATGGTCGCCGCCGGCGCCAACCGGCTCGGCGCGAGCGCGAGCGTCGCGATCGTGACCGGCGGGGTGGGGAAGGGGAGCTACTGATGCGCCGGGTGACCCTGCTCGTCGCGGACTCGCTCGGCGTGGGCGCGATGCCCGACGCGGCGGCCTGGGGCGACGCCGGGTCCGACACGCTCGGCCACATCGCCGAGCACCGCGTCGGGGCCGGCCGGCCGCTCGCCGTCCCGAACCTCGCGCGCCTCGGCCTCGCCTCGATCCGCCCGGTGGCGGGCGTCAACCCCGGCCGCGTCGACGGCGCCTACGGCAAGATGACCATCGCCGGCGCCGGAAAGGACACGATCGCCGGCCACTGGGAGATCGCCGGCTGTCGCGTCGCTCAGCGCTTCGACGTGTACTACGACGGCTTCCCGCAGGCGCTGATGGAGGCGTTCACCACCCGCACCGGCTCCGGCTGGATCGGGAACGTGGCGGCCTCCGGCACCGAGATCATCGAGCGCCTCGGACGGGAGCACCTCGCCACGAAGAAGCCCATCGTCTACACGAGCGCCGACAGCGTCTTCCAGATCGCGGCCCACGAGGACGTCCTCCCGGTGCCCGCGTTGTGGAAGCTCTGCCAGGAGGCCTTCGAGGTCGTCCGCGAGTGGGGCGTGGCGCGGGTCATCGCCCGGCCCTTCGTCGGCACGCCCGGCGCGTTCGTGCGCACCGAGAGCCGCCGCGACTTCGCGCTCCAGCCGCCGCGCGACACGATCATGGACCGCCTGCTCGCCGCCGGGATCCCCACGACCTCGATCGGCAAGATCCAGAGCATCTACGGCGACCGCGGCTTCTCCCGCGCGGTGAAGGCCGGCAACAACGCGACGATCACCCAGGCCGTCCTCGACACGCTGGGCGAGCAGCGCGACGGCCTCATCTTCGCGAACCTCGTCGACTTCGACATGCTCTACGGCCACCGCCGCGACCCCGCCGGCTACGCCGCGGCGCTCGAGGCCCTCGACGCGCGCATCCCCGAGCTCCTCGACCGGATGGGCCCCGACGACCTGCTCCTGATCACCGCCGACCACGGCAACGACCCCACGTTCCCCGGCACCGACCACACCCGCGAGTACGTGCCGATCCTCGCGTGGCGGCGCGGCGGGCGCGCCGTCGACCTCGGCACGCGCGACACGCTCGCCGACTGCGGCGCCACGGCCGGCGCCTGGCTCGGCGTGCCCTGCCCCGAGGGCACGTCCTTCGCGGAGGCCCTGTGAACCACGTCGCCATCGACGACATCCTCCGCAACAAGCGCGCCGGCGGCCGCCTCTCCGACGCCGAGATCCGCGCCTTCGTCGACGGCGTGCTCGACGGCTCGGTCTCGCGCCCCCAGGCCGCCGCCTGGCTCGCGTTCGCCTTCGTCCGGGGGCTCGACGACGCCGAGGCCATCGCGCTCACCCGCGCGATGACCGACACCGGCGACCGGCTCTCCTGGCCCGGCATCGACGGCCCCTTCGTCGACAAGCACTCCACCGGCGGCGTCGGCGACAAGGTCTCGCTCATCCTCGCCCCGTTGTGGGCGGAGCTCGGCCTGAAGGTCCCGATGATCTCGGGCCGCGGCCTCGGCCACACCGGCGGCACGCTCGACAAGCTCGAGGCGATCCCCGGCTACCGCACCGACCTCGACGAGCCGGCGCTGCGCCGCGCGCTCACCTTTGCCGGCTGCTTCATCAACGGCCAGACGGCGTCGCTCGCCCCCGCCGACCGCATCCTCTACGCGCTCCGCAACGAGACGCAGACGGTCGAGTGCATCCCGCTCATCGTGGCGTCGATCCTGTCGAAGAAGCTCGCCGAGGGCCTCGACCGCCTCGTGCTCGACGTGAAGGTCGGCAGCGGCGCGTTCATGAAGACGGACGACGACGCCCGCGCCCTCGCCGAGGCGATGGTGCGCGTCGGCAACGGCGCCGGCGTCGAGACGCGCGCGCTCCTCACCGACATGGAGCAGCCGCTCGGGCAGGCCTGCGGCAACGCGCTCGAGGTCCGCGAGTCGATCGCCTGCCTCCAGGGTGGTGGCCCCGCCGACCTCCGCGACCTCACCGTCGCCCTCGCCGGGCACCCCGACGCCGCCGCGGTCCTCGCGAGCGGCCGGGCCTACGAGCGCTTCGAGCGGATGGTCGCCGCGCACGGCGGGGACCTCTCCCGCCTCGCCGAGTCCGAGAAGGTCGACACCGTCGAGGTCGCCGCGACCCACGGCGGCGTGCTCACCCGCTGCGACGCCTGGGAGGTCGGCCGCGCCGCCTTCGTGCTCGGCGCAGGCCGGCTCAAGGCCGAGGATCCCGTGCACCCCGGGGTCGGCGTCACGGTGCTGCGCAAGGTCGGCGACCGCGTCGAGCCCGGCCAGCCGCTCGCCCTCCTCCACCACGCCGGTCGCGCCCTCGAGCATGCCCGCGCGCTCCTCTCGACCGCGTTCGTCGTCGGGGACGCGGCCCCGCCGCGCCCGATGATCCGGGGCACCATCGGATGATCTTCTCCCTGCTGGGCGTCGCGCTCGCGGCCTCCACCCCCCCGGTCGCGCACGTCCTCTCGGACCCGCTCCTCCCCCAGAAGTACCGCACGGTCCCGCCGGGCGTGTACCCGTGCAGCGTCGTCATCGACGTGAGCGCGGAGGGCAAGGTCACCGACGTGAAGCCGGTCGAGTGCGACGAGGAGGCCTTCTGGGCGCTCGCGACGGCGATCGTGAGCTGGGAGTTCGACCCCGCCACGGAGGACGGCAAGGCCGTCGCCGGCCAGCTCCCCTACACCGCGGAGTTCGAGGTCCGCTCGCTCCTGCCCCGCAAGCACATCGTCGGCTTCGTGGGCGTGGTGGCCTCCGCCGGCGGGGCGGGCTGGGGCGGCGCCGAGGCGCGCGTCCACCTCGGCGAGCAGCTCTCCGTGTCGGCCGGCGTCACGATGGACCACGACACCGTCGAGGACACGCTCCAGGACCTCTGGGTGCCCACCTTCACCGGCGACGTGACGCTCTCCTCGAGGCGCCGCAGCCACGAGCACCGTGGCATCTACGGCCTCACCGTCGGCGGCTTCGGCGACGGCTTCGGCTCGGCGGGCGGCTACGCGGCCTTCCGCGGCGAGCTCATGACGGGCATCCCCGGCCTCTCCGTCGGCGGCGACGCCGGCGTGGCCGCGCTCTTCACCGACCCGCCCACCCGCGACGACGTGGGCTTCTGGCCCCGCGCAGGCATCTCGCCGGTGTACCCCTGGCTCCGCGCGTCGCTCATCTGGTACGCGCCCATCCCGCGCGACCGCTTCGTGGTCGTGCCGCGCGTGCAGGACCCCACCGTCTTCATGCCGGAGCCCCCGCCCGACGAGGTCGTCGTCGACAACGACGGCTCCGCCTTCGAGGGCGTCCCGGCCGTGCACTGGTCGGAGATCGAGCCCTCGCTCGGCGACATCACGCCCACGGGCCCGGGGTTCGACCTCTACCCGCCGGGAACCTACAACTGCAACGTGCGCGTGGCCGTCGGGCCGGACGGGCGCGCCTCGAAGGTGCGGGTCGAGAAGTGCCCGAAGGCCGCCCACGCGGACGCCGAGGCCACCGTGCGGAACTGGATCTGGGACGACAAGCCGGACCGCGAGGTGCAGGCGGTCTTCCCGGCGCCGGTGTTCGTGCGTCGCGACGACGCGGAGCTCGTGCGCACCCAGTCGGTGCTCCTGCTGGAGAACGGCGAGGCGAAGCCCCTGCCGCCCTACATCCGCACCGAGCCGCCGGTGTACACGAAGCGCCTCGTGCCGCCGCAGTGGACGATGGAGCGTCCGACCCGCTCCTGCTTCGTGGACGTCGATCTCGACGCGCAGGGCAACGTGCTCGCCACCGACTGGGTGAGCGGGGACATCGAGATCATGCCGCGCGTGATGGAGGCCCTGCGCGAGTGGGTGTTCTACCCGGTGGCCGTCGACGGGGAGCTCACGCCCGTGCGGGCCCGGCTCTCGATGTGTGATTGAATCGCGGGGTGAACGTCGTCTCCCTGCTCGGTCTGTTCGGTCTCGTCGGCATCGCCTGGGCGCTCTCCACCGACCGCCGCCGCTTCCCGGTGCGCGTGGTCGTCTGGGGGCTCGTGCTCCAGCTCCTCTTCGGCCTCGTCGTGCTCTCGCCGGTGGCGCAGCAGTACGTCTTCGTGGCCATTGGCGACGGCGTCCGGAAGCTCCTCTCCTTCTCCGAGCAGGGCGCGAGCTTCGTCTTCCAGAGCGTCGAGGCGCACCAGATCGCGGACGCCCAGGGCGTCCCGAGCACCTACGCGGGTCGCATCTCCCCGCCGGTGAAGACCTTCGCCTTCTGGATCCTGCCGAGCATCGTCTTC
This sequence comes from uncultured Enterobacteriaceae bacterium, assembly GCA_964457335.1. Lineage (GTDB taxonomy): Bacteria > Myxococcota_A > UBA796 > UBA796 > SXON01 > CAJBVW01. Next base: position 7,349 of record CAYWGD010000111.1, on the reverse strand, counting down.
TTCTCGACGCTCATGTCCATCAGCTACCACCTCGGCATCATACAGCGCGTCGTGCGCGCCATGGCCTGGCTGATGCACCGCACCATGGGCACGAGCGGCGCCGAGACGCTCTCCACCGCCGCGAACGTCTTCCTCGGGCAGACCGAGTCCCCGCTCCTCATCAAGCCCTTCGTCGCGCGCATGACGAAGAGCGAGCTCTTCTGCGTGATGCTCGGCGGCTTCGCGAACACCGCGGGCGGCGTGCTCGCGGCCTACGTGAGCTTCCTCTCCCACATCCCGGGCATCGCCGGGCACCTCGTCACGAGCTCGATCCTCTCGGCGCCGGCCACGCTCGTCATCGCGAAGGTCATGCAGCCCGAGACCGAGACGCCCGAGACCGCAAAAAGCCTCGACGCCTGGGACGAGCGCCTCGATCGCAACGTGATCGAGGCCGCGGCGCGCGGCGCGTCGGAGGGGATGACGCTCGCGATCAACGTGGCGGCCATGCTCATCGCCTTCGTCGGGCTCATGGCGCTCGTGGACTGGGGCTTCTCGCTCGTGCCCGTCGCGGTGTGTGACGGCGGGTTGCAGGTCGGCTACCCGGAGGGGTGCGCGTCGCTTTCGCTCTCGCGCATCCTGGGATGGATCTTCACGCCCGTGGCGTTGCTTCTCGGGGTCGGGCTTTCCGAGGCGTCGACGGTGGGAATGCTCCTGGGGGAGAAGCTCGTGCTGACGGAATTCGTGGCGTACATCCACCTTGGCGAGCTGATGGCCGGCCCCACGCCGCTCTCCCCGCGGGCGGCGATCATCGCGAGTTATGCGCTCTGCGGATTCGCGAACATCGCTTCGGTCGGGATCCAGCTCGGTGGCATCGGGGGAATGGCGCCGGGACGCATGGGTGACCTCGCCGAGCTCGGCTTCCGGGCGATGATCGGCGGCTCGCTCGCCACCTTCATGACCGCCTGTGTCGCGGGGGCCCTGCTCTGATGGAGTTCGCGCAGTTTCACAGCTTCGAGCACCGCACCGTCGCCGGCGTCACGTCCGACCTGCGGCAGCTCTTGAAGCCCGGGTGGCTCCACCCGCGCGCCGACCTCGGCGTCGTCGTTCACGGGCCCTGGCGGCCCGCCGACCTCTGGCCGGGGGCGCTCGAGCGCCTCGTCTGGACCGTCGGCATCGAGTCCCGTGGCGGCCCCATCCTGTCCGCGCGCGGCGAGGCCGAGCTCGCGAAGGGCGACCTCGAGCGTCGGCAGGCCCCCGCCCACCCCGTCGAGGCCCTCGTCCGGCGCGCCGGGGACGGCCTGGTGATGATCCACTCCGACGCCGCCTGCCTCGCCTACGTGGCGGTCTACCGGCAGCGCCACCTCGCGTGGAGCCTCCTGCTCCAGGACCGCGTGCGCCTCGTGCGGTGCGACGGGCACGTCGTCCAGGTGGCCGAGCCGCCGCGCTACGTCGCGGAGGGCGACCGCACGGGCGTGCTCCTCGCGGGCCTCCACCAGTGGCTGCGCGAGCCCGTCGCGCTCGGCGAGGACGAGCGCTTCACGCTGGCCGACACCCTCGGGAGCCTCACCGCCGACGAGGAGCCCGACTGGATCGTTCGCGACGGCGCCTTCCCCGGCCAGCCCGGCGAACCCGGGCGCGCCCGGGCGTCCGGATAGATCTTCTTCTTCTTGGGGCGGGGGGGCGAGCCCCCCCGCAACGCCCCCCCCAACCCCGATGACGACCTCGATCTCGAGGTGGACGTCGATCGCCATGACGGAAAGCCCTTGCCGAAGGGGTCCCGGTGGCCTAGGCCTTTGACCCCATGCGGATCCGCTCGCTCGAGCTCCAGGGCTTCAAGTCCTTCGCGGACCGGGCGATCTTCCGCTTCGGGCCGGGTATCTCCGGCGTGGTCGGGCCCAACGGCTGCGGCAAGTCGAACGTCATCGACGCCGTGAAGTGGTGCATCGGCGAGCAGTCCGCCAAGAGCCTGCGCGGCGACTCGATGTCCGACGTCATCTTCGCGGGGTCCTCCACGCGGCAGCCGGTCGGCTTCGCGGAGGTCACGCTCACCTTCGAGGCCGGCGCCGAGCCCTTCCCGGGCATCTGGGCGCGCTTCGCCGAGCTGGGCGTGACGCGGCGGCTCTACCGCAACGGCGGGTCCGAGTACCTGGTCAACCAGGAGCGCGTGCGGCTCCGGGACATCCAGGAGCTCTTCATGGACACGGGCGTGGGCAACCAGCTCTACTCCGTGATCGAGCAGGGCCGCATCGGGCTCATCGTGCACGCCAAGCCGGAGCAGCGGCGCACCCTCATCGAGGAGGCCGCGGGCATCTCCAAGTACAAGGCGCGCCGCGAAGAGACGATGGAGAAGCTCGAGAGCACGCGCACGGCGCTCGAGCGGGTGCAGGACCTCGCGGACGAGATGGCCCGGCAGCTGCGCGCGGCCGAGCGGCAGGTGCAGAAGATCGGGCGGTGGCGCATGCTCGGTGCGAAGCTCCGCCAGCAGGAGATCCTCGTCGCGATGGCGCGGTGCTCGGGCCTCGTCGGGGACCGGCGCGCGCTCGCCGAGCAGGTGCGCAGCTTCGGGACCGAGGCCGCCGAGGGCCACCGCGCCGTCGAGCGGCACGAGCACGAGCTCGCCGAGCGGCGCAAGGCCACCGAGTCGCTGGAGGAGGAGGCCGGCCGCGTGCGCGACCGCCTCGCGGAGGTCGAGGCCCAGCGCCGGGTCGAGGAGAGCGCGTCGGTCTACCAGGTGCGCGAGACCACCTCCGGAAAGGAGCGCCTGGAGCGGATCGGGCGCGACCTCGAGGAGCTCCGGACCGAGCGCGACGTGGCGACGACCGAGGCCGCCACGCAGGGGGCCGCGCGCGAGCAGGCCGACCGCGAGCTCAAGCGCAGCCGCGAGGCGCTCGACGCGGCCACCGAGCGCGCCCGGGTGGCGGGCGAGACGCTGCGCGTCACGCGGGACGAGCTCGAGCGGGCGCGGCGCGGCGCGATGGAGGCCTTCGAGGCGGCCGTGAAGGCGCGGGCGGCGGTGGGCGCGGTGCAGAACCGGCGGCGGGACCTCGCCACGCGGGAGGAGCGCAATCGCGCGCAGGTCGCCGCGGCGGGGGCGTCGACGTCGCACGTCGAGGAGGAGATCGCGCGGATCTCCGTGCAGCTCGGCGAGGCGGAGGGCATGGTCGCGGCCGCGCGGCAGCAGGTCGAGGCCGGTCGCGCGGCCACCGCGGGCGCCGAGCAGGCGCGGGACGCGGCGCAACGCGAGCAGCGGCGCATCGACGGGCTCCTCACCGACGCGACGCGCGAGCGCGAGCGCGTCAAGACGCGCCTCGACACGCTCGTCGACCTGCAGAACAAGAACACCGACGTGCCCGACGGGCTCAAGGCCGTGCTCGCCGTGCCCGGCGTGATCGGGCTCCTGGCCTCGCAGCTCGACGTGCCCGAGGCGCTGGAGATGGTGCTCGCCCGCGCGCTCGACGGCGCGCTTGAGACGGCGCTCGTTCCGGACGTGGACGTGGCGGGGCGGGCCGCCGCCGCCGCGAAGGGCGCCCGGGCGCGGATCCTCGTGGTGCCGGAGAGCCCCGAGGCGCCGGAAGGCCTCGCCTCCGAGGTCGGCGGCACCGGCGCCGGGAAGGCGGCGCTCGCGGCGCTCCTCCCCCGCTGCGAGGTCGCGTCCACGCTCGGGGCGGCCCTCGCCGCGTGGCGACCGGGGCTCCGCGTGGTGACGCGGGATGGCGCCCTGGTGCGCGAGGACGGGCTCGTGATGCTCGGCGCCGACTCGGGGGCGGGCACCGCGGCGCTCAAGCGGCGGCGCGAGATCGCCGCGCTCCAGCAGACGCTCGCCGAGGCCGACGCCCTCGTGGCTCAGCGCCGCGAGGAGCTGGAAGCCGCGCGCGGAGCGGTGCGGGCGGCCGAGGGGGCCGTCGCGGCGAAGGCGGCCGCGATCGAGGCGGCGCGCGGCGAGCTCCGCACGAAGGAGAACATGGTCGCCGAGGTGCGGCACCGGCTCCGCGAGCAGGAGTCCGAGAAGCTGCGGGCGAGCCGCGCGGCCGAGGGGCTCGCGAACGAGGCGGCGGCGATCGTGCGGGACCGCGAGGCCCTCGACCGCGAGGAGCAGCGCGCGGTCGAGGCGCTCGGGGCGGCCGAGGCGCGCCAGATGGCGGCCGAGGAGGCGCAGCGCGCGCGGCAGGGGGCGCTCGAAGGGCTCGAGCCCGCGCTCGCGCAGGCGCAGGACCAGGCGCAGCGGCTCCGGCTGGAGAACGCGAACTGGCAGAAGGATCTGCTCGCCGCGCAGACGGCCGAGCGCGTCGCCCGGGAGCGCGCGGAGCGGGCCGGCACGCGCGCCCAGCAGGTCGAGCGGGAGCGTGGTGACCTCGAAGGCCGGCTCGTGCAGCTCGGGCTCGACGCGCAGGCGACGGCCGAGAAGCTCCAGGCGCTCGGCGAGGAGCAGGGCCGCGTCCGGGAGGCGCTCGAGGCGCTCCGCGAGAAGGTGAAGATCGAGAAGGAGAAGGTGCGGGCGAGCGAGGCCGCGACGAAGTCGGCGCGCGACCGCCGGGACGCCGCGCGGGAGAAGCTCGTGCGGGCCGAGTCGGAGCTCGCGCGCGTGCGCGGGGAGCTCGACCGGCTCAAGGAGGAGGCCGAGCAGCGCCACGGGCTGTCGCTCTTCGGGCTCCTCGATCGCCTGGACCGCGACGGGCAGGTGCTCATCGAGGGGTGGAGCTCCGAGGGCATGCCGCCCGGGCTCGCCGCGGAGTCCGTGCCGGTCCTGCGAATCACCACGTCCGACCTCGACACGGACCTCGGCGCGCGCGCGGCCGAGCTCGACCAGCTCCGGGAGGCCTACGGCAAGATCGGCGAGGTCAACCCCGACGCCGAGGCCGAGTGGCGCGAGACCTCCGAGCGGCACTCCGAGCTCGAGAAGCAGCGGGCCGACCTCGCGGAGGCGATGGACATCATCGAGAAGGCGATCGCCAAGATCAACCGAACCTGCCGCGAGCGCTTCCGGGAGACCTTCGACCTCGTCGCCGAGCACTTCTCCGGCATCTACCCGCGGCTCGTGGGCGGCGGCTCCGGGCGGCTCGTGCTCACCGACGAGGAGGACCTCCTCACCTGCGGCGTCGAGATCCAGGTGCACCCGCCGGGCAAGCGGGTGCAGAACCTCTCGCTGCTCTCGGGCGGCGAGAAGGCGATGGCCGCCATCTCGCTCATCTTCTCGCTCTTCCGCGTGAAACCGTCGCCGTTCTGCCTGCTCGACGAGGTCGACGCCCCGCTCGACGAGGGCAACGGCGCCCGCTTCAACGACATGTTGCGGGAGATGAGCCAGTCGTCCCAGTTCATCGTCATCACGCACAACAAGAAGACGATGGAGTGCGCGGACGTGCTCTACGGCGTCACCATGCCCGAGCCGGGCAGCTCCCGGCTCGTCACCGTCAAGATCGACTGAGGGGGCCCGATGGCAGGGGAGTGGGTCTGGATCGTGGTGGCGGTGGCGGTGGCGCTCGTCGTGGCGGCCGGCGCCTGGCTCGTGTCGCGCAAGCGGATCGGCGCGGCGCCGGGCGAGGCGCTCCCGACGGCTCCCTCCGCGGCCGACCGCTTCGCGGCGGCGCTGCAGCGCACGCGCGACGCGCTCGGGGACTCCTTCCGCGCGGTGTTCGGCCGCGAGCACGCCGACGAGGCGGCGTACGAGGCGCTCGAGGAGCTGCTCATCCGCGCCGATGTGGGCGCTCGCGCCACCGCCGCGCTGCTCGACGAGCTCCGCCAGCGGGTCCCGAAGGAAGCGGCGGCCTCCGCGCTCCGCGACGCCCTGCGCGACCTCGTCCGCGAGCGGCTCTCCCGCTACCCCACGGCGCTCGCCACGGTCGACAAGGGGCCGCTCGTCATCCTCGTCGTGGGGGTCAACGGGAGCGGCAAGACGACGACCATCGGCAAGCTCGCCGCTCGCTACCGCAAGGAAGGACGCACGGTGATGCTCGGCGCCGGGGACACGTTCCGCGCCGGCGCGATCGAGCAGCTGAAGATCTGGGGCGAGCGGGCGGACGCGCCGGTCGTCGCCCACCAGGAGGGCGCCGACCCGGCCGCGGTCCTCCACGACACGCTCCAGTCCGCCACCGCGAAGGGCATCGACGTGGTGATCGGCGACACGGCCGGCCGCCTCCAGGCCCAGAAGACCCTGATGGACGAGCTCGCGAAGGTCCGGCGCGTCATCGGCCGCATCGTGCCGGGCGCCCCCCACGAGACGCTGCTCGTGCTCGACGGCACCATGGGGCAGAACGCCTTCTCGCAGGCGCGCGTGTTCAAGGACGTGGCCGGCGTGACGGGCGTGGTGCTGACCAAGCTGGACGGCACCGCGAAGGGCGGGGTCGTCATCGGCATCACCGAGGAGTTCGGGCTCCCAGTGAAGCTCGTCGGCGTGGGCGAGAAGGTGGAAGACCTGCGCCCGTTCGATCCCGCGGCGTTCGCCGACGCCCTGTTCCCTCCCGCCGATTGACCGGCCGCCCCCGCCCCCGTTACCGGAGCCCCCCGTGCAGAAGCAGATCACCATCCTGGGCCGCTCGTACACGCTCCGCGCCGACGAGGACGACGACCTCGAGCACGCCGCCGCGGACGTCGACCGCCGCCTCCGCACCATGATCGCGCGCGCGCCGAGCTTCGACAGCTACACGGCCGCGCTCCTCACCGCCTTGAACCTCGCCTCCGAGCTCCGGGCGCTCAAGACCCGGTACCGCTCGCGGCTCCAGGAGCTCGACCACGCCGCGGCGGCGGTCGAGGCCGTGCTCGAAGCGGCGGTGGCCGAGGAGGGGGACGCCGGCCCCGAAGAGGAGGCGTGATCATTTTCGGACCGCCGGATCGGTCGGTCCAACCCCAAGGGGGACGCCGGCGCGACCACCCGGGCGCCGGCGAGGCCCCGACAGCGCCTTGACGCTCGGGGGGGCCCACGGTACTTGGTTGGGGCCGGTGCGGTCCCAGCGACGCGACGGCGCCCCAGGCGACCTCGAAAGGAGTTGCTTGACGGCGCGGCCACGAAGCGGTAAATGGGGCGGCACTGAACGGGGGTCGAGCTGAAGAGCTCGGCGCTCGTGTGCTGCCTCGGTTTCGCCGACGCCGCGCCGACATCGAAAAAGATGTTGACGAGACGACGACGAAACGATAAGAGGGGCGGCACTCAGCGAAGTGAGTCGAAAGACGAGCTTCGGAAGCGGTCCTTCGGACCGCTGCCTGCTGTCGCGCATCATGAAAAAGATGCTTGACGGTCTCGGGCACTCCCGATAAAACGGGATGGCTTGAACGGCGCGCGAGTTTTCGCGTGCTTTCGGCCGACACTCCAAAAAGTGTCAGCCGGTCTTTGAAAAATTGGTAGCAGTTTCCGTACGTTCAATAGAGTTTCGACGTAC
>CAYWGD010000110.1:0-23048 GCA_964457335.1 uncultured Enterobacteriaceae bacterium | reverse complement strand
TCCGACTTTGGACGGAAATACCGTCCAAGGTCGGGGGATGCGCGGACATCCTCGGCGTTCGGACGGAAATACCGTCCAAGGTCGGGGGATGCACGATCATCCTCCGACTTTGGACGGAAATACCGTCCAAGGTCGGGGGATGCGCGGACATCCTCGGCGTTCGGACGGAAATACCGTCCAAGGTCGGGGGATGCACGATCATCCTCCGACTTTGGACGGAAATACCGTCCAAGGTCGGGGGATGCGCGGACATCCTCGGAGTTCGGACGGAAATACCGTCCAAGGTCGGGGGATGATCGGACATCCTCGGAGTTCGGACGGCAATCGCGCCCCGTGCGCGCGGACGCGCGGTCCGGGACCCCGCGGCCTGTCTTCGGCGGGGGCGCGCCCCGGAGGTCACCCCGCCAGCTCCGCCACGATCCGCTCCACCAGCGCGTCGAGCCGCCCCCCATCGGCGAGGGCGAGCGGCATGCCCGCGCACAACTCGACGCCTTCGGGGTGCCCCGTGAGCGTGAGGAAGAGCGGTGAGCCGGCCCCCGGCGGCGGGAGCCAGAAGAGGCGGCGCGGCCGGTAGCCCGGGGCCGCGAACACGCCCGGGTCCATGCGGCCGAGGTTCGACACGGTCGCGGACGTGGCGCCGAGGCCGGTCGTGAGCGCGCGGCGTGCGGCCGAGCGCCCCGCGGCCTCCATCCACGAGAGCGGCACCGCGCGGAGGCGGGCCGCGGCGCGCACGGGACCCAGCTCGTCGCGCGCGGCGAGCGCCCGCTCCAACGCCGCCGCCACGTCCGCCGCCGTCGACGACGACTCCACGCGCAGCCGCACGAAGCCCGTGAGGTTGGCGCACACGCGCGCCCCCTCGGCGTGCCGGCGCAGGTCGACGGGCACCGAGACGCGGAGGGCAGGGGTGCCCGGCGCGGCGGCATGCCCGAGCGCGGCGATGACGCGCGGGAGGACCCCGCGGCCGGGCGGCGGCAACGACACGCGCACCCACGTCGACGCCGCCTCGTCGCCCGCCGCTCCGCGCCCCGTCGGCAGCGCCGCGTCCTCCGACGGCGCCACCTCGACCGGGCCCGGCCCCGCGATCCCGGTGTCGGTCACCCCCGCGAAGGCCGCGCCCCGCACGGGCTCTCCCCGCAACGCCGCGCCGAGGTCCTCGGCCAACGCCCAGGCCGCGCGGCCGTCGAACGCGGCGTGGTGCGTCCGCAACACGACGCGGTCGCCGGCGAGGATCACCTCCACGACCGGGCCCGCCCACGGGTCGAGCCGCCGCGCCAGGAAGCCCGCGGGGCCCCGGCCGTCCCACGGCTCGGCGACGGTCACGACGGGCGGCGCGCCGTCCGCCACCCAGCGCGTGAAGCCGAGCGCGCCGCGCAGCCGCGCCCGCGCCCCGGGCCAGGCCGGCAGCACCGTCTCGACCGCGCGCCGCCACGCCGCGGCGTCGGGCGCGCCGTCCCCCTCCACGACGAGGTGGTTCACGAACGGCGGCCAGAGCCGGTCCGACACGAGCCACACCCGCTCGAGCCCGGTGAGCGGCCGCGAGGGCGTCAGATCGCGAGCCACGGCGGGTCCGGGAAGGCGGCGAGCAGGTGATCCTTGAAGGCGCGCACGCGCTCGGGCACGTGGCGGCGGTCGGGGCGCACGAACCAGAAGCGGAGGCCCGGGCCCTCCCACGCGGGGAGCACGCGCACGAGCGCCCCGCGTCGCAGGGCGTCGAGCATCACCCAGTCCGGCAGGACGATGACGCCCGCCCCGGCGATCGCCGCGTCCACGAGCGGGATCCCGGAGTTGTAGACGAGCGGCCCGGAGACGCGCACGTCCACGCGCTCGTCCCCGCGGATGAGCGTCCACGTCTCCGGACGCGCGCTCCCGCCGTACAGCAGGCAGTCGTGCCCCACGAGGTCGGCGGGCTCGGCCGGGACGCCGCGCCGCGCGAGGTAGGCGGGGCTCGCGGCCGCGAGGAGGCGGAAGGGCCAGAGCGCGCGCGCGACCAGCGCGCCGTCGATGACGTGGCCGCCGCGCACCGCGAGGTCCAGGCCCTCGGCGAGCAGGTCGACCTTCCGGTCGTCGAACTGCGCGATGACGCGCACCTCGGGGTGGCGGGCCTGGAAGTCGAGCAGCACGCCGTTCAGCCAGCGCACGCCGAAGGCCAGGGGAAGCGAGACGCGGAGGGTGCCGGCGGGCGTCCGCGCCTCCTCGCGCACCCGCGCCTCGGCGGCGGCGATGCCGTCGAGCAGGGGCGCGGAGGCCTCGTAGAAGGCCTGCCCGGTCGCGGTCGGGGCGACCTTCCGGGTCGTGCGGTGCAGGAGGCGCACGCCGAGCCGCTTCTCCAGCCCGGCGATCAGCCGGCTCACCTGCGACCGGGAGATCCCCAGCGAACGCCCCGCGTTCGAGAAGCTCGCGGTCTCGACCACGCGGGCGAAGACCTCGACGTCGGAGAGGCGGTCCATTGTCGCGCAGTATGCAACAGCGTGGTCCCGCTCGCGCGCTTCCCTGCACGTCGCGACCTGCGGTACACGGGTCTGCCCTGATGGAGGACCCCATGCGTCTCGCGATCCTGCTTCTCCCGCTCCTCGCGGCCTGCACCGGCACGCCCAAGGACGACGACACCGGCGCGGAGGCCGACGCCGACACGGACGCCGATACCGACACGGACACCGACACCGACGTTTCCTTCGAAAACGACGTGTGGCCCATGCTCGAGGCCGACTGCGCCGGCTGCCACAGCGACGACAGCTGGCACCCCGGCTTCCTGCTCTCCGACTCGGCGACGGCCTACACCTCGCTCCTGACGGACACCGTCGACAACCCGGGCAGCTACGGCAACTACGTCGTGGCCGGGGACGTCGACGCCTCGTTGCTCATCGACAAGCTCGAGGCGTCGCCCGCGTACGGCGGCGACCAGATGCCCAAGGACGGGACCGCGTGGAGCGCCGAGGAGGTCCAGGTCGTCAAGGACTGGATCACCCAGGGCGCGATCGACAACTAGCGGGTGCGTCGCGGGACATCCGCGCCGAACGACCGGGAGCCCGTCGGCCACCGGTTAGGCTTCGGCCCCATGTCCCGCCCCGTCCGATCCAAGGTGAATCCAGGCCGCGCCGCGGCCCTCCAGGCCCTCCTCGCCGTCGACCGGGGGGAGCACGCGGAGGACGCCCTCGCCCGCCTCGCGCCCGCCGACACCGCGGACCGGGCGCTCGCCTGGCACCTGGTGCTCGGCGTGCTCCGCAACCGCGCCGCGCTCGACTCCCTCATCCAGCAGGCGGCCAAGCGCTCCACGAAGAACCTCGACCCCGAGGTGCTCGCCGCGCTCCGGCTCGGCGTGTTCGAGCTCCGGCGCACGCGCGTCCCGCCCCACGCGGCGGTCGACCAGGCGGTCGAGGCCTGTCGCGCCGCCGGCGCTGGCCACGCCGCGGGCTTCGTCAACGCGATCCTGCGCAACCAGGGCAACTTCGAGCCGGACCCCGACTCCCGCCTCGGCCACCCGGCCTGGCTCGTCCAGCGCTGGCGCCGCCGCTACGGCGACGCGGCGGACCGCTGGATGGAGGCCAACAACGCACCCGCGCCCGTCTACCTCGTCGCGAAGGAGGACCCCGCGGGCGTCGCGCGCGCGTTCCAGCACCGCGGCATCCCGCTCACCCCGGTGGGCGACCTCTTCCGGCTCCCGGAAGGGGCGGGCGCCATCGAGGACCTGCCCGGCTTCGCGGAGGGGCAGTGGTGGGTCATGGACCCGGCGGCGCTCGCCGTGGCCGACCTCGTCGGCGACCTCGCCCCGGGCACCGAGGCGCTCGACACCTGCGCGGCCCCCGGCGGCAAGAGCTTCCGGCTCGCGAGCCGCGGCGCCCGCGTGTTCTCCACCGACCTCGACGAGGCCCGGCTCCAGCGCGTGCAGGACGGCGCCGAGCGCCTCGATCTGCCCGTGTGGGCCGAGCTCCACGACTGGACGGTCGCGCCGCTGCCGAAGCGTTTCCCCGTCGTGCTGGTCGACGCGCCGTGCACCGGCTTGGGGACGCTCCGGCGGCACCCCGACATCCGCTGGCGCCGCCGCCCGGAGGACATCCCGGCCGCCACCGAGCGGCAGTGGGCCATCCTCCGGAACGCCGCGCGCTGCGTCGAGCCCGGCGGCGTGCTCGTCTACGCCGTGTGCTCGCCCGAGCCGGAGGAGGGCCCGGAGATCGCCGCCCGCCTCGGCTGGCCGATCGAGGCGACCTTCGACAACGCGCCGGCCGTGAGCGGCGAGGACGTGTTCTGGGGCTGCCGGATGCGCGCGCCCGCGGGCGGGACGGAGGGCGCGTGAGCGTCGAAGCCTCCGACACCCCCATGTTCCGGCAGTACCGGGAGCTCAAGGGGCAGTACCCCGACGCGCTCCTGTTCTTCCGGATGGGCGACTTCTACGAGCTCTTCGGCCCCGACGCGGTCTATGTGGCCGGCGCGCTCGAGCTCACGCTCACGAGCCGCAACAAGGACGACCCCGAGCCCATCCCGATGTGCGGCGTGCCCCACCACGCCGGCGAGGGCTACGTGCGCCGGCTGCTCGAGCTCGGGCGCAAGGTCGCGATCGCCGACCAGGTGGAGGACCCGCGCCAGGCCAAGGGCATCGTGCGCCGCGAGGTCACGCGCGTGCTGACGCCCGGCCTCGCGGGCGACACCGCGGACGCCCACGAGCCCGCGTTCCTGGTCGCGGTGGGGGGTGGCCCGGGCGCCTACGGCCTCGCGCTCCTCGACGTCTCCACCGGCGACCTCCGCGTCTGCGAGCCCCGCACCACCGACGAGCTGGTCGGCGAGCTCGCCCGCTTCGAGCCCCGCGAGGCGCTCCTCGCCGCCGAGGTCGACGAGCCCGAGCTCCGCGCGGCGGTCGGGACCGGCCCGGTCACCGTGCTCGACCGCTTCGAGGTCGACATCGAGCGCGTCGGCCGCTTCGGCACCGACCACGGCGTCGGGGAAGCCGGGCTCGCCGCGGTGAGCGCGCTCGTCGCGTACGCCTCGTCCTACCTCAAGTCCTCGCTCGGCAACGTCGTCCGCATGCAGCCCTACGCGCTCGGCGGCGCCCTGGGCCTCGACGAGGCCACGCGCCGCAACCTGGAGCTGTTCCGGCCCCTGCGCGGCGCGGGTCGGAAGGGGACGCTCCTGGGCCTCCTCGACACCGCGCGCACCGCGATGGGCGGCCGGCTCGTCCGCGAGTGGCTCGGCGCGCCGCTCCTCGACGTGGAGGCGATCCGCGCCCGCCAGGACGCCGTGTCCGCGTTCGTCGGCGATCCCGGCGGCCGCCGCGCGGTGCTCGTCGCCCTCGCCGAGGTGGCCGACCTGGAGCGCATCGCGTCCCGCGTGTCGCTCGGCACCGCCACCCCCCGCGACCTCGGCGCGCTCCGCACCTCGCTGGAGCGCCTCCCCGAGATCGCCGGCGCGCTCGCGGACATCGACGCCCGCCGCGCCGACGCCCGCGCCACCGACGGCAGCGGCGCCCTCGCCTGGCGCCTCTCCCTCGATCTCGCCCAGGACGTCGCCCACGACCTCGCCACCTGGCTCGTCGACGAGCCCCCCGCCGTGCAGGCGGACGGCGGCCTCATCCGCGAGGGCGCGCACGAAGAGCTCGACCGGCTGCGGGGCCTCGCGCTCGACGCCAAGGGCGCGATCGCGAAGATGGAGGGCGACCTCCGCGACGAGACCGGCGTCTCCAGCCTCAAGATCCGGCACAACGCGGTCTTCGGCTACTACATCGAGGTCACCAAGGCGAACCTGCACAAGGTGCCGCCGGGCTGGCACCGCAAGCAGACCATCGCGACCGGTGAGCGCTTCATCACGCCCGCGCTCAAGGAGTACGAGGAGCAGGTCTCCGGCGCCGACGGCCGCCGCGTGGAGCTCGAGATCGAGCTCTTCGGCGCGCTCCGGCAGCGCGTCGCCGCGGAGGTCCCCCGCCTGCTCGGCCTGGCCCGGGGCGTCGCGGAGCTCGACGTGCTCGCGGCGTTCGCCGAGCAGGCCGTGAACCGGCGCTGGGCCCGCCCTGTGGTCGACGGCAGCGCCGTCCTCGACATCCAGGCGGGGCGCCACCCGGTGGTCGAGGCCAACCTCCAGGGCGAGCGCTTCGTCCCGAACGACCTCCGCCTCGACGAGCGGGGCCGGCTCGTGCTCCTGACGGGCCCGAACATGGCCGGCAAGAGCACGCTCATGCGCCAGGTCGCCCAGATCGTGCTCCTCGCGCAGATCGGCGCCTTCGTGCCCGCCGCGGCGGCGCGAATCGGCGTGTGCGACCGCATCTTCGTACGCGTCGGCGCCAGCGACGACGTGGCGCACGGCCAGTCCACCTTCATGGTGGAGATGAGCGAGACCGCCAACATCCTCGGCGGCGCCACCGCCCGCTCGCTCGTGCTGCTCGACGAGATCGGCCGCGGCACCTCCACCTACGACGGCCTCGCCATCGCGTGGGCCGTGGCCGAGGATCTCCACGACCGCATCAAGTGCCGCGGCGTGTTCGCGACGCACTACCACGAGCTCGCCGCGCTCTCGGAGACCTGCCCGCACGTGCGCAACCTGCACGTCGCGGTCACCGAGCACGGCGAGAAGATCGTGTTCCTGCGGAAGCTCAAGGAAGGCGCCGCAAGTGGCTCCTACGGCATCCAATGTGCCCGGCTCGCGGGCATGCCGGGGCCCGTGGTCGGGCGCGCGAAGGCGCTGCTCAAGCAGCTCGAGAAGCGCCGGCCCCGCCCCGAGGCGACGCAGATGTCGCTCTTCGGCGCGCGCGAGGATGTCGAGGAGAGCTACTCGCCCATCCTCGTCGAGGTGCCCGCGGAGCCGACGCCCGCCCCGCTGGCCGATCCCATCCGCGAGGCCGTCGCCGGCTTCGACCCCGACACCATGAGCCCGCGCGACGCCCTCCAGGCGCTCTACAAGCTGCGGGATCTGTTGTGATCCCGTGAGCTTCGAGCCCGCGATCGAAGGCTACTGCGCGTGGGCGCGCACCGAGCGCGGCCTCGCGAAGAACACCGTCCTCGCCTACCACGCCGACCTCGTGCGCCTCGGCGCGTGGATGGAAGCCCGCGGCGTGCACGACCCCCGCGAGGTCCGCCACGAGCACCTCGCCGCCTACGTGGACGCGCTCGTGGAGGACGGCCTCGACCTCCGCAGCGTCGCCCGGCACCGAAGCGCGTTCCGCCAGCTGTTCCGATTCCTGTTGCGAGAAGGGCTCTTGACGGGTGATCCCTCGACCCGCATCGAGGGGCGCGTGCCGCCGCGGAAGCTCCCCTCGGTGCTCTCCCAGCGCCAGGTCGAGGCCATCCTCGCCGCGCCGAGCCCCGACGACGCGCTCGGCATCCGCGACGCCGCCATGCTCGAGCTCATGTACAGCTCCGGGCTGCGCGTCTCCGAGCTCGTGGGGCTGCCGCTCGCCGCGCTCCACGCCGAGGGCGGCTTCGTGCGCGTGCGTGGCAAGGGCAACAAGGAGCGGCTCGTGCCGGTGGGCGAGGAGGCGATCGCGCGCATCCAGCGCTACCTGCGCCTCGTCCGCGCCGGCCAGGACCCCGATCTGCGCGTCCCCGCGCTGTTCCTCTCCCGCCTGGGCGGCCCGATGACGCGCCAGAACTTCTGGGAGCGCGTCCGCGGCTACGCGCGCGCCGCCGGCGTCCGCGACGTGCACCCCCACGAGCTCCGCCACGCCTTCGCCACCCACCTGCTCGAGCACGGCGCCGACCTCCGCCTCGTCCAGGCCATGCTCGGCCACGCCGACATCAGCACCACGCAGATCTACACCCACGTCGCCCGCGAGCGGCTGAAGCGGGTGCACGCCCAGTTCCACCCTCGCGGGGTGTAGGGCCCCTTCTTCTTGGGGCGGGGGGGAGCGGGAGCGTGGGCCGGGCGGGGGGCGCCCTGTGCCCGGGTCCGGCGGAGGGGCCCCTCGGGGAGGACCCGCCGGGGGTCCCGGGCGCGGTTCTGGGCGCCCCCCGCCCGGCCCACGCGGACGGCGGCCCCCCCGCAACGCCCCCCGATCTCACGTGTGCGCCGACATCCGCCCCTCAGCCCCCGATCTCCCACCACACCACCTTCCCCTCCGCCTGCCCCGGCCCGAACACGCGGCGGAGGCACGCGACCTCCGCGGGCTCGAGGTTGCAGTCGTGGTGGCCGTGGGCGACGATCGCGGTGAAGCCCGCGGCCCGGATCGCCTCGATCACCGCGGCGTCGCACCCGGCCAGCCCGCCGTCCACGCGCTTCGCGAAGTCGCCGTCGACCGGGCGCTGGCCGGGCCGGGGCCAGGCCTCGTAGCCGGGGCGGAGCACGATCGGGACGGGCCGCCCGTGCTCGATCGCCTCCAGGAGGTAGTGGGTGGCGCCCTCCTTGCAGCGCGGGCCGGAGACGGGCAGGTCGAGCACGGGGCCCTCGCCCGCCGCGAGCGCGGGCGTCGATGCGTCGTGCACCACCGCCTCCGTCGCCAGCGGGAGGGGGCGCGGATCGCCGCGCCAGCCGTCCGCCCAGAGGAGCGCGACCAGCGCGAGCGCCCCGCGCGGTCCCCAGGGGATCGCGGCGGCCGACGCGGCGAGGCCGACCACGGCGCCGATGAGGAAGCGGTAGGGGGTGCCGCTGGCGGCCACGGTCGGCGAGAGCGCCTCGAGGAGCGCGTAGGGGAGCCGGCCGCCGCCCGAGCCGAACGCGAGCGCGAGGCACGCGAGCCCGGCGAAGAGCGGGGCGCGGCGCCAGTAGAGCCCGCCCAGGGCCGCCGCCGCGAGCGCCCAGCCGAGGTACCCGCTGTGGACCACGCCGTTGGCGAGCCGCGGCGGGACCTGGGGCGGACGCAGGAGGTCCACGGCGAGGACGGCCCGCTTCACCTGGGCGCCGACGGGGGCGCCGTCGACGCTCCCGAAGGGCGCGAAGAGGCGCACGACCGCGTCGAAGGAGGCGGCGTGGTACCGCGCCGCGAGCAGCGCCCCCGCGGCCGCCGCGCCCACGACGAAGACCCAGCGCGCCAGCTCGGCCGGCACCGACGCCCGCGCCTCCACCGGGCCGGCGCCCGCGGGGTATCCCCTCGCGTCCTCGCGCCACGCCGGCCGGGGGCGGCGCGTGGCCGCCACGACGGCCCCCACGCCCAGGATCGGCAGCCCCGCGCAGGCCGCCAGCGCGACGTGCGGCGCCGCGGTGCCGACGGCGCAGGTGACGACCGCGGTGAGCGGGGCGGCGACCCACACGCGCCGCGGCCCGACCGCCGCCGCCCACACGAGCGCCGCGCCGCCGATCACGGCCTGCTCGAGCTGCCCGTTCGTGAGCGTCGCGTGCACCCACGGGTTCCACGCCACCGCCGCGCCGAGCACGAACGCGCTCCAGGGGCCGAGGCGCAGCGCGCGCCCGAGGATCCAACCGCAGGCCGCGTTGAACAGCGGCGTCAGCGTGAAGACCGCCACGAGCGCGCGGGTGGGCCCCACGAGGCCGGCGAGCAGGTTCGCGGGCCAGAGGAGGGGGCGGTAGTCGGCGCCCCCCGCCACGTCGATGATCCGCGGGCCGAGCGTCCCGGCGCCGAACCCGAGCGCGATCCGGTGCCCGTCGGTGAACGGCGTCGCGGGCACGAGCCCCGACGGGTGGAGCGGCGCGGGCCACACGGCGGCCGCCCCCACGACGATCGCGAGCAGCACGAGCAGAAGGAGGGGCAGGGCGCGACGCACCGTGCCCTCCTACCTCCGGACGGCCCGCGCCGCCGCCTGCGCCCGACGTCAGTGCGTGCGCGTCTCGCGGTCGGTGACCTCGCGCATCGTGCGCGCCACGTCGTCGGCGTCGCCCACCTGCTGGGCGATGTCCGAGAGGCTGATCACCCCGACCAGCTGCCCCTTCGCGTCGACCACCAGGAGCCGCGACTTCTGCGCCTGGCCCATGAGCTGCTGGGCCTTCCGCACGTCGTCCTCGGGCCGGCACGCGACCACCTGCGTGCTCATGACCTGCGTCACGGGGAGGTCGAGCGGCTTGCCCTCCGCCACGCAGCGCACGGCGATGTCCCGGTCGGTGACGACGCCGACCACGCGCCCGCCGTCGCAGATGGGGAGGAAGCCGATGTTCAGATCCCGCATCCGGCAGGCCGCGTCGCGCACCGTCTGCTGCTGGGTCAGGCACTCGGGATTCGTCTTCATGATGTCGTCGCAGCGCATAACAGTCCCCCGTTCGGGCCCGGTCGTCGGGCCCCGGGGAACCTACGCACGCCGAATGGCCCGACACCGGACGCCCCCACCGGCCCCGGGGGTTCTCGGCGGGGGGAGGGGAGATGGGTCAACCCACGGAACCGCCGAACAGGCGTCGACGGGCGACGGACGGCTTGTTGCCGCCGGTGGGGGGGACCGAGAAGGCCGCCCCCGCGCGCGGCCGGCGCGGCTTCGAGCCGCTGGTCGAGCCCGAGGCCTCGGACGAGACCGAGAAGAAGGACCCGGCGAAGTAGCGCCCCGAGCGCCCGTCAGGCCGTCGCGACGCGCTCCGCGGCGGGGGTCGGGCGCGCCTCGAGCTCGAAGTGGAGCCCCTGCTTGATGGCGTTCACCTGCTCGCGGTGCTCCTTCCGGGGCTCGAGCCAACACACCATCATGTCGGGCTCCCAGCGGTAGGGCACGCCGTCGAGACGCACGCGGCCCTCCTCGAGCGCCGCGTCGATCTCGGGGAGCGGGCGGCCGTGGGCGTCGCGCACGAGCGCCTCGAAGCGGGCCTGCCGGTCGGGCTCCACGAAGTGGAAGTCGTGCCGCGCGGTCCACGCGGAGTGCAGGTGCATCGGGCGGAAGGCCACGCCCTGGAGCCCGATCCGCGCCGCGATGCGGCCGAGCATCTCGCCCGCCTCGCGCGCCATCCCGAGGCCGGGCACCTCCTGCCCACGGAGCCGCGGGCGGTCCGCCGAGAAGAGCGCGCGCGGGTTCCGAAGCGTGAGCCAGTGGACGAAGAGCACGGGCTGGCCCGCGACCCGATCCCGCGAGAGGACCGTCTCGACGAGCAGGTGCTCGAGCCCGGCGGCGGTTCCGTACACGCGCATCCGGTCGCCGATCTCCCCGTGGTCGAGGGCGACGCGGAAGTTCGCGTAGCCCAGGCGCTGGAGCTGCTGGAGCACGCCGTACTTGTGGAGGCCGTACTCGACGCCGCTCGCGGGGTAGTGGTCGAGGAGCCGCGGCTCGGCCTCCCGCCCGCCCATGATCCCGTCGAGGTCGGCGGCGGTGAGCCAGGCGTCGGTGGCGCCGAGCTTGCGCGTGTCGAGCTGCGCCGCGATGCCGGCGTACTGGCCGCGGAGCGGGTCCGGCCCGGCCGCCGGCAGCTCCTTGCGCCCGGTGGCGAGCAGGTTGGCGGTGCCCGCGAGGAGCCGCCAGGCGTCGGGGTGGTAGCCGCCGCCCGGGAGCCACACGCTCGGCGTCTTCCCGAGCGAGGCGAGCACGCGCGCGTCGCGCTCCAGCGCCCCCGGGAGCGTCATCCCGAGCCGGCCGAGCCGATCGCCCTGGAGCACGTCTCCGCCCGCGAGGACGACGACGAGCTGCGCTTCGGGGCGCCGCGCGAGGAGCCCGTCGAGCGTCTGGAGGTAGGTCGCGTCGTTCGCGCCCACGGGCAGCACCGTCTCGTCCACCCCGGGCAGCGCGATCCAGTCCGCGCCCGAGATGGAGCCGATCCACGCCGCCTCGTCGCCCGCGAGGCACGCGGCGGTGCCGTCGGGCGGGTGCGCGTCGAGATCGAGCACGGCCACGCGGCCGTCGAAGCCCTCGGCCCGGAGCACCGCCACCGCGATGGCGATGTCGTTGATGGCGCACGAGCCGCCCGCCCGGGTCGGGCTGGCGTGGTGGAAGCCCCCGAGCAGGTTGAGCGTGTGCCGTCCCTCCGCGAGCGCGGTCCGCGCGGCCTCGATCGTGCCGCCGCAGGCGAGCCGCAGGGTGCGCAGCACCTCGTCGACGTTGATCTCCGCGGGATCCGCCCCGTACACGCGCGCGAGGAAGGAGGCCTGCGAGAGCTGCCCCATGAGCGAGTCCTCGTGCACGCGCGCGATGTCCTGCCAGCTCGCGAGCGAGGGGCTCCGGATCTCGCGCCGCTTGACCGCGCCCGAGTTGACGAGCTGCCACAACACGTAGTCCGCGCGCCGCGGCTCCATGCCCGTGCGCGCCTCGAGCGACGCCATGGGCATGCGGTAGTCGGGGTGGTGCCACGTCGCGAGAGGCCCGCGGATCAGGCGGGAGATCAGCGTTCGTACGTTCGGGAGCATGGGGTGCCCCCAGATAAGCACCGGGCTTGCCGCGGACAAGGCTGGCTTTTGCGGGGTAGCGTTGCGCGGATGCACGCCGCCCTGCTGCTGTCCGCCGTCCTCTCCGGTTGCGCCCACCCCCCCGAGGGCGGGGACGACACCGCCCCCGAAGCCTGGATCCCGCCCGACGCCGACGGCGCCTACGGCGCGAGCGCGACGACGCTCCGCTGGACCGACGCGCGCGGCCAGGACCTCGTCGCCGAGGTCTGGTACCCGGTCGACGCCTGCGACGAGCCCGAGCCGTACGAGGAGCTGCCGCTCACCGGGAAGGCCTGCCGCGACCTCCCGCCCGCCGAGGGCCCGTTCCCGCTCGTCGCGTTCTCGCACGGCTACTCGGGGATCCGCTACCAGTCGATCTTCCTGACGGAGGCGCTCGCGCAGCACGGCTACGTCGTCGTGGCCGTCGACCACCCGCGCAACACGCTCCTCGACCTCGACCCCGACGCGACCGGCGAGGTGGCGCTCCGCCGTCCGGGCGATGTCGTCGCCTCGGTGGACGAGGTGTTCCGCCGCTCCGCGGAGGGCGACGCGCTCCTCGGCGGCCTCGTCGAGCCCGACCGCTACGCGATGACCGGCCACTCCTTCGGCGGCTGGACCACGCTCGCCGTCGCCGGCGGCGTCGCGGACTTCTGGAGCTTCCAGGCCTTCTGCGCGACGGACCCGGGCTTCTACCTCTGCTCGGCGCTGGCGGGCATCCCCGAGGGCGCCACGATCGCCGACGCGCCCGACCCGCGCGCCGTCGTCGGGATGCCGATGGCGATGGGCGGCTGGTACAGCTTCGGCGAGGCCGGGCTCGCGGGTCTGGCCCCCACGCTGGTGTGGGGCGGGGATCGCGACGACGGCTTCCCCGTCGACACCGAGATCCGCCCGCTCTACGAGCGGCTCCCCGCGCCCAAGGCCCTCGGCGTGATCGCCGGCGCCGGCCACTACGCCTTCTCGGACATCTGCCGCATCGGCGACCTCGTGGACGAGTGCGCGGGCGCCGAGGGCGGCTGGATCGAGCTCGACCTCGCGCACACGATCGTGCGCGAGCTCGCGATCGCCTGGATCGGCCTGCACCTGCGCGGCGACGAGCGCTACGCGGAGTGGCTCGAGAGCCGCTGGCCGGAGCTGAGCTTCGAAGAGCCGTAGGGCGCGCCCCGGATGGCCCGGCGTGACTAGCCCAGGTGCGAGGAAGGAAATGCGCGCACGCCTCCGAAAGCTCCGGCGCGGAGTGTCGACCAGCCTGGCCTTCTTCCCCGCCGTCGCCGTGGTCCTCGCGATCGCGCTGTCCACCCTGACGCTCCGCCTCGACGCCGCGGGCGCCCTCGACGCGGAGCTGCTCTTCGCGGGGAACGCCGAGGGGGCGCGCGCGCTGCTCTCGGTCGTGGCCGGCTCGCTCATCACGGTCGTGTCCGTGGCCTTCTCCGTCACCGCGCTCGCCATCCAGCAGGCCGCGACCCAGTACACGCCGCGCGTCCTCCGGAGCTTCACGAGCGACCGCGGGAACCAGCTCGTGCTCGCCGTGTACGTCGGCACGTTCACCTTCGCGCTCCTGGTCCTCCGGAAGGTCCGCGAGGCCACCGACACGGCCGACGCCTTCGTCCCGGCCCTCTCGATCACCACGGCCATGGTGCTCGCGATGGTCAGCCTGGGGGCGCTGGTCTACTTCTTCGACCACGCGACGCGGAACCTCCAGGTCGCCCAGCTCGTCCAGGGCATCCGGCGGGAGTTCGACGCCGAGCTCGCCCACGTCTTCCCCGAGGCCTTCGGCCCGGCGAGCGTCGATCCGGAGACCTTCGACGCGCTCCTCGCGCGGCGCGTCGCGTCGGCGGGCGAGCGGCGGGTGGTCGTGCGCGCGCGGGAGGAGGGCTACCTCGCGGAGATCGACGAGGCGGCGCTGACCGCGGCGGTGCGGGGCGCGCGGTACGCCGTCTGCGAGGTGGGGATCGGCGAGTACGTCCAGCCGGGACGGCGGCTCGTGGAGCTCTGGACGGACCACGCGCTCGGAGACGCGCCCACCGAGGCCCTCCGGCGCGCGTTCGTGCTCGACCGCCACCGCTCGATCCACCAGGACCTCGCCTTCGGCCTGCAGCAGCTCGTCGACATCGCGGTGAAGGCGCTCTCGCCGGGCATCAACGACCCGACCACCGCCGAGCAGTGCCTCGACAAGATCGGCGGGGGCCTCGCCCTGCTCGCGGAGCGCGCGATGCCGAGCCCGGTCCGCCGGGTCGACGGGACGGACGTGCTGTTCCGGGTCCGCTGCTTCGGGGAGTACGTCGCGCTCGGCTTCGGGCAGATCCGGCACGCCGCCCGCGGCGACGCGCACGTCACCGCGCACCTCGTCGGCGTGATCGGGGCGCTCGCGGAGCGGGTGGACGGGGCGCGCCTCGCGCCGCTCCTCGCCCAGCTGGACGCCGTGCTCGAGGGGCTGGAGGAGACCACGCTGATCGCGTCCGAGGCGGAGGCCGTCCGCGCGCGGATCGTCGCGCTGCGGCCGTGGCCACACGCGGCGGACCTCGCGCGGGAGGACCCGCTCCCGACCTGATCAGCTCGCGCGGCGCTCCTTCACGACGTCGATCACGCTGAGCACGGCCTTGTAGCTGCCGAACGGCGGGTACACGTACACGCCGGACACGCGCGGGTGGTCCATCACCTCGGCGAGCGCCTCGCGCGCCACCTGGATGCCCACCTGCCGCTGGGCCTCCTTGTCGCCGGCCTCGGCGAGGCGCTTCCGGATCGACGCGGGCACCTGCATGCCCGGCACCTCGTTGTGCAGGAACTCCGCGTTCTTGAGCGACACGAGCGGCATGATGCCGACGAGGAAGGGGACCTCGGGGAACGCCGCGGTGCGCTCGAAGAAGCGCCAGAGCACCTCGGAGTCGAAGACCGGCTGGCTGAAGAAGTACTCCGCGCCCGCCTCGATCTTCTTGCCGAAGCGCGACACCTCGAGGTCGAGGTCCACGTGGCCGGGGTTGCAGCCCGCGCCCACGAGCAGGTCCGTCTTGCCGCCGATGGGCTGGCCCGAGAAGTCGAGCCCCCGGTTCAGCATCTGGATGAACGAGATGAGGCCGATGGCGTCGATGTCGAACACGGCCGTGGCGTTCGGGTAGGTGCCCATCTTCGGCGGGTCGCCGGTGATGGCGAGGATGTTGCGGAGCCCGAGCGCGTTGGCGCCGAGCAGGTCCATCTGCATGCCGAGCAGGTTGCGGTCGCGACAGCAGTAGTGGACGACCGACTCCATCCCGCAGTGCTGGCGCACGAGCTGGGCGAGCGACGAGGGGCCCATGCGCGCGACCGCGCGCGGCCCGTCGGCGATGTTCACCACGTCGACGCCGGCCTCGTAGAGCATCCCGGCGCCCTCGACGGCCTTCTGCGCGTCGACGCCGCGCGGCGGGTCGAGCTCGACGCTCACGCAGAACTTGCCGCTGTAGAGCCGCCGCCCGAACTCCGACTTCTCGGAGGGGTGCGTGGGCTGCACCTTCGGACCGGCCGCCTTCTCGACCGACTCGGCCACGACGGGGCGGCGCTCGGCGGCCACCGACCGCACGAAGCCGCGCATCTGGCGGATCATGTCGGGGGTGGTGCCGCAGCAGCCGCCGACCACGCTCGCGCCGAGCTGCACGAAGCGGCGCGCGTGCTCCGCCATGTACTCGGGCGCGGCCAGGTACAGCGTGCGCCCCTCGATCACCTGCGGAAGGCCGGCGTTCGGCATGGCCGCGAGCTTCATGTCCGTGACGCCGACCATCTTCTCGAGCACGTGCTGCACGCCGCGTGGGCCGTTGCTGCAGTTCGTGCCGAACACGTCGATCGGCCACTTCGACGCCGTGCGCGCCGCGACCTCGGGCGCCTCGCCCTCGATCTGCGCCTGGCCGGGCCCGACGAGGTTGAAGGACATGCACGCGACGATCGGCAGGTCGCACACCGCCCGCACCGCGCGCACCGCTTGCCAGAGCTCCGGCATGCGCGTGAACGTCTCGAGCACGAACAGGTCGGCGCCGGCGTTCGCGAGCACCTCCGCCTGCTCGCGGAACACGACGTAGGCCTCGCCGGGCGTGAGCTTGCCGACCGGCGCGAGGAGGCTCCCCGTCGGCCCGATCGACGCCGCCACCCACGCGCGCCCCTGCGCCTGCTCGCGCGCGAGGCGCACGCCGGTCGCGTTGATGTCCACGAGCCGGTCCTCGAGGCCGTGCGCGGAGAGCCGCGTGCGGTTGGCGCCGAAGGTGTTCGTCGTGAGCACGTCCGCGCCCGCCTTGCGGTAGGCGGCGTGGATCTCCCGCACCGTGTCGGGCTGGGAGATGTTCAGCTCGTCGTAACAGCGGTTGATGAAGACGCCGCGGGCGTAGATCTCCGTGCCCATCGCGCCGTCGAAGAGGATCACGCGCTCCTGGAGCGCATCACGAAAGGCAGACAGGTCGGACTCCGCAACGGGTCAGGATGGTACCGATCCCTCGCTGGGGCCGGCACCGTAGTCCGACGAAAGCGTGAGCGCGAGTACGGTGACGTTGTCGCCTCCGCCGCCTCGGTTGGCCGCGTCGACGAGCGCGCGGCACACGTCCATGGCGCGCGCGGCCAGGTTGGCGCCCTTCGCGTCGTGCACGGCGGACGCGAGCAGGCGCCCGATCGCCGCCTCCTCGGGGCCGCCGTAGTCGGTCAACCCGTCGGAGCAGAGGACGAGCCACTCGCCCGGGAGCAGCGTCACGGTGCGCTGGAACGGCGGCGCGGGCGTGGGCGTGCCGTCGGGCGTGAAGTGCCCGACGTAGCCGACGAGCGGCGTGCCGGCGTCGCCCCAGGTGGTCGGGCGGCCGTCCAGCGTCTCGCGGAGGCGCTCGGCCTGGAGGTTCTGGTCGGACGTGAGGAGGGAGACGCCGTGGCGCCCGACGAGGTAGGCGCGCGAGTCGCCCAGCGCCGAGAGGAACACGCGGTTCCCGCGGGTGAGCGCGAGCACGAGCGTCGTGCCCATGGGGATGAAGTCGTCGCTGTCGGGGCGCGCGAGCCGGAGCGCGGCGTCGCACACCACGTTGTTGGCGCGCTCCAGCGCGCTCTCGACCGCGGCCTGGATGCGCGGCGGGTCGGCGTCGCGCAGCGTGTCGGCCTGGTCGGCCCACCAGAGGCGCAACGCGCGCGTGGTGAGGCCCGACGCGAGGTCCCCGGAGCCCGCGTTGCACTGGCTGATGCCGTCCGCCACGCACAGGAGCGACCACGTAGGGTCCCCCGCCAGCAGGAAGGCGTCCTGGTTCGTCTGCGTCTGGAGGCTCTTGAGCACGCCCACGTGCGAGTCGAAGCCCGCGCACGCGGCCGCCTGGTGCGCCCAGGGCGAGGACTGCCGCAGCGTGTGCATCGCCTCGGCGAGGTGCAGGCGCTCCCACAATGCGAGGCCGTCCGCCGGGCGGAGCTCGGGATCGGCGGCGAGCGCGTCGAGCGCGACGGCCACGAGCTCCAGCGGGAGCTGGAGCCCGCGCGCGCCGAGCAGCGGCACGAGGTCGGAGTCGGGGAGGTCGCCGATGGAGGGGAGGGGACCGAGCACCTGCTCGAGCAGGAGCCGGATCACGAAGCGCACGTCGTCCCGGCGCCCGTGCGACGTGGGGGCGCCGCGGGTGCGGAAGCGTACGCAGTCGCCGGCGATCGTGACCTGGTCGCGGTCCGGCACGATGCCGCGCCCGGCGAGGTGCACGTCCGCGAGGCCGCGCGCGAGGCGCAGGCCGAGGGCGAACGCCGCCGCGGCCGGGAGCGAGCCCGACGCCGGCAATTGCCGCGGGGTCACCTGGAGGAGCGCGCCGCGATCGAGCCCGTCGCGGAGCGCGAGCAGGCCGTTGGTGAGCGTGAAGCGCGCATCCGCCTCGAGCAGCGGCCGCAGGGCCTCCCACCAGGCGTCGAAGCGGCCCGCGGAGGTGAGCCGCAGCGCGAGCAGCCAGTCGCGCACATCCGCGGCCTCGAGCGGGCCCTCGACCTCCGCGAGGAGCATCGCGACCGCGGTGAGCGGCTCCGTCTCGAGCAGCGCCCGCGCCGCGTCGGCGTCGCGCACGCTGCGCGCGAACAGCCCGTCCGGCAGGCACCGGCGGTACACCGTCGCGAGCGCCGGATACCCGACGTGCAGGGGGTGGCTCGGCCCCTGGCGCTGCCAGCGGAGCGTCACGCCCGACGCGTCCATCTCCTCCACCGTCGCGAAGCCGAAAGCCGGGTGGTGCAGGACGTCCCCGACCTGGGGCCGGGCGGGAGCGGGTTCCGTGGTCATGAAGGTCGGGGGTATAACCTTCGCCGCCGCCGGGCGCGCGTCTGCCCGCTCCGTGCGGGTTGCGACGGATCGCGCCCGGACCGCCGCGTCGCCCCGGGGGCGGGGGAGGGGTTAGGAGCCCGGCCCCCAGGACGCTCCCGTGGAAGTTCGCGATCCCCTGCACGGCGCCATCGCCGTCGCCCCCGCCGAGGTGGCCGTCGTCGATCACCCCTTCGTCCAGCGCCTCCGCGGCATCCGGCAGATGGGCTTCTCCGAGCTCCCGTTCCCGAGCGCCGTGCACACGCGCTACTCGCACTCCCTCGGCTGCATGGAGCTCGCCGGCCGCGCGTTCGACTCCTGCTTCCGCACCGCGCCCTTCTCCGAGGAGCGGCGCGCGCTCTACCGCCAGCTCGTGCGCGTCGCCGCCCTCTGCCACGACCTCGGCCACGCGCCGTTCTCGCACTGCACCGAGTTCGCGATGCCGCCGCTGCGCGCCCTCGGGCTGGGGGCGTACGACCACGAGAAGGTGGCGCACCGCCTCGACCGGACCGCGAGCCACGAGGACTACACCATCGCGATCCTCACGCGCTCGTCGCTCTCGGACACCCTCGCCGAGCAGTTCGGCTTCGACGGCCGGCACGTCGCCGCGCTCGTGAGCCGCGAGGTGGCCCCGCCCGACGACCTCTTCGTCGACGGCGGCCGCGACTACCGCCGCATCCTCTCGCAGCTCATCTCGAGCGAGCTCGACGTCGACCGCCTCGACTACCTCGTCCGCGACTCGTACTTCTCGGGCGCCCGCTACGGCGAGATCGACGTGAACTGGATCCTCTCGAACCTCGAGTGGCACGAGGACGCCCGCGGCGACGTGTCCCTCGCGCTCGACCACCGCGCGATCTACGCCTTCGACGACTTCATGATCGCCCGGTACCACATGTTCGTGATGGTGTACTTCCACCACAAGAGCGTCGTGTACGAGGAGATGCTCAAGCGGCACTTCACCGGCCCCGCGTGCGGCTACCGCTTCCCGGGCGACACCGAGGGCTACCTCGAGATGGACGACGTCCACCTCCACTCCCACCTCCGCCGCTCCGACGATCCCTGGGCCCGCCGCGTGGTCGAGCGCCGCCCCTACCGCCGCGCGCTCGAGCTGCACGGCTCCGCCGAGGAGGTGCGCGTGGTCGACGACGTGCTCGCCCGCCTCGACGCCGCCGGCATCGACCGCCTCGTCGCGGGCTCGACCGGCAAGCTCTCCCGGTACAACGTGATGGGCCAGAAGCGCGAGGGTGCGCCCAGCATCTACGTGATCGACCGGGCGCCCGGCTGCCCCGTGCGCGCGCGGCCGCTGGAGCACGCCACGCGCGTCTTCGAGCGCTACCAGGACGAGCGGCACATCGCGCGCGTGTACGTCCCGGAGGACCGCGTCGAGGAGGCGCAGCGGGTCGTCAGGGGGTAGCCTCGGGCGTGCCCCCGCCGAAGACGGCGGGGTCGGGCCCCTGCGGGCTCGGCGCGGAGCGCCTCGGTCGTCCGCCTGCGCGGCGGCCGACCGGCGCGGGCGGTGGGCTCCTCCGCCGCGGACGATCCCGGCGCGCCCGCGCCGCCCTCCGGTCCCCTCACGCGCTGCCGCTGCGATAGGGCTCCCCGATGAACTGGCGCAGCTGGCCCGACGCGGCCTCCTTCCTCGAAGTGGCGGGGGCGCACCTGCGCGCCGACCCGCTCGTGAACCAGATGCCGATCGGGATCGCGGGCGCGCTCGTCGGCGACCCGCGGCGCTACGGCGACGCCGTGCGCTTCCACACCGTGCACGACGAAGGCGGTGCCTGCGTCGGCGCGGTGCTGCACACCCCGCCGTGGCTCCCGCATGTGTCCCGCATGTCGCTCGCCGCGGCGGTCTTCGCCGGGGCGCGCTTCGCCGACGACCACCCCGACGTGAACGGCGCCTTCGGCCTCGACGACGCCGCGCTCGCCTTCGCGGCGGCGGCCGCGGCCCGCCGGCCGGACCCGCCCCGCGTGGAGCCCGACGGCGCGATGGGGCTGTTCGCGCTCGCCGAGGTCGCCGACCTCCCGTGCGCGCCGGGCGCCCGCCGCCCCGCGGATGCGCGCGACGCCGCGCTCCTCCAGCGCTGGCTCGCCGCGTTCCACGACGAGGCCGTCCCGACCGATCCGCCGGTCGGCCCGGACGCGGGCGCCAACGCGGCCGCCCGCGGGACCGGGCACCTGTGGGTCGACGGCGGCGTCCCGGTCGCGTACGCGAGCTTCGGCCGGAGCGTGGAAGGCTGGGTGAGCGTGGGGCCGGTCTACACGCCGCGGGAGCTGCGCGGGCGGGGCTACGCGACCTCGCTCGTGGCGGACATGAGCCGGCTCGCCCTCGCCGAGGGCCGCGTCGGCTGCACCCTCTTCACGGATCTCGCGAACCCCACCTCGAACGCCATCTACGAGCGCATCGGCTACCGGCGCCTCGGCACGATGCGGCGGATCGCGTTGCGCTGATCGGGGCTTGCGATCGGGCGGGGCGCGGCGTCCAATGGCGCCGGAGGCCACCATGGAAGACCCCGCCGCCCGCCCCGGCCCCGCCGGCGCACCCGACGAGCACGCCGGCCCCGACCTCTGGCCCGGGCCGACCACCGGCGGCGCCGATCCCGCGGGCCCCGCGCCCGAGGACCTCGACCCCGCCTGGAAGGCCGAGGCGCGCAAGGCCTTCCGCATGTGGGGGCTGGGGTTTCTGGCGGCGGGCTCCGCGTTCGTCCTGCCCGCGGACCTGAGGGTCTACGCGATCCTCTCGTTCGCCGTCGCGGCCGCGTTGTTCCTGTTCGGCGTCATCCGGGGCATCCGGGTGCTGATGCGGGGGCGCGCGATCCCGCTCGCCTGGAGGGCCGGCCTCGCGCTGGGCCCGGTCCTGTCGGGCCTGACCTTCAGCGCGATGGGGGCGGCGCTGACGTTCCTCAGCACGGCGGTCTTCTCGCGCGGGCGCCAGATCCGCGACGGGCGCCACCTCCTCCTGCCGCCGGTGGTCCGCGACGGGGCCTGGGCCGAGGACGCGCCCGCGCCGGCCGTGCGCGATCCCGCGGTCGCGGCGGCGTGGCGCGAGAACGGGCGCACCGAGCACGCCTCCGTCGCGGCCTTCGCCCGGCTCACGCTCGACCTGATGGCCCTCGGCGCGCCGCCGGAGCTCCTCGCGGACGCACAGTCCGACGCGCGCGACGAGCTGCGCCACACGCTCCTCTGCTTCGGCCTCGCCCGCGGGCTCGACGGGCGCGCCGAGAGCCCAGGCCCGTTCCCCGCGGCGCGTACCGGCGGCCTCCCGGCCAACCGCACGCTCGCGTTCGTCCGGCTCGCCGTCGACTCGCTCGTCGACGGCGCGCTCAACGAGGGCGTGTCCGCGCGCGTGGTGGGCCGGCTCGCGAAGACGTGCGAGGACCCCGCGATCCGCCCGGTCCTCGCCGAGATCGCGGCGGACGAGGGGCGCCACGCGGCGCACGGCTGGGAGGTCGTGGCGTGGTGCCTGCGGGAGGAGCCCGTCGCGGTGGCCCACGCGCTCCGCGGCGCGCTCGCGACGCTCCCGACGCGGCTCGCCGACCCGCTCCCCGCCGGGGCCCGCGACGGCGCCTGGGAGCGCTGGGGCATCCCCGGCGACGCGCTCGTGGCCGAGGAGTACGCGAAGGCGCGCGCGCACGTGGTTCGACGGGTGCGAGGGATGCTCGAGGGGGCGCGGGCGGCGGCGTAGATCGGCGAGGGGGTCGGGGGAGGGGCAGGGGAGTCGTGCGCCAGACGGCGTGGTGCCCGGGACGGCGGTCGGCGGCGCCCGCGGCTGGCGCCGCGGCCACCCTCGGTGCCCGGGAGGGGCGGCGGCGCAGAGAAGGAGGCGCGCGCGGCGGCGGAGTGCGCACGGCAGCGGAGGGCGGAGTCGCGACACAACTCGCCCAGACCTCGACATCTCTCCTGGTTGTGTCGTGTGCGGGCGCGAAACCGCGCCACAACTCACTGGGACCTCGACATCTCGCCGAGTTGTGTCGCGTGCGGGGGCGAAACCGCGTCACAACTCGCTGAGACCTCGACATCTCTCCGAGTTGTGTCCCAACCGCGCGCCCTACCGGCAGCGCTCCGCGGCCGTCGCGGCCTCCGCCGGCCGCCCGAGGGCGTCGAGCGCGTCGGCGCGCAGGCACCAGGCGTTCGCGGGCGCGTCGGGGCGCGCCTCCAGGTAGCGGCGGACCTCGGCCTCGGCGATGTCGGGCCGGCCGCAGAGGAAGGCCGCCTGCGCGAGCGCGAAGCGGTCCTCGCGCAAGAACGCGAGGCCGGGATCGCGGTCGAGCGCGTCCGCCCACTCCACGAAGCCGGCCACGTCGCAGCCGGCGCGCGCGCGGGCCCGCCCCTGGAAGGCCGCGGCGAGCGGGTTCGCCGGGTCCGCGGCGAGCTCGGCCGCGAGCAGCGTGGCCTCGTCGCGCCAGTCGGGGAGGCGCAGGGCCGCGGCCGGCACGTGCGCGAGCGACCAGGCGGCCAGGATCGCGAGCCCCACGCGCCGGGGGAGGGATCCGAGCACCGGCGCCATCCCGACCAGCAGGAGCGCCGCCGGCAGTTGCGCGTAGCGTGCGGGCTCGTAGCCGGGGGTGACGACCTCGAAGGCCGACGGCGCGAGCGCGAGCC
>CAYWGD010000109.1:0-23483 GCA_964457335.1 uncultured Enterobacteriaceae bacterium | reverse complement strand
TCTGAGCGCTACTCCACGTACCCGAGCGCCCGGAGCGCCTCGACGTCCGGCGCGCCCTGGACCTCCGCGTCCGGCGCCTCGCGCTGCCCGGCCAACCAGGCCTCCGCCCGCCCTTCCAACGTCGCGAGCCACGGGGCGTCACTCGCGGGCGCGTAGAACAGGTTCGTCGCCTCGGCCGGGTCGGCGTCCAGCGCGTAGGCCTCGCGCGAGCCGTCCGTGCCGACGATGAGCTTCCGCGGCCCCAGGCGGAACGCGCGCCGCACGCGGTCGAAGCGCTTCCCGTAGACGGGGCTCGCCAGGTCGCGATGCCGCGACCAGTAGAGCTCCGAGACCTGGAGATCCGCGGTCCGGACTGCCCCGTCGAGCGGCGGGAGCCCGGCCGCGGCGAGGATCAGCGAGGCGACGTCGTGCGTCTGGACGGGCGTGGCGTCGCGACCGGGTGAATAGCCGGGGCCCTTCACCAACAGCGGCACCCGCAGGACCGGCTCGTACACGTCCTTGCTGTGCTCCACGAGCGCGTGCTCCCCGAGGTACTCGCCGTGGTCGGAGAGCACGAAGACGTAGTCGTCCTCGTCGATCCCCAGCGACGGCAACGCGGCCAACAGCTCGCCCACCTGCTCGTCGAGGAAGCGCAGCTCCGCGTCGTAGGCGGCGTTCCAGGTGGAGAGCGCCTCGGGATCGGCGCCCCGCTCTGCGAGGAGCTGCTCGCTCTGGCGCTCCCAGCCGGGGCCGTAGGGCAGGTACCGCTTCCGGAGCGTCTCCGTCTCGTCGGTGTAGCCGCGGCGGGGGACCCACGGCGCGTGCGCGTCCATGTAGTTGAGGAAGAGGAACATCCCCCCGCCCCGCGGCCGCCCCAGCACCTCCTTCGCGAGCGCCGTGACGCGGTCCGCGGAGGTGTAGGGGAGCCGGCGCGCGTCCTCGCGGAGCTGCTGGCAGAACCAGGCGTCGAAGCCCTGCGCGAGCCCCCACATCGGGGTGAGGAACGCGCGGTTGCCGGCGATCCCGACGGTGCGGTACCCCGCCTTCCGGAGCGCCCGCGCCACGGTGTCCGAGCCCTCCGCCAGCGGCGAGGCGAGGCGCGTCCCGAGCGGCGTGCCGCGCGCCCCGTGCGCGATCACGGGCTTCCCGGTGAACAACGAGGCGTGCGACGGGAGCGTCCACGCGCCGTCGGAGACCATCCCGTCGTAGACGCGCGCGCTCGTGGCCCAGCGGTCGAGGTTCGGCGTGGTGTCGCGCTCGTAGCCGTACACGCCCATCCGGTCGGCGCGCACCGTGTCGAGCACGATCACGACGATGTCGGGCCCGTCCGTGGGCTCCAGGATGAGCGGCGCGCGGGCGATCTCCCCACGCACCACGTTCAGGTCCGCGCGACGGGCGTCCGGGTCGGGCTCCCAGTCCACGAGCGGATCGGGCGGGAAGAGCACCTCGAGGAGCCCCCCGCCGTCGCGCGCACCGCTCCAGAGCGCCGCCGCCCCGAAGGCGACCGCGCCGACGAGCGCGACCTCGGCGACGTCGCGCCGGACCGAGCGGGCCCGGGGCAGGCGGTCAGTCCGGGGCGGTCACGCGGACGACCTCTTCCAGCGAGGTCATGCCTTCCCGGAACTTGGTCACCGCGCTCATGCGCAGGGTCTTCATGCCCTGGCGGATCGCCTCGCGCTTGAGCTCGAGGGTCGAGGCGCCGTTGAGGATGAACTCGCGGACCTCCTCGTTGCACACCATGATCTCGTACACGGCGATGCGGCCCTTGTAGCCGGTGTTGTTGCACGTGCGGCAGCCCGCGCCGCGCATCGCCTGCACCTGGTCGCACTCCTCGGGGGGGATGCCCACGTCGATGAGGTGCTGGCGCGGCACCTCGACCGGCACCTTGCAGTCCGCGCAGAGCTTGCGCACGAGGCGCTGGGCGCCGATCAAGTTCACCGAGCTCGCGACGAGGAAGGGCTCGATGCCCATGTTCAGGAGTCGCGACACGGTCGACGGCGCGTCGTTCGTGTGGAGCGTGGAGAGCACGAGGTGGCCCGTGAGCGCGGCCTTGACGGCGATCTCGGCGGTCTCGAAGTCTCGGATCTCGCCGACCATGATCACGTCCGGGTCCTGCCGGAGGAACGACCGCAGCGACGAGGCGAAGTTGAGCCCGATCTCGTCGTGCATCTGGACCTGGTTGATGCCGTAGAGGTTGAACTCGACCGGGTCCTCGGCGGTCGAGATGTTGTGCGTGCTCTTGTTGAGCTCGGACAAGGTCGAGTACAGCGTGGTCGTCTTGCCCGACCCGGTCGGGCCGGTGATCAGGATCATGCCGTAGGGCTTGTCGATCGCGGCCTTGAAGTCGCGGAGGATCTTCTCCTCGAAGCCCAGCTTCGTCATGTCGAGCTGGAGGTTCGACTTGTCGAGGAGCCGCATGACGATCTTCTCGCCCCAGAGCACGGGGAGGACCGACACGCGGAAGTCCATCTCCTTGCCGCGCCCCATCTTGAGCTTGATGCGCCCGTCCTGCGGGAGGCGCCGCTCGGCGATGTCGAGGTTGGCCATGATCTTCAGACGCGACACGATCGCGTGCTTCAGCCGCAACGGCGGCTTCATGACCTCGTACAGCATGCCGTCGATGCGGTAGCGGATGCGGAGCTGCTTCTCGTAGGGCTCGATGTGGATGTCGGAGGCGCCCTTGCGGATGGCGTCGAGCAGCACGAGGTTCACGAGCTTGACGACCGGCGCGTCGCCCGCGGACTTCTCCAGGTCGAGGACGTTGATGTCCTCGTCCACGTCCCCGGCGAGCTCGAGGTCCTCGTCGGGGTTCTGGTTGAAGTCGACCATCACGTCGTCGAAGCTGACGTTCGACGTGTAGTACTTCTCGATCGCGTCGGCGATGGCCTGCTCGGAGGCCACGACCACGTCGATGTTGTAGTTGGTGACGAACTTGACGTCGTCGATCGCGTAGATGTTCGACGGGTCCGCCATCGCGACGATGAGCGTGTTCCCGGCCCGGTTGACCGGGATGATCTGGTGGCGGACCACCAGCTCCTTGGGGATGAGCTTCAGGACCTCGGGGTCGATCTCGAAGTCGGCGAGGTTGATGCTCGGGACGCCGTACTGCTTCGAGAGGAACGCGGTGAGCTCGTTCTCGTCGATGTAGCCGAGCTTCGTGAGCTGGTGGCCGAGGCGACCGCCGGTCGAGCGCTGGCTCTCCATCGCCTTCTGCAGCTGGAGCGGCGAGATGAGCTTCTCGCGGACGAGCAGCTCCCCGAGGCGCCCGCCCGAGCCCGACTTCCTGTCCTCCGCCATGCTGACCGTCCTCCGAAGGCGCACATGCTATTCGGAAGTGCTTTCGACGGGCACCGGCGGCGCCGAGCCGATGAACGGAACCGTAGAGGTTGCGCGGGCTTCCCGGATCCGGGCGACGCGCTGCACCACCGCGTCCGGTGGTGCGTCCGCCGCGAGGACCCAGGTGGTGGCGCCCTCCTCCCACGAGACGACGACGGCGCCGGGGGCCTGCCGGGCCACGAGCGGCGGCGCGTCCCCCTCGATCAGCGTGGTCACGACGGGCCCGTCGAGCTCCGGCTCCACGAGGAGGTGCTGGAGCGTCCAGAGCGTCGTGCCGCCCTGGTAGGTGAGCACCACGGCGGGGTCGGGGTCGTCCAGCACGCGCGCCCCGAGCAGCGTGAGCCCCGCGGCGGACAGGTCGGGCACCTCGACGAGCAGCGACGGCACGCCCCGCCGGGCGAGCTCGAGCCCGAGCGACGCCGGGTCGCTGCCGCGGAGCGGAGCGTCCTCGATCGCGGCCCGGTGGCGCGCGCCGAGCTCCGCGAGGTCCGGGCGCTCGAGCCACGAGCGCACCACGGGGAAGGCGGCGATGACCACCAGCCCGGCGATCGCGAGCCCCAGCGGCCACCACTTCGGCTTCGGCGGCTCGGGCGCCACGCCGGGCGGCAGGATGAGCGCGTCCACCGGCGCGGCCCGCATGAGCGCGGCGTGCACGTAGAGCCGCGCGTCCGTGTCGTCGGCGGGCTCCAGCAGGCGGTGCACGGCGTCGATCGTGGCCCGCGTGCCCCTCCCGGCGACGCGCTCCAGCGCTTCGACCGGCACGTCGAAGAACAGCGTCACGAGGTAGAGCAGCCGGGCGGCCTCCGGGACGCGGCGCGCGCCCTCCTCGGTGGGCGGGATCGGCGGCTCCGGCAGCGCGTCCACGCGCGGGAAGCCGTCCTTGAGGTGCCGGTAGAGCGCGAGGCCGACCTGGCCGGCCACCGGCTCGTCGGCGCCAAAACCGCTCGCGAGCTCGGCGAGCTCCACGCGGAAGGTGGTGGCCCAGCCGACCGCCTCGGCGTCCGTACGGCAGAGCGCGCGCAGCACCGACCAGATGGCGCCCGCCTGCGCGTTCCAGAGCGTCGGGAACGCGCCCGGCTGGCCGGCGCGCAACGCGCGGACGAGGCGGAACTCCGCGAGGTCGGCCGGACCCGTCATCGGCCGGGCCGACGCGAGGCGGCGGGGTGGAGTAGACTGCCCGGCATGCAACGAAGCTATCTCCGCGGCGCACCCGTCGCCTGCGCGACGCTGCTCCTCGCCGCTTGCGGCAGCGCTCCGACGAACAAGCCGGCCGACACGGACGCGCTCGTCGACACCGCGGACACCGACACGGCCCCCGACGCCGACGCCGACACCGACGCGGACACCGACGCCGACACCGACGCCGACACGGACGCCGACACCGACGCCGACACGGACACCGCCCCCGTCGACACCGACACCGAGCCGGGCACCACCCCCGTCCGCTTCGTCGCGCTGGGCGACGTGGGCGAGGGCAACGACGAGCAGTACGCCGTCGCCGACGCGATGAAGACCGTCTGCGACCGCGACGGCTGCGACTTCGCGCTGCTCCTCGGCGACAACTTCTACGACTCGGGCGTCGAGGACGTGGACGACGTCCTCTGGGACGAGGTCTTCGAGCTCCCGTACGCCGAGCTCGACTTCCCGTTCTACGCGGTGCTCGGCAACCACGACTACGGCGGCGAGGGCATCGGCTGGGAGCTCTGGAAGGGCTCGATCTACGTGGACTACTCGTCCTACTCGGACAAGTGGACCATGCCCGACCTCTACTACACGCACACCCACGGCGACGTGACCCTGTTCGGGCTCGACACCACCCAGGTGTACTGGGGCCTCGGCGGCGACCAGCTCACCTGGCTCGACGACGAGATCGCCGCGGCCGGGACCACCTGGAACATCGCCTACGGCCACCACCCGTACATCAGCAACGGCCCCCACGGGAACGCCGGCGAGTACGAGGGCCTGGAGTGGATCCCCATCGCCAACGGCGAGTCCGTCCAGGAGTTCGTCGAGGACGGCATCTGCGGCGTGGTCGACGTGTACATCTGCGGGCACGACCACTCGCTCCAGTGGCCCGAGGGCACGTGCGGCACCGAGTTCATCGTGTCCGGCGCCGGCGCCAAGACGACCGAGCTCGAGGGCGACAACCCCACCTGGTTCGAGTCCGACCAGGAGGGCTTCGTGTGGGTCGAGATCGACGGCCGCACGTTCACGGCGGTCTTCTACGACGCCTCCGCGAACGAGACGTTCCGGAGGAGCTTCACGAAGTAGCGGAGCCGCTCCGCGCGTGACTACCCGCCCGTCGCCAGGCTGATCTCCCCGTCCGCCCGCACCGGGAGCGCGCCGTGGTGGGCGATCAGCACGACCCGATCGGCGCGCCACGCCTCGATCCACCCCACGAGGACGGCCTCGGCGTCGACGTCGATGCTGGCGAAGGGCTCGTCGAGCAGCAGCACCGGCGGCTCGCCCGCGAGCGCGCCGAGCAGCTCGGCCTTGCGGCGCATCCCCGCGCTGCACGCGCCCAGGCGGGTGGACCCGGAAAGCCCGAGCGCGTCGCGGCGGGCCTCGTTGGGCCGCGGATCGCCGCCCCGGAGCGCGGCCATCATCCGCCACGCCTCGTCGACCGCGAGGAAGTCGGGGAGCTCGGGCTCGACGCCCGAGTAGCCGAGGAGGCGCCGCGCGGCGTCGTCGCGGTGCACGTCCCGACCGTCCACGCGGACGTGCCCCGCGGCCGGGCGGAGCTCGCCGGCGACCGCGCGCAGGAGCGTACTCTTGCCCGCGCCGTTGGGCCCGACGACCCACCACACGCCGACGCCGAAACGGAGGGACACGGCCCCGAGGGAGAAGCCGGGCCGCCGGACCACGAGGTTGTCGAGCTCGAGGGTCATCGGAGCCTCCGGGCGGCGTGCCAGAGCGGCGGGAGCGCGAGCACGACGCCCACCTCGGGGTGCCCGGCCAGCACGAGGCCGAGCGCGAGCAGCGCCCAGGCGCCGTAGACGCCGAGGTTCACCGTCGCGAAGGTGCAGAGCCAGGCCGCGCCCGCGGCGAGCATGCCCACCACCGGCACGGGCACGAGCGCCGGGGCGAGGCCGCCGGCCGCCGCG
The DNA here is from genome assembly GCA_964457335.1 of uncultured Enterobacteriaceae bacterium. Lineage (GTDB taxonomy): Bacteria > Myxococcota_A > UBA796 > UBA796 > SXON01 > CAJBVW01. The sequence continues at coordinate 17,064 of CAYWGD010000109.1, read as the reverse complement.
AGGGCGACGTGGCTGGGCAGGAGCCAGAGCGCGAACAGGGCGACCAGGGACGCCACGCGCAGGCGCGGCGCGACCGGCCACGCGCGCGGGTGGAAGCGTTCACCCAGGCGGGCGCGCACGGACCCGAGCGCCGCCGCCGCCCCCGGCGAGAGCGCGCAGAGCAGGATGCCCACGGCGGTGGCGAGGCCGGCGCGATCGAGGCCGCCGTTCCGCCGCAGGCCCCAGACGAGGACGGCGGGCAGCGGCGCCGCGAGCATCGCGGCCACGACGCTCCCCCGATCGGTGCGCCACAAGCAGGCGAGGTCGCGGCCGACCAGCGCGGTGAACGCGGTCCGCGGGCGCCAGCCGCCGGTGGACGCGACGGCGCCCCGCGCCGGCACGAAGCCGACGCCGAGCAGGAGCGGCACGTCCACGAGGATCCGCGCCGGGCCGAGCTGCTCCCCGAGCGCGACCGCGAGCGCCGGCACGACGAACGCGCCGCGGCTGAACCAGAGCGAGGCGGCCGACCACCCGACGAGCCGGAGGAGCGGGCCGCCGGGGAAGAGGAAGGCGGCGAGCAGCGCGGGGATCGCCAGCTGCATCCCCGCGAGCGCGAGGGTCGGGCCGACCGCCGCCCGCGGCAGCACGCGCCGGAACGGCGGGTCCACGTCGAGCGGCTCCGCGAGGCGGGCGAGCGCGCCGACGAGCCCGACGGCAACGAGGCTCCGGAGGAGCGGACGCCCCGCGAGCGCGGCGGCCCAGGCGCCCCAGGGGAGCACGTCCCAGAGCTGCACGACCGCGAACAGGAGCGCGATCCACGCCGGCGCCGTGCGGGCCGCGAGGCGCGGCGCGCGGGCCCGGAGCGTCCAGAGGGCGAGGCGCATCGCCGTCGATCTACCCCGCGCCGCACGCACCCGCGGTCGGGACCGAGGTACGCTGGCCCATGCGCCTGCTCGTCCCCCTACTCCTCGCCGGCTGCTCCACCGGCGGCATCCCGCTCGACACGGGCGACACGGGCGCCGACGACACGGCGCGCGTGGCCGACACCAGCGACACCGACGACACCGACACCGACGACCCCGGCCCCGTGGACCGCGACGCCGACGGGGCGACCGCCGACGCCGACTGCGACGACGGGAACGCCGACGTGCACCCCGGCGCCACGGAGGCGTGGAACGCCTACGACGACGACTGCGACGGCGTCGTCGACGCCGACGGCGCCTGGTCGGGCGACGTGCGCCTCGCCGCGTCGGCCGTGTACGAGGGGCGGCGCTACGACTTCGCGCTCGACTGCCCCTTCGCGGGCACGCGCTTCGACGGCGGGCTCGACTTCACCATCACGTGCACGCCCGACCCCGACGACGAGAACGCGCAGCGGCTCCTCGGCGCGACGCTCACGATCACGCCCGACGACGCGCCCACCTACGACGACCACTGGGCGGACGCCGTGGTGTTCACCTCCGCGAACGGCTGGGACAGCGACGGCGAGGGCACGATCGAGTGGTCGAGCCTCGACGCCGCGGAGGTCGAGGTGACGATGAGCGGCGTGTCGCTCGCGGCGAGCGGGAGCGGAGACATCGCGCGGGAGTGACAGACGACGCCCCGGCCGGGTTAGCGCTCCGCCACGCTGGTTTCCCCCCCCCCAGCGAAAGGACCCCATGATCCGCGCCGTCTCCCTCTCCCTCGCGCTCCTCCTCGCCCTCGCCTGCGGCGGCGGCGGCTCCACCTCCACCGAGGCGACCACCGCCGGCGCGGCCGCCGCGCCCGCGCAGGAGGCGCCGCCCGCGGCCGCCGCGCCCACCACGCTCCCGCCCGAGGCGGGCTCGCTCCAGATCGACCTCCCCGAAGGCGCGTCCGCGAGCGTGATGATGGGGTCCGTCCTGGTGAGCGGCGGCGGCCTCGGCGGCATGAACGTCGGGCTGGTGAAGGACGGCGAGCCCAAGACGCTCGACGAGGTGAAGAAGGACATCGAGATGTACACCCCGACGAACCTCAAGGAGGAGACGCTGGCCGACGGCTTCGTCGTCACCTTCGAGAACACCGGGTCGATGGGCACCAATTACTGGGCCCGCGCCGTCCGCACGGTGGGCGACAAGACGGTGTCGTGCAGCGCCACGGTCGTGCGGGAGGAGCAGCGCCAGAAGGCCGTCGCGGCCTGCAAGAGCATCCGGCAGTAGGGCTGTAGGGGGGCCCGCTCGAGGAGCCCCCCTCACCCGGCGGCCCGGACAGGTGCCGCTCAATCGCCGAGCACGACCTCGTGCAGGGCCCCGCCGTTGAGCGCCCAGACCCGCCCCCCGAGCCGGACGGGCTCGACTTCCCCCTCCCCCGTGCAGTCGACGGAGGCGTCGGTCGTGCCGTCCGCGCCGTGGACCAGGAGCACGCCGATCCGCGCGCCGGCTTCGTCCGCCGCCAGGTCGGGGAGGGCCAACTCCTCGGCGAGCTCGCTCACGTAGAGCTCCTCCCACGTGGCGACCGTACCGTCGTCCGATCCCCCGCCGGGTGAGCCGACCAGCCCGTCGGGGAGGTCGCGGACGGTCCAGGCGTCGCCCAGGCGCGCGACCGCGGGCGCGCCCTCGACGTCGACCGCGGCGACGAGCGGGCTCGCCGCCCAGGCCCAGTCCTCGGCCGGCACGATGCCGGGCACGGCCTCGGGCTCGCCGTCGGGGAGGGTCGCGGCGTAGAGCGCGGTGCGCTCGGCGTCGGTGAACCACACGCGCCCGTCGGCCACCACCGGGTCGACCGCGTCGGCGCTGCCCGGGAGCGGGGACGCGATCCAGGCGGTCCCATCCCAGGCCACGGCGCCCTCGGCGGAGGTGAACCGGAGCGTGTCGTCGGCGGGCACGAGCGACACGTCCGAACCGCCGGTGTAATACATCGGCGCCTCGGCGAGGACGGCGCCGGTCGCGGGGTCGATCCGCCGGAACCCCACCTCCGTCCAGTCGGAGTTGACGCCCAGGAGCCAGAGCTCGTCCCCCACGACACGGGCCAGCAGGGGAGACCAGTCGTCCGTCGGGCGCCACACCTCCCGGAGTGTCGGCGCGCCGGCGACGCGCACCGGCGCGTCGACGTGGCCCGTGAACACCCGCTCCATGAGGAGGTCGCCGACCGCGCTCCCCGCGCCGCACGCCTCGAGCGCCTGGAGCAGCCCCACGGGGCGGGGGCCGTCGGCGCACGCGTAGGCGAACACCTCCGCGTCGTCCTGCGACCCGTCGCCGGCCGGGACGCCCGCGAAGGCAGAGGGGTTGTTCGCCACGATGCCCTCGTCGGCGTCCAACGCGTGGCAGAGCTCGTGGCGTACGATCGCGTCGATGTCCGACCAGCGCGCCTCGACGCGGATGGGCTCGCCCCGCCCGGCGTAGCGGCCGCGAGCGGCTCCGTCCTCCGCCTCCAGAAACAGCGTGTCCGGCACCTCGTCGAGGATCTCGATCCCGGGCACACACACCTGCTCCCGCCCCGTCCACGCCGCGAACTGGGCGATCCCCTCCTCCACGAGCGCGACGGTGCTGGCGGGGGCCCCGGCGGTGTTGGTGACGGGGAGCGCGTCGAGCGCGGTGCAGCACCCCGCGAGCATCAGGAGGGGCGCGACGGACAGGCGTGTTCGGAGGGGGTGGGCCATCCGTGGAGCGTACACGCGAAACGACGGGACCGCCGCCGTATCGGACCCCGGCGCCACGGGGGGGGCGTTGCGGGGGGGTCGGAGACCCCCCGCCCCAAGATCAAGCCCTCGACACCGAGTCGAACGTGCTCCCGCGGAGCTTCCGGACCTTCTGCCGCGCGTCGTAGAGCGCGTGCGCCCCGGCCTGGATCCCGGCCACCGCGTACTGCAGCGCGCCGGGGTTCCAGAACTGGCCCTCGACGAGCGGGTGGTCCTTGTCGACCAGCCCCGTCTCCTTGGCGAGCTCGAACAGCCGGGTGTGCGGGTAGATGCGGATGGGCTGCATCATCAGCAGCGTGAAGAGCCGGAGCTGTGGCCCGAGCTCCATCCGCGCGTGCACGAGGAACTTGAGGATCGCCCAGAGCGAGCGGAGGTCCTCTCCCGGCGAGTTGAGGAAGAAGCTGTACTCCACGTCCATGCCGTGCTTCTTCGCGATCTGCACGGTGTAGAGCATGTCCTCGTGCCGGAAGTTCTTGTCGAGGTTCTTGAGCATCCGGTCGTCGACGTGGTCGGGCGAGAACGACAGGAGCCCGCAGCCCGCGCGCTTGAGCCAGATCATGAGCTCGTCGGGCAGCGTGTTCCGGTGCTCGTTGAACCAGGCCGACCAGCGGATGTCGAGCTTCCGCGCCACGATCTCCTGGCAGATGGCGATGGCGTGGGTGGCCGGGATGTTGAAGATCTGGTCGCAGAAGAACATCTGCTTCACGCCGTGGTCGCGGACGAGCTCCTCCACCTCGTCGACGACGTCCTTCGGATCGCGCACGCGGACACGGTGGCCGAGCAGGAAGGTGTCCGAGCAGTGAATGCAGTGGAGCGAGCAGCCGCGCTTGGCCTGCACGCCCACGCTCACGAAGCTCGACGCGAGGTAGGGCGCGTGCGGCACGAGGTCGCGGCGGGGATGCTTGAGGTTCTTCCAGTCCTCGCCGGGAGGGCGGCCGGTGTACTCGAGCTTGCCGTCGCGCCGGTAGTAGACGCCCTTCACCTTCTCGGGGTGGTCGAGGTCCGCGAGCAGCGCGGCGAAGCGGTGCTCGGCCTCGCCCCACACGCCGAGGTCCACCTCGGGGAGCCGCTCCATCATGATCTCGCTGTAGAGCGAGAACGCGGTGCCGCCGGCCACGATCTTCACCGTGGGGAGCACGCGCTTGACCAGCTGGATGGTCTCCTGCTGGGGCTGGAAGTCGTCCGTGTGGAGGTGGGGCATCCCCACCTTCATGTTGCGCAGCGAGATGCCGACCACGTCGGGTCGGAACGCGCGCAGCTCCGCTTCCAGCGCCGGGAACGGCGCGTCGCGGTGCAGGTTCACGTCGAAGATGCGCACCTCGTGATCGTCGAGGTGCGCGGCGAGGTAGGCCAGGCCGAGCGGGTACACCAGCTCCATGTCGAGGGCGGTGAAAGCCTGGACGAGCAGCACGCGCATGGGCCCGACCATAGCGCGCCGGCCTCCGCCGCGGCTGTGGGCCCGGTCACGAACGCGCGCTACGGACGCTGGGGAATCGGCTGCGGCGCGCCCTCGGGGAGCTCGAGGAGCTCCCATACGACGTAGACCCGCCGCGGCGGCGGGCCGCCTTCGAGCGTCGCGCCGATCGCGACGTGTGTGCAGGCGCGGCACAGGAGGTTCAGGCGGTGCCCCGGCGACGCGAGGACGCGCTCCCACGCCTCCTCCGACGTGTCGCCGGCCGCGACGTTCTCGGCGTGTTTCGCGCGCGGGAAGTGCGTGCGCTTCGCCAGCTCGGGCACGCCGGGGCAGCTCGGCGTGGCGTGCGCCACGACGCCCGCCTGCGCGAGGCAGGCGGCGTGGGCCTCCGCGTGGGGCTCGAACGCGGGGAAGCGCGCGAGCGGCGGCAACCCGGCGTCGGCGCGGAGCCGGTCGAGCGCCGCGTAGAGGTGCGGGAGGTCCGCGTCGGGGTCGGGGGTGGCCGCGGGGCCCGGGAGCGGGGCCGCGGAGGGCGGGCCGCCCCCCACGAAGAGCGAGAAGAGGAGCTCGACGCGGTCGCCGTCCACGACCTCGACGCGGTGCTCGCCGGGCTCGTCGAAGCGGTCGATCCAGCGGGCGGTGCCCGCGGTGATCGAGAGCTCGTCCACGCTCCCGCCGGGGTGCCCCACGAGGAGGCGCGGGGCGCGCGCGCCGTCGACCCGGAGCGAGACGCCCTGGCCCACGGCGAGGTCGCGCGGGAGCGGGTCGATCGACACCCGCCGCGGCGCCCACCCGAGGATCCAGAGGCGCGCGCCGCCGAGCTCCCGGGACGCCCAGCCCACGTCGATGGGCTCGCCGCGGGGCAGCCCGTCGAGGAGCGCGGCCGGCGGCGACTCCCCACCGCGCGCGAGGAGGAAGCGCGCGTCGCCGGGGTACCCCGCGCGGCCGAGCGCGAGCCGCGTCGCGGTCGGGGTGAGCCGCGCGTCGAGGGTGGTCGCGCCCGCGGCCAGCTCCTCGGCGGCGGCGCGCAGCCCCTTGTCGATGCGCGCATCCGGCCCGAGCGTCGGGAGCGGGTCCCCAGGGCGGAGCGAGACGGTGGGGCCCTTGGGGGCGGCCTCGGCGGCGCAGCCGGCCAGGAGGAGGAGCGCCGACGCCGCGATCGACGGCGAGATCACCCCGCGCCCACGATCACGATCCGGACCTCGCCCTCCCCCTCCTGGACGGCGAGCCCGTAGTCCGCGAGGTCCCCGATCAACGCGCCGCGATCCTCCGGCGACCACCACATCGCGGCGACGCAGGCCTCGACCGTCGCGGCCCGGCAGGCGGCGGCGGCCACCGGTACGCCGACGAAGCCGGCGGCGCGCAGCTGCTCGCGGGCGTCGGGGAGGGGCGCGTCGGCGGCGTAGGAGCGGAGGCGCGCGCGGGCGACCGAGTCGAGGGCGGCGTCCCGCCGCAGCGCGGCGAAGTCGTAGCCGTCCCGCAGGTCCGCGATCATCTCGGCCACGCGCGTGGCCGCGTCCCCCTTGCGGGGCGTGCACTGGAGCGGCGGCGCCTCCGGCGGGGCCTCCCCCACGTAGAGCGGGAACGCGGCGAGCGTGCGTCCGCCCGATCGCGCGGCCAGGAGCCACTCGCCGGGGATGTCCGCGGTGAGGGTGCCGTCCGCGGCCCCGCGGACCTCGCCGAGCGGGTCGCTCACGACCCACTCCCCCTCGCCGAGGGCGACCTCCGCGCCGAGGTGCACGTCGCGCGGGATCGGCGGGAGCTCGAGCACGTGCTCGCCCACGACGAGCACCCAGTGATCCGTCTCGCCCTCGCGCGCGCGGACGAGGCCGATGTCGACGTCGCCCTTGGCGTGGGCGCGCGCCTGCGCGAGGAGCCGCTCGGGGACCTCGCCCTTGGCCACGTCCTCCGCGAGCCAGCCGCGCACCGGGTAGGGGTAGGCGGCCTGCACCGCCATCCAGCGCAGCCGGCAGGTGTCGACGGACTCCCCGGCGAGGTCCGCCATCGCCACGGCGGTCGCGACGCCGGAGAGCGCCTCGTCCCACGGCAGACCGCCAGCGACGGCGGCGACCAGCGGATCGTTGGGGGTGCCCGGCGCGCGGGTGTAAAGGTCCGCGCGCGGGGACGGGAGGACCGGGGTGACGTCGGCGTCGACGCGGAGGGCGCCCGAGTGGGCGCAGCCCGCGAGGAGCGCGGCGAGCAGTGCCGGAAGCGGGCGGAGAAGGCCGGTGGCGGGCATCGCGAGCGCCCCCTATCGCGTCCCAACCGCCGGGTCCGCGTCAGGGTTCGTCACGGGCGGGCGGCCGGGTTAGACGCGGGCCCTCCGAGGTGCGTGATGGCGGATGTCGAGGTCGTGGGCGCCGAGCTGGCCGAGGGGCGCGTGAAGTCGCTGCGGGTGCGGTTCAAGCGCACCGCCGAGCGCGTGATCGACCGCGCCACGGCGCTCGCGTGGCTCGCCGAGGGCCACTCCCTCATCACGTACGCGGGCCCGGCCCACCACGGCGAGCGCGGCTACGCCGTCGAGCGCGTGGAGGTCGACGGCGAGTGGTACCTCCGCACCGACACGAAGCTCGAGGCGAAGGACGACCTGCACTTCCCGGCCGCGAATCACTGAGCTGCGGATCAGCCCCCGCTGATCCCCAGCTTCACGCGCGCGCCGCTCGGACTGCCGGGCTCCGTGCGCGGCAGCACGAAGCGCCACGTCGCCACGCCCGCGAGCCACGCGGGATCGACCTGCTCCGCAGGGAGCCGCCGCCCGTCACGCTCGCAGGCGTGGAGATCCACCCGGAGCGTCTCGCCGCGCGGCGACACGAGCGCGACGACGGTGCACGCCACGTCGGCAGGCACGGCGGTCCGGCGCCGCCGCACGCGCACGTCCGCCTCCTCCAGCCAGCGCACCTTCCCGAGCCACACGGCCGACGGCGCGTCGACGCAGACGTCGGTCGCCCCGCCGTAGGTGTCCAGCGCGTCGGTGCAGAGCGTGCCCTGGGCCGCCACCGGCCACGTCTCCCCCGCGCGCAGCGCGCCGGCGGCCATGCCGTTCGGCCAGCGCAGCGTGGCCCCGCCGCGCACGAAGAGCTCGGGCCGCGTCTCCGCGAAGCCGCCCCCGCCCTTGGGCTCGCCCGGAGGGCACGCGGGCTCCGTCGGCCCGCCCGGCTCGAAGCTCGCGACGACGTCGGCGGCGTCCACCCACCACTCCACGCCGCCGTACGTCGGGAGCGCCGCCGCGCACCCCGAGGCGCTCGGCCGCGTCACGCGCCACCCGCGCGGGTCCGCCACGACCACCTCCACGAGCGTGGGCTCCCGGAGCGTGATCGCCGGCGCGCTGATCCACGCGCCCGCGCGGATCGTGGCGCCCTCCGCGAGGATGGCGTGCGGGGCGGCGACGGCCAGGGACAGGAGCGCGACGAGCATGCGCGCATGCTACCGGAGGGCCCAGCACTACGCGAACGGGCAACCGAGCCTCCGACGCCCCTCCCCGGCACCCACGTCGCCGCGGCGGCGAAGCCGGCTGCCCGGAAACCGGAGCGACGAGACCGTCAGTCCCGCCGTCGCCAGACCGCGACGTAGGCCCCGGTCGCGAACAGCGCGGCGAAGCCGACCAGCGCCCCGCAGAGCGCGAAGAGCGAGAGCCCCATGTCGTCGGCCTCGGCGCCCTTGAGCCCGAGCTCGTAGAGCGGGCCGGTCATGCTCGTGACGTCCCACTGCCCGGGCACGCGCGAGGCCTTCGCGAGCTTCCGGCCGACCTTGAGCGTGGCGTCGAAGGCGTAGCGCTGCGGGTCGAGCCACGTGAATGCGCGCGCGAGCGGGCTCATGTCGCGCAGGCCCACGAGCAGCGACGAGAACGTGATCTGCGGGATGAGGAGCAGCGGCAGCGTGCCAACGGCCGCCTCCGACGACGAGAACGCGCCCGACACGAAGAGCCCGAGCGTCATCCCGGTGATGCCCGTGAGCGAGCTGACCGCCATGAGCCCGGGCAGGCTGAAGCCGTACTCGCCGCCGAGGCCGAACATGGCGTAGGCGAGGATGGCGAGGAAGCTGCACTGGAGCACGTTGACGACGCCCAGCACGGCGAGCTTGCTGCCGACGTACGCGCCGACGCCGACCCCCACGCGCCGCTCGCGCCGCCACACGACGCGGTCGGCGATGAGCTCGCGGACGGCCCCGCTCATGCCGAACCAGAGGCAGGAGAGCGAGAGCATGAAGAGCATCGAGGAGGTGGGCCGCGGGAAGACCACGGCCATCACGAGCGCGAGGAACGGCGGCTGCGCGGCGAGCACCCAGAGGCCCGTGCGGTCGCGGAGCTTGGAGCGGGCGTAACGCTCCACCAGCGTGTGGAGCTGCCGCGGGAGCGTCGGCGGCGACGCGGGGGGCCCCTCCTCGGCCGCCGGCTCCGGGCGCAGGCCGAGCTCGAGCAGGGCTTCGCGGGTGCGCACCCAGGTGCGGTGCTCGCGGCTCTGCCGGAAGGCCTCGCCCCACTGCGCGGGCGTGCGCTCGGCGAAGCGGTTGAAGATGGCGTCGGGCGTCGGCACCGAGAAGTACGCGCACGCCTCCGCGGGCGGGCCGAACCACGCGACGCGGCCGCCCGGCGCCAGCACGAGGAGGTGATCCACCTGCGCCATGACCTGCGGGGAGAGGTCGTGCGTGACGAGGAACACGATGCGGCCGCGGTCGGCGAGCTGCCGCACGAGGCGCACGATGTCCTGGGCGGCGCGCGGGTCGAGGCCGGAAGTCGGCTCGTCGAGGAAGAGCACCCGCGTGGACGGCGTGAGCAGCTCCTGGCCGAGGTTCACGCGCTTGCGTTGCCCGCCCGAGATGCCGCGCCGGAGCGCGTCGCCGATGCGCGCCCCGCGGATGTGCGGGATGCCGAGCTCGCCGAGCACGCGCTCCACCTCGCCGCGCAGGCGGTCGTCGGGGGTGTCGTCGGAGAAGCGCAGGCGCGCCGAGTAGAAGAGGCTCTCCTCGACGGTGAGCTCGGGCAGGACGATGTCGTCCTGGGGCACCACGCCGACGCGCGAGCGGTCGACCGCGAGCAGCGCGTGGAAGTCGCGGCCGTCCCAGGTCACGTCGCCCGCGTCCGCCGGGGTGACGCCCGCGATCGCGTTGAGCAGCGTGGTCTTGCCCGCGCCGGACGGACCGACCATCGCGATCACCTCGCCCGAGAAGACGGTGAAGCTCACCTCCTCGAGCAGCGAGACGGGGCCGATCTTCCGGTCGAGGCGGCGGGCTGAGAGCGCGGTGAACACGCGCTCGCTGCGGGCGGTGACGACGGCGTCGGTGGGGTCGACGCGCACCACGTAGGGGCCGATGCGGAGCTCGTCGCCGGCGTCGATCGGGGCGGAGGTCACGGGGCGGCCGTTCAGCACCGTGGGCCGGCCGCTCTCGGCGTCCACGACGCGCCAGGTGCCGTCGGTGCGCACGAGGTCGGCGTGGCGGAGCGCGACCTGGGGGTCCGGGAGCACCACGTCGGCGCCCGGCGAGCTCCCGATGCGGATGCGGTCGCCGCCGAGCGGCCAGGCGCGGAGCCCGCCGGGCGCGACGCGGTCGTGGCGCCCGAGCAGCGCGGTCACGGCCACGGGGTCGACGCCGAGCTCCTCGGCGGCGGTCTCGACGCGGCGGATCGTCTGGGGGGTGAGGTCCCCGGCGGGCGCGAGGACGCCGAGGAGCGCGTCGACGAAGCGCAGCGCCTCCTCGGGGCCGTACTCGGCGGAGAAGCCCCCGAGATCGAGCACGTCGGCGTCCTGCTGGCGGAGCTGGCGCGCGGCCTGCTGCCCGAAGCGCGACACGAAGGCGTCGTACTCGAGCTCGTCGACCACGCCGCGGAACTCCGGGGCGGCCGCGAGCGCGACGAGCTCCCCGGCCACGTCGGGGGCGAGCCCCGTGCGCGCGCACACCGCGGCCGCGACGGCCGGCAGGACGCGCTCCACGTGGTCGCCGCTCGGCGCCGCGACCCGCAGGAGCAGCCGCACGAAGTCGGACGCGAGGCGCGCCAGCTCCGGCGGGGCCGGGGCGGCGCGGGCCCGCAGGACCGCCTGGAACCGCTCGGCGAGGAGGGGCGCCCCCACGCGCTACTTGTAGGTGACCGCCGTCGAGACCCCGGCCTTGGCGGCCGCGTCGTTCAGGCGGGACCCGTACACCGCGAGGTAGAACGTGTCCGTCACCGTCGGGGTGTACGTGACCTGCGGCTCGCGGTCGTTCGACGAGTCGGTGATGAGCACGTTCCCCTGGGCGTCGTAGAGCACGAGGTCGAGGTTGGCCGTGTTCTGGTCGCCGCAGGAGAGGAACTTGTACTCGTTCCCTGCGTAGAGCGTGATCAGGTACACGCGGTGCTCGCCGGAGCCGAGCGACGTGTTCGTCTGGCTGCGCACCTGCCAGCCGGACGTGTAGCCGTCCCAGATCTTCGTGCGGAGGCAGGTCTCGGCCTGCTCCTCGTCGGCGTGGGCGGTGGAGGCGAGGAGGATCGCGGTGGCGAGGGTGAGCATCGTTCTTCCCTAGAGCAGCCCGAGGACCGTGTCGGTCTCGGTCTTCACGTCGGTGACGTCCTGCGTGGACAGCGAGGGCTTCGAGGCGATCTCCTGGAGCTTCTTCAGCGTCGCCTCGAGCTGCTTCAGCACCTCGGCGGGGGCCTTCTCGGCGCCCTCGACCTGCACGTACTTGAGGAAGTACCCGGCCACTTGCGGCTGGCGGAGGAGCGAGTTGCCCGCCTCGATCTTGCCCGAGGTGAGGATCGCGTTTGCCACGAGGTTCGAGCCCTCGAGCCAGCTGCCCGCCTGGATGAGCGGGACGACGCGCTCGCCGGCCTCGTACTTGATCTCGGGGATGACGGCGCCGTGGAGGTCGTCGAGGTCCTTCAGGAGCTCGTCGCGCGACTTCACGTCGTTCTTGACCGCGTTGATGAGCTCGTCGATGGTCGCGTTGATGTCGGCGCCGGCGCCGAGGGCGGCCATGCCGGCCTTCACCTTCTCGAGGCGGGCCACGAGCACGTCCTTCTCGGCGTCCTTGACCGTGAGGAGCGCGTCGGCGAGCACGACGCCGGTGCGGACGGCGACGACGTCCTTGTTCTCCACGTCCATCTTGAACTCGCGCGCCGGCACGAGCTTCGAGAGCCCGCCCGCCACGCCGGCCTTCTCGAGCGCCTTCTGCATCTCGGCGGGCGAGGGCACGAGCGCGATGTTCTCCGCCTGCGCCTGCAGATCGGCCACCGCGAGGGTGGGCGGCGGCGGGGCCGGGGTGGTGTCGGGGGCCTGGCCCTGCTGCGGCTGGGCGGGCGCCGCCGCGTCGGTGGGAGCCGTGGTCTCGCCGGAGCAGCCGGCGAGCGTGACCGCGAGGAGCAGACGGGAGAGCATCGAGGGACCTCCGGTGGCCGATGGACGCGCGCGTCCCGGCGGGGCTGGCGAAGGCTACGCCGTCATCCGCCGACACACAAGGGTTCGTCCGGTCAGGAACCTGTCGCGACGAGCCCCGTGCCCGCCGCCTCGTAGGCGTGTACGCCGCCGAATCCGGCGCCTTCGAGCAGGCGGACGGTCGCGGGACGGGTGCGCCGCACGAGGGGCCACTCGAGCACGTGGCGGAGCACCGGGTCGTCCGTCGAGGGCAGGAGCGAGGTGACGACCACCGTCCCTCCGGGTGCGAGCATGCCCCGCGCCCAGCGCAGCAGCGAGGCCGCGACGCGCTCGGGCAGGTACTCGAACACGCCGTCCAGCACGAGGATCTGCTGGGGCGCGAAGCGGATCGTGGAGCGCCCCAGGCAGAGGACGGCGAGGTCCTCCTGCACGAGCCGCAGGCGCAGCTCGCGCGGGCGGGGCCCGACGGCGGCCTCCAGCGCGGCGAGGGCGTCGCGGTCGCCGTCGACGCAGGTGATCTCGGCGGCGATGCGCCCGCGGAGCTGCGCCGCGAGCGCGGGGACGATGCCGCCCGTGGCGTTGACCACGAGCACGCGGACGGGCGGCTCGCAGGGAAGCGCGTCGAGCACGGCCTGGAGCGCCAGCGCGCCCCGCTCGCGGAAGCCGCGGGCCGTGGGCAGGCCGAGGAGCCAGGCGTCGAGCATCTCGCCGAGCGGCCCGTCGCCGACGGCGCGGTTCGCCAGGAGGTGGCTCATCACGGGGTGGGCCCCGAGCGCGCCGGACTCGCGGTCGAGCGCGAGCTCGCCGAGGTGGGAGCGCATGGTGTACGGGTGGAGCTCGCGGGACACGACCTGCCCCGCCACCCGGCCGTCCTCGTCGGACATCCGGGCCAGCGCCTCCGCGAGCGCCGCCGCGAAGTTGCGCAGGGCCGCCCCGAGCTCGCGCTCCGCCGCGGCGCGATCGCGCCGGATGAGCGGCTCGAGCTCCATGAAGCGCGCCCGCAGGGCCTCCGCGAGCGCGCGCCCGTCCGCCGCCGCGACCTCGTTGGTCGGCCCGCGGGGGATGGCGCTCCCGCCCATCCCGCCGGTCACCGCGGAGGTCACCGTCGCCTTGCTGCGCTCCACCAGCATCGTCGCGAGCGCGCGGTAGAAGCCCGCGGCCAGCAGCGGCTCCTGCTCGAGCATCCGTAGGAGCTGCGAGCGCTCCCAGCGCAGGCAGGTAGCCCCTTCCGGGGCGCGCACGTCCGCGCTCCGGACGCTGTCCTGGAGGAACGACATCTCGCCGACGACGCCGCCCTTCCCCACGACGTCGAGCACGATCACGGGCTGGGAGCGGGTGTCGACGATCTCGAGCTCGCCCTCCGCCACGCGGAAGAGGTCGCCGCCCCGCTCGCCCCGGCGCACGAGCAGCTCGCCACGCCCGAGGCGGTGCGTCGACGCGGCGGCGAGGAGCCGCTCGCGGTCGCGCGGCGAGAAGCGGTCGAGGAAGTCCATCGGCCGGGAGCGTATCGCGAGCGTGCTCGGGCGCGCGGGGGCGGGTGCGGCGCCGAAGCCGGGTTAAGGGGGGCGGGACCGGAGATTCGCGATGCAAGAGGTAGACAGGCTGATCGAAGCCTTGCGCAAGGCCACGTACAAGGAGCGCGAGCCGCTCAAGGCGCAGCTCCTCGAGCTGGCGCGCGGGCCCCAGGGCGCCGCGGTGCGCGACCACATCGAGAACGCCAAGCGCGGCGAGGTGCTCGAGGTGCAGTGGGAGCTCGAGGAGATCGTGGAGGCCACGGCCCCCAAGAAGCCCGAGGCCCCCCCGAAGAAGGTCGCCGAGCCGCCGCCCGCCCCCGAGGCCCCGGCCGACGCGAACCGCCCGCTCACGCAGAAGGACCTCGTGCTCGTCTACGACGACCCGCGCGGGCTCATGCTCCACAAGAGCAAGGTGGGCGACCGCTGGTTCGCCACCCAGTTCGACCCGCGCACGGGCCAGCCGCAGACCTTCGAGCTCCACCCGCAGGAGATCGCCCAGCTCAAGACCCAGCTCGCCGGGAGCCCCTACTGGGTGATCGGCGCGGGCGGCGTCGCGGCCGGCGGCGCAGCGCCCCAGCCGAAGGTGACCGCCAAGCCCGGCACCCGTTGAGCGAGGACCCGCGCGCCGTGTACGCGGCCGCCGCGCGTGCGCGCGCGGACACCCTGTACGCCGGCGCCATCACCCCGCACCGCTCCTGCGGCATCGCGCTCGCCGAGACCTTCGGCCTGCCGACGGCGAGCTACCAGGCGCTCCGCAAGGGCGGCATCACCGGGGAAGGCCCCTGCGGCGCGATCGCCGCGGGGATCCTCGTGCTGGGCGAGCTTCTGGGCGACCCCTCGCCCACCGGCCCGCCCACGGCCGCGCTCCGCGAGGCCGTGCCCCGCTACCGCGCGGCGATCGCCGCCAAGATCGACCTCGCGGCGGACACGTCGTGCAACGCCCGCACCGCCCGCTTCGCGAGCTTCGCGAGCCCGGAGCGATCCGGCTACTGCACGCGGCTGGCCGCGATCGTGGCGGAGTCGGTGGCGGAGGTCCTCTGGGACCTCGGGGCCGCCCGCACGCTGCCGCCGCCCCCCTGGGACGAGCCGCCGCAGTCGTCTCCGCGCGCGTGAACGAATAGCAGGCGCGCCATGCCGACCGAGTCGCATTCCCCCTTCACGGGTCGCCCTCCGTCGTCGTCCCGGCTCGCCAGGTGGCTCCGGCACGGCAGCGAGGGCGAGCACAGCGGAGAGACCTGGCCCTGGTACAAGGTCCTCTGGCTCACCGGTGTCGACTACTTCTCGACCCTCGGCTACCAGCCCGGTATCGCGCTCCTCGCGGCGGGAGCGATCGCGCCGCTCGCGACGAGCATCCTCGTCCTGGTCACGCTCTTCGGCGCCGTGCCCATGTACCGCGAGGTCGCCAGGCGCTCCTACAAGGGCCAGGGCTCGATCTCGATGCTCGAGCGCCTGCTCCCCGGCTGGCGCGGCAAGGTCTTCATCCTCGGGCTCATCGGCTTCGCGTCCACGGCGTTCATCGTCACGATGACGCTGTCCGCGGCCGACGCGGCGCTCCACGTCACCGAGAACCCGCTGGTCGAGCACTGGCTCGGCCACGCCCAGGTGCCGCTCACCATCGCGCTCCTCGTCGCGCTGGCGGTCGTGTTCCTGCGCGGCTTCCGCGAGGCCATCGGCGTGGCCGTGTGGATCGCGGTCCCCTACCTGCTCTTGAACCTCGTCGTCATCGCGCGCGGGCTCTACGAGGTCGTGCTGAACCCGGCGTACCTCGAGGGCTGGCAGCGGGCCCTCACCCTGAAGGGGGACTACGGTGCCCTCGCGGTGCTCGCGCTCCTGAGCTTCCCCAAGCTCGCGCTCGGGCTCTCCGGCTTCGAGACCGGCGTGACGGTCATGCCGCTCGTGAGCGGCGCGCCCACCGACCCGGCGGACGGGCCGCCGGCCGGCCGCATCCGGGCGACGGAGAAGCTCCTCCTCACCGCGGCGCTCATCATGAGCGTGCTGCTCATCGGGTCGAGCCTCGCCACGTCGCTGCTCATCCCCGAGACCGCGTGGCGGGAGGGTGGCGAAGCCGCCGGGCGCGCCCTCGCGTGGCTGGCCCACCACTACATGGGCTCGGCGTTCGGCACCGTCTACGACATCTCCACGATCCTCATCCTGTGGTTCGCGGGCGCCTCCGCGATGGCGGCGCTGCTCAACATCATCCCGCAGTATCTGCCGCGCTTCGGGATGGCGCCGCACTGGGTCTCCTACGCGCGCCCGCTCATCCTCGTCATCACCGCGATCAACATCGGCGTCACGCTCGCGTTCGACGCGGAGGTCGAGGCCCAGGGCGGCGCCTACGCGACCGGCGTGCTGGCGCTGTTCCTCTCCGCCGCGATCGCCGTCACGCTCGCCGTGCGCGCGGAGGCCAAGGCCGAGCGGAAACCGTCCTGGCGCGCCCTCCCCTTCGTCCTCATCACCCTCGTCTTCGCGTTCGCCTTCTTCGACAACGTCTACGAGCGGCCCGACGGGCTCATCATCGCGTCCGGGTTCATCGCGTCGATCGTCGTGCTCGGCGCGCTCTCCCGCTACTGGCGCGCGACCGAGTTCCGCGTCGAGCAGATCACCTTCGCGAACCCCGACTCCGAGCAGCTCTGGAACGAGATGCGCCCCCGGAAGGTGCACTTCGTCACGGTGAAGCACACCGACGCCGTGTACAGCCGCGTGAAGGCGCGCATAAAGAAGCACTACGCGGTGTCCGGCCGCATGGCCTTCGTGCACGTCGAGCTCGCGCCGGACCGGAGCGCCTTCGACTCCACGCTCCGGCTCCGCGTGCAGCGCCTCGGGGACGACTACCGCATCACGGTGAACGGCGCGGTGGCCGTCGCGAACACCATCGCGTACCTCTCCGAGGAGCTCGATCCCATCAGCATCTTCCTCGGGCTCACGCGCGAGAACCCCATGACGCAGGCGTTCCGCTACCTGCTCTGGGGCGAGGGCGAGACGGGCATCCTCGTGTACCAGATCCTGCTCCGGTACTGGAAGTGGACGCCGGAGGACGACGTCCGGCCGAACATCTTCCTGATGTCCGACTGAGTCTTCTTGGGGCGGGGGGGATTGGGAGCGCGGGGGGGGGGGGGGGGGGGGGGGCGCCCCCGGGGGGGGGGGGGGGGCGCCCGGGGG
>CAYWGD010000108.1:0-23888 GCA_964457335.1 uncultured Enterobacteriaceae bacterium | reverse complement strand
GTGCCAGCTCCAGAAGGGATCGGCCCACTGGGCCTGGTCCGGGCGCGCGGGCGGCTGGGGGCGCACCCACTCCGTGGGGCGGCCGGTGTAGCCGCCGGTGACGAGGCTCCCGACGTAGCTCGCGTCCTCGTACACGCGGTCGATCTGGCGCCGGATGGCGCGCACGTCGGCCTCGGTGACCTCGCCGTTGCTCGTCGCCTTGTAGAACTGCACGGTGACGCGCACCGGGAAGCGCGGGTCGCGCTCGATGGCGAGCCCGCCGATCTCGTCGAAGGGGCCCTCGACGGGGCCGTGGCCGATGACGGCGTCCTCCACGTCGCTCGCGCGGCCCTTGCCGGCGCCCGACGCCATGGGGGCGGCCATCTCCATGTCGCCGAAGCCGTCGTAGTCCGCGGGCGGCGGCGCCTTCTGCTTCAGCGGCACCTGCACCACGAGCACCATGTTCAGGCCGTCCTCGCCCGCGGCGCTGACGGAGCCCCAGGTGCCGTCGCCGCCCTGCTCGCGGAAGTCGGAGAGCCGCGTGGCGGTGAACGGCGCACGCTCGCCGTCCTGGTTGAAGCTCAGGACCTCGGAGAGGTAGCCGCCCTCGTTCTCGACCACCTGGATGCTCGTGCCCTCGCGGGTGGCGACCATCGTGAGGACCGCGGGGTTCCCCGGGTAGGACTGGTAGTTGTAGAGGACCGGCGTGAAGGTGGCCGAGCCGCTCCGGGGCACCGGCAGGAAGCAGGCCTGCGCGCTGACCAGCACCTGCTCGTCCCGCGGCGCCCAGAGCGAGCGGGCGCGCCCGGCCCAGCTCCAGGGGTTCGAGAGGAAGCTCCGGGTGTCCTGGAGGACCTCGGCGAGCGACACGCTGCGCAGGGACCGCCCGCGCTCGTTGCCGACGCGGAGCCAGAAGGAGTCGGGGTCCAGGTCGGCGGTCACGTCGCTGAAGTTGTCGAAGCGGAGCACCGGCATCGGGTGGAGCTGACCGTTCGCGTCGCGGACGCCGATGGTCATGTCGGAGATGTTCGGGCCGACGGCCGAGCCCTTGGACCGGCCGGTGTCCTCCCAGGTGACGTTGACGACGTCGAGGCCGTGTCGCGCGGCGATGGCGGTCACCTGGGAGTCCCAGACCATCTGCTCGACGCGCTGGATCGTCGAGGCGGGGGCCGCTTGGAAGGCGAAGGCGGGGGCGAGCAGCGCGGGTAGCATCGGGTCTCCGAGGGGTTCGCCCCCGGAACGCCGGTCCCGCGGGCGGACTTACAGCGGACCGCGCGATAGGCCGCCGTCCGTGAACCGCACCCTCCGGCTGATGCTCGAGCTCGTGGTCCTGGCGCTCGCCGGCTGGCAGATCGCCGTCGTGGGCGACGCGATGGCGGCGCGGATCGGCGCGAGCTTCGACCTGGAGTGGATGGAGGGGGCGACCCTCATCACCGGGAAGCGCGCGGCGGAGGGCCTGCCCTTCTACACGCCGCCGCAGGCCGACTACATCCCCTTCATCTACCCGCCGCTCTACGCCTGGACGCTCGGGGCGCTCTCCCACGTCTTCCCGCTCGGCTACGCGCTCGGGCGCGGCATCTCCATCGTGTGCACGGCCCTGGCGGCGGTCCTGCTCGCCGGCGCGGCGCGGCGCGAGGGCGTGTCGTGGGCCTTCGCGGTGGGTGTCGGCGCCCTGTTCGTCGGCTGCTACGAGGAGGGCGGGACCTTCTACGACCTCGTGCGGATCGACGCGCTCGCGATCCTGCTCACGGGCGCGGCGCTGCTCGTGGGGCGCGGGGAGTCGCGCGCGGCCGCGATCGGGAGCGGGCTCCTGCTCGCCGTCGCGTTCACGGCCAAGCACAACATGGCGCTCTTCGGGGTGCCCCTCGCGCTCTGGCGCTGGCGGACGCAGGGGCTCAAGGACGCCCTCGCCTTCGTGGCGGCGAGCGCCGGCCCCGCCCTCGCCTTCACCGTGGCGATGCAGCTGCAGTCGGGTGGGCTCTTCCTCACCTACCTGCTCGAGGTGCCGGGCGAGCACGGCATGGTCGCGGGGCGGGCCCTCCCGAACATCCAGAACGGCCGGGTGGAGGGCGCCCAGGCCGAGCTCTGGCGCGCGCTGCCGTTCGTCTCGACCGTGGGCGTGGCGACGGCGTGGTGGTGGGCCCGCACGCGCGGCGGCGCCTACTGGGCCGGCGTGCTCGCGACCGGGCTCGTCATGGTCTCGCTGATGCGCGGCCACCAGGGCGGCTACCTCAACGTGCTGATCCCGATGTTGTGGCTCCTCCCGCTGCTCGCCGCGCTGCCCGTGCGGGCGCTGGCTGGCGAGGCGGGGTGGCGCGCGTGGGCGCCGCACGCCTTCACCGCGCTCCTCGCGGCGCAGCTCTGGGAGGGGCGCGGCGAGCTGAAGCGCTACGTCCCCACGCCGCAGGACGCGCGGAGCGCGGCGGCGCTGGTCGAGGAGCTGCGGGGCCTGCCGGGGCCGGTGCTCATGCCCCACGGCCCCTGGTACCCGGTGATGGCGGGCCACGAACCGTCGTTCGCGCTCATCACGCTCTGGGACGTCGACCACAAGGGCGGCCCGCTCGAGAAGAAGAGCCACGTGGTGGACCGCGCGATCGCGGCCGGCCGGTGGAAGTCGATCGTCACCCCCGACGACAAGCTCGGGCACGGGCTGCTCGAGCACTACGAGCGCGCCGGCGCGCTGAAGACCCGCCCCTTCGGCACCCGCACGGGGTGGGGCGTGCGCTTCCGGCACGTGTGGCGCCCGAAGGCGAAGACCGAGGCGGGGACCACCACCGGGGACGCCCCGGGCGAGGCGCCGGCCCCCTGACGCGCCTCTCGATCGGACATCCATCGGAAGACCGGGCACCCGGGCTTGCGGCGGTTGGGGCGACCGCGCAGAATCCGCCCCCGTGCCGACCTCCATCTACGACTACACGGACTACCGCAGGTACTTGAAGGACTGGCTGGAGGAGCGGAAGGGGCGCCCGAGCCTGCGCGGCCTCGCCAAGAAGCTCGGGTGCTCCCCCGCGCTCTTGTCCGGCGTGCTCAACGGCGTTCGCGACATCTCCCAGCCGCTCGCGGAGAAGGTGCCGGAAGCGCTCGGGCTCGACGCCGAGGAGCGCGCCTACTTCCTGGCGCTCGTGGCGGCCAACCAGGGGGAGACGCTCGAGGTCCGCCGGCAGGCGCACGGTCGGGTGATGACCGCGCGGCGCTTCCACTCCGCGCGGCGTCTCGGCGACGCGATGCACCTCGTCTTCTCCCGCTGGTACTACGGCGCCATCCTGGAGCTCTCGCGGTGCGCGGGCTTCCGGGAGGACCCCGCGTGGATCGCCGCGACGATGGTGCCGACCATCCACGAGGACGAGGCGGCCGCCGCGCTCGAGACGCTGCTGGAGGCCGGCTTCTTGCTGCGCGGCCCCGACGGACGGCTCGTCGGGGCCGACACCCACTGGGTGACCGAGCACGACGTCACGGCGAACACAGCGCCGTCGCTCCGCGACCTCCACCGCTGGGTGCTCGCCCGCGCGTCGGACGCGCTCACCGAGTTCCAGCGGGACGAGCGGCACTTCGGCACGATGTGCTTCGCCGCGCCGGAGGCCGCGCTCCCCGAGATCAAGCGCGTGATCGCCCGTTTCGAGGAGGAGCTGATCACGCACAACGGACCGGCCCCGGGGAGCGACCGGCTGTTCCAGCTGTCGATCCAGCTCTTCCCGCTGAGCCGCCCTATCCCAAGGTGACGAGCAGGAGCGGCCCGCCGCCGTAGATCGAGCCCTCCAGCACGGAGAAGGGCGTGAGCGAGGCCGGCTGCGGCCCGGACGTGATGTACACGTCCGTGTACGACGAGTCGTACTCCAAGAGGAAGGTCGGGCTCTCGATCGTCATCGGGCTGGACCAGTAGACGCGCACCCCGCAGAGGTCGCCGCCGGTGATGGTCCGGCTGTAGCCGGCGACGAGGTCCTCCGCGCTGTCGACCGCGTAGTCGGTGTAGCCGCCGCCGCAGTAGTTCACGCGGAGCTTCTCGATGGTGACCGACGCCGCGCTCAGGTCGTGCGCGGGGCGGTCGACCTTCAGCTCGAGCGGAGGGTTGCCGCCGTACACGGTGGCCTGGGCGGAGAACGAGAAGGCGAGGGTGAAGGCGAGGATGGACATCGGCTGCTCCAGGGTGAAGTCCCGAGGGGGACGCACCGGAGAGGAGCAAGCGGACGACCACGTGCCAGATCGGTAGAAGCACGCTTTTCAGAGAGTGAGGGGGTCGCGCGCACGGCTGGCGGCACGCACCGCTCCGCACCGTGCACGCACCGTGCGGATTCAGGTCGGCTCGTCGTCCTCCGCGAGGACGGCCCAGACCTGGGCCGGGAGCCGCGCCCGGGCACGCTCCCAGCGGGGGCGCAGCGCCACGCGGAGCCGCGCGCCGACCTGCGCGTTGCCCTTCAGGAGGCGCGCGAGGGACTGCGGGGGGTTGGCCGAGGACAGGTACCTGCCGAGCTTGTCCGTCGGGGCGGCGACGACCTCGCGCCGAAGCGCCGCCGAGAAGACGTCCTCGCCGTCCACGAAGCGGACCGTGAAGTCCTCGATCCAGTCCGCTTCGGCAGGCGCGAGCGGCCACGCCTTGATCACGCCCACCGCGTGCCGCGTGGCGGCCACGTCGGGGTCGGACGCGCGCAGGAACGGGGCCGCGGCGCGCAGCGCCACCTGCCCGCGGAAGAGGTAGAGCTCGACGAGCGGCCCGTCGTCGCCGGCCACCTGCAGCACCCCGGCGTCGCCGAGCGCGACGAAGCCGCCCTCGGGCACGGCCTCCACGCCGCCGCCGACCGGGCCGGCGCGCACCTCGAGGCGCGTGCCGGGCGCGCGGTGCGCGAGGAGGCCCTCCCCGAGCCGCGTGACCACGACGTGCAGGCGGGAGAGCGCCGGGAGGTGCGGGAACGGCAGGAACGCGACGCTGCCGTCGCCCGCGAGACGCGCGAGCCACTGCGCGCGCGGGCCCTCGATGTCCGCCATCCGCCGGGCGCGCCCGACGACCACGACGGCGGCCGCGAGCGAGGCCTGCAGGCCCGTCACGGCGTCCTCCTTGCCCACCGTGGGGTGCTGGAGCGCGAGGATGGGGTCCCACCCGCTCGCCTGGCCGAGCTCCGGGAGGCACGCGACGAGCCGCGCTGGGTCGACCCGGCCCGGGGGGAGCGCGGCGAGCGCGGCCAGCTTCCGCTCCATCTCGACGAAGCCGCCCCACCAGGGGTGCGCCTCCAGCATCCGCAAGGCCTCGCCCGTGACGGCGCGCCCGGAGAGCAGGTGGAGCGCGGCGTTCCGGACGCAGACGGCGCCGCGCTCGGCGGGACCGTCGAGGGTGAGCGTCAGCGCCGCGAGCTGGCGCACCTGGCGGCGGGGCAGCGGCACGGCCTCCAGCGCCGCCGCGTCCCCGGTCACGAGCACCGGCGCCTGGCGGGCGCGCGAGGGGGCGAGGTCGCCGAGGTGCTCGGGCTCGATCGGATCGCCGCCCGAGGCCACCTCGGCCTGCCCGATCACCTGCGCGAGCTCGCGCACGTTGCCGGTCCAGGGGTGGGCGCGCAGCACGTCGAGCGCCGCGGGGGTGATGGCGCCCGGGTGTCTGGCGGCCGAGAGGAAGTGCCGTACGAGCGCAGGCAGGTCCTCCAGCCGCGCCCGCAGCGGCGGGAGCCGGAGCACCGTCCCCGCGAGCCGGAAGTAGAGGTCCCGGCGGAACTCGCCCACGCGGACCATCGACTCCAGGTCGGCGTTCGTCGCGCAGATCACCCGCACGTCCACCGGGATGGAGGCGTCGCTCCCGAGCGGCTGCACCTCGCGACGCTCCAGCACGCGGAGGAGCTTGGCCTGCACGCCGAGCGGGAGGTTGCCGATCTCGTCGAGGAACAGCGTGCCCCCGTGGGCGCGCTTGAACGCGCCGTCCCGCGCGGTGCGCGCGCCGTCGAAGGCGAAGGGCAGGTGCCCGAAGAGGTCGTCCTCCACGAGGTTGGCGGAGCGGCTGGCCACGTCGATGTGGACGAACGGCCCCTTCCGCCTGCTCGCCGCGTGGATCGCCTGGGCGAGCGGCTCCTTGCCGGTGCCGGACTCGCCGAGGATGACGACGCGCAGGTCGCCCTCCGCCACGCGGGCGGCCTGCCGGAGCACGTCGCACAAGGCGGCCGAGCGGCCGACGATCCCGGCGAACGCCCGGCGCTCGTCGTCGGGGCGCACGCCGATGCCGCCGGCCGCGGGGAACGGCGGGGGCGCCTCCGTGGCCTCGAGGCGCCCGCGGAGCGGCGCGATGACCGCCGGGTCGAGCTCGCCGACCTCGGGGACGAGCCACCAGGTGCCGGGCGGCGGCGGGGAGCCCGCGGCCAGGATGGTCAGGGGGCGGTCGTCGAGGGTGGCGTGCGCCCAGCGGGCGAGCGCGCGCCGGCCGCTGCCGACCGGGCCGGAGAGGTAGACGGTCTCGCCGCGCTGGCAGTGCGACTGGAGCGCGCCCCGCGCCCGCGCGAGCGTCGGGTCGGTCGCGACGGCGTGCACGGCGTCCAGCGCGCGCAGGGCGTCCCCGATCGCCGGCGGGACCGGACCGAAGGACGCCCCGCTTTGGAGCAGGAGCCGGGCCCCGGCCTCGGCGGCGAGGGCCTCGGCGGCCTCCCGTGAGAGCGCCCGCTCCCAGCCCGCCCCCAGGTAGAGCCAGCCCCCCCGCGCCACCGGCGCGGCCTGCACGAGATCGTCGGCGTCCGCGAGCGTGGCCGGGTCCACCACGAGGAGCGGCGCCCAGGCGCGGCCCTCGAGCCACGTGTGGTACAGCCCACGCGCGACGAGCGCCCCGTCGAGCGCGCCCACCCGCGGCAGCTCCGCGACACCGTGGCGCTCCAGCTCCCTGAGCACCACCGCGAGGCCGCGCGCGATCTCCGGCGCCGCCCCCTCGGGGCCGCCGCGCTCGAACGCGCCGAGGAAGGTGCGGGGATCGTGCACAGGACTGGCTCCGCCGCGACCATACCGCATGCGGCCGGGCATCCCTCCCCCCGCTTTGGGGGAAGGTGTCAGGAACTGATCATTGACACCTACGGATCAGCGGCGTCAGGCACGGATCATCGACACCTCCCGACACCACGAGACGGACGCCGCGCCGCGGTCCCGACCCCCGCGCGTACGTTGCTCCTCGGGGGTGCCGATGATCCGCATCGAGCTGACGGAGGAGGAGGCCGAGCGCCTCCACGTGGCCCTGGCCAGCTACATCAGCGAGCTCGGCATGCAGATCTCCGCGACGGATCTGCTCGCCTTCCGCGAGGATCTGAAGGAGACCCGCGATCTCTTGCGCAAGCTCGACCACCAGCTCCGGGTGCCTGAGACCGCCTGAACCTGGAAGATCGCCGCTGAGGCCGCGCTTTCCCGGCCGTCCGGCGTGGCTACCCTGCTGCGTCGGGGGGAGGGATGACGGACGCCGCTCTGGTGGCCACGATCGAGGAGGCCGCGCGGCCGATCGTCGGGGCCCACGACGACTACGACGGGCTCCTGGCGGACCTCAAGGACGCGCGCTTCGTGCTCCTCGGGGAAGGCACCCACGGCACGCACGAGTTCTACCGGGAGCGCGCGCGCCTGACGCGCCGGCTCCTCACGCGGCACGGCTTCTCCGGCGTGGCCGTGGAGGCCGACTGGCCCGACGCGCTCCGCGTGCACCGCTACGTGGGCGGCCAGAGCGACGACGCCGACGCCGTCGACGCGCTCTCCGACTTCGAGCGCTTCCCCGCGTGGATGTGGCGGAACGCCGACGTCCTCGACTTCGTGGGGTGGCTCCGCGAGCACGCCGACCGGCAACCGGCGGGCTTCTGGGGCCTCGACCTCTACAGCATGCACCGCTCGGCGAACGCGGTCCTCGACTACCTCGCCCGCGTCGCCCCCGACACGGTCCCCCGCGCGCGCGAGCTCTACGCCTGCCTCGACCAGGCCGGCGTGGATCCGCAGCGCTACGGCCTCGGCGCGGCGCTCGGGCTCTCCCCCTCCTGCGAGGAGGGCGTGGTGCGCGTGCTCGAGGAGCTGCGGGCGCGCCGGCCCGCGCTGCTGGCGCAGGGTGGCCCCGACGCGGAGGACGAGTACTTCTGGGCCGAGCAGAACGCCCGCCTCGCGCGCGACGCGGAGGCCTGGTACCGCGGGCTCTTCCGCCGCCGCGTGAACACCTGGAACCTGCGCGACCGCCACATGGTGGACACGCTCGAAGCGCTCGCCGGCCACCTCGAGCAGCGCCTCGGCCGCCCGCCCAAGCTCGTCGTGTGGGCGCACAATTCCCACGTCGGCGACGCCCGCGCCACCGAGGTGGCCCGCCACGGCGAGCACAACATCGGCCAGCTCGCGCGCGAGCGCTGGGGCGACGCCGTGCGCCTCGTGGGCTTCACGACCTGGGCCGGCTCGGTGACCGCGGCCTCCCGCTGGGGCGGCCCCGCCGAGCGCAAGCGCGTCCGCCACGCGCGCCCCGACAGCTGGGAGGCCCTCCTCCACGCGGTCGGCCTGCCCCGCTACTGGTTCTCCACCCGCGGCCTGGGCCTCGACGAGGAGCGCCTCGGCCGCGCGATCGGCGTGTTGTACCTGCCCGAGACCGAGCGCCAGAGCCACTACTACGGCGTCCGCCTCGGCGCGCAGTTCGACCACGTGCTCCACTTCGACGTCACGCGCGCGGTCGAGCCCCTGGAGCGCACCTCCCGCTGGGAGCTCGGGGAGCTGCCCGAGACGTTCCCTTCCGCGTTGTAGGTCCTGCTCTTCTTGGGGCGGGGGGCCTCACCGGCCCCCCGCAACGCCCCCCGCCCTTTCGTGGTGGCCGGCTCGTGCCCGTGGATGGCGGCACAGCGGACGGATACCCGTGCGAATGCGCTTCCTCCTCCTGTTCTCGTCTGCGACGGCCACGGACCTGACGGGGGAGTGCCCGCCGATCGCCGAGCCGGCCGACGCCGTCGCCTGGGCCCCGGTGGGGGACCTCGGCGTGGTCGCCCGCGCCGAGCAGCTCCTGGCGCTCGCGCTCGGCAGCCTCGACCCCTCCTGCCTCTCGGACTGCGCGGGGGACACCGGGGACGGGGACACCGGGACCGCGTGCCTCGAAGGGTCGTGCACCGACACCGCCGGCACCGTCCGCGAGGTGCGCTACGAAGGCTTCCCGCTCGGGACGGACCCGGCGTCCGCGCTGGACCTCGACCGGCAGGACTGGGACGTACACGTCGTCCCCGCGTTGCCGGCGGACCCTGGCTGGACCGAGCTCTCGGTCCGGTCGTCGACCTCCGGAGGCTCGTCGTGGGGCGGCGCCGAGTGGTGGCGGGTCGTCGCCGTCGAGGCCTCTTGGGCGGGCACCGTCGACACGGGGCTGGCCGCCGACGGGGAGTTCGCGGCGGAGGTGTCGTACGACGTGTCCCCGGAGGCGACGGACACGGTCGAGACGTGGGACGACGGCACGTGCGCCTGGAGCGCGTCGAGCCACCAGAACCACTCGCTCCTCTGCGACACGTTCACGGTGACCGTCGACGGCGTCACGGTCCAGGCGGACAGCTGCGACTCGACCTGGTGCGAAGGCCGGACCGACACCGGCTACTGGTACTGGTACCCCACGTGGGGCTGGGCGGGCACCACGTTCCTGGGGGAGATCGATCCGACGTCCTGGGCGCGCCTCACGGACGCCGACCTGGACGGCTTCTCGGTCGAGAGCTTCGACTGCGACGACACCGATCCGACCATCCACCCGTGCGCGGACGAGACCGCCGGCGACGGCGTGGACCAGGACTGCTCGGGGGCGGACGAGCCCGCCGACACGGGCGTGGACACCGCGCCGGAGGACACCGGGCCGGAGGACACCGCGCCGGACGACACCGGACCGGAGGACACCGACACGGGCGCGCCGGACTCCGACTCCGCGCCGGACGAGGAGACGGGCGCTCCCGACGAGACGGCGGAGACGGCGGAGACCGGCACCGACACCCCCAAGGCCGACGAAGGGTGCGCGAGCGGGAGCGGATGTGGGGGCGGCAGCGCCGCGGCGTGGATGGTGCTGCTCGCGCTCGGCACGTACGGGAGCCGCCGCAAGGGGAGCGGGCCGCCGAAGGCCGGTTGAAGAGGCTCTCCTCGGCCACGCGCGAGCCCGCCACAGCGTGAGGGCGGGGGGCGTTGCGGGGGGCTCGCCCCCCGCCCCAAGAGAACTCAGTTCGTCCCGCACCACCCGGCGCTGGTCGACGCCCCCGGGTCGAGCGTGACGTTCCCGCAGCCGCTCGAGCCCGAGAGGTTCCAGGCGTCGCCGTCCTCGGTCATCGTGACGCACCACGAGGAGCTGACGGTGCCGGGCACGTCGGTGCGGACGACCCAGTCCACGGCCTCGTCGGAGACGTTCGTGACCGTGAGCGTCGTGCAGTAGCCGGTGCCCCAGTCGCTGGTCTCCTCGCTCCAGGTGACGGTCTCCTCCCAGGGGACCTCGCTCCACGGGCCGTCGTCCGCGGGGAGGACGAGGTCGTCGACGCGGTCTCCGGCGGCGAAGGTGTCGCCCTCCTCGGCGCCGCCGGTGCGGCGCGCGAAGTGCTCGAGGGACACGAGCGCGTCGCGGGGGGCGAGCAGCGGGAGGTCGCCCGCGGCGGCGTCGCCGGCGAGGCTCTCCGCGGCGCAGGTGAGGCTCTCGGTGTCGGCCACGCCCGTGCCCCACACCGTCCACATGCGCGCGTAGCAGGCCTGCACGTCGGGGCTGCGGCCCAACAACGCGCCGAGCGCCATGGCGCCGTCGAAGGTCGCGGTGGTGTGCGGGGACCCGACGATCTCGCCGCTCGCGTCGATGGTGTGCTCGCCGTCGGTCTCCCGCCAGCGGCCCACGCCGTCGTAGTGCTCGAGCCCGAACCCGATGGGGTCGATGAGATCGTGGCACGCGGCGCACGCGGGCACGGCGGCGTGGTCGCCGTAGCGCTCTCGCGTGGAGAGCGACGCGTCCATCGGCGGCGGCGACGTGTCGAGGTTCGCGGGCGGCGGCGGCAGGTCCTGGCAGAGGATCCGCTCCCGCACGAGCACGCCGCGGTGCACGGGGCTCGAGGTGGTGGGGAGCGCCCACGTCGCGAGCAGGCTCCCCTGCGTGAGGAGGCCGCCGTAGGTGTCGCCGTCGAGCTCCACGCGGCCGTAGCCGTCCTGCCCGACCGTGCCGGGCGCGTCGACGCCGTAGTAGGCCGCGAGCTCCGGGGTCAGCCAGGTGTGGCGCGCCTCGAACAGCTCGCCGAGGGTGCCGTCGGTCGCGACGTCCTGCACGAGGCGCCGCGTCTCGCCGCGCATGGCGGCGCGGATGTCGGCCGAGAACGCGGGGTAGGTGGCGGCGTCGCGGGTCACGAGGTCCAGGTCGTCGAGCTGGAGCCAGGCGTCCACGAAGTCGGCGACGGTCTCGGCCGCCCGCGCGTCGGCCCGCAGCCGGGCGACCTGGGCGGCGCGCCCCTCCGCGGTGTCGAGCGAGCCGTCCGCGGCCGCGGCGAGGAGCTCCGCGTCCGGCGTGGTGCGCCAGTACAGGTACGAGAGCTCGGTCGCGAGCTCCCAGCCGGTGAGCCGGTAGCCGTCGCCGTCGCGCTCGCCGAGCTCCATCCGGTAGAGGAAGTGCGGCGACTGGAGCATCGCGGCCACCACCCAGCGGAGCCCTTCGAGGAAGCCCTCGTCGGTCGCGGCGTCCTCCCAGAGCGCGACGTAGCGGTCCACGTCGTCCTGGGTGAGCGGCCGACGCCACGCGCGCAGCCCGAAGTCCTCGATGAAGAGCGCGGCGCAGGGGGCCTGGCCGTCCGTCTCCGGGTCGCAGGGCAGCATCGCCTGGAGGTTGGCGGACCACGCGACCTCTTCGGCCAACGCGCGGAGCTGGTCCGCGAGCAGGCCGCTCACGTCGAGCGCGGCGGCGTTGTTGGCGAAGGGGCCGACCACGTCGTCGGCGGCGAGCGACTCGGTGTCGGCGTCGACGTCGAGGAGGTCGGCGATGGTGTTGTCGAGCTCCTCGGGGGTGAGGCGGCGCACCTGCCGCGCGCCGGGGCCCTCGGCGGTGCACGCGATGGCGTCGGGGGCGTCGCAGGTGCGCTCGCCGCGGCTCCACTCCACCCAGAAGCGCAGGGCCTCCGCCTGGGTGCTCCCCTCGGCGATCAGCGTGCCGCCGCCGTGGGACACGAGCCCGAGCGGCTTGGCGAGGAGCAGCGAGGTGCCGGCGGCGTCCTCGCGCGCCACCACGGCGGCCACCTCGGCGTCGTGCGCGAGGTCGCCGGTGAACACGAGCCGGGTCGCGGCGGCCTGCCCGTCGGGCACGTGGCAGGTGGCGCAGGGCGAGGCGAGGACCGGCTGCCAGACGAGGCGCTCGAAGGCGTCGGCGTCCGCGGGGCACGGGTCGCCGGGCTTCTGGGCGGCGGGGTCGCAGCCCGCGAGGACGAGGAGCGCGAGGGTCACGCGGGTCATCGGGGCGCTCATCGCAGCTCCTCCGCTTCGCCGGATCCGGCGTCGGGGT
This sequence comes from uncultured Enterobacteriaceae bacterium, assembly GCA_964457335.1. Taxonomy (GTDB): domain Bacteria; phylum Myxococcota_A; class UBA796; order UBA796; family SXON01; genus CAJBVW01. Next base: position 11,470 of record CAYWGD010000108.1, on the reverse strand, counting down.
CGCCGAAGGTCTCGTTGTCGAGGCCCAGGGCGCGGCAGATGGACACGAGCACGTGGGCGTGGCTCCTGCCGCCGAGGTCGAGGTAGCGGCCGGTCTGGAAGAAGCCGCCGCCGCCCGCGAGCACCCAGGGCACGTCGACGCAGGTGTGGAGCCGGCTGTCGCCCAGCTCCTTGCACCAGAGCACGACGGTGTCGTCGAGCAGCGTGCGGTCGCCCGCGGGGGACGGCAGCTCCGCGAGCCGCCCGAGCACCGCCGCCACCTGCTCCGCAAACCAGCGCTCGCAGGCGATGAACTCGGCCACGCCGGACTCGTTGCCGTCGTCGCAGTGGGAGAGCGAGTGGTGTTCCGACGACGCGCCGGCCCAGCTGCACACCGTCGAGCTGATGGTGTGGCTCATCTGCACCGAGGCGACGCGGGTGTAGTCGCAGGCGAGCGCCTGGACGGCGAGCTCCAGCTGCGCCGCCGTGACCGCGGGGAAGTTCGTGTTCGACGAGGGGCTGTCGATGTCCTCGATGGTCGGGGGCGAGCACGCGCCGCCGCCGGACAGCGCGCGCTCCACGTCGCGCAGGCTCTCGAGGTGGGCGTCGAGCTTCACGCGCTCGACGCTCCCGAGGCGCCCCTTGAGCGTGCTGATCTCGCCGCCCACGAGGTCGAGGATGCTCTGGCGGCGCGCGAGGCGGATCGCCGCCGCCTCGGGGCTGCCCGCGAGGTCGCCGTAGAGCCGCGCGTACACGCTCGCGGGGTCGTCGTCGGGCGTGACGAGGCTGCCCGGCCCGGCGTAGCTCATGCGCGTCTGCGCGCTCCCGCCCCAGAGCGAGGTCTGCACGCCGAGCTCCAGCGACCGGAAGCGGGACGCGCTCCCGATGCGGCTCGCGACGTACTGGTCGAGCGACATGCCGGCGGTCTCCGAGGAGGCGTCGCCGTTGTTCGTGAGCATGGCGGTCATGCCGCCCTCGTGGTTGTCGGCGCCGTGGAAGTCGAGTCCGTCGAGCACGAGCAGCTGGTCGCGGTAGGGCGTCAGCGCCTCCATCACCGAGCCCGCGGGGAAGCTGAAGTCGTGCTCCCCGCCGCTCGGGCGCCACCAGTCATGAATCGTCCCGTCCGGCGAGAACAGGACCAGGAGCCGCGTCGGGTTGCCGGTCGGCGCGGCCGCGCGCGCGGGCCGGATGAACCGCAAGAACGGCAGCGCCACGAGCGAGAGCCCCGTGGCGTGGAGGAAGGTGCGTCGGCGCATGAAGGCCTCCTCGGAGAGCCCGAGCGTAGCAGGGCACCGCGAGGATCCGGCCGCCGGCGAGCTCGACCGGGACGCTATCATCGCGATTGTCGTGCGCATATTACTGCCGACGTACAGGTCGGGTCCGGCCGAGCTTCGAGCCCGCGGCCTCCCGGTCGCGGCCCGCGCGGAGGGCCGGCTACGCTGGCCCCTGGAGGAGAGATGTCGGAAGTTGTCGCGCTGGACGCGCTGATCGAGATCCTGGACGCCCACCACGTCGCCCACCTCGCCACGAGCGGGGACGGGGGGCCGCACGCCGCGCCCGTCTTCTTCGCCCGCCTCCCCGGCGAAGCGGCGATCGTGTGGCTGAGCGCTCCGCACGTGCTGCACTCGCGCCACCTCGCCGCCGCCCCCGCGTGCTCGGCCAGCGTGTCCCCTTCCGCGCCCTCCCTCGGTCTCATCGAGGGCGCGCAGCTCCGGGGGCACGCGTCGGCGCCGCCCGACCAGGCCCCGCTCCGGGCCGCCTGGCTCGCGCGCTTCCCCCTCGCCCGCCCGATGGTGATGGCCAACCCGGAGCACCACTTCTACGTGCTGAAGCCCACCTGGGCGCGGCTCGTGCGCACCGTGGCCGGCGTTTCCCGGAACCGGGAATGGACGCTCCCCGGGTAGGGAGAAGTCGCCGGTCTACAGTATTGCGTGCCGACGCAGAGCGCCGTGGACAACCCGCGGGGAAGGTCGGCGGCGCTGCCGGGTGACGCGCTTCCGAAGCGCAGAATCGCCGCGCGGCCGCCTATTGACAAGTCAATGCACAACCTGGAGGCAACCTTATACCCATCCGTTGTCCATAGGTATTGACAAGTCAAAGGACAACTCGCGCGGCGGCACCCGCCGAGGTTGACGGCGGCCGCGCGAGGCCCGAGGATGCGGCCCCCCGAAGGTGTTTTCGTGTCCGACGCCCCCACCACCCAGAACCCGTTCGCCATCGCCTCGCTCGTGCTCGGGATCATCGCGATCCCCTGCGTGTGCGCCTGCTACGGCTTCCCGTTCAACCTGCTCGCCATCGTGCTCGGGGCCGTCGCGCTCTTCCAGGCGAGCAACGACCCGACCCAGGGCAAGGGCCTCGCCTACGGCGGCATCGGGCTCGGCGTGACCAGCATGCTGCTCGCGGGGCTCATGTTCGTCTTCGCGATCGGCAGCGGCGTGCTGCTGCCGATGCTCGAGGGGAACTACTAGCCTCCGCGCCGGGGGGCCCCGGGCCCCCCGCTCACTCCTCCATGCGCCCGCGGTGCCGCCCCACGAGCTCCGGCAGCGCCACGCCCGTGAGCTCGCGCCACGTGCGCACCGCGAAGCCGTCCGTCATCCCGGCCACGTAGTCGGTGACGGCCAGGAGCCGCTCGTAGGGCGCAGTCGCGGCGCGCACCGGCGCGGGCAGGAGCGCCAGCACCTTCTGCTGGCGCGCGTCCGGCCCCGTCGCGAGCGCCGCCGGCACGAAGATGCCGAGGAGCTCGCCCAGCACGCGGTAGCCGGCGAGCTCCACCCGCAGGACCTCGGGCGCCTGGTAGCAGCGCTTCCGCGACAGCGCGCCCACGCGCGCGAGCGCCTCCGAGGACGGGATCGACGCCGCCAGCGGCCGGTCCAGCCCCTCGTCGAGGAGCCGCTCCTCGTTGTCCGCGAAGGTGTCCACGCACTCGTCCACGAGCCGCCCGATGGCCTTGGCGCGCAGCCAGCCCACCGCCGCGCGCTCGTCCCGCATCGGCGGCGCGCCGGCCAGCGGCCGCAGGAGCGCCTCGATCTCCTCGTACGCGAAGAGCCCGAGCAGGTAGCCGTCCTCCGCGTCGAGGATGTGGAAGCAGATGTCGTCCGCGGCCTCCACGAGCCACGCGAGCGGGTGGCGGCGCCACACGCCCGGGGCCACCTCGGGGAGGCCCACCGCGGCGGCCACCTCCGCGAAGAGCGCCGCCTCGGCCGCGAAGAAGTTGAACTTCTTGTGCGCCACGCCCGGGCGTGTGCGCCGCTCCGTCGCCGGCTGCGGGTACTTCGCCACCGCCGCGAGCGTCGCGCACGTGAGCTGCATCCCGCCCTGCCCGGGGTGGTTCTCGAGCCGCGCCACGATGCGGAAGGTCTGCGCGTTGCCCTCGAAGTTGCAGAGGTCCGCGCGCTCGTTGTCGCAGAGCGGCTCCAGGAGCGCGCCGGCGCCCCGGAACCACGCGCCGATCGCGTCTTCGCCCGCGTGGCCGAAGGGCGGGTTCCCGAGGTCGTGCATCAGGCAGGCCGCCGCCACGATGTCGCCCAGGTCCGCCGGGTGGTAGTCGAGCGCGTGCCGCCCGGTCACGACGTACCCGGCGCGCTTCCCGAGCGACCGCCCCACGCTCGCCACCTCGAGGCTGTGCGTCATGCGGTTGTGCACGTGGTCGTTCGCCGGCATCGGGAACACCTGCGTCTTGTCCTGCAGGCGCCGGAACGGGCGCGAGAACAACACGCGGTCGAAGTCGCGCTCGAACGAGGTGTGGCCGGCCTTCCCGCCGGCGTCGGCGCGCCCGAGCCGCGCGGGGGTGAGCAGTCGCGACCAGTCCATCGTCGGCGGGTAACTCCGGTGCGCATGCACGTCGTTTTCGGGGCGGATGTTCTTGGGGCGGGGGAGCCCCCCCGCAACGCCCCCGGCGGGGGGGCTCCCCCCGCGCCCCCCGGCGCGGAGCGCGCAGGCGCGAGACGCGGCCGGGGCGGCAACCGTTCGCACGCAAAAAAAACTCGCATCACACCGCAAGCACTTCACAAGCATTGTCTGGGGATCGACGCGACCCTCACGGCCGTCTGCTACGAGTACGCGCCCTCCGGCACCTTCTCCGGGGTCACCCTCAACGGGGGTCCAGGCGCGGATCAGATCAATCGACCTCCCAGCGCCAGCCGGCGGGGTCGTGGCTCACCCCCACGAACGGGCCCGACGCCGCGTCAGGTTGTCATCCCGCACGGCGCGCCCACGCGCCGGGGGCGCGGGGGGCAGTGCCCCCCGCCGGGGGGCGTTGCGGGGGGAGCCCCCCCGCCCCAGGAGCCCTCGTACCAACCCGCGCGGACAGCCCGAATCCCGACGTATAGTGAGAGACCCGGAGCCCTCGCCGTGCGTCTCGGACTGCTGTCGCTTCCCCTCCTCGCGCTCGTCGGTTGTGCCGAGACCAACGGGGCCCCGGACGCGAAGGACCCGCGCGACGGCTGCGACCCGGTGACGCGCTGGGAGGACGTGGACGGCGACGGCTTCGGCGACCCCGACCACCCCTTCGAAGGCTGCGACCCCGAGCACGGGGCCGACAACGCGGACGACTGCGACGACGGCGACGCGACGATCCACCCCGGCGCCGAGGAGGACTGCACCGTCGAGGTGGACGCGAACTGCGACGGCTCGATGGGCTACGCGGACGCGGACGCGGACGGCACGCCGGCGTGCGAGGACTGCGACGACGCCGACGCCGGCCGCAACCCGTCGGCCGCGGAGTTCTGCGACGACGTCGACCAGGACTGCGACGGCGCGGTGGACGACCACCCGGTGGACGGCCGCTACTTCTACGCCGACACCGACGGCGACGGGCACGGCGCCGAGGACGCCTACGTGCGCGCCTGCGAGGCGCCGGACGGCTACCTCGAGGACGTGTCGGACTGCGACGACGCCGACGCCGAGGTCCACCCGGGCGCGACCGAGCTGTGCGACGGCGTCGACAACGACTGCGACGGGGCGACCGACGGCGACGACGCCGCGGACGCCCCCCTCTGGTACGCCGACCGCGACGGCGACGGCTGGGGCGACGACGCGGACACCGTCCAGTCCTGCGACGAGCCCCGCCGCTACGCCGCGGACGCCGGCGACTGCGACGACACCGACCCCGCCGTCTCGCCCGCGGCCACCGAGACCTGCAACGGCGTCGACGACGACTGCGACGGCGGCACCGACGACGACGAGGCGGCCGACGCCTCCTCCTGGTTCGTCGACGCCGACGGCGACGGCCACGGCGACCCGGGCACCACGCTGCTCGCCTGCGAGCTCCCCGCGGGCGCCGCCGCGACCGGCGACGACTGCGACGACGCCGACGCCACCGCGTTTCCTGGCGCGCCCGAGTCCTGCGACGACGTGGACGACGACTGCGACGGCACGGTCGACGAGGACCCGGTCGACGCGCCCACCTGGTACGGCGACGCCGACGCCGACGGCTTCGGCGACCCCGCGGCCACGACCGTCACCTGCGACGCGCCCGCCGGCACGGTGTCGATCGGCACGGACTGCGACGACGCGGACGCGACGCTCTCCCCCGCCGCGGCCGAGACCTGCAACGGCGTCGACGACGACTGCGACGGCTCCGCCGACGAGGGCGCGACCGACGCCGCGACCTGGTACGCGGACCTCGACGGCGACGGGTTCGGAGACGCCGGTGTGGCCACCGCGGCCTGCGACCAGCCGGCCGGGACCGCGGCCCTCGCCACCGACTGCGACGACGCCGACGCCGCCGAGCACCCCGGCGCGACCGAGACCTGCGACGGCGACGACGACGACTGCGACGGCACCGCCGACGAGCCCGACGCCACCGACGCCGGCACCTGGTACGCCGACGCCGACGCCGACGGCTTCGGCGACCCCGACGCGGCCACGACGGCCTGCGAGGCGCCGGCCGGCACCGTCGCGAGCGCCACCGACTGCGACGACAGCTCCGCGCGTTTCCACCCCGGCGCCGCCGAGACCGACTGCGCCGACCCGGCCGACTACAACTGCGACGGCTCGGTCGGCTACGCCGACGCCGACGCCGACGGGTACGCCGCGTGCGAGGAGTGCGACGACGCCGACGGTGACGTGCTCCCGGGCGCGGCCGAGACCTGCAACGCGATCGACGACGACTGCGACGGAGCGGTCGACGAGGACGCAACCGGCGGGCTGCCCTGGTACGCCGACGCCGACGGCGACGGCTACGGCGACGCCGACGCGGTGGCGTCCGCCTGCGAGGCCCCCACCGGCTACGTCGCCGACGCGACCGACTGCGACGACACGACGGACGCCGTGAGCCCCGCCGCGACGGAGTCCTGCGCCACCGCCGCCGACGACGACTGCGACGGGGACGACAACGACCGCAACGCCACGGGCTGCACCCGCTTCTACTGGGACTACGACGGGGACGGCTACGGCTCGACCTCGAACGCCTGCTACTGCGAGGCCACCGGCTACCTCACCGCCGACGACGACGAGGACTGCGACGACGGGAACGCCGGCGCGTACCCGGGCGGGGTGGAGGACTGGTCGAACGACGTGGACGACGACTGCGACGGCGTCACGGACGTGGTGACCGCCCGGGACGACGCCGACGCCGAGCTCTACGGCGAGAACGCGGCCGACGCGGCGAGCTACTCGATGGCCCCGCTCGGCGACCTGAACGGCGACGGCTACGGCGACCTCGTGATCGGCGCGTACCAGGCGGACGGCGGCGGCTCCGAGTCCGGCGGCGCCTACGTCGTGTACGGGCCCGTATCCGGCGCGTTCGCCCTGGTGGACGCCGAGGCCGAGCTCGTCGGCGAGGCGGCCGGCGACGACGCGGGCACCTCGGTCGCGTCCGCGGGCGACGTGGACGGGGACGGGATCGGGGACCTCGTCGTGGGCGCCCCCGACGCGGGCGCGTCCGACGCGGGCGCGGCCTACCTCGTGTACGGCTCGGTGTCCGGCACGCTCGACCTGGGGGCCGCGGAGGGCACGTTCACCGGCACCGCCCGCAACGAGGCGGTCGGCTCCGCTGTGGCCGGCGGCTGGGACCTCGACGGCGACGCGCTCCCCGACCTGCTGGTGGGGGCCCCGGCGGCCTCCACCGGCGGCAGCGGCAGCGGCAGCGCCTACGTCGTGTCCGGGCTCATCACGGGGAGCCGGAGCACCGCGGGGGCCTCGCTCGTCGGCGAGGACCCGGGCGACTACGCGGGCAGCGCGGTCGCGGTCGCGGAGGACGTGAACGGCGACGGCGCGGCGGACGCGCTCGTGGTCGCGTACGGCGACGACAGCGGCGGGACCTCGTCCGGCTCCGCCTACGTGCTCTTCGGGCCCCTCTCCGGCACGATCGACCTCTCGACCGCCGATGCCAAGCTCGTCGGCGAGGCCGCCAACGACACGGTCTCCTCGATCGACGCCCCCGGGGACCTCGACGGCGACGGCCTCGGCGACGTCCTCGTGGGCGCCTACGGGGGCGGCCCGGGCGGGCGCGCCTACGTCGTGAGCGCGCCCTCCGGCACGGTGGATCTCTCCGACGCCGGCGCGACGCTCTCCGCCGACACCGCCAGCATCAACGCCGGCTACGACGTGGCCGGCGCCGGGGACGTGGACGGCGACGGCTTCCGCGACGTGCTGGTCGGCGCGAACCTCGCGGACGACCCCGCGAGCGACGCCGGGGCCGCCTGGCTCGTGCTCGGCCCGCTGGCGGGGTCGTACACGCTCGGGGAGGACGGCCCCACGTTCCTCGGCGCGGCCGCCACGGACTACCTCGGCGCCACGGTGTCGACCGCCGGCGACGTCGACGGCGACGGGCTCGACGACTTCCTCCTCGGCGCCTGGGCCGCCGACACCGGGGGCGGCAACGCCGGGTCCGCCTACCTCTTCTACGGTCGCTGAGCGGGAGCCCCCATGAAACGCCTCATCCTGCTCGTGCTCGGCCTCGCGGCGTGCGACCCGCCCGAGAAGGGCCCGACCGACGGCGAAGCGCCCCCGGACGACACCGCGCCCATCGGCTGCGACACGCTCTGGTACGCGGACGCCGACGGGGACGGCTTCGGCGACCCGGAGGTCGCCTTCACCGCCTGCGAGCCGCCCGGCCGCGAGGTCCAGAACGGCGACGACTGCGACGACCAGAACGCCGCCGCGTACCCCGGCGCCCCCGAGGACTGCGCCACCACGTTCGACGCCGACTGCGACGGCTCGGTCGGCTTCGAGGACGCCGACCGCGACGGCACGGCCGCGTGCGAGGACTGCGACGACACCAACCCGTCCATCCACCCCGGCGCCGCCGAGTTCTGCGACGAAGTCGACAGCGACTGCGACGGCGAGACGGACGAGGAGCCCGTCGACGGCACGATCTGGTACGCGGACGCGGACGCCGACGGCTTCGGCGACCTCGCCTCGGCGGCGCGCGCCTGCGCGGCGCCCGAGGGCTACGGCGCGGACTTCCGCGACTGCGACGACACCGACGCCGCCGTGTCGCCCGACGGGCTCGAGGTCTGCAACGGCCTGGACGACAATTGCGACGGCTCGGTGGACGAGGGCGCCTCTGCCGACGCGTTCACCTGGTACACGGACGCCGACGGCGACGGCTGGGGCGACGACGCGACCGAGGACCGCGGCTGCACGGTGCCCGCCGGCACGGTGGACGTGGGCGGCGACTGCGAGGACGCGGACCCGACGGTGAGCCCCGGGGCGGTCGAGGTCTGCAACGACATCGACGACGACTGCTCCGGCGTGGTCGACGGCGTCGAGGCGACCGACCCCGCCACCTGGTACGTCGACCGCGACGGCGACGGCTGGGGTGACGACGGCTTCCCGATGGTGGAGTGCGACGCCCCCGTCGGCTACGTCGCGGGCGGCGGCGACTGCGACGACCTCGACGCCGCCACGTTCCTCGGCGCGCCCGAGACCTGCGACGGCGAGGACGACGACTGCGACGGCGCCGTGGACGAGGACGACGCCGTCGACGCGATCCCCTGGTACACGGACGCCGACGGCGACGGCTACGGCCAAGCCGCGGCGTCCGCGGTCTCCTGCACCGCGCCGGCGGGCACGTCGTCGAACGCCGACGACTGCGACGACACCGACGCGGACGTGTCCCCCGACGGCGCCGAGCTGTGCAACGGCCAGGACGACGACTGCGACGGGACGACCGACGAGGACGCCGCCGCCGACGCGCGCACCTGGTACCTGGACGCCGACGGCGACGGCTTCGGCGAGGCGGCCACCCCCTGGGCCGCCTGCGCGGCGCCCGCCGGCTACGTCGCGAGCGCCGAGGACTGCGACGACGCCTCCGCGGACGTGTTCCCCGACGGCCTCGAGCTCTGCAACGCCGTCGACGACGACTGCGACGGGGACACCGACGAGCCCGACGCCGCCGACGCGGTCACCTGGTACGCCGACACGGACGCCGACGGCTACGGCGACCCCGCCGTCGCCACGCTCGCCTGCGAGCTCCCCGCCGGCCACGTCGCGTCCGCCGACGACTGCGACGACGGCGACCCCGCGTTCCACCCCGGCGCCGCCGAGCCCGACTGCGACGACCCCGCCGACTACAACTGCGACGGCTCCGTGGGCGCCGCCGACGCCGACGGCGACGGCCACGCGGCCTGCGACGACTGCGACGACGCCTCCGCCGCCGCCTTCCCCGGCGCCCCGGAGACCTGCAACGGGATCGACGACGACTGCGACGGCCTGGTCGACGGGCCCGGGTCCGTCGGCGCCGGGCGCTGGTACGCGGACGCCGACGGCGACGGCTTCGGCGACCCCGCCGTGGTCGACGGCGCGTGCGAGCTGCCCGCCGGCTACGTGGAGAACGCCGAGGACTGCGACGACGGCGACGCGCTCGTGAGCCCCGACGGCACCGAGCTCTGCGCGACCGCCTACGACGACGACTGCGACGGCGACGCGGCGGAGCTCCGCACCGACGACTGCACCCGCTTCTACCTCGACTTCGACGAGGACGGCGCGGGCTCGACCAGCAGCCTGTGCGCGTGCGACGCCACGGACCTCTTCACCGCGGCCACGAACGACGACTGCGACGACGGCAACGCGGAGGCGTACCCGGGGGCCCCCGAGGTGCGGGCGAACGGCGTGGACGACAACTGCGACGGGCTGACCGACGCCATCACGATCACCGACGCGGACGCGATCCTCGCCGGCGCGGCGGCCGCCGACGCCGCGGGCCGGAGCACGGCCGCGGGCGACGTGGACGGCGACGGCTACGACGACGTGCTCGTGGGCGCCTCGGGCGACGACCGCACCGACGTCGACGCGGGCGCCGCGTTCCTGGTGTTCGGACCGACCTCCGGCACGACCACCTCCACCGACGCCGACGCCACCTTCCTCGGCGAGGCGGCGGGCGACCTCGCGGGGGCCTCGGTCGCGCTCGGCGACGCGAACGCGGACGGCTACGCCGACGCGCTGATCGGCGCGTACGACAACGGCTCGGGCGCCCGCGAGTCCGGCACCGCCTACCTCGTGTACGGGCCCTTCACCGGCACGCTCGACCTCGCGTCGGCGGACGCGGTCCTCGCCGGCGTGGCGGCCGACGACGGCGCGGGCACCTTCGTCACCTTCCCCGGCGACATCGACGGAGACGGCGTCGGCGACCTGCTGATCGGCGCGCCCGGCACCGACGGGGGCGGCCGGTCGGCGGGCAGCGCCTACCTCGTGCTCGGCGGGGTGACCGGCGCGTCGTCGCTCTCGGCGGCGGAGGCCGAGATCAGCGGCCTCAGCTCGTCGGACGGCGTGGGCGACGCGCTCGCGGCCGCGGGCGACACGAACGGCGACGGCGTCGGCGACTTCCTCATCGGCGTGGAGGCCGACGACGACAACGGCTCCGGGTCGGGCACGACCTGGCTCGTCGAGGGGCCGGTGAGCGGCGCGCTCACGCTCTCGACGGCGTCGAGCGCCCAGCTCGTCGGCGAGTCCGCCAACGACCGCGCGGGCTCCTCGGTCGCGGGCGTCGGGGACCTCGACGGTGACGGCTACGACGACATCCTCGTCGGCGCGCCCGACGCCGACGTGGGCGGCCGCGCGTACCTCATGCTCTCGCCCTTCGCCGGCCGGATGGCGCTCTCGGGCGCCGACGCGATCCTCGCGGGCGAGAGCGGCGTCGAGGCCGGGTACGCGGTGGCCGGCCCCGGCGACGTGGACGGCGACGGCGCCCCCGACCTCCTCGTGGGCGGCTACGCCGACGCGACCAACGGCGCGACCGCGGGCGCGGCCTGGCTCTTCTCGGGGCTCCCCTCCGGCACCCTCGATCTCGTCGACGCCGACGCGATCTTCTTCGGTACCGAGGGCGACCGCGCCGGCGTTGCCGTGGCCCCGGGCGGCGACATCGACGCCGACGGTCTCCGCGACCTGCTCGTCGGGGCCTCGTCCGCCGACGCGGCCGCGACCGACGGGGGCGGGGTGTACGTGTTCTTCGGGTGGTAGGTCTTGGGGCGGGGGGGGGGGGGGGGGGGGGGGGGGCCCCCGCCCCCCCCCCCCCCCCCCCCCCCCCCCCCCCCCCCCCCCCCCCCCCC
>CAYWGD010000107.1:6729-23961 GCA_964457335.1 uncultured Enterobacteriaceae bacterium | reverse complement strand
GCCGCGCCCCGCGCGGCCGGTCCCGGGCCGCGTCCGCGCGGCCCGGGACCGAGGCGCCTCGCGCCGAGCCTGGAAGGGACCGACCGCCGGGCGTCCGCGCCCGGCGGGCACGCCCGGAGGCGAACAGAATTGTACGCGCGGCTCCCCGCCTGCTCGTGTACATGGCGGACAACGAGGAATCCGATGCGGTGCTTGCGATGGCTGGGGGCGGTGGGGGGCGCGCTCGCGCTGGCGTGCGCGGCGCCGGGGTCGGACGAGGACGAGAAGGATCCGCGCGGGGACGCCGACGCCGACACCGACGCCGATTCCGACGCGGACACCGACGCCGACCCGCCGGACTACACCTGGACCGAGGTGCTGATCGACTTCGACGAGCTCGATCGCGAGATCGCGGTCGACGAGGAGTACGCCGAGTGGGTGGTCTTCGAGGTGGAGGAGCCCTACTCGCTCTACGCCTGGGAGTACGCGACCTACTCGCGCTCCGAGCCCTTCTCGGCGTACACCGCCGAGAGCCCAAGCGGCGCCGGCGTTCGGACCGACATCACGTTCCGGTTCGCGGAGCCGGTGCGGAACCTCGAGTTCTACACGCTCGGCGACCAGACCGACGGGCGCCTCGCGCGCGTGGACGTGGTGACCGAGGACGGCGCGGAGGACACGGTGCCCCTCGAAGGGGACGGCAGCTCGACGAGCGCCGAGCGCTGCGACCTCCGCGACTACGAGAACGTCGTGTCGATCACCGTCCGCGACATCGAGGACTCGTACAGCGTCAACTTCGACGACATCTCTTTCGAGATCCGCGGCGAGGAGTGAGTCCGGTATCCTCGGCGGATGGTGCTCTTCCTCGCGCTCGCGTGCGCCGCTCCCGAGGACTCGGCCGACCGGCCCGACCGGCCGCGCCGCCCGCGGGACACCGATACAACTGATACAGGTGACACATCGGGCTCGGACGACACGGCGCCGCCCGACACCGACGAGCCCGACACCGACGAGCCCGACACCGGCGAGCCCGACACCGGCCCCGACGACACGGACGTGCCGGCCGGCACCGGCGGGAGCGGCGGGCCGGTGGGGGAGGGGACGACGGCGATCGGCTCGTCGGCGTACACGTGGTTCGTGCCCGAGTGCGCGGCGGAGGCGCACCCCGTGGCGGTGGTCTACACGCAGCACGGGAGCGGCGGGGACGGCGCGGGGATGGTCGCGCAGTGGCGGGCCGACGCGCGCGCCGGCTGCTTCATCGTCGTGGGGCTCGACTCCGAGAGCGGCGTGTCGTGGAACTTCTCGGGGGACGTGGACAACCTCGCGCGCACGCTCGACGCCGTGGACCTCGCCTACGACATCGGCTGGCGCTACCTGCACGGCTACTCGGCCGGCGCCCACTTCACCTACGTGATCGGGCTCGCGAACAGCGACGTGTTCGACGGCCTCGGCGTGTTCGCCGGCTCGATGCAGTACGCCGAGGCGTGGGGCTACTGGCCGGACGCCGGGGCGCGGCCCATCCCGGTCGCGATCGCCCACGGCACGGCCGACACGACCGTGCCGTACTCGGAGGCGGAGCACGCCTACGCCGAGCTCGCGGCCGCGGGCTGGCCGGTCGACCTCCACGCGGTGGACGGCGGGAGCCACGCCTACGACGCGGCCGCGCAGGCCGTCGCGTGGCGGTTCTGGCGGGAGTGAGCGGGAACCGCGCGCCGCGCCGCGTGTCCGTGGTTCCCGGGGGAGGTCTCGTGCTGATCCTGCTCTGCTCGCTGGTCGCCGCGCTGGGCCTCGTCGTGACGGGCTTCTACGTCGCCGGCAACGGCGTGGGCGTGGGCGCGCTCGCGCTGGCCACGCTGCCCGTGCTCTCCATGCTCGGCCCCTACGCGGCCGTGCGCCGCAGCCGCCGCGCGGTGGGGGTGGCGCTCGCGCTCCTCGGGCTGGATGTCGCGTACGCCGCCTGGCGGATCGCCGAGGTCCGCCCCGACCCACGCTACGTCCTCTGCGTCGACGGGACCTGCGGGGCTCACGCTTCCTGGCTCGGGCGCCTCGTCCGCGAGGACGAGACCGCCTACGCCGGCGTGGCCCTCTCCCGCGGGCTCGGGGCGCTCAGCGCCGAGGAGCTCGACGTCATCGAGCCGGCGGTGCGGGAGGTGTACGGGGCGCTCGCGGCCGAGCGCGCCACCCCCGGGCCGAACGCGCTCACGTTCGCGTCGAGCGCCGAGCGCGTCGAGTCCCTCGTGTACCTGCCCCCCGGCGACGGGAAGGTGCCCGCCCTCGTGTTCCTGCACGGCTTCGGCGGGCTCCTCACCTCCTACCTGTCCGTGCTCGCGGCCTCGCCGCTCGGCGAGCGCTACGCCATCGTCGCGCCCGCGCTGGACATGGGCGGCGCCTGGTGGGAGCCCCCCGGCCGCGATGTGCTGTCCCGCACGCTCGACACGCTCCCGCCCCGCGTGGACCGCGACGCCCTCTGGCTCGTCGGGCTCTCGAACGGCGCCATCGGCGCCAACCGCCTCGCCGCCGACCCGGCGCTGGGACCACGCTTCCGCGGGACGATCCTCCTCGTGGGCGGCTACCAGCCGGAGCGCGCGCCCGTCCCGCACGGGCCGGTGCTCCTGGTGCCGGGCATCGACGACCCCCGCTTCCCGATCGCCTGGCTGGAGGCCGCCGCCGCCGCGATGCGCGACGCGGGCGTCGACGTGCGCTGGGCGCCGGTGAAGGGCGACCACTTCATCCTGTTCACCGACCCCGAGGAGGTGACCGGCCACATGGCCCGCTGGCTCGCGGAGCAGGAGGGCCCGACGGAGGAGCGTCCGGGCCTCTGAGCTCCGGCGTGGAGCACGGCTCCAGCTTGCGTCGGGGCCCGGCGTGCACAGCCCTTTGGAATGAAGATCGGGCAGGCGGGGGCGCATCCGGGAGCGCGGGCGAACGGGCGGTTCCGCGAGATCCTCCACCCCACCGCGTTCACGGAGGGCTGCGAGTACGCCTTCGCCCACGCGCTGCGCCTCGCGCTCGCGTTCCGCGCGCGCCTCCGCATCCTCCACGTGGACGCGCCCGACCAGGCCGCGGCCCCGGGGCTCTTCCCGAGCGCCGTGGACGCGCTGATCCGCTGGGGCGTGCTGCCGGAGGGCGCCACGGACGGCGATCTCGCCACGCTCGGCATCGAGGTGGCGACGGTGGTGCGGGTCGGGGACTCGCCCACCCGCGAGATCCTCGCCGAGCTCCAGGCGCGCCCGGTCGACCTCGTGGTGCTCTCCACCCGCGGGCTCGAAGGGCTCGAGCGGCTCCGCGCGCGGAGCGTGGCCGAGCCGATCGTCCGGCGGGGCCACGTCCCGACCCTGCTCTTCCCGCCCGGGGTCCGGGGGTTCGTCCGCCTGGACGACGGGCGGGTCGATCTCACGCGCGTCCTCGTCCCGGTGGCGCACGATCCCGACCCGTGCCCCGCCATCGAGGTCGCCGTCATGGTCGCGGATGCGCTGGAGCAGGACATCCTGCAGCTCTCCACGCTCCACGTGGGCGAGGAGGACGACGCGCCCGAGGTGCCGCTCCCGTCGCACGCGGGCTGGACGGTCCGGCGCTGGAACGAGAAGGGCCCGGTCGCCGAGGGGATCCTCGACACGGCGCTCGCCTGGGACGCGGACCTCGTCGTGATGGTCTCCCGCCCGCTCCCCGGGCGGAAGCGCGGCGGGCGCGGTGTCGTGGAGCACGTGCTGGCGCGCGCGTTGTGCCCCGTGCTCGAGGTGCCGGCGCGCGTGGAGGCTGCGACCGAGGGCGCGGCGGTGGGCGCCCAGCGGACGCCGGAGCCGGTGGGGAGCTGACACGGAATTCGGGGGGTGTGGAGATGGAACGTGACGTAGAAGTCGGCCCCGGGCTCATGGGGACGCTGGGGGCGCCGCCCGACCCGCGCGGCATCGTCGTGTTCGCGCACGGCAGCGGCTCGAGCCGCCACAGCCCGCGCAACCGGCAGGTGGCGGCGGCGCTGCAGCGGGCGGGCTTCGCCACGCTGCTCGCCGACCTGCTCACGGTGCAGGAGGACGAGGTGGATCGCGTGACGGGCCAGCACCGGTTCGACATCCCGCTGCTCGGCCAGCGGACCGTGGACGCCGTGCGCTGGGTGGTCGCGCAGCCGAACCTCGGGGGGCTCCCGGTCGGCACGTTCGGCGCGAGCACGGGCGCGGCCGCCGCCTTGATCGCGGCGGCGAAGGAGCCGGGCCTGGTCCGCGCCGTGGTGTCGCGCGGGGGGCGCCCCGACCTCGCCGGCGACGCGCTCCCGCGGGTGCGCGCGCCCACGCTGCTGCTCGTCGGCGGCTGGGACGAGCCCGTCATCGGGCTCAACCGGTGGGCGCTGGCGCGGCTCTCCTGCGTGAAGGAGCTGGTCATCGTCCCGCGGGCCACGCACCTCTTCGAGGAGCCGGGGACGCTCGAGCAGGTCGCGGACCACGCGGCGGCGTGGTTCCAGCGGTGGCTCGTCGGCGCGAAGGTGAAGGAGCCGGCCACCACGTGACGGTGGGCGGGGCGCCGGGCGCGCGCGTGCCGGGCCCGCTGCCGGCGCTCGACGCGCTCGTCCGGGCGCTCCCCCCGCGCGTGCTCGTCGCCGGGCCGACGGGCCGCGGCAAGACGACGCTCGTGACCGCGCTCGCGGCGGCGACCGGCCGCGAGGTGGTCACGGCCGACCCGGGCCAGCCCGCGTTCGGCCCCCCGGGCGCCGTGGCGCGCGCGGCGTGGCGGGACGGCTGGGTGATCCGGGCGGTCGAGCCGCTCGGGACGCTGGACGTGTTCCGCTTCCGGCTGCCGCTGGTGCTCGCGGTGCGGCGGCTGGCCCGAGCGCCCGGCGCCGTGCTGGTGGACGCGCCGGGCGTGTACCGGGGCCCCGTCGCCGGCGAGCTGATCGCCGCGCTCGCGGAGGCCGCCGCGGTCGACGCGGTCGTGATCCTCGCGCGCGGCGACGAGGCCGACACGCTCTCCGACGCGGTCGCCGCCGCGGGGTTGCCCGCGCTGCGCTACGCGCCGTCCCACGCGGCCCGGGACGCCCCCCGCGAGGAGCGCGCCGCGCGTCGCACCGCCCGCTGGGACGCCTGGCTCGGCGACGCCGCGGACGTGCGGCTCCCGCCCGTGCCGGTGCTCGGGGCGCCGGAGGACCCGGAGACGTGGCCGGGCCGCCAGGTCGTGCTCCTGGGAGCGCGGTCGTCGCTGGCCGAGGTCACGGGCTTCGAGGGAGGCGCGCTCACGGTCCGCGGGCCCGCGGTCGCCGCGCCGCGCGCCGTGCTGGTGCGGGACGCCCGCCGCGAGCGGGGCCTGCTCCACACCTCCCGGCCCGGCGGCCCCCAGGAGCCTCCCGCGCCCGTCGCGCGCGTCGGCGCCGTGTCGCTGGCGATGGCGGGCGCGCTCTTCGACGACCCCTTCCTGATGCTGCGCTTCGTGAACGAGGCCCGCGTCGTGTTCTTCGACCTCGGCGATCCCGGCCGGCTGCCGGCCCGCCTCGCGCACCTCGTCACCGACGTGTTCGTCACGCACGCCCACCTGGACCACTTCTCCGGCTTCCTGTGGCTCCTCCGCTGCCGCGTCGGCGTCGCGACGCCCTGCCGCCTGTTCGGCCCGCCGGGCCTCGGCGCGCGCGTCGCCTCCTTCGTCGACGCCTTCACCTGGGACCGGATCGGGGAGGGCGGGCCGCGCTTCGAGGTCCGCGAGGTGCACGGCGGCTCCCTGCGCCGCGTGGACGTACAGGCCGGCCGCGCCCCCGAGGCGCGCGGCGAGCACCCGGCCCCCGGCGGCGTGCTGCTCGACGAGCCGGCGTTCCGCGTGCGCGCCGCGACGCTCGATCACGCCGGCATCCCCGTGCTCGCGTACGCCTACGAGGAGCCCCGGAGCCTGAAGATCCGCCGCGAGCGGCTCCACGCGCGGGGGCTCCCCCCCGGGCCCTGGCTGGGGGAGCTGAAGCGGCGGCTGCACGCGGGCGAGCGGAACGCGGAGCTGGTCCTGCCGGACGGGACCGTCGCGACCGTGCAGGCGCTGGCCGACGAGCTGGTGATCGAGACGCCGGGGGAGCGCCTCGCCTACGCCACCGACGTCGCCGACACCCCCGAGAACCGCGAACGCCTCGTCGCGCTCGCCCGCCACGCGCGGCTCTTCGTGTGCGAGGCCACCTTCGTGGAGGCCGACGCCGCCCAGGCCGCGCGCACGGGGCACCTCACCGCGCGGGCGTGCGGCGCGATCGCGGCGGCCGCGGAGGTCGAGCAGCTCCTGCCCGTCCACTTCTCGCGCCGGTACGAGGGGGCGCCGGAGGTCGTGTGGCGGGAGGTCGGCTTCCCGCGGCTCACCCAGGCCCGCGTGGCGCCCCCCTACGTGCCCGACCCGGATGTTACGGCTTCCCCGCCCCCATCGCCCCTTCGAGCGCGCGACACATGAGCCCGTCGCCGACGCGGTCGCGCGCCACCGCCTCCAGGATGAGGCCCACCGGCACGCAGCCGGCGAGCGCCTGGGCCAGCGCGGCGGGCGGGGCGCTGCCGTCGCTCGGGAGCTGGTCGGCGTACTGGCGCACGCAGAGCCGCGCGTCGGTCGTGAGGCGCTCCACGCAGCGGGCGGCGTCGGGCTCGAAGCAGGCGCGGACGACCTGGCCGTCGGCGCAGAGCGCCCCCGCGAGCGCGCCGGGGAGCCGCTCCTCGTAGGCCGCCAAGGCCGGCGACGCGGGCGGCGCGGGCGGCACGTGCCCGGCGAGGTCGGGGAGCCGCGCGTCGGAGGGCGTCCGGGAGGTCGAGAGCTGCGAGACGGTGAAGCCCTCGGCGCGCAGGAGCGCGAGGAGGCCGTCGTCGCCGAGCATGTGGCCCGCGCCGACCGCGACGAAGGCGCCGCCCTCGGCGAGATCGGGGAGGAGCTTGGGCAGCCAGGCGCGGTTGCGCGCGCCGAGGATGACGTCGGAGGCGGGATCGTCGGGGTCGGTGACGAGGTCCGCGCCGCGCGTGTCGCCGCGGAAGCAGAGGTCGGAGACGGCGTCGGTGGTGGCGCGCCCCTCCTCGGGGTCGCTCGGGCCGAGCTTCTCGAGGAAGCTCTCGTCCAGCGTGCGCAGGATGGCCGCCTGCTCTTCGAGCGTCTCGACGTGCTTCACGGGGATGTGGCGCGCCCGGGCGCGCTCCTGGATGGCGGCGTCCATCGATCCGCCGGCGAGCGCGGCGGGGCCGTCGGCGGAGGTCGCGAAGGGGAGGAGCGACGCGAGCGCCCAGGGCTGGAGGTGCTCGACCATCGGGGCGGGTAGCACCCCGCGCACGGCGGCGGCCACGGCGCGCCAGTCGTCGGCGGAGATGCGGGAACAGAGGCCGGGGCCGTCGGACCAGAGGAGGCCGACGATCGCGGCGGGGTCGGCGAGGTCGAGGTCCGCCTCGGTGTACACGACGCGGGCGCCGGTCAGCGCGGCGTCGTGGGGCTTCGGGAGCGCGTACCCGAGCTCGACGCCCATGTGGCAGGTGCCGAAGAGGTGCGAGGCCTTGCCGTCCCGCTCGACGCGCCAGAGCAGCAGCGGGTGGGCCGGCTCCGACGTGTCGACGGGGACCTTGGGCGCGCACGCGAGGAGGAGGAGGAGCATGGGACGCCGGGGAGGCGAGCCATCGTATCGCGCGGCCGGGCGCTACCCGAGCGGGCGTCGGCGGCGGAGCGCGAGGAGCCCCGCCAGGAGGAGCGGGAGGCCCGCGGTCGGGGACCCGGTCGCGCAGCCGCAGCCGTCCTTGCCGTCGGCCGGGTCGCCCGGGTCGTCGCCGGGGGCGCCGGTGTCGCCGGGGGCGTCCGTGTCGTCGGGCTCGTCGGTGTCGGGGGGCTCGTCGGTGTCGTCCGTGTCGTCCGTGTCGTCCGTGTCGTGCGGGCCGCCGGTGTCGTCGGGAGCGCCCGTGTCCGGAGGATCGCCGTCGCCGTAGCCGAGGAACACGTACGCGTGGCCGCTCGCGTCGAGCTCCGACTCGCCGACGATCACGTCCGCGTCGCCGTCGCCGTCCACGTCGCCCGCGCCGGAGACGGAGTACCCGAAGCGGGTGGACTCCGCCGCCGCGGACAGCGTGGCGGCGGGGCGCTCGTCGAGGCCGGCGGCGGAGCCCGGGTACACGTAGGCGCGCCCGACGATCCCGCTGTAGCCGGACGCGCCGACGATCACGTCGGCGTAGCCGTCGGCGTCCACGTCACCGGCGGACGAGACGGAGAGCCCGAAGTACCGGTCCTCCGAGCCCCCGTCCAGGACCGTGGCGGCGGTCTCGGAGAGGCCGCCCGCGGCGCCCTCGTACACGTAGGCGCGACCCCGGTTCGAGTCGCGGCTGGGCGCGGCCACGACGACGTCGGCGTAGCCGTCTCCGTTCACGTCCCCGGCGCCGGCGACCGCCTCCCCGAACTTGTCCCAGGAGGTCGCGCCGGTCAGGGTCGCCGCGGCGCTCGTCGAGACCCCGCGCGCCGAGCCCGCGTACAGGTAGGCCTGGCCCGTGTACTCGTCGTAGCCCTCGGCCCCGACGATCACGTCGTCGTAGCTGTCCCCGTCCACGTCCCCCGCGCCGGAGACCGAGACGCCGAGCTGGTCCGTCATCGCCCCGCCCGTGAGGGTGGTGGCGGCGGCGGTGGCGATGCCCGTCGCGGAGCCGTGGTGCACGTACGCGCGCCCGCGGTACGTGCTGTGCCCCTTCGCGCCGACGATCACGTCGTCGTAGCCGTCCGCGTTCACGTCGCCCGCGCCCGACACGGACCCGCCCAGGCCGTCGTCCGGCGCCGATCCGGCGAGCACCGTCGCCGGCGTGGTCGACACGCCGGCCGGCGAGCCGGCGAAGACGTAGGCGCGGCCCGCGTCCGCGTCGGCGGCCCGCGCCCCGACGATCACGTCGTCGTAGCCGTCCCCGTTCACGTCGCCCGCGCCCGAGACGGAGCAGCCGAGCTGGCTGCCGGGCTCGCCGGTCAGCGTGGTCGACGCGATCGCCGCGAGACCGCCCGCGGACCCGTGGAACACGTAGGCCCGGCCGGCGAAGGCGGCGTATCCCTGGGCTCCGACGATGACGTCGCCGTAGCCGTCGCCGTTCACGTCCCCGGCGTCGGAGACCGAGGTGCCGAGGTAGGCGGGGTCGACGCCCGTCCAGGTGGCGGCCGCGCTCGTGGAGAGCCCGCGCGGGCCCCCCGCGAACACGTAGGCGCGCCCGGCCTCCGACCCGTACCCGGGCGCGCCGGCGACCACGTCCGCGAAGCCGTCGCCGTCGACGTCGCCGGCGGCCGCGACGACGGCGCCGAGCCGGTCGCCGTCGGCCTCGCCGGTCAGCGTGGTGGCCGCGCCGGTGGAGATCCCGGCCGGGGAGCCGGCGTACACGTAGGCGGCGCCGGTGCCCACGCCGGCGTCGTCGGCCCCGACCATCACGTCGTCGAAGCCGTCCCCGTCGACATCCCCCGCGCCCGCCACCGCGATCCCGAGGCGGGCGCCCGGGGCCGAGCCCGTGAGCGTGGTCGTCGCGCTCGACGCGACGCCGCTCGCCGAGCCGTGGAACGTGTAGACGCGCCCGGTCGCCGCGTCGTAGCGGAAGGCGCCGACGATCACGTCGTCGAAGCCGTCCCCGTCGAGGTCGCCGGCGCCCGACACGGCGGAGCCGAAGGCGCTGTCCTCCTCCCCCGTGAGCGTGGTCGTGGGGGCGGCGGACAGGCCGGCGGCGGAGCCGTGGTGCACGTAGGCGCGGCCGTATGTCGAGCCGCTCGCGCCGATCACCACGTCGTCGTAGCCGTCCCCGTCCACGTCGCCGGCGCCGGCCACCGACACGCCGAGGTTGTCGGAGGTGGCCCCCGCGATCGTGGTGGCCGCGCCGCTGGAGACGCCGCCCGGGGAGCCGTGGAAGACGTAGGCGTGGCCGTCGTCGGTGAGGTAGCCGGGGGCGCCCACGACGACGTCGTCGTAGCCGTCGCCGTTCACGTCGCCGGCGCCGGCCACCGCGTGCCCGAAGCGGCTCGCGGGCGCCCCGGTGAGCGTCGTGGTCGCGGCGGCGGACACCCCGGCCGCGGATCCGTGGAACACGTAGGCGCGGCCCGTGCCGGCGTCGTAGTCCCAGCCCCCGACGACGACGTCGTCGTAGCCGTCGCCGTTCACGTCGCCCGCGCCCGCGACGGCGGACCCGAAGCGGGATTCCTCCTCGCCGGTGAGCGTGGCGTCGGCGGTCGTGGAGAGCCCGCCCGCGGAGCCGTGGAACACGTAGGCGCGGCCGGTCTCCCAGCTGTACTCGGCCCCGCCCACGATCACGTCGGCGAAGCCGTCGCCGTTCACGTCACCGGCGTCCGCGACGGCGTCCGCGAAGGAGCCGGTCGGGTCCTCCGCCGCGGCCTCCCAGGCGGCCGTCGTGTACACGGGGTCGATGTCGATCGGGTAGCGCGCGCCGGCGTCGTCCACCTCGACGCGCAGGCCGGCCTCGGTGACCACGAGGCGCGCCGGCAGCGGGTCGCCGTCGGCGTCGAACGCGGCGAGGCGCCCGACGGACCACGCGCGGCCGCCCGCGTCGACGATCGTGGCCTCCTCGCCACCCCCGTCCAGGTCGAGCGCGCCCTCGATCGCGACCTCGACGAGGAGCGGACCCTCCCCGGGCGGCGGCGCGTCGACCGTCCACCCCTGCTCGAGCCCGGTCCCGATGCCCACCCACCACTCGACGAGCCCGACGTCCGCGTACTCCACGCGGCGGACGCACGCGCCGGCGACGTTCCGATCGGCGGTGCACGCCCCGAGCGCCGGCTCCCGCGCCCCGACGGGGACGAGCTCGCCGGGGCGCCCCCACGCGGACGTGCGGAGCGTGAGCGCGTCGCCCGGATCGATGGTCACGCCGTCGCGGTCCAGCCGGGCCGCGAGCCCGACGGCGGCGAGGTCGGCGACGAAGGCCCCACCCCGGGGGCGGATCGCGCGCGCCTCCGCGGCGATGCGGCCCTCCACGACGGTGAGCCAGCCCTCGCGCGCCGGTGCGCCCGCGGGCCGCGGCGGGTCGGTCGCGGTCGGGGCGCACCCGGCCAGGACGAGGGCGAGCAGCGGGGAGCCGTGGTTCATCGCGGCACGCTACACGCCGGGTCCGCCTCGCAGCAAGCGGCGGCTACGGCGCGAGCACCGTGAGGTACACCG
This sequence comes from uncultured Enterobacteriaceae bacterium, assembly GCA_964457335.1. GTDB lineage: Bacteria > Myxococcota_A > UBA796 > UBA796 > SXON01 > CAJBVW01. The sequence goes on along the minus strand of CAYWGD010000107.1, from coordinate 12,893 downwards.
GCGCGGGCGCCGCGCAGATCGTGCACCGGAGCGCGAGGATCCAGGTCGCGTCGGGGCTGAGCCCGGGGAACGCCCCGCCGGTGGCGTCCACGGCGTCGGTGAGCGTGGCGCCGTCCTCGCCGTACACGTTGAGCGTCCACGTGGCGGCGGCGAGCGTCTCGAGCTCGAAGAAGCGCGACTGGAGCGTGGCCACGTCGAGGCCATCGTAGCGGGCGATCCAGAGCTCCTGGATGGAGAGCGGGTCGAGCGCGCCGCCGCGCCCGTCGCGGGTGAGCCCCGTCCACTCGACCTCGAGGTCGGCGCCGGGGGTGACCGGCGCGAGGGAGGCGAGGTCGGGCACGAAGTCGAGGTCGGCGCTGTCGTTGTCGATCCACGCGATGGGCTCGCCCGCGCCGGGCACGAGGAAGTGCACCATCGCCTCGGCGTTCGTCTCCGTGGAGAAGCGCACGAGCCAGGAGCCGCCCTCCTGCGTCATGTACTCGGCCGGCCGGAAGTCGGTGCCGTACAGGTCGAAGCGGTTGAGCGGCCAGGAGGTGGCCCCCGGGTCGGGGAGCGCGGTCGCGTACAGCCCCACGGACGACTGGGTGATGGCGCCCTCGACCAGCGCCGTCTCGACCTCCGCGGGGGTGAGGTCGCGGAGCCAGACGAGGTCGATGCCGCGCACGTCGCGGGCGGGGTCGACGGGGAAGCCGCGGAGGTCCACGCTCCAGGCGTTCCAGTCGACGACGAGCTCGTCCGTGGGGGCGACCTCGGTCTCGCCGATGTCGAGCGCGATGGTGTAGGTGTAGTTGCTCGCGTCGGTGAGCGAGACGGGGCCGTCCGCGGGGGCGGCGGAGTCGTCGCCGGGCGCGGCGGTGTCGGGACCGCCCGCGCACGCGAGGAGGAGCAGGATCACTCGACGACCTCCCCGAGGGTCTCGACCGGGTGCGTGAAGCCGAAGGGGCTGCCGATGGCGGCCTCGATCTGCCACGCCACCTCGCCGTCGGGGCTCACCTCGGTGATGCGCCCGCCGCTCCCCCAGCCGACGAGCGTGCTCCCGTCGGGGCGGCGCTCGACCGAGCCCATGTAGGCGCTGAAGAGCCCCTGGTCGCCGTCGAAGGACCACGCCTGCGCGTAGGTCATCGCCTCCTCGTCGAGCCGGTACTCCACGGCGCGGGAGTACAACTCGTCGGGGTTCGGGCTCTGGTTGTCGAAGAGCAGCAGGCCGCCGTCGATGAGCACGGGGCTGTGCTGCCGCGAGAAGCCGTCGCCGCTCGTGAGCGCGAAGTCGTTCTCGGGGCCGCCGAGCTTCCACACCAGCTCGCCCGTCTCCGTGAGGCGGACGATCGTGTCGACGTTGTGGAGCGACACGAACCAGTCGCCGGTGGCGTCGTCGTGGGCGAGGCCGTTCCCGTGCGTCCAGTCGTGGCCGAAGGGGTAGAAGGTGTCGACCTCGGCGTCGGTCGGGACGAGGTGGTCCCAGGTCGACCAGACCTTCTCCTCGGTGCCGGTGGCGGCGTCGAGGAGGACGAGCATGTCGCCGACGTACTCGATGCCGTCGAAGGGGCGGATGTCGAAGGCGAGGTAGCCCACGCTGCCGTCGGGGAGCTCGACGAAGTCGTGGTGGGCCACGGGGAGGCGGTGCGAGCCGCGGACGGCACCGTCGAAGCCGACACGCACGAGCGCGGCGATGTCGTCCGTCATCTGCTGGTCGACGGTCATGAGCAGGATGGAGTCGCCGTTGCGGGCCACGCGCGCCTGGCAGGGCATCGCGCCCTCCTCGGCCCGCCACCACCACACGTAGCGGCCCTGGCGGTCGAAGATCGCCGCGGCGGGCGACTCCCCGATGATGGTCGTGAGCACGAAGCCGGGCGCGGAGGGGTCCGCGGCGGGCACGGACACCGTGAGCGCGGGGAGCCAGAGCGGCGGCGGGGCGGTGGCGAACACGGCGGGGTCGCTCGCGAGCTCCGTGCCGTCCTCCAGCGTGGCGACGACGCGCCAGGTGAGCTCGGTGGCCGCCGGCAGCCCGACGAGGGGGACGGTGTGCGAGGTGCCGTCTTCCCCGGAGACCGCTGGGAACGTGCGCACGCGCCCGCCGGGCTCAGAGATCTCGACCCGCGCCACGGCGGCGTCGGGCGTGGCCACCTCGACGGTCGCCACGGTGCCCATGTCCTCGCTCGCCGTGATGGTCGGGTCGAGGAGCACGTCGCCCGCCGGGGGCTCGTCGACCGGCGCCGTGCAGGCTCCGGCGAGGACGAGGAGGGGGAGGAGGCGGTTGGTCATGGGTCCCTCGCGCCGCGCGCGATGCGGCACTCCTTACATGCCCGAGCCAGCGTCCGCGGATGTCAAGGAATGGTGCTCGTCGTGGAAGGGACGCGATTTCGCGCGTTTGTCGCGCTTACGTGACGCTTCCGCGTCGGCGTTCGGTCGGGGGCCTGGGGGTGCCCGTAGCGGGGCGCGCGCGCGTGCCACTCGGCGAACCCGGCGAGCACGTGCCCGACGCGCGCGATCCAGGCGGGGAGGAGCGAATCGTCGGGGTGGCGGGCGAGCAGCGCGTCGCCGAGGACGCGCACCCGGGCCACGGCGTCGTCGTGGAGCGCGAGGATCGCCGTCCGGGCCGCGGCCGGGCCGAGCCGGTCGTGCCAGGCGAGGCTCGCCGCGAGGTTGAGCCCGCCGGCGTCGCGGTGCTCGCCGTGGAGGTCGTTGATGGCGAGGACCACGTCGCTGGCGGCGTCCTCGAGGGCGGCGAGCAGCGGGTCCTCCAGAAGGACGGGCGCGAGCTCGGCGTCGAGGTCGACCTCGACGAGCGAGAGGACGGGCAACACGCCGATGTTGACGCGCCGCCACGCGAGGTACGCGGCGACCGTCGGGGGCGCGCCGTGGAGCGCCTGGTCGGCGAGCAGCGCGCGCTCGGTGTCGACGGAGCGGGTGGTGTCCGCGAAGCGCGCGCCGAAGCGGTCGCGCCACGCCGGGGAGCGGCCGCGGAGGCCCGCCCCCACGGCGGCGAAGGCGCTCAGGAAGGGCGGGAGGTCGGCGGGCGCGAGGTCGCCGCGCAGCGCGGCGGCGGCGCGCGGCACGTCGGGCTCGCCGGTGCGCTCGATCGTGTCGTCGTAGAGCGCCCAGTTCGCGAGGAAGGTGGTGACGAGCCGCAGCGCCGGCGCACCCGCGCGCGGGAAGGGGCACGCGCCGAGCAGCGCGGGGGCGGCGGCGGCGAAGCCTCGCTCGGCCCGCGCGGAGGCGAGCACCCCGGCGGCGCGGAGGGTCGCCTCCGCGGCGCGCGCGGCCTCCGGGCCGTGGGGGTTCGGGGTGGCGAGCCAGGCCGCGGGATAGCGCAGGGCGGCGCCGGGCGCGGGGCCGGTGACCGGGGCCATCAGGTCCACCCGGCGGGGGAGGGGAGGAAGGGGCCCGGCTTGTCGAGGAGGAGCTCCACGCTCTCGGCGGCGGCGTCGAGGCCGAGCGCGCCGAGGAGCCGGCGGAGGGTGGAGGCGTCCTCGTCCGCGATGGCGCGGGCGACCGCGTCGCGAGCGGCGGGGCGCCCGGCGACGAGCCGGGCGAGCTCGAAGGCGAGGGAGGAGACGGGGCGGGGCGGCATCGGTGCTCCGGGGTGGTCCACGGAGGTTGCACGCGGGATGCCAGCACCGTCTCGCTGACACACTCCAATGATACAAGCTGTTTAGCCTGTTACTTACAGTGATTTACACCATGCGCGCACAACCCGGCGGATGCGCGCGCATCGGCGCCGGAGCCGCCGACGTCCCTCCGGGGCACCCCGTCGACGCACCGCGGAGCGGGTGCCCGGACCCCGAGCCATCCCCACGCCCCGGCGGCCCGGAGCGTTAGAGAGGGCGCCGCCATGTCCGAGCTCCCCCCGCTGGTCGCCGAGGAAGCCGCCGTGCTGGAGCGGGTCGTGCCCGCCCTGCGCGCGCTCCAGTCGGCCGAGGGGGAGCGCGAGCGGGAGCTGACCGCCCGGGCGCGGGAGCTGCACCGGCTCTGGACGGACGCGCGGGGCGACCCGGCGCAGCGCGAGGCCTTCGAGGAGGCGCTCGGCGAGGCGAAGCGGGCGTTGGACACGCACCTGAAGGCGAGGCGGTCCCGCGAGCTGCCGATCGGCACGCCGTACTTCGCGCGGATGGTGCTCGAGGAGGCCCAGCGCGGCGGGGTGCGTCGCCAGGAGGTCCTGCTCGGGAAGGTCGGCGTGGTCGAGCGCGGGCTCGTGATCTGCGACTGGCGCGACGCCCCGATCAGCCAGCTCTACTACGCCTACGAGGAGGGCGACGAGTTCGCCGAGACCATCGGCGACCGCGACCGGGAGGGCACGCTCGCGGTGCGGCGCCGCGTGGACGTGCGCGAGGGCGCGCTCGTGGAGGTGCAGGGCGGGCTCGGGCACTTCCGGCTGCGGCCCGACGGGAGCTGGGCGACGCCCGGCAAGGCGCGCGTCGAGAGCGACGACCACCGCCTGCCCGACATCGTGTCGCTCATCACGCGCGAGCAGTTCCAGGTCATCACGCGCGCGAACGCCGGCGTGGTGCTCCTGCGCGGGCGCGCGGGGTCCGGGAAGACGACGGTGGCGCTCCACCGCATCGCGTACCTGCACTTCCAGGACAACAAGCGCTTCCGGCCCGAGCGGATGCTCGTGGTGATGTTCAACAAGGCGCTCCAGACCTACATCTCGCGCGTGTTGCCGGACCTCGGGGTGGCGGGGGTGCCCGTGGAGACCTTTCACGGCTGGGCGCTGCGGATGTTGCGGAGCGGGGGCCTGGGGCTCGAGTTCCGAGGGAACGCGAGCCCGGCCGTGGCGCGGCTCAAGCGGCACCCGGCGATGGGGGCGCTGCTCGTGGCGCACGTGGCGCGGCTCGGCGAGAAGAGCGCGGCGTGGGTGCGCGAGCAGCTCGGCGACGCGGGGAAGGCGGCGTTCGACGAGGCGCCCGGGAGCGGCTTCACGCGCATCGCCGCGGTGCGGAAGCGCCACTTGGGCGCGTGGTGGGGCAAGCTGCGCGCGCGGCTCTTCGACCACGTGAAGGACCTGTACGGGCTCTTCGACGACGACGCGATGTGTCGCGATGTGTTGCCCGCCCCCCTGCACGCGGCGCTCCCGGCCGCGCGGAAGAACCAGGCGCGCTGCGCCCAGGACGGCTGCCTCGACTGGGAGGACGCCGCGCTCTTGCTCCGGCTCGGGCAGCTGAAGCACCAGGCGGACGTGGAGATCGCGTGCCCCTGGGCCGGGCTCTACGCGCACCTCGTCATCGACGAGGCGCAGGACCTCTCGACGGTGGAGATCGAGGCGCTGGTGGACGCCGCGGACGCGGGCCGCTCCGTGACCATCGCCGGCGATCCCGCGCAGAAGATCCTCGCCGACGCGCAGTTCGAGGGCTTCGAGCAGCTGTTGCGGCGGCTCACCGGGCAGGTGGAGGTGCGCCTCGACGCGCTCGCGGTCGGCCACCGCTCCACGCGGCCGATCATGGCGCTCGCGATCGTGGCGTTGGGCCAGGGCCCGTCGGCGGACCCCGCGGTGATCGCGGCGCGGGACGGCGAGCCGGTGGAGTGGCTCGAGGGCGAGGGGGCGGAGGCGGCGGCCGTGGACGCCGTGCGGCGCTTCCGCGAGCAGCGCCCCAACGCGCTCGTCGCGGTCCTGGCCAAGGGGAAGGCGACCGCCGACCAGTGGGCGCGGCGGATGGAGGCCGGCGGGCTGACACACGTGAGACGTGTCGCCCGGGCCGACTTCTCCTTCCAGCCCGGCGTGGTCGTGAGCAACGTGCACCAGGTGAAGGGGCTCGAGTTCGACGGTGTGCTGCTCGTGGAGCCGGCCGAGTTCGGGGATCTCGACCGGCAGCTGCTCCACGTGGCGATCACCCGCGCCGCGGACCGCCTGTGGGTGGTCGCGGGGAAGGGGCGCGGGATGTTGCGCGAGGCCGAGCCGCCGGGCTGATACATCCGGGATGTATCAGCGATGTGTCGGCGTTCGACGCTGAACTCGCGTGCCTGTGCGGCGGGGGGAGCTGATCATCCCCGCCAACCCCTCGCTCCGCCGACGCATGGGCGCTGGCAGGCGCTCCCATCGAGGACGACACGGTGGAGGGGAACGCGCCTCGAGCGGGGGCCGTCGGCCGACCCCGCTGTGACTGCGGGGCCCGGGGCGACGCAAGTTGAGGAGATGGCGAGGTCTACGCGAGTTGCGTCGCGTTTCG
>CAYWGD010000107.1:0-6629 GCA_964457335.1 uncultured Enterobacteriaceae bacterium | reverse complement strand
GCGACGCAAGTTGAGGAGATGGCGAGGTCTACGCGAGTTGCGTCGCGTTTCGGCGTCTGGGGGCGACGCAAGTTGAGGAGATGGCGAGGTCTACGCGAGTTGCGTCGCGTTTCGGCGCGTTGGTGCGACGCAAGCGGGTGAGATGTCGCGGTCTCGGTGAGTTGCGTCGCGTTTCGGCCCGTGGGGGCGACGCAGGTGGATGAGATGGCGACGCAAGTCGAGGGGATGTCGCGGTCTCCCTGCGTTGTGTCGCGTTCGGGCCGGCCCGCCCGTGACGACCGCGCGACGGGGGCCGGAGGGCGGCGCGGGCGCGAACCCGACCGAGGGCCGACGGCCACGCCACGGCTCCGGCCCGCGCCGGTCGGCCGGCGCGCAGCCGGACGACCGAGGGGCTCCGCCCCGAGCCCGGAGGACACCGGGTCCCCGGCGTCCGCGCCGGGGACGCGCCCGTAGGTGTCAATCATCAATTCCTGACTCCCCGGATCCCGGGGACGCGCCCGTAGGTGTCAATCATCAATTCCTGACTCCCCGGATCTCGTAGACGGCCACGCTCCCGCTCACCTCGTAGCTGACGACGAGCAGGGGCACGCCGGTGGGGCTGTCGTCCTCGGAGATGAAGACGAGCCCCTCGGGGCCGAGGTCGCCGGCCGTGCCGGCCTCCGCGTCGCCGCCCGCGTCGCGCGTGGTGACGTAGGCGGCGAAGGTCGGGGCCGCGGGATCGGCGAGGTCGTAGGCCGCGATGCCGCCGGTGCGCTCCAGCCCGACGAAGGCGTACGTGTGGCCGCCCACCTTGCCGACGGTGAGGCCCTCGGGCTCGGGGCCCTTGTCGTCGCTGCGATCGTCCGCTCCGTTCGCGGCGTTGTCCGCGTTGAAGTTGTCGGGATCGACGACCGCGGTGAGCTGCTCGAGCGCCTCGCCGCTGTCCCACACGAGCGCGCCGGTCTCGTCCCGCACGGAGAAGGAGCGCGCGCCGAAGGCGTAGAGCGCGTCGTAGTCGCCGTCGTCGTCGGTGTCGCCGAGGGTGGTGGTGATCTTGAGGCGGCCGAGGGCGGACCGGTGCTGGAGCGCGACGGCGTCGGGGAAGGCCGCCGCGTCGAGCCACACGTCGCCGACGCGGGCCTCCTCGCCGAAGGCGTCGTAGTCGCGGGAGTCGCCCTCGTTGGCGGTGAGGAGGAAGGTGTCGCCGCCGTCGCGGAAGCTGGCCACGGCGTCGGGCAGGTACGTGCCGTACACGGGCCAGTTGGCGATGTGGACGCCGCCGTCGCGGTTCGACGGGTCGAGGGCGTTGCCGGCGAGGGCGTGGTCCTTGAAGCCGAGGCCGACCACGTCGGTCACGACGGCATCGCGCACGTCGACGATGGCGATGGCGTTGTTCTCCTGCAGCGTGACCCACGCGGTGCGGCTGTCGTGGCTCACGGTGATGTACTCGGGCTCGAAGTCCGCGGCGGCGTCCGCGCCGGGGCCGAACACGCGCACGCTGGGGTCGAGCGTGGCGCCGACCCAGTCGTCGAACGTGACGTGTGTTGCGACGGCGGCGGCCGGACCGGCCGAGAGGTCGACGATCGTGATCGAGCCGTCGGGGTCGACGGTGTAGTCGGAGCTGGGCTCGCCCTCGTTCGCGACGAGGAGCTGCCGGCCGTTGGGCGTGAACGTCACCATGTCCGGGAGCGCGCCGGCGCCCACCGAGCCGCAAAACGCGCCGTCGGTGTCGAGGAACACGACGGTGCCGGGGTCCTGCCTGGGGTCGGCCTCGACCGCCACGGCGACGAGCCCGTCGTGGATGGCGACGCTGTTGGCGCCGCCGCCCCACGGGGTGGTGTCGACGCTCAGGACGTGCGTGGGGGCCGTGGGGTCGGACAGATCGAGGATGTCCAGGGTCGCCGCGGCGCCGTTGACGACGAAGAGGCGCGCGCTGTCGGGGTCGAAGGCGGAGATCTCGGCGCCGCCTTCGTCGAAGGTGCCGTTCGTCCAGCTGCCGACGGGCACGAGCTCGATGCCGGCGAGCGCGGGGGAGAGGAGGGCGAGGATCATGGGGGCTCCGGTGGTTGCGCGGGGAGCTTGACCACCGGGAAGCGGGCGGGGGAGGGGAGCTACCGAGACGGCACGAAGATGTCGCGGGCGGTGGCGTCGGCGTTGCCGGCTGGTTGCCGGGGCGGTTGGCGGCGTGATGGGGGCCGGCGGGCGACGCGGGCGCGCCCGTAGGTGTCAATGATCAATTCCTGAATCCCCCCCCGAGACCCCGCCCGTAGGTGTCAATGATCAATTCCTGACACCATCCGTCGCCTCGCGGAAGTGCTCCAGCCGGTGGAAGTCGGGCTGGGGGCCGGGCACGGGCGCCCAGGCGAGGTAGCGCCGCTCCGCGCCGGTGCCGTGGATGGCGTAGGCGTTGAGGCGCCAGGGGCGGGGCGGGAGCACGGCGGGGGCGAGGACGGTCGTGGCGCGCCACCTCCCGCCGTGGCGCTCCCAGTGCGCGTCGACCGGCAGCAGCGTCTCGACGGGGTTCCGGCGGCCTTCCAGGCGCAGGAGGAGGTGGTGGCCGTGCGGGCCGAGCTCGAGCTCGGTGTAGCGGTCGCCGGCACCGAGCACGAAGAGCTCGACCACCTCGTGCTCCCAGAGGCCCCAGAGGGGGCCCGGCGGCGCGGTGGGCGCGGGGTCCCCGTGAAACGGGGCCTCGATCGACACGCGCAGGCCGTCGGGGGTGTCCTCCAGCGCGACGGTGGCGACCTCGTCGGGGCGGCAGGGCGCGCCGTCCCAGGTCGATCCGACGCGGAGCGTCACGACGCCCAGGTCGCGAGCGTCGCGACGATGACGCCGGTCACGCGGGTCGTGAAGGGGAGGTGGAGCGTGTCCACCGTGTCGGTGGTGCGGTGGTAGTGCGGGGTGGACTCGCCGCTGCCGCGCACGTTGTGGGCCTCGACGCAGTCCATCGGGGAGATGGCGGGGATGTCCGACTCCTGGAAGTTGGTGTGGTCGTCCCCGTAGCAGTAGTCGTGCTGGATCCAGGTCTTGTGCGCCACGCCGAGCGTGTCGGCCATCGCGGACATGTCCTCGACCATCCACGCGCTGTCGTCGTCGCCGAGGATGTCGAAGGCGTCGCCGTCCCCGAGCGGCCAGTACGCGATCATGTCGGGGGCGACGACGCCCTGCACGTCCCAGCCCTCGTCCGCCAGCCACTCGACCATGTGCGCGGAGCCGAGGCTGCCGAGCTCCTCCGCGTCGGTGGCGACGAACCAGATGCTGTCGCTCAGCGGCACGTCGCGGAGCACACGCGCCGCCTCGAGCACCGCGGCCACGCCCGAGGCGTTGTCGTCGGCCCCGGGGGCGACGGTGTCGGCGAGGTCGGAGGTGGAGTCGAAGTGCGCGGAGAAGATCCACACGCGCGTGGGGTCCGCGCCCTCGAGCCGCGCGACGACGTTCACGGCGTCGGTGCCGCGCGCGTCGAACGGGTCCTCCTCGACGGGCAGGCCGAGGGCCTCGAAGCGCTCGACGATCCAGGCGCGGGCGGCCGCGTTGCCAGGGGTGCCGGTGGCCCGGGTGCCGGCGTCCTGGAGCTCGACGATGCTCGCGCGGAGCGCGTCCTCCGACACGGCGGCGGCGAGCGCGGGGGCGTCGACGGGGGCGGCGTCACCGGTGTCCGCGGCGTCGGCGGTGTCGGTGGGATCGGGCTTGTCGGGGCCGTCGCAGGCGAGGAGGAGGCCGAGGAGCATGGCGCGACTCTACCCCGGGTCGGGCCCCCCCGGGCGTGCCCACACGCGGTCGCCTGGGAAACGACGGAGGTTCGCCCGGACGGTCCGCCCCTCGCGAACATCGATGGCGCGCGGACGGCGCGGGTTTCCGGATAGTTCTTCGTCCGGTCGCGTGGCTCCGGCCCGCGCCCGCCCCGGAGCACCCGCGTGGACCCGAACCTCCCCCCCGTCGACCCCGCCACCATCCAGCGCGTGCGCCGCGTGCTCGAGCCGCTGGCCAGCTACCACCACTTCACGGCGGTCGGGCTCGAGCGTTTCCCCCGCTCGGGGCCGGTGCTGCTCGTGGTGCACCACAGCCTGGCCACCTACGACGGCTTCTTCGCGGGCGCGGCCGTCTGGGACGCGACGGGCCGGATCCCGCGCGCCCTGGGCGACGACCGCATCTTCCAGATCCCGGGCCTGGCGTCGGTCGCGGCCAAGGTGGGGATCCTGCCGGCGTCCCCCGAAGCGGGCGAGCGACTCCTGCGCGAGGGCCACGTGCTCGGCGTCGCGCCGGGCGGGATGTGGGAGTCGATCCGCCCCCGCACGGAGCGGCGGCGGTCGCGTTGGGAGGGCCGGCGCGGCTTCGTGCGCCTCGCGCTCCGCACCGCGGCGCCGATGGTGATGGCGGCCTGCCCGGCGGCGGACGACATCTACAAGGTCTACCCGAGCCGCCTCACGGACGTGGTGTACCGGCGCCTGCACCTGCCGCTGCCGCTCGCCCGCGGGCGCGGCCCGACGCTCCTGCCGCGGCGCGTGCGGCTGACCGCCTACTTCTCCGACCCCATCGTGCCCCCGCCCTGGGACCCCGCGCGCGAGGAGGAGCAGATCGACGCGCTGCACGCCGATGCGTGCGCGACGATGGCCGCCCTCCTCGCGCGGTAGGGCCCGGCGCCCCCACGACCACGCCCCCGGCGAGCGGCCACACTTCCTGTGCGGCCGGGGCCGGGGGCGGGTCTTCGGCGGTCGGCGTCGCGCCACCGGCGATCGGGCGCCTCGACGACCGTGCCCGCGGCGAGCGGCCACACTTCCTGTGCGGCCGGGGCCCGGCGATGGTCGTCCGCGCGCGGGATCGCGCCGGGGCACGGCGGCGAACGCGCGAGGGTGCACCTGCGCGCGAGGGCCACGCCGCGACGACGACCCCGACCGTCGGGAGCGGCCACACCTCCTGTGCGGCCGGGGCTCCGGTCGGGCGTCCGCGCGCGGCGCGATCGGTCAGCTGCCGATCGTCTCCCGCTTCTTCGTGCGCTCGCCGCCCGTCTCGGTGCCGGTCATCCCGGTGGTGCCGCCGGTCATCCCGGTGGTGCCGCCGGTCATCCCGGTCCCGGTGGTGCCGCCCGTCATGCCGGTCGTGCCCGGCTGGGCGCGGCGGATCTGGTTGTGCACGTCCTTCACGCCGAGCACGCGCTCCACGAGCTCCTCGATGTTGCGCTTGTCGTCGCGGTTGGGGACGGTGCCGGTGAGCGTGACCTCGCCGTTGCGCACGTTGACCTCGATCTCCGAGGCGTCGATGCCGGTCTCGCCCATCAGGCGGTCGCAGATCTCCTCGCGGATGCGCTCGTCGGAGCGCTTGTAGCCCTTCGGGCCGCGGGACTGGCCCACCATGCCGCCGCGCTGGAGGCCGCCCTCGGTGCCCCAGTCGCGCGCGCCGCGCCCCTCGAAGTGCTCGCCGCGGCCGTAGGCCTCGGTGCCGCGCCCTTCCATGCCGCGCCCCTCCATGCCGCGACCCTCCATGCCGCGCCCGAAGCCCTGCTGGAAGCGACCGCGGAGCCGGTTCCAGGTCTCCTCGTTCTCGAAGCCCTGGCCGCCCGCGCCGTAGCCGCCGCCGCCCATGCCGCCGCGGTAGCCGCCCATGCCGCCGCCGCCCATGCCGCCGCCGCCCATGCCGCCGCCGCCGTAGCCGCCCTGGCCGCCGTAGCCGCCCATCTGGCCGCCGTGCTGGCCGCGGAAGCCCTGCCAGCCGACGCCACCCTGGGTGCCGTAGCCGCCCTCGCCGCCCATGTAGCCGCCCTCGCCGCCGCCGTAGCCGCCCTGGCCGCCGCCCATGCCGCCGCCGTAGCCGCCCTGGCCGCCGCCCATGCCGCCGCCGTAGCCGCCCTGGCTGCCGCCGTAGCCGCCCTGGCCGCCCATGCCGCCGCCGTAGCCGCCCTGGCCGCCCATTCCGTAGCCGCCCTGGCCGCCGTAGCGCCCCTGGCCGCCCATGAAGCCCTCGTCCCGGTCGGAGCGGCCGCCCCAGCCGCCCCGCTCCTGCCCGCCCATCTCGCCGCGTTCCTCGCTCCAGCGACCCTCGCGCTCCATCCCCCGATCCCGATCCCAGTTCGACCCACGGTTCATGAATCTGCTCCTTTGAAGGCTGCGAATGTTCCGTCGCGCCGCCCCGTCTCTATGCGGCGCGGAGCGCGGGCGCAACGGCAAAAGTTCAGCCTGGAAGGCTTGCATTTTCCTGTTGGCGCGTCCCCGGCCGCCGGGCCCGGAACGTCCGGAGAGAGGGTCGCGCGGCCGGGGTCGGGGCCCTGCGGGGTCGGGCCAGGGGCCCTCCGTCCGCCCGCCGCGCGCGGGCGGACCAGCGCGGGCCCGCGGGTCGGGCGCGGCCTCCGGCCCGGCGGCGCGTGGCGCCCGCGCTGCCCTCCGGTCCCCTCGCGCGGCGTGGGTGCCGACTCCGTCGCTACGGGCGCGGGGAGAAACCCGTCGCGGTGTCAGCCCGCCGGCGCGGCCGGCGGGGCGCCGGCCGGCGGGGCGTCGGCCGGGACGGCGGCCGGGGCAGCGGGGGCGGCCGAAGGATCGGCGCCCGCGGGATCGGCGGCCGAAGGATCGGCGCCCGCGGGATCGGGGGCCGGAGGTGCCACGTCGGGCACGGCGCCGACACACGCGCCGAGCTCGAAGGGGAGGGCGGCGATCGCGCCG
>CAYWGD010000106.1:0-24300 GCA_964457335.1 uncultured Enterobacteriaceae bacterium | reverse complement strand
GGGGGGGGGGGGGGGGGTTTGGGGGGGGGGGGGGGGGGGGGGGGGGGGGGGGGGGCCCCCCCCCCCCCCCGCAACGCCCCCCCTTCCCTCCCAGGGCGGGATCCCGGTGGAGGAGCATCTCCCCGAACGCGCCTAGTGATGCCCTTCCAGCTCCCGGTCCCGCGGCAACAGCTCCAGCGAGACGAGCCGTGGCACGCCGCGGGCCTTCGCCCCCGCCGCGACCGCGCGCGCCCGGCGCGCCAGCGAAAGCGCCGCGAGGCCCATGCCCACGACGCCGGCCCCGATCGCCGCCACGCCGAGCACGGGCTCGCCGGCGTGCGCGAAGGCCGCGCCGCCCGCCACGGAGGCGACGCCCGCCGCCGTCCCGGCGAACCAGCGGGCGATCCAGCCGCGGATCGTGCGCGCGGCCCGCGCGGCGTACCTGGGCTCGCGCTCGCGGGAGAGCGCCGCGCCCAGGTCGCGCCACGCGCGGACGACACGGCCCGCGCGCAACGCGAGCACCGCGCCGAGCAGCGGCGGCAGGGGCGAGCGGGGGGAGGTCCGCGCGGCGTCCGCCGCGACGGCACGCGCCTCGGCGCGCCGCCCGGAGCGCGTGAGCGCCACGCCCAACAGGTAGGCGAGGAGCGGATCCGCGGGGCGGCTCAGCCGGCCGAAGCGGGCGGCGAACTCGGCCCGCTCCGACTCCCCCTCCAGGAGCGCCACGAGCGCCGCGGCCTGGGCGAGCCCGAGGCGTCCGGGCCCCGCGTCCAGGCCCGCCTCCAGGATCCGGAGGGCCTCGGCCGGGTGCCCGTCGTAGAGCGCGCGCAGGCCCGCATGCAGCGGGTCCGGCGCCTCGGCCTCCTCGGACGTGTCGCGGTGGCCGTCGGGCCGCGGGCCCCGCCACTCCCCGGTGCCCGCGAGGGCGAGCGCCACGTCCGGCCCCTCGGCGGCGAGCAGGAGCCGCTCGACGTTGTCGGCGTGGGGCGCCTGCGAGAGCTGGGCCACGAGGTCCCGCCAGGCCTCGCGCGCGCCCGCGGGCGCGTCGGCGTCGAGCCGCCAGGCGTAGAGCATCCACACCCGGCCCGTCTCGGAGCAGCGCAGGTAGAACGTGTCGCCCACGCCGGACTCGACCAGCGTGATCCGGAGCGTCGTGGGCCCGTCGCGCTCGGCCACGAACGCCCGGCGTAGGAACGCGGCGACCTCCGCGGCGAGCGGGCCGTCGAACAGCCCGCCGAGCTGCCCGTCGCGCAGCGTGCCCCAGCCGAAGTGCTCGAGGTAGCTGCGCCGGAGCTGCTCGATGCGCTGCCGGCAGTGGCGGACCTCGGCGTCCACGAGCTCGCCGTCGTCGTAGCGCATCGGCGCCGAGTGGATGCGACGGTGGTAGAGCCGGACCGAGTCGTCGAAGGAGTAGCGGCGCACGAGGCCGTCGCGCCCGACGATCTCCACGGGGAACTCGACCAGCTGCGAGTAGTCCTTCCGGAGATACCGACGCAGCCTCGTCGCTCGCTCCACGGCCACCTCGAGGCCAGCATAGCATCGCCCCGGCGACGCGCGAGGGCTTCGCCCCGCCGTGCGGGCGAACCCCCGGGACCGCTCCGGAGGCTCACCCCAGCGTCGCGCGAGCCCCCATCGCTGCGAGCACCACCCCGATCGCGAGCAGCGTGCTGCGCTCGCTCCGGAGGGCCTTCCGCGCGCTCCAGCGCCCCTCGCGCGGCCCGCCGGGCGGGCGGGGGACCCACCGCGGAACGCGCGCCCGGTACGCGCGGTAGGGCTCCCCGAGCTGCCGGGCGAGGTTCGCCTCCTCCCAGCGCACGATGGCCTCGTAGTACACGGCCAGGAGCGGCACGATCACGACGGCCGCCGGCCACGCGACCACGCCGAGCCCCGCCCAGAGGAGCAGGTTCCCCACGTAGAGCGGGTTCCGCACCCAGGCGTAGGGGCCCGAGTCGACGAGCGGCCCGACGTCCGCGCCGCGCGTGCGGCTCGGCGTGCCGATGTGCCCGACCGCGGCGAGGCGGATCCCCTCCCCCACGGCCGCGACCGCGAGGCCGGCGCCCCAGTGGCGCGGCGGCAGGACCAGGAGCAGCCCGACGAGCGGGACCGGCAACCAGCCCCGCCGCTCGAACAACCACCGGCCGGCGGCCTCGATCCCCGTCCCGCGCGCGGCGCCGGGCTGCCCGTCGCCGGGCTGCCCGACCCCCGGCATCAGAGGCGCTGCGCCCCCTGCAGGCGCGCCCGCAGGATCTCGTGCACCTTCTCGTAGTCCTCGATCGTCGCGCCCCCGAGGGTGCCCGAGAGCGACGGATCCACCACGAGCGCCGACTTGTAGCCGTCCGCCGCCGCCCGCGCGTCGCCGCAGGCCTGGTACGCGATCGACCGGATCAGCAGGAGGAACGACCGGAGGACCGGCGTGCCGTCCTGGATCTGCAGCCCGCGCTCGGCGAGGCTCGCCGCCTCCGGCCAGTCCTGCCGCCGCAGCGCCAGCTCCGCGAGGCGAAGGAGCGCCTGGGGCTGCCCGGGATCGAACGCGAGGCTCTTCTCGTAGTGCTGCGCGGCCTTGTCGGGGAGGCCGAGCCGCGCGTCGAGGACGAAGCCCTTGCTCAGGTAGGCGTCGATGACGTCGGCCGGATCCTGCGTGTGGTAGATGATGTTGTTGAAGATGTTGAGCAGGTTGTTCCAGTCTTCTGCCGCGAAGAGCACCGCCCCGTAGCCCCGGAGCGCCGGGATGTCGTTGGGCCGCAGCTCGAGCGCCTTGGTGAAGCGCTTGCGGGCCTTGTCGGCCTGGCCGAGCTTGTGCTCGACGGTCCCGAGGTTCGCGTAGATGCGCGCGAGCTGCTCGGGGTTCCCGTGCCCGCCGGTGAGCTGGAGGAGCTGCTTCCAGACCTTGTCGGCCTTCGTCCACTCCCCGGCGTCCATGTACATCGGGCCGACGGCCTCGAGCGAAGGCAGGTGCGTCGGGTTGAGCGCGAGCGCCTTCTCGTAGCGGGCGACGGCCTCCGCGCTCTTGCCGGTGCGCCGGAGCGCCTCGGCGAAGCGGTAGAAGTACATCGCCACCTCGACCTGGGCGTCGAAGTCGTCGAGGTCCCGCGCGGCCTCCTGGGTCTCCATCCGCTCGAACAGGGCCGCCGCATCCTCGAAGCGGCCGGACTCGTAGAGCATCTCCGCCCGGAAGCGGAGGGCCTCGGGGTGCTCCGGCGCCACGCGGAGGAGCTCCTCGTAGACCTCGGAGGCACCGGCGCGATCGCGGAGCGTCTCGGCCCGGATGCGCGCGGCGGTCGCGAGCGACTCGACCCGCTCGGCGTCGTCGCCCGTCGCGCGGGCGCGCCGCACGAGCGCGTCGACCACCCGGTCCCACTCGCCGCGGCCCAGGTAGATCCGCTCGAGCGCCCGCGCCGCCACCACGTCGGGCGTGGCGCCGGCGCTCGCGGCGTCGAGCAGCCGGAGCGCCTTGTCCTCCTGGCGGAGGTGCTCCGACAGCGCGAGGCCGACGCGGCGCTGGAGCGCGGACCGCTCGGCGCCCTCCACGAGCCGGATGAGCGACTCGCCGTACTCCACGAAGTTCGCCCAGTCGCCGGACTCGTCCGCGAGGGCCACGAGGCGGCGGAGGGCCTCCTCGTCGTCCGGGGCGAGGTCCAGCACCTTGCGCCAGGCGTCCGCGGCGACGGCGCGGTCGGTGAGCTTCTCCTCCCAGAGACGCGCGATCTCCGCGAAGCGGTCGACCTGCACGCGGCCGGACGACAGCGCCGCCTGCCGCGCGAGCACGCCCACGACCCCCTGCCAGTCTCCGGCCGCCTCGGCGAGGCGGCGGATGCCGGCCAGGGCCTCCTGGTCGTCCGGGAGCACGTCGAGCGCGCGGGTGAGCGCCGCCCGGGCGCCGTCGGCGTCCCCGGCGTGCTCGAGCACCTCGGCCATGCGCCGGTGGTACCGGGCGGCGTCGCGCGGCGCCTGGGCGCGGGCCGCGAGGCCCTCCAGGTACTCCGCCGCGAGCGCGGTCTCGCCGCGCGCCCCCGCGATGCGGGCGAGCGCCTCGAGCACCTCGGTGTCCTCCGGCGCCGCGGCGTGCAGCTGCCGGTAGAAGTCCCAGGCCTCCTCGGTCTCTGCGAGCTTCTCCGCGAGGAGCCAGCGCGACCGGACCGCGATCTCGGCGCGCGTCTCCGGGCTCGCCTCGGCGAGGCGCGCCTGCAGGAGCTCGAACACCTGCTTCCACTCGCCGAGCAGGCCCAGCGCCTGCTCCAGGCGGACGCTCCACGGCAGCCGCTCCGAGGCCGCGGCGAGCTGCTCCTTCCAGGCGGCGATGGCGCCCTGCAGGTCCCCCGCCTCCTCGAGCGCGTCGCCGAGGCCGGCGGCGTGATCCGTCGGGAGGTTCGCATACAGCTCGCGGAGCCCGTCCACGTCCTTGCGGGCGATGAGCAGACGCCGGAGCCCGTCCGCCGCGTGCCCCGGGCGGGGATCCGCGCGGAAGGCGGTCCGCCAGGCGTTCAACGCCTCGTCGGCGAGGCCCGCCTCCTCGAGCAGCGGGGCGGCGAGCAGCGAGTGCTGCCCACGCGCCGCGTCGTCGGTCGCGGACGCGGCCAGCAGCAGGTGCGCACGCCCGCGCGAGGCGGCGGGCGCGGTGCTGCGGATCACCGCGGCCGCGGCGGCGGCGTCCTGCTCGTTCTCCACGCGGGCCACGAGCGCCTGCGTCGCGCCGGCGGTGTCGCCCAGCGCGTCGCGCCGGAGCCGCGCGCCCTCGCGCCCCTCGTCCCCGGTCTCCCCGAGGGCCCGCAGGGCCTCCTCGACGTAGCCCGCGGCCTCGGCCACGCGGGCGAGCGAGCGGAGCGGGCGCCCCGCGGCGCCGGTCGCCCCGAGCACCTCGGAGAGGCCGCGCAGGAGCGCCTCGGACGCGCCCTGGTCGGCCGCGAGCTCGGCCACGCGCACGCAGTAGCGCACGCGCTCGGCCTCGGAGCTCACCGCGGCCGCCCGCTTGAGGTACAGCTCGACGAGGCCGGCCTGGTCGCCGTTCGCGAGCGCGATGCGCTCGCTGAGCTCCAGGGCCGCCGGCTGGGCGGGATCCTCGCGGAGCACCTCCGCCGCGACGCTGCCCGGATCGACGTCCGCGGTCCGCCCGGCGGCCTCGGCCGCCGCCAGGAGCCGCCAGTGGCGCCGGTCGAGATCTTCGCCCATGTCGGCCTGGCCGCGCTCGAGCCGGAAGTACTCCGCCCAGTCGCCCTGCCGCGCCGCGAGCTCCTTCAGCAGGAGGATGGCCGGGAGGAAGCCCGGGGAGAGCTCCAGGCAGCGCTGGAGGCAACCCATCGCCGACGCGATGTCGTCGGTACGGTCGGCGAGCACGCGGCCGGACCGGTAGTAGAGGCTCACGGCCTCGTTCGCGTCCTTCGTCGTGCCCGCCGCCGAGCGGAGCGCCTTCCCGAGCAGCGCCCACTCGCCGCGCGCTTCGAGGGCGCGCGTGTAGGCGTCGAGGCTCGGCGGGAAGTCGGGCACCGCCTCGAGCGCGAGGCGGTACTGCTCGCGGGCGCGGTCCACGTCGCCGAGGCGGAAGTCGTACACGGCGCCCGCGCGGTGGCGCTGCAGCGCGATGCCGGTGGGGTCCTCCGCGAGGAGCGCGCGCTGCTCGTACACCGCGGCGAGGTCGGCCCAGGCGCCGAGCCGCGTGTAGACGCGCTCGAGGCCCTCGAGCGCCGGCAGGTACCCCGGCGCCACGTCGAGGATCCGCTCGTAGTGCTTGCGGGCGCCCGCCTGGTCCTCGAGCGGGCCCTCGCAGGTCTCGCCCATGCGGTAGAGCACCGTGACCATCAGGCTCGGATCGCCGAGCCGCTCCAGCCGCTGGTCGAGGAAGGCGACGAGCTCGGCCCACTTCCCGGACTGCTGGAGGATGCGCAGCACCGCCTCGGCGGCGGGCGCGGCGGCGGCGTCCTCGGAGGCCGCCCGGTAGAGCTCCAGCGCCTCGTCCGCCCGGCCGAGCCGGTCCTCGAGGACGCGCGCCAGCCGGTACCGCAGGAAGCTCCGGCCCTCCGTCGGCGCCAGCGCGATCTCCGCGTTCAGCGAGGCGGCGAGGTCCTCCCAGCGCTCCGCCTCGGCGCAGAACACGCCGTACTCGTGGCGGAGGTCGAGCGCGTCCGGCACGGCGCCGAGCGCCGCGGTGTACGCGACGGCGGCCCGCGACTCGTCGAAGAGCTGGAGGCGGTAGACACGCGCGGCGCGGGCGTACCACCACGCGGCCTCGGACCCGCGGGCGGCCTCGGGCACCGTCGGGTCCGCCACGAGGCGGTCCGCCTCGGCGCGGTACAGGGCGCCGAGCGCCGACCACTCGGCCGACTGCCGGTAGTGCCGCTCCAGGGCGAGGAACGCGCTGGTGTTCGCGGGATCGGCCTCGTAGACCTCCCGCCAGGCGCCGTGCACCTCGTCGGCGGGGGCGCCGCCCCTGGCCAGGAGCTGGGCGCGCTCCGCGAGGAACGCGGCCGCGAGCGGGCCCCGGTAGTGGGCGGCGAGGCGCGCGAGGACCGCGGCCTGCCCCGTGAAGTCCCCGCGGGTGCGGTGGAGGTCGAGGAGCGCGAGGAGCGCGCGCACGTCGTCGCTGTTCGCCGCGGCGGCCCGCTCGAGCTCGGCGCCGGCGAGGTCGTCGCGGCGCAGGCGGCCGCGCGACACCGCGGCCGCGGCCAGCAGCGCGTCGCTCGCGGCGGAGCCGGCCGAGGCGCCGGCGAGGCCCTCGAGCGCGGCGGAGAGCCCCTCGAAGTCGCCGAGCGCGGCCAGCGTGGCCACGCGCTCGCGCCAGTAGGTCTCCCCGACCTCGACCGAGCGGCGGCGGTTGCCGGCGCCCACGGCGTCGAGGAGGGCGCGCGCGGTCTCCGCGCCATCCGCCCGGGTGCGCGCGATCTGCGCGGCCGCGGTCAGCAGCGCGACGCGCGCCGGCCCCTCGGCGTGCGACGCCTCCCGCTGGAGCATCGTGATGGCGGCCGCCCAGGTGCCGCTCGCGGCCACCTCGGCCGGCGCGGCCTCCGGCGCGCCCTCGGCCTCGTCGACCCACTCCGCCTCGGCGGGGGCCTCGGCCGCCCCGGGCTGGCTCGACGGGAGCGCCTCGGCCTCGGTGATGGGCATGTCCTCGGTCGCGTCCGCCGCGAACTGCGCGAGCAGCTCCTCGCGGCTGGCCACGATCGTCGGGCTGTTGCTGATGCCGCGGGGCGGCGCGAGCGCCGCGCGCGCCGCCGCGAGCCGAGCCTCCTGGTCCGCCGCGAGCCGGGCCGCCTCGGCCTTCCGGGCCTCCTCGGCGAGCCGCGCTTCCTCGGCCTTCCGGGCCTCCTCGGCCACGCGCGCTGCTTCGAGCCGCGCTTCCTCGGCCTTCCGGGCCTCCTCGGCCACGCGCGCCGCTTCGAGCCGCACCTCCTCGGCCTTCCGCGCCTCCTCGGCGAGCCGCGCCGCTTCGACACGCGCTTCCTCGGCCTTCCGCGCCGCCTCCGCGGCCCGGGCGGCCTCCTCCTCGCGCGCACGCTCGGCGGCGCCGTCGTCCCCACCCGAGAACCAGGCGTCCTCGTCGAGCGAAGGGGCGGCCTTCCGCGCCTCCTCGGCCTTCCGGGCCTCTTCGGCGAGCCGCGCCGCCTCGACGCGCGCCTCCTCGGCCTTCCGCGCCTCTTCGGCGAGCCGCGCCGCCTCGACGCGCGCCTCCTCGGCCTTCCGCGCTTCCTCGGCCACGCGCGCCGCTTCCAGCCGCGCCTCCTCGGCCTTCCGCGCCTCCTCGGCCACGCGCGCCGCTTCCAGCCGCGCCTCCTCGGCCTTCCGCGCCTCCTCGGCGAGGCGCGCAGCTTCGAGGCGCGCTTCCTCGGCCCTCCGGGTCTCCTCGGCCTTCCGGGCCTCCTCGGACTTACGCGCCTCTTCCGCGAGCCGCGCTGCCTCGGCCTTCTTCGCCTCTTCGGCGCGCTTCTGATCGGCGCCCCGGTCGGGCTCGGGCTCGCCCCAGCCGCCGCCGGAGTTGAAGAAATCGTCCTCGAGCTCACCGAAGCCGGAATCGGCAGGAGGATTCTTCTTGGACATGTACGGGAGGCTCCTGGGGGGGGCGGACACGACCGGCGTGGCGCACGGTCGGCCTCAGGGTCATAGCATTCGGCGGGGCGGCCGGTCTACGGGCGGATGGGGAGCGCGCCCAGCACGAACTTCAGGTCGTCGTCGTCGAAGCTGAAGCCTCCGCCTGCGAACCCGGTGACGTACCCGAACCTTGCACCGTTCGCGACGTTGTCGAGCCCGCCCTCGAGGTACACGTGGCGCCAGGGGTACACGCGCGCCGTCAGCTGCACGTTCGGCACCGCGCTCATCACGGGCCAGGCCGCGTAGGTGAAGTCGTACACGTCGGCCGAGAGCTGCACGCGGTCCCGCCAGAGAAGCCAGTCGGCGCCGAGCCCGCCGCCGTTCTCCTTCACGCCGAAGCGCAGCACCACGTCGTGCCAGCGCTTCGCGAACTGGAAGCTGAACCGGTAGCTCGGCCGCACCACGTACTCGCGGTAGCTCGTGCCGAAGTCGGGGAGCACCCGGTCCTCGTGGCTGATCGTCCCGAGCGGGTGGTTCACGAGCTCGACCACGTACCAGTAGTCCTCGCGCGGCATGAGCCGGGCGCCGATCACGTTCCGCGCGAGCCCCGACACGGGGTTCACCCCGCCGTACGCCGGGTCCGTCGGGGTAGAGCCGTAGAAGTAGCTGCCCCGGTAGTAGACCTCGGTGCGGATGCGGTCCACGTCGCCCACGAGCGAGCCCACCGTCTCCACCGTCTCGTTCACCGAGTCGAGCGTCGCGTTCACCGAGTCGATGGTGGACGAGTCGTTCACCAGCGCCCCGATGGTGCCCTCGCCCCGGTCGATCTTCCCGGTGATCGACTCCAGGTTCCCGACCGCCTTGTCCAGCGTGGCCGTGGCCCCCTGGATCGCGTCCATCTCGGCCTCGACGTCGGCGCCGGTCGTGTCCACGAAGCGGGACAGGCTCTCCGAGACGCGGCGGAGGTTGTCCGCGATCACGGCGAGGTCCTCGCGGTTCTCCCCCGCCATGGCGCGGAGCTCCTCCGAGAGGAGCTGGATGTTCTGGATCGTGAGGGTGAGGTTCTCCTTGGTGCCCTCGTCCTCCGCCACCGTGCGCAGCGCCGCGGTGATCGCCTTCACGTCGTCCGCGATCGCCGAGACCTTGGCCGTCATCGCGTCGAGATCGGCGCCGGCCGCGCGGACCTCGATCCGGTCGCCCTCGCCGAGGAACGTCGAGGCCGTGCCCGGGGTGATGCGGATGAACTTGTCGCCGAGGACGCCCTCCCCCTTCAGCTCCGCGAAGCTGTCCGTCGGGAGCCGCACGTTCTCGAGCATGAGCAGCCGCACGTCGGCCACCCCGTCCGCCAGCTGCACGCTCGCGACGCTCCCGACGGGCACGCCCGCGATCCGCACGGGCGTCTTCTTGAACACGCCCTCCGCCGATGCGAACGTGGCCTCGAGCGTGTAGCCCGTGCCGACGTCCGCGGGCTGATCGTCGGTCCGCAGGACGGCGTAGACCGTCGCCCCGGCGGTGAAGATCGCGAGGAGTCCGACGAGGAATTCGTTCGAGAAGCGCGCCACGCCGCGAGGCTAACCGGGCCACGGCCGTGTCGCGGCGCCAACGCGACACGGCGCACGCGACGCGCCGCCCGCGGGCCGTCCTCGACAGCACGCGTCACGGGAGGAAGCCGCCGCCGTCCGGCGGGTTAGCCGGCGATCGTGCTGTCGGCGCTCGCTCTCCTCCTCCTCGGGACCTCAGCGGCCACCGCCGCGTCCTACGACCCCGACCTCACGTGGCGCACGCTCCAGACGGACCACTTCGAGATCACCTTCCACGACGGCGAAGAGCAGCTCGCGGAGGAGATGGCGGAGGCGGCCGAGGACGCGTGGGACACGCTCACCGTCGAGCTCGACTACGCGCCGCGGCGCAAGATCGAGATCGTGCTCGTCGACTGGACCGACTCGGCCAACGGCTACGCCACCGTCGTCCCGCAGAACACGATCGTCATCTTCGTGACCGCGCCGGAGGACGACAGCACGCTCGCGCTGTACGAGGACTGGAACAGCGCGATCGTCACCCACGAGCTCACCCACATCCTGCACATCGACACGGTGCGCGGGATCCCGAAGGTGGTGCGCTGGCTGATGGGGAGCCTCATCTCCACGCACCAGGTGTCCCCGGGCTGGATCGTCGAGGGCTACGCCACCTTCCAGGAGACGCGCCACACCGGCGCCGGCCGCGGCCGCAACGCCTCGGTCGACATGATCAAGCGCGCGGCCGTCCTCGAGGATCACTTCCCGCCGCTCGGCAACATGGACGGCTACCAGGTCCTCCCCCCGGGCGGGAACCTCCGCTACCTCTTCGGCCAGGACTTCATCCAGTTCATCGCGGACTCCACCGGCGGCGAGAAGTGGACCGAGTGGGTGCGCCGCTACGGCGCGTCCGTCCCCTACCTGCTCCCCGCGAAGAAGATCTTCGGGAAGAGCTTCGTGAAGCTCCACCGCGAGTGGAAGGCCGCGCTCGAGCAGCGCTACCGCGCCCAGGCCGCGCGCATCGAGGCCGAGGGCGTCACTCCGTTCCGCTTCCTCACCGACGAGGGCGAGAGCTGCGGCACGCCCGCCTGGAGCCCGGACGGCAAGCGCCTCGCGTACGCCTGCACCTCCCCCAAGGTGGGCTCGCGCGTGTTCCTCGCGAACGAAGAGGGCGCCGAGCCCGAGGTCGTCATGAAGGACCGCGGGGCGCGCAACCTCGCGTGGCGCTCCGACAGCGAGGGCTTCGCCTTCAGCGCGGCCCACACGGTCGACCTCTACAACAGCTTCGAGGACGTCTACCTCTACGACGTGAAGAAGGACCGCCTGGACCTCCTCACGTCCGGCGCCCGCGCCCGCGACCCCGCCTTCTCGCCCGACGGCTCGCGCCTGGTCGTCGTCACCAACGACCGGCAGGACAACCAGCTCGCCGTCCTCACCGTCGACCAGCAGCTCCGGCCGCTCACGAGCCACACCGACCACACGCAGTACTCGACGCCGCGCTGGTCTCCCGACGGCAAGCTCCTCGCCGTCTCGGTCTGGCAGGACGGCCTGCGCGACCTCTGGCTCTACACGCCCGACGGCGAGCCCTGGCGCCGCCTCACCGCCGACACCGCGCTCGACCGCGACCCCACCTGGTCGCCCGACGGCCGCTGGCTCTACTTCACCTCCGACCGCTCCGGCGTCCCGAACGTCTACGCGCTCGAGCTCGCCACCGAGCGGCTCTACCGCGTGACGAACGTGCTCACCGGCGCGTACGGCCCCGCGCCGCACCCCGACGGCACGCGGATGGCCTTCCAGTACTTCTCCACCGCGGGCACCCGCCTCGCGATGATGGACCTCGATCCGGCGAAGTGGAAGGATCTCGGGCTGTTGCCGCGTCCCCTCGGGCAGCCGTCCGGCGCCTTGGACGGGTCTGCTTCTTGGGACGGGGGGGCCGAGCCCCCCCGTAACGCCCCCCCGCCCTCCGGGATCGTGGGGCCCGCGGCCGCGGTCGAGCCGGCCTCGGCGTCCACGCCGACGCTCCCGGCCGATCCCGTCCCCGCGCCGGTCCCAGCCCCCGCGCCGGCCCCCGCGCCCGTGCCGGCCCCGGCCCCGGCGACCGAGCCCGCGCCGTCGACAGAGCCCGCACCCGTCCCGGCCCCGGCCGCGCCGCCCGCCACCCCCGCGCCGGCCTCCGCCCCCGCGCCTGCCCCCGCCTCCACCGAGGCCCCGAAGCGCTGGTCCGCCGAGGACGCCGCCCCCTACAACCCGCTCCCGACGCTGCTCCCGCCGCGCTTCTGGCTGCCGGGCGGCTACCTCACGAGCACCGGGGACTCCTGGGGCCTCCTCGGCACCGCCGCGACGTACGGCTACGACGTGCTCCAGCACTACGCGTACAGCGCGTACCTCACCTACCGCACCGACGCGGGCTTCCTCGGCGGCGGCGGCTCCTTCACCGTGAACAAGTGGCGGCCGGTGTTCTCGCTGAGCGGCAGCACCTCGGTGAGCCCCTACGGCGACATCTACCGCTCGGCGCCGCCCCCCGAGGGCGGGGGTGCCATGCTCCCGGGCATCGAGAGCACGCTCCAGCGCTACTGGGACCGTCGCGTCCGCGGCAGCGCCACCATGGGCTACCCGCTCACCGACCGCTCCAGCGTGGCCGTCTACTACACCGGCACGCTCCGCTCGCCGCTCGACCCGCTGCCGGCCGACGCCTACATCCCCGCGCTCCCGACGCGCGGCTTCTTCTCCAGCGTCGGCGCGTCGTGGCGCTACGGCAAGGGCACCTCCTACGCGCTCTCCATCTCGCCGGAGAAGGCCCGCAGCCTCGCGGTCTCCGCCGAGATCACCTCGCGCTGGCTCGGGAGCCACACCTACGACGACACCAACGCGGTCGTCCCCTTCGACCAGGTGCAGGCCACGGCCGAGTGGCGCGAGTACCTCACGAACCCCTGGGTGCCGAACCACGTGCTGGCCTGGAAGCTCGCGGGCGGCGCGTCGCTCGGCGACCACTTCCGCTACGGCTCCTTCCGGCTCGGCGGCACCTACTCCGAGAACGGCATCACCGTGGTCCCGTCGGAGTGGCGGAGCCTCCGCGGCTTCTTCCCCGCCACCGACTCGGGCGAGTGGTACTGGCTCGCGTCCACCGAGTACCGCTTCCCCATCTGGAACATCGACCGGGGCGTCGGCACCATCCCGCTGTTCGTCCGCAACCTCTCCGGCGCGCTCGTCGCCGACGCGGGGAACGCCTTCGACGACCCGTCCGGCGCCGGCCTCGAGCAGACGCTGCTCGGCGTGGGCGCCGAGCTCCGCCTCTACACGATCCTGAGCTACGGCCTCGGGCTCTCCACGCGCGTCGGCTACGCCTTCTCGGTGGCGGGCGGCGGCATCCCCTTCGGCAGCCCGGACGGCTTCTACGCCCAGCTGGGTTCGAGCTTCTGATGCTCCTCGCGCTCCTCTCCCTCGCCGCCGCGGCGCCCTCCTGGTCGGCGGCCATGGCCGCCGGCGACTGCGCCACCGTCGCGAAGCTCCTCCCCGCGCCGTCGGAGCCCATCGAGCGGCTGGCGGCCGCGCGCTGCCTCGAGCGGCTCGACCAGGACGGCCGCGCCATCGAGGTCCTCGGCGCCATCGAGGGGGATCTGGCCCCCTACGCGGCGCTCGTGCGCGCCCGCGCCTCGATCGACCGGGGCCGCCCCGAGGACGCCGTCGCGGCGTTGACCGCGGTCCCTGCGGCGAGCGGCGAGCACGCGCTCCTGCTCGGTCGCGCGCTCGTCCTCGCGGGCCGGAGCCTCGAGGCGCGCGACGGGCTCCGCGCGCTCCTCGAAGGGCCCCACCAGGAGGAGGCCCGCTGGTGGCTCGCGGAGGGCGCGCGCACGCGCGGCGACACGCCCGCCGCCATCGCCGCCTGGCGCGCCATCTGGACCAGGCACCCCACCTCGGCGTGGTCCGCCCAGGCTGAGGCCGCCCTCGCGAAGGCGGGCGCGCCGGCGCCGCTCTACACCGCCGAGGAGGGCCGCGCGCTCGCGATGGAGCGCGCGAAGCGCCTGCTGGCCATCAAGCAGGCGCCGCTCGCCATCCCGCTCCTGGACGGCATCCACGCGCAGGCGCCCTTCGCGACGCAGGGCGAGCTCCTGTTCATGGCGGACGCGCTGTTCGACGCCAAGCTCTACCCCCGCGCGGTCGAGTGGTTCGCGCGCGCGGACGCCTCCACGTTGTCCGCGCGCGCGGCCTTCGACGAGGCCCTCGCGACGGCCCGCGCCGGCGACTACCCTCGCGCCGCGGAGCGCTACCGCGCGCTGATCCAGCGCTTCCCCGGCACGCCGCAGGCCGACGAGGCGCTCTTCAAGATCCCCTACATGGACTACGACGCCGGCCGGCTCGAGGAGGCGCGCGCCGGCTTCCGCGCCTACCTCGACGCGCGTCCCGACGGGAAGTTCGCCCGCGACGCGCGCTGGTTCCGCGCCTGGGCGGCGTGGCGCCGCGGCGACACCAAGGCCGCGCTCGCCGACTTCGCCGTGGTCCAGCAGGCCGACCGCGGCACCGAGCAGGCCGTGGCCGCCCGCTACTGGACCGCGCGCGCCAGGGACGACGCCAATGAGCTCCGCGCCCTGCTCCGCGACGCCCCGAGCACCGGCTACGCCTGGTTCGCGGCGCAGCGTCTCGGGGTCCGCTTCCCGCGCGTCGCCGACCCGGCGCGCCCGTCGTTCCCGGAGAGCTTCGTCGCCGCGCACCCCACCCTCGCGACGGGCCAGGCCCTCGCCGAGGCGGGCCTCGCCGACTGGGCGCGGCCGCTCCTCGCGGGCGTCACCTCGGCCGCCGCGAAGGGCGGCGCCTCCACGGCCGTCCCGATGGCGTGGGCGCTCGTGGACGCCGAGGACTACGTCGGGGCCCGCAAGCTCGCCGCGCCCTACTGCCGCGAGAGCGCGGCCGCGGCCGCGGCCTGCCTCCCACGCCCCCACGCTGCCACGGTCGAGACCCTCGCCGCCGAGTACGGCCTCGACCCCCTGCTCCCCTACGCCATCATGAACGCCGAGAGCGGGCTGGACCCCTCGGTCACCTCGCCGGCGGGCGCGCGCGGGCTCATGCAGCTCATGCCGGCCCTCGCCTCCGACCTCGCCCGGGACGTGCTCCCCGGCTTCGGCCCCGACGACCTCTACCGGGCCGGCGTCAACGCCCGGCTCGGCACGCTCGAGCTCACGCGCCTGCAGGGGCGCTTCGGCGGCGGCAACACCCAGCCGGCGCTCCCGCTCGTCATCGCCGGCTACAACGGCGGCGCCGACGCCGTCGCGCGCTGGCTCGGCACCTACGTCACCGCGCCCGAGCCCGACCGCTTCGCCGAGGACATCTCGTTCACCGAGACCCGGCGCTACGTGCGCCGCGTGCTCGGCTACCTCATGGACTACCGCCGGGCGTACGGAGACCGGTAGGCGCCGGGCCGGATGGGTGCGCCGGCGGCTCGTCGCCGGGCCGGATCGGGTTCCCGTCGGGCCCGAGGTGCACCCGCGGGGTCTCGCGCGGCAGCTCTTCGAGGGGCACCGTGGGCGTCACCGGCACCTCCGCGAGCGCCGCGGCCGTGAGCGGCGCCGGGAAGGGGATCCCGACCGCGATCGACGCCGCCTCGAGCTCCGCGAGCACGGCCCGCGACTCGGCGGTCCGCAGGTCGGAGGTGCTGGCCGCGACCTTGATCGCGTCGTCCGTCGGCGTCGGCTGGTTCGGGTCCACCGCGCGGATCTCCTCCTTGAGCGCCAGCAGCACGGTCTTCGTGACGAGCGCGGCCTCCTCGCGGAGCTGCCGCTCGTCCGCGGGGCGGTCCTCCGCGCGCCCACGGCCCTGGGGCGCGCCGTCCGCCCGGCCCGCGCTCGCCGGCCCGCCGCCCTTCGCGCCGCCGGCCTTGCCCGCCTCCCCGGCGACCTTCCGCTCGGAGGCGCGCTTGTTCGCGTCCGCGCTCTTCGACGGGCGGGTGGGCTGGAGCGCGGTGGGGTCCTTGTCGAGCACGAGCGCCAGCAGCTCCGCCCGCGAGATCGCGCCGTTCCCGTCGGCGTCGACCTCCGCGAAGGGCGGCCCGCGGAAGCGCACGGCCTCGTACTCCTTGGCGCTCACCTTCCCGTCCTGGTCGGCGTCGACGTGCGCGAGCGTGGGCGCCACCGCGCCCTCCTCGGTCCACGCGGGCGCGCAGCCCCCCAAGAGCACGAGGAGCGCGATCATTTCGCGTCCCAGTAGCCCTTGGCGCGCAGCGTCTCCCGGAGCTCCGCCGGCAGCACGACCGCCTCCTGGAGCGGCGAGGGCGCGAGGCCGCGCACCCAGGCCACCATCTCGCTCCGCAGCGCGGCCTTCCCGTCGGCGTCGAGGCCGTCGCTGGCCTCGAAGGAGGGCCCGTCGAGGCGGGCCACCTCCACCACGTCGTCGAGCACGTCGGACACGGCCTGCACGCCGGTGTACGTGAGCCGGCCCTCGAGGCTGCGCGCGGAGAGCATGCGCATGCCGAGCCCGCCCTGCGCGAGGGCCGCGCGGCGCCCTTCGAAGGGCTCGCCCCGCAGCGCCGGGCCCAGGGACACGCCCTTGATGCCCGCGGGCGGCGTCGCCCCCGCGAGCTCCAGCACGGTCGGGAGCACGTCCACGAGCTCCACGATCCCGTCCACGGTCCGCCCGCCGCCCTCCCCACCGGGGAGCCGCACCATGAGCGGCACGTGCGTGAGCGCGTCGTCCAGCGAGCAGCAGCGGTGGAACAGGCCGTCCTCCCCGAGCGCCTCGCCGTGGTCGCCCATCACCACGATCGCGGTGTCGTCGAGCTGCCCGCGCGCCTCCAGGCGAGCCAGCAGCACGCCGAACATCGTGTCGGCGTAGCTCGCCGCGCCGTCGTACACCTTGCGGATCAGCGCCTGGTCGGACGGCGGCACGACCGGGAAGTCCGCGCGCTGCGCGAGCTCGGCCAGCCGCCGCTTGCCGTCGGGCGTGCGGGCGCGGAGCTCGGTGCGGGTGACCGC
Organism: uncultured Enterobacteriaceae bacterium; assembly: GCA_964457335.1. Classification (GTDB taxonomy): domain Bacteria; phylum Myxococcota_A; class UBA796; order UBA796; family SXON01; genus CAJBVW01. The sequence continues at coordinate 7,832 of CAYWGD010000106.1, read as the reverse complement.
GTCCAACAGGTCGAAGTTCGCGTGGCGACGCCCGTCCAGCACGCGCTCGGTCGCGTTGATCGTGGACTGCTGCGCGGCCGTGAGCGTCGACACGCCCGTGTACAGGAGCCCGTAGGGCGCCGGCTTGAAGTAGGTGGGGTGCGTGTCGTAGCCGTGCACGAACAGGAAGAACGGCCTGTCCGGCGCGGCGGCGTCGAGCCAGTCCATCGCCATCGGCACCGTGTGCCACAACGAGCCGAAGTCGACCGAGGTCTCGTAGGTGTCGAAGCCGCGGGTGGGGCCCATCAGCGGGTTGAGGTCGCCGCCCGCGACGTAGGCCGCGGTCTGGTAGCCGTAGGTGCCGAGCACCTCGGGCAGCGTGTACATGTCCTTCGCGATTGCGGGCGAGCGGCTCGTGCCCGCGATCTCCGACGGGTAGCGGCTCGTGAACACGCTCGCGTGGGACGGCCCGGTGATCGTCGACTGCGAGTAGGTGTGCGTGAAGACGACCGACTCGGCCGCGAAGCGGTCGAGGTTCGGGGTGAGCCCGTCCGGGTTGCCGAGCACGCCGAGGCGATCGGCGCGGAAGGTGTCGAGCGACACGAGCACGATGTTGGGCGGCCCCTCGCGGGGCGCCTCGCAAGCGGCCAGCCCGACGAGCACGAGCGCGGTGAGGGCGAGGCGGGGCGGCACGGGCCGGAAGTGTAGCCGACGCCGCGACGACCGGCGCCCCTCGGCACGCCCGCGCGGGGCGCTACCGGAGCTCGATCTCCCAGGGGAACAACAAGAGCGGCGCGCCGGGGTTCTCGGCGAGCACGCGCGCGGAGGCGGGCAGCCGAGGGAGCAGCTTCAGCTCGGGCGCGACCTCCTCGGTAAAGGCCCGCGCGAGGCGGATCCACCGGGGCGTCGGGAGCGCCACCCGCACGTCGACCGTCGACGGCGTGGTGACGCCCGCGAGCGCGGCGGCCCGGGCCACCGCGTCGTCGAGCGTGCCGGTGCGGTCGGCGAGGCCGAGCTCCACGGCCCGGCGCCCCGTCCACACGCGCCCGCGCGCCAGCGGCTCGATCGCCTCGTACGGCTTGCGACGCCCCGCGGCCACCCGCTCCACGAAGGCCTTGTAGAAGCGCTGGAGCCCGGCCCGGAAGCGCTCCCGCTGCACCGGGGTGAACGGCGTCTCCGCGCTGAACGTCGACGCGCCCGGCGCCCCCAGGATCAGCTCGGTGTGCACGCCCACGCGCGCGAACGCTTCGCCCAGCACGAGCTTCCCGCCCACCACCCCGATGGACCCCGTCAGCGTGGTCGGCGAGGTCACGATCTCCGCGGCCGCGACGGCGATGTAGTAGCCGCCGCTCGCCGCCACGTCTCCGAGCTGCGCCACCAGGGGCTTCCTTCGCCCGAGGCGCTCCGCGGCGCGCCAGATCACGTCGCTCGCCGTGGCGCTCCCGCCCGGCGACTTGATGTTCAGCACGACCGCGGCGATCCGGTCGTCCTCCGCGAGCTCGTCGAGCTTCTTCGCGACCGGCCGCGCCGCGATCGCCGGCCCGCGTCCACCGTCGCCCTCGACCACCGCCCCGGAGAGGTGCACGACCGCGATGCGCCGCCGCCCCTCGATCCAGCGCTCCAGCCGCGTGCGGGCGTGGTGGGCCCGGTGCCAGCGCGCGAACGGGACGCGCGCGTGGTCGCGCCCGAACAGGCTGTCGAGCTCCGCGCGCACGCCGTCCGGGTACAACACACCGTCCACGAGCCCGAGCTTGTGCGCGTCCTCGGCGTCGAGCGGCGCGTCGAGCACCGCCTGCCGCACCGCCGCCACGGAGAGCTTCCGCCCCTCCGCGATCCCCTCCTCGAGCTCGCGCTGGAGCCCGGCGACGATGTCCTCCATCGCCTCGCGGTTCTCCGCGGACGCGAACGAGCGCGTGAACGTCTCGCCGAAGGCCTTGTAGGCGCCGGCCGACTCGATGTCGAAGCGCAGGCCGAAGCGCTCGAAGGCATCCCCCGCGAAGCGGAGCGCGGCGCCGACGCCGTAGAGGTGCACCTGCACCATCGGCCGCACCCACACGCGGTCGGCCGCGGACGCGAGGTAGAGCTCCGCGTTCCCGCAGTGCTCGAGCTCGAAGGACACGAACTTGCCGGCCTTCCGCACGGCGAGCAGCGCCTCGCGCGCCGAGGACAGCTCGCCCCAGCCCGCGATCACGTGGTCGACCTGCACGTGGAGCCCGCGCACGGCCTCGTCCTCCGCGATGCGGCGCAGCTCGTGCGCGAGAGGCAGCACGTGCCGGCCGCCGACGTGGAGCTCGAGCAGCGGCCGGCGGCGGGCGACGACCCACTCGCGCAGCGCGCAGAGCCCCCACAGGGGAGTCGCGACGAGGCGGGGAGACAAGGGGAACGAAGGCATGGTCGGTCGGTCCGTATCGCACCGCCGATGTGCGCGCCGCAGCCCGATCGGGCGGTAAGAGCGTTGTCAACAAGCTTGACACGGACCCGCACGCCCCGTAGACGGACAGCGGTTCGCCCCGCGTCGGCTTCCGCTGGAGTCTCCCGTGAGCACGAAGATCTGCCCCAACTGCAACGCGGAAGTCCCGAGCGTCGCACACCTGTGCAAGCACTGCTTCCACGACTTCCACGTGCCGCAGCCCAAGCGCAAGAGCCCGCTCTTCCCGATCCTGTTCTTCGCGGTCGGCTCGGCGCTCGTGTCCGCCCTCGCCTACGGGTACATCCACGGGCAGAACAAGACCTACAACATCTCGCTCGACCAGGAGACGGAGTCCATCGTCTTCACGACCGTCTACACCGACCGCACCGAGGCGGAGCGCGTGTACTGGAAGGACGTGAGCACGGTCGAATACGTCAAGAACACCTCGCCCCGCCCCTTCGAGGTGGCCGTGGTGACGACCAAGGGCGTGCGCCACATCTACATGCAGGGCGACGACCCGCTCGACTACCAGGCCCAGCAGCTGGCCGACGGGATCAAGCGCCCGGTCGTCGTCCGGGACGAGTCGGGCGCCCCCGACATCGCTTCCAAGCCGTAGCCCGCTGGACGCGGTAGATTCGCCGCGTCCCCGGAACCCCCGTGCTCGAACAGGCCTTCGGCTTCCTCAACAACGACATCGCCATCGATCTCGGGACGGCCAACACGCTCGTGTACGCCACCGGGCGCGGCATCGTCGTGGACGAGCCGAGCGTGGTCGCCGTCATGAAGGGCCCCGGCCAGACGGTCGGCAGGGTCCTCGCCGTCGGCACCGAGGCCAAGCGCATGGTCGGGCGCACGCCCGGCAACATCGTCGCGCTCCGCCCGCTGAAGGACGGCGTCATCGCCGACTTCGAGGTCACGGAGTCGATGCTCCGGTACTTCATCCAGGCGGCGGTCGGGAGGCGCACGCTGGTGCACCCGCGCATGGTCGTGTGCATCCCCTTCGGCATCACCGAGGTGGAGAAGCGCGCGGTCCAGGAGTCGGCGCGCTCCGCCGGCGCCCGCCAGATCTTCCTCGTCCCCGAGCCGCTCGCCGCCGCGCTGGGCGCCGGGCTCCCCATCACCGAGCCCATCGGCAGCATGGTGGTCGACATCGGCGGCGGCACCACCGAGGTGGCCGTCATCAGCCTCGGCGGCATCGCCACGAGCCAGTCCCTGCGCGTCGCCGGCGACCAGATGGACGAGGCCATCGCGAGCTGGGTGAAGCGCCGCTACAACTGCCTCATCGGGGAGCGCACCGCCGAGGAGATCAAGCTCGCGGTCGGCTGCGCCTCGCCCACGCGCGAGATCCGCACCATCCACGTGAAGGGCCGCGACATCGGCAGCGGCGTCCCCCGCCAGTTCGAGCTCACCAGCGACGACGCCGCCGAGGCCCTCCAGGACTGCGTCGCCCAGATCATCGAGGCCGTCCGCTCCACGCTCGAGCAGACGCCGCCCGAGCTCGCCGCGGACATCATCGACCAGGGCCTCGTGCTCGCCGGCGGCGGCTCGCTCCTCACCAACCTCGACGAGGTCCTCCGCGACGCCACGGGCCTCCCGGTGGTGCTCGCCGAGGATCCGCTCCGCTGCGTCGCCCTCGGGGCCGGCGAGACGCTCGAGAACGCCGAGCTCCTTCGTCGGCTCGCCCTGTAGCTTCTTCGGGCGGTTCTTCTTGGGACGGGGGGCCCGCCCCCCGTAACGCCCCCGGGCTCCTTGACCCCAACCGTTTCGGGCCGGGCAGAGCCCCCCCCCCAACCGGCGGGGCCCCCGCGCCCCCCCGACGTGCGGCACCCGTGTAGTCGGCGGAGTCGGGCTCGCCTCAATGGCGAGCCCTTGGTCCGCCTCCGCGGCAGGCGCCCGAACGCGCCACGCTCTGGGTGGCCTCCGTGGAGCCGACCCCGCAGGGCACCCGATCCCCGCATCTTCGCGGGGGCGCGCCCTCCCCTACCCGCCGGTGGCGAGGATCTCGTCGCGGCCGTCGTCGTGGCGGCGGTAGAGCGTGGGGCGGCCGCCCTCGACGAGGAGCCAGGTGTGCCAGCGCACCCAATCGCCGAGGTTGGCGAGGGCGCCGCCGGGCAGCGGGTGGAGGCCCGGCGCGTGGGTGTGGCCGACCACCACGAGCCCGGGCGTGTGGGCGAGCCAGGCGCGGGCGGCGGCTCCCTGGGCCGCGAGGAGGGCCGGGTCGGGCGTGCCGGCCGGGTGGCCCGCGATGCGCCCGAGGAAGCGCCAGGCGCGGTCGGGGCCCATCGCGTCGACGAGCCCCGCGAAGGGGCGGCCGCGCAGGACGGCGCAGGCGGCGCGGTAGCCGAGCGAGGTGTCGGCGGCGTCGCCGTGGGAGAGGTGCACGGCGAGGCCGTCCCAGGTGGGCGTGAGCACCGGGGCGACCTCCGCGCCGAGGGCCTCCGCGAACCAGCGGGCGGCGTGGAAGTCGTGGTTGCCGGGGACGAAGGTGAGCGGGAAGCGGCGGAGCGCGTCCACGACGGGGCGGTAGGCGTCGAACGGCTCCGCGCCGAAGTGCCACCAGTGCTGGAAGATGTCGCCGAGCAGGCAGAGGCGGTCGACGCGCAGCCCCGCGAGGAACGCGAGCAGCCGCGCCTGGTTGGGGTCGGCGGGGCCGCCCAGGTGGGCGTCGGAGAGGAGCGCCACGCGCATCGTGGGCGTCGTATCCCGCGGTCGGCAGGGGGGTCGGGCGGCGGGATAGGAGGGCCGGGTGACACCCCTCGCCGATCGGCTGCGGCCCGGAACGCTCGACGAGATCCTCGGCCAGGACCACCTGGTGGGGCCCGGCGCGCCGTTCCGCCGCGCGCTGGAGAGCGGGCGCCTGCGCTCGTGCGTCTTGTGGGGGCCGCCGGGCACCGGAAAGACGACGATCGCGCGCTGCCTCGCGGTCGCGGCCGGCATGCGCTTCGTGCAGCTCTCGGCGGTCTTGTCGGGCACGAAGGACCTCAAGGAGGTCATCGACGCCATCCCCGCGTTGGATCCGCGCGGGACGTTGCTCTTCGTGGACGAGATCCACCGGTGGAACAAGGCGCAGCAGGACGCGCTCCTGCCGCATGTGGAGAGCGGGCGCGTGGTGCTCGTCGGCGCCACCACGGAGAACCCGGCCTTCCACTTGATCCCGGCGCTCCGGTCGCGAACCGAGCTGCTCATCCTCGAGCGCATCGGCCGCGACGACCTCGTGCGACTCCTGGACCGCGCGCTCGTCGACGAGCGGGGGCTCGCGGGCAAGGCGGCCCAGCCCGAGGAGGGGCTCCTGCGCGCGATCGCCGCGGCGTCCGACGGCGACGCGCGGCGCGCCCTCGGGCTGTTGGAGCGCCTCGCCGACCGCGGGCCCCTCACGCTGGCGGCGCTCCGGTCACTCGGCGTGGCGGTGTTCCACGACCGGGACGGGGACGCGCATTACGACGTGGTCTCCGCCTTCATCAAGTCGATGCGCGGCTCCGACCCGGACGCCGCCGTGTACTGGTTGGCGCGCATGCTGGAGGGCGGCGAGGATCCGGTTTTCGCCGCGCGCCGCATGGTCATCTTCGCGTCGGAGGATGTCGGCAACGCCGACCCCCGCGCGCTCGAGCTCGCCGTGGCGGCCATGGAGGGCGCCGCGCGCATCGGCATGCCGGAGGCGCGCATCCTGCTCGGCCAGGCCGCGACCTACCTCGCGACCGCTCCCAAGAGCAACGCCGCGTACAAGGCCATCAACGACGCGCTCGCCGAGGTGCGCGCGTCCGGCGCGCTGCCCGTGCCGCTGCACATCCGCAACGCGCCCACGGGCCTCGCGAAGCAGCTCGGGCACGGCGCCGGGTACAAGTACCCGCACGAATTCCCGGACCACATCGCGCGGCAGCAGTACCTGCCGGACGAGCTCGTGGGTCGCCGCTTCTACGAGCCGGTCGACGCCGGCGGGGAGAAGACCATCCGCGAGCGGATGGCCTGGTGGGAGCGCAAGCTCCGCGAGCGCGGCGAGTAGCGTCTCGCCGGCCCGGGCGGGCGCTCACTCGTCGGCGGTGTCGTCGCCCGTGGGCTCCTCTTCCTCGGACACGCCCTGCGAGGACGCGAGCACCTCGTACTCGATCTGGACGACCGAGAGCGGGAGCGGCGTGTACGACGAGAAGGTGACGCTGTTGCGCGTGCGGCTGTAGGTCCAATCGGTGTCGGCGGCGTAGGGCGTGACCACGCCGTCGGTGCCCTCGACGCTCACCTGGATGGTCTCCTCGACCGGCACCAGCGACAGGAAGAACTCCTGCTTGAGCCCCGCCGCGCGGAGGCCGAGCTCCTCGAGGACGGAGGAGTAGTCCTCTTCGCAGATCGGCCAGACGATGCCGCCGAGCTGGTCCGTGACCTCGAGGTACTTGGAGCCCCGCTCGGCCGTGGAGCAGGTGGTGTGGTCGGGCCCCACGATGGCGGAGAACGACACCGTGTACTGCTCGTCCGTCTTCAGCCCGCGGATCCAGTTCACGAACTCGTTCACCGAGACGTCGCTCTGGTCGGGCTCGTCCGAGATGACCACGATCGAGAGCGAGGCCTCGTCGCGGTAGAAGCCGTCGTTCGTCGCGTAGCGCTCGGTGGTGAGGGCGGTCATCGCCGCGTCGAGACCCGCCTCGGTGCCGCTCCCGTTCACGCCCAGGAGCGCGCGCTGCCGGAAGCTCTCGATCGCGTCCTCCTCGGACATCGTGTTGTCGATGTACCGGCTGCCGCCCGCGTAATCGAGGATGAGCTTCCCGCTCTCGGAGCGCTCGTCCATGTCGGTGCTCACGACGCCGACGTGGTAGTCCATGCCCGAGCCCGTGAAGTACTGGATGAAGGAGCCGAAGTTGTCGCGCAGCGCGCGCTGCTCCTCCTCCATCGAGCAGGAATTGTCGATCACCCACAACACGTCGACAGCGGGGATGGTGACCTGGGTGATGTGGTCCGTCTGGACCTTCGCGCCCAGGTCGGGCGGGTTGTACTTCCCGCCGACGTCGTCCGAGCCGTTGAGGTTGTAGTCCTGGCAGGCAGCGAGGAGCGGCAGGAGCGGTACGAGCCGGCGCACGAGACCTCCGGGAAACAGGCCCGGAAGGATACCACGCGCTCGCGCGAGTGGCGGCGCCGAACCGCGAGAAGCCGCGGTCCACGCGGCGTCCCGGCGCCGGGATGGCGGTCCCCGCATGCGACGGCCGCGGCGCCGTGGCTACCATCGCACCGCCGCGGCCATCACACCGGCTGCGGCCATCACCACCCGCCGCAGGCAACCGGACGCCGCCCATCGCCCGCCGCCGCAGGCAACCGGCCGCCGCCGCAGGCAACCGGCCGCCGCCGCAGGCAACCGGCCGCCGCCGCAGGCAACCGGCCGCCGCCGCAGGCGAAGGCGGCCCTGGCCCGAGGCAAAAACACGAACACCCCCGAGGCCGAAGCCTCGAGGGTGTCGAGCGAC
>CAYWGD010000105.1:0-24386 GCA_964457335.1 uncultured Enterobacteriaceae bacterium | reverse complement strand
CGACGGGCCGCCGCGAGGCGGCCGGGCGCGTCAGCCGAGGCCGAAGGCCGAAGCCCGGAAGGGGCCGACGGCGGCGGACCGCGGCCGCGGCGACCACGCCCACAGCCGCGCGGATGCTGTTCGCGGCCGTGGCCCGCCGCCGGGCCGCCCAGACCCTCCGAAGAGACCGCTAGTCCTCCAACACCCGCACGGTCACGACGGTGATGTTGTCCTCGCCCCCCGCCGCGAGGGCCTCGCGCACGAGCGTCTCGGCGAGGTCGGTCGGGTAGGCGGTGGCGCAGATCTCGGCGATGCGGCGGTCCTCGAGGGGATCGGTGAGGCCGTCGGAGCAGAGGAGGAAGAGGTCGCCGGGCTGGAGCGGGCGCGTGGAGGTGTCGGGCTCCACGGGGCCGTGGTAGCCGACGGACTGGGTGAGGTAGTTGCGGTGCGCCACCTGGCGCGCGAGCTCGGGCGTGAGGCGCCCCGCGTCGATCTCCTGCTGCACGACCGTGTGGTCGCGCGTGAGCCGGGAGAGCGTGCCGTCGCGGTACAGGTAGATGCGCGAGTCGCCGACGTGCGCGACGTGCGCCTGGTCGCTCTCGACGAGGAGCACGCACACGGTGGTGCCCATGCCGGTGTAGGCGGGGCGGATCTGCGCCTCGCGGCGGATGCGCGCGCTCGCCTGGTTCATCGCGTAGCGCAGGCGCTCGCGCAGCACGTCGCCGGGATCCTGCACGTTGCGGTCGAGCCGCGTCTCGTCGGGATCCTCGCCGCCCTGCAACAGCTCCTGGAGCGTGTCGGTGGCGAGCCGCGAGGCGACCTCGCCCGCGGCGTGCCCCCCCATGCCGTCGGCGACCACGAACAGCCCGGCCTCCTGGTCGACCAGGAAGGTGTCCTCGTTGTTCTCTCGGACGGGACCCGGATCGGTCCAGGCGAACGCCTCCAGTCTCATCGCCACCCTCCTGATTCGACCGCGCGGCTCCGGCCCCCCCGCTTGCAACGACCGGGCATGCGAGCGAGAGTATAGAGTCCGCTTTTCGTTGCCAAGCCACCGGTGACCCAACAAACCGCTCCGCACGAGCCCACCACGGGGACCCGACTCGGGCGTTGGGACGTGGTGCATCCGCGCGGGCGCGGCGGGATGGCGACGGTGTACGTGGCGCGCGACGCCGATTCCGGCGCGCTCGGGGCGCTGAAGCTCATGACCACCGCGGGCAGCGCGGCCGAGGTGGAACGCCGATTCCGTCGCGAGTTCCGCACGCTCTCCCGCCTCGAGCACCCGAACATCACGCGAGTTTACGACTGGGGAACCTGGGAAGGGCGGCCGTACTTCGTGATGGAGCTCCTCGACGGCCAGGACGTGCGGACGCTCGTGGATCGCTGGGCCCTCGAACCGGCGCCGGACCGGTTCGCGATCGCGCGCAGCGTGGTGGTGCAGGTGGCGCGCGCGCTCGAGTACGTGCACCGGCGGGGGCTCGTGCACCGCGACGTGACGCCGTCGAACATCATGGTGCTGCCCGACGGCACCGCGAAGCTGATGGACTTCGGCGTCGTGAAGGAGAGCGGCACGACCGAGCTCACGGCGCACGGCGAGCTCCTCGGCACCGTCGCCTACGTGGCGCCGGAGCAGATCAACGGCGAGCGGCTCGACGCGCGCACCGACCTCTACTCGCTGGGCGCGGTCCTCTACCTGATGCTGACGGGCCGCCGCCCGTTCAACGCGCGCACGCTCGCCGGGTACCTCGACAAGCACCTGCACCGCCCGCCGCGCCCGCCCCGCGAGCTCGTCCCGACCGTGCCGAAGCCGCTCGAGGACGTGTGCCTGCGGCTGTTGCAGAAGGAGCCGGCGGACCGCTACGCCTCCGCGAGCCACCTCCTCCGCGTGCTCGAAGGGCCCGAGCCGATCCGCCCCGAGGCGCCGTGGCCGCCCCCGCTGGTGGGCCGCGCCGACGCGATCGCCGCGCTGACCATCGGGCTGGCGGCCTGCCGCGAGGGGCAGGGCGGCGTGCTGCTCCTCGAAGGGGGGGCGGGCACCGGCAAGTCGCGCCTCGCCTACCTCGCCGTGGAGCTCGCGCAGCAGGCGGGCATGCCGGCCAACCGCATCCGCGCCCGGCCGTCCGCGAACCCGCTCAACGCCTACGCGGCGGTGTACCAGTCGCTGCGCGCCGAAGGCCTCGCGCCCCGCCCGGTGCTGGAGCGCGCGTTCGGCGAGAGCGGGCGCGGCGTGGAGCGGTACGCCCTGTTCGCCGCGTTCCGCGAGATGGTCCAGGGCACCCGGCCGCGGCTGTTCGTCGTGGACGACCTCCACTTCGCCGACGCCGGCTCCGTCGAGCTCCTCGAGTACCTCGTCCGCAACACGCTCTCGCTGGCCCGCGAGCCGATCCTCTGGCTCCTCACGCGCTCCCCGGGCGTGGCCGATGCCGCGACCGACGGGCTCGCGCTCGGGACGCGCACGGACGTGCCGTCGCACGGCGTGACGCTGGAGCCGCTCTCGCCCGCGGCGGTGGAGGAGCTCGTCGTCTCGCTCGTCCCCGACTCGCCGGCGGCGCAGGCGCTCGCGCGGCGGCTCCACCACGACGGCGAGGGCAACCCGGCCTACATCGCCGAGATGTTGCGGGGGCTCGTCGAGGAGGGGGTGATCGCCACCGTTGACGGCGAGCGCGCGCTGCTGCTCGACGAGTCCGGCGTGACGCGGGCGTCGTTGCCGCTGCCGCGCTCCGTGCGGGAGGCGGTCCTGGGCCGCCTCTGCGCGCTGCCGGCGCCGGCGCGTCGGATCGCGGAGGCGCTGTGCGTGGCCCGCACGGAGGTCCCGATGGGGATCCTCGCGGACGTGACCGCGCTCGCGGAGACGGACCTCGCCGAGGGGGTGGAGGCGCTCGTCGACGCGGGGCTCGCGCGCGAGCGGCGCGGCGAGAGCGAGGACCACGTGGACTTCGCGCAGCCGCGCACCCGCGAGCTCCTCTACGGCGCCTTGGCGATGGACGACCGCACCCGGCTGCACCGCGCGATCGGCGAGGCCCTGGAGCGCACGTACCGGCGGCGCCTCCCGCTGGTGATCGAGGCCCTGGCCGCGCACTTCGAGCTCGGGGGCGTGCCCGGCAAGGCCTATCCCTACCTCGTCCGGGCCGGGCAGCGGCTCCTCGACCGCTCCTTCGTGGCCGAGGCCGAGGGGCTCTTCGAGCGCGCCATCCGCATCGAGCCGGCCGCGCGCGCGACCATCGTGCTCGACGAGGCGGACCGCCAGCTCGCCGACCTGCTCCTGCGCCGCGCGGACGCCCTCGCCCACCTCGGGCGCTGGATCGAGGTGCCCGCGGGCCTCGCGACCGCCGACCAGCTCGCCCGCGAGCTCGCCGACGACCGCCTCGCGAGCCGCGCCGCCGCCGCCCTCGCGGCGCTGGCCCGCCACCATCACGACATCGACGCCGCCGAGGCCCGCCTCCTCGACGCGATCCGCCTGGCCGAGCGCGCCGGCGACCCCTCGCTGAAGGTCATGCCGCTCAACGGGCTGGGCGGCATCCTGTGGGCGCGGGGCGATTTGGAAGGGGCGCGTAAGTGGTGGGTGGAGGAGCTCGCGGTGGGCGAGGCCACGCGGGACGAGAAGAGCCTCGGCTACGGCTACAACGGGCTCGGGCTCGTGGCGCTCTGCAAGGGCCAGGCGGCCGAGGCCCGCCGCTTCTTCGAGCAGAGCGCGGAGATCTTCGAGCGCATCGGGCTCCTCGGCCCCCTCGCGGTCGCCCGCGTGAACCTCGTCGAGATCCACCACTTCACGGGGAACCTGCGGCGCGGGCTGGAGCTCGCCGAAAAGACGCTCGCGCTGGCCCGCGAGACGCACCACCCCCTCGGCGTCGCGCGCGGCCGGAGCCACATGAGCCTGATCCTCGTCGATCTCGGGCGTCCGGCGCAGGCGATGGAGGAGGCCCGCGAGGCCCTGTCCATCATCCGCGCGCTCGATCACCGCGAGGACGAGGTCGCGACGCTCGTCGCCCTGTTGCGAGCGGCCTGGGCGCTCCAAGACTACGATACGCTTCGGCACGGGCTGGACGAGGCGGTGGGAATGCTGCGCTACGACCCCGAGGGTTTCGCTCCCATCGTCCACGCCTGGCGTGCGCGGGTCGCCGCGCACGACGGCGACGAGGCCGGCGCCCAGGAGGCGCTCGATCGCGCCCTCGGCGTGGGCGGCGCGCGCTGGCCGTACCAGGAGTGCCGCCTGGACCTCGTGCTCGCCCGGGTCTACGCCGCCATGGGCAACTCCGCGGAGGCCTGCCGCCGCGCCGAGGCCGCCGTCCGACGCGCCGACGCCTGCGGCTTCCGCCTGTACGCGCTCAAGGGCCACTCCCTCGCCGCCCAGCACAGCCCGGACGAGGCGGCCGTCGCGCGCCACCGCCGCGTCGCCGACGCGCTCGCCCGCTCCCTCGCCGCCAACCTCTCGCGCGAGGACGCCGAGCGCTTCCTCGACGCCGAGCACGCCCCTCCGGTCGCATGACGGACCTCACCGGCACCCCCCCGCTCCCCGGCGATCGCGTCGGCCCCTACCGGCTCGTCGAGACGCTCGGGGTCGGAGGGATGGCCACCGTGTACCGGGCCGACGGCCCGGACGGCCCGGTCGCGATCAAGATCCTCCACCAGAGCCGCATCACCGCCGACGAGGTGAAGCGCTTCCGTCGCGAGTACATCACGCTCGAACGGCTGCGGCACCCGAACGTGGTGCGCGTGTTCGACACCGGCGACGAGGGCGGCTTCCCGTGGATCGCGATGGAGCTCGTGGAGGGCACCGACCTCGGCACGCTGATCGAGCGCTGGCAGGCCGACCCGCCGAAGGACCGCTTCGAGCGCGTGGAGGCGCTGTTCCGGGAGCTCTGCGAGGCGCTCGCCTACGTGCACGAGCAGGGGATCGTCCACCGCGACCTGAAGCCCGGGAACGTGCTCGTCGGCACGGACGGGCACGCGCGCCTCACCGACTTCGGCGTGGTGAAGGACCCCGAGGCCTTCCCGACGAGCCTGACGCTGGCCGGGCGCCTCGTGGGAACGGTGGCCTTCATGGCGCCGGAGCAGATCACCGGCGAGTCGCCGGACACGCGGGCCGACCTCTACAGCCTCGGCGCGCTGCTCTACGTGATGTTGACGTTCCGGCGGCCGATCGTGGCGGACTCCATCGCCGGCTACCTCGCGCGCCACCTCACGGAGACGCCGCGGGCGCCGTCGGACGTGGATCCCCGCGTGCCGAACCGCCTCGAGCGCGTGTGCCTGAAGCTCCTGCAGAAGGACCCCTCGCGGCGCTACGCCTCCGCGCGGCAGGTGCTCGACGCGCTCGCGGAGACGCCCTCGGCCGAGGCGCTGCCGCTCCACGGTCGCGAGGCCGTCCTCGACGCGCTCGCGGGGCGCGTGGACGCGCTGCTGAAGCGCGGCGTGGGCGGGGTGGTCGCGGTGCTCGGGCCGCCGGGCAGCGGTCGGACGCGGCTGCTGCAGGAGGCGGTCGAGCGGGCGCGGGCGGTCGGCGCCAGCACGGCCGCCGCGGGCGCGCGCGACACGGTGGCGACGCTCCTCGCGGCGCTGCCGCCGGCCTCCCCGCGCGCGGAGCCGGGGCTGCGCGGGCGCCTGGGCGAGTCCGCCTGGGTGCTCGTGGTGGACGACGTGGACGACGCCTCAGAGGAGGACCGCCACGCGCTCGCCGAGCTCCTGCGGGACGTCGTCGCAATCGAGGGCGGCCGGCTGCTCCTGATCGTCACCGCCCGCCCGGGGACCGACGACGGGCTCGTTTCCGGCGCCGCGACGGGGCTGGGCACCGAGGAGCTCGTGCTCGGCGGGATCGACCGCGACGCGGTGCGCGCGATGCTCCGCGACCGCGGGCTGCACGGCGCCTTGGGCGCGGCCCTCGGGCGGCGGCTGCAGGAGGAGCTCGGGGGCTACCCGGGGCCGATCCTCGAGCAGGTGGAGGCGTTGTTGCGCGCCGGCTGGCTGGTGCGGGGCGCCGAGGGGAGCCTCCGCTCCTCCCGGCCGGTCGACGCGCTCCGGACCGAGCCCCTCCCCCTCCCGGAGCGGGTGCGGCAGGCGGAGGCGAGCTTCCTCGACGGGCTCGCCCCGGCGGCCCGCCAGTGCCTCGAGGCGCTCGCGGTGCTCGCCGCGCCGAGCAGCATCGCGCTCGTGGCCCCGCTCACGGACCTCCACGAGGCCGAGCTGGCGGCTCCGCTCGCGGCGCTCGCGCGCGACGGGCACGTGGTGACCACGGAGGACGGGCTCCAGGAGCTCCACCAGATCGTCTCGAAGCGGCGCGCCCAGGTCATCTACGAGAACATCGAGGCGGCGCGGCGCGCGCGCATGCACCGCGCGGCGGCGGCCACGCTCCAGCGGCTCCATCACCGGCGGCTCCACGCCATCGCGGAGGCCGCGGCGCACCACCTGCTGCACGGCGGCGACCCGGCGGGCGCCTACCCGCTCCTCATCCAGGGCGCGCAGCGGGCGCTCCGGCGGGGCGACCACGCGGCGGCGCGCACGCACTGCACGCGGGCCCTCGAAGCGCGCGGGGCGGCGGAAGCCACGATGACGCCGATGGACGCGGCGCGGAGCCGGCGGCCGCTCTACCAGACGCTCGGGGACGCGCTGCGCGCCGCGGGCCGGGTCGAGCAGGCGGGCGACGCCTACGCGCAGGCCCTGCTCGCGGCCCGCACCGAGGGAGACCGTGCCGCCATCGGCAAGGCCCTCGCCAGCGTGGGCCTCGTCGCGTTCGCGCGCGGCCGCGCCGCGGAGGCGCAGGGCGCGCTGGAGGAGGGCCTCGCCACGCTGGAGCGCGGCGACGCCGCGTGGCCGGAGGCTGCGAACGCGCTCGCGATCGTGCGCTTCGACGGCGGGAACCGGGAGGGCGCGGAGCGGCTCTGGCGCGAGGCCATCGAGCTCGGCGAGGCGTCGCGGAACCCGCAGGCGGAGCTCGTGGGCCTCTGGGGGCTCGTGCTGCTCGCGCGGGTGTCGGGGGATCGGTCGCGCGCCCAGGAGCTCATCGACGCGGGGCTCCGCCGCGGGCGCGAGCCGCGCGCGGCCGAGTGGCTCGTACGGATCCTCCACCAGCGCGCGCAGATCGCGCTCGAGGAGGGCGACTGGGGCGGCGTCGCGCGCCTGGGCGACGACATCGACGCGCTGGGGGACACCCACGCCCTCGGCGGCGCCAGCGCGCTCGCCGCCGCGCTCCGGGCCGCCGCGCTCGAAGGCATGGACGAGGTCGGGGCCGCGCTCCGGACCGCCCGGGACGCGCTGTCCCTGTGCCGCCTGCACCAGGTCACCGAGCTCTCCACCTGGGCGCCCGCCGTGCGCGTCCTGGCGCGCCTCGGGGACGCCGACGAGGCCGCCGGCCCGCTGGCCGAGCCCGGCTGGGCCCCCGACCCGCCCTTCGAGGTGGAGGGGCAGCGGCTCGCGCTCCTGGCGCTCTCCACCTGCGCCCGGCGCCCCGACGCGGCGCGGGACGCCGCGAAGGCCGCCCTCACGCGCCCCGTCGGCACGGTGCCCGCCGCGACCGCGCGGCTCGAGATCGACGCCGGCACCGCGCTCGTGCGCGTCGGCGATCGCGACGCCGCCGCGCGCGCGGCGTCCCGCGCGCTGCTCCGCCTGGACGACCGCCTGCACCGGGCGCTCGTCGTCGAGGCGTGCCGCCTCGCGGAGCAGGCCGGCCCGGATCCGGCCGCGCGGGCGCGCCTCGCTCGCCTCGGCGGCGCGCGTCCATAACGACCTCTGACACGGGCCGGAGGAAAGCCGGTCCGCCACGAACGCCGGGCGTCCGCCGTGTTAGGGCCGGCCCCGGCCCGCAACCTAGAACGGGCGGAAAGCGCGCGTGTCCTCGGGAACCGAAAGCGACGGGAACGACTCCATCCTGGAGATCGGAGGGCTGCGCGTGTCGCCGGGGGACCGCATCGGCAACTACGTGTACCGCCGCCTCATCGGGCGCGGCGGGATGGCGCACGTGCTGCTCGCGAGCGACCCCGACGGGCGGCCCGTCGCGCTGAAGGTGCTGAAGTCGAGCCGCGTCGGCAGCGGCTACCAGCGCTTCCTCCGCGAGTTCAAGGCGCTCTCCCGGCTCCGGCACCCGAACGTCATCCGCGTCGACGCGCTCGGGAGCCTGCACGGCCACCCGTACATCGCGATGGAGTACGTGGACGGCCACGATCTCCACTACGCCATCCACACCTTCCGCACCCTCGCCCCCGAGGAGCGGTGGCGGCGCTGCGAGGAGATCCTCGTCGACCTGTGCCGGGCGCTCGCCTACATCCACCGGCGCGGGCTCATCCACCGGGATCTCAAGCCGTCGAACGTGCTCCTGGACCACGATCGCCAGTGCAAGCTGACGGACTTCGGCATCGTCAAGGACCTGGATCCCGACGCGGACTCGGCCATCTCCACCACGCTGGTGGGCACCTGGGCCTACGCGAGCCCGGAGCAGATCCAGGGCCACCCGATCGACCACCGGTCCGACCTCTACAGCCTCGGCGTCATCCTCTTCGCCATGCTGACCGGGCGCCGCCCGTTCGTGGCGCGGGACCTCGCCGGGTACCTGGAGCTCCACCGCAGCCACGCGGCGCCCGCCCCGCGCGAGCTCGACCCCTCCGTGCCGGCGCACCTCGACGAGATCTGCCGCCGCCTGCTCCGCAAGCAGGCGCGCGACCGCTTCCGGAGCGCCCAGGAGATCCTGTACCGGCTCGAGCAGATCGACGCCGACCTCGACCTGCCCGACCTCGCGCCCTGGCAGCCCGCGCTCGTGGGCCGCACCACCGAGGAGGAGGCGCTCCGCGGGCGCGCGGCGGCGCTCACGCGCGGGCAGTCCGGGGCGGTGTGGATCGAGGGGGCGGAAGGCACCGGCAAGACGCGGCTCCTGGAGGTCGCGGCGCACCAGGCCGAGCTCATGGGGCTCACGCTCCACAGCGTGCGCGCCGGCGAGCGGGACGGGCCCTTCAGCGTGATCCTCCGCCTCGCCGCGTCGGTCGGCGGGCACCTCCCCGGCCGCGCGGGCGAGCGCCTGAGCGCGGCGGTCTCGGCCTACTCGGAGGACGTCGGGTCGCGCGGCCAGGCCCGCGAGCGCGTGTTCGACGCGCTGGCCGACGGCATCGGGACGCTGCTCGAGGACGGCCCGCAGATCGTGCTCGTCGACGACCTGCACAACGCCCAGCTCCCCACGCTCGACGCGCTCTCCTGGCTCGTGCGCCGCTTCGTCGGCGCCGACCGCCCGGCGTTCCTGTTCGTCGGCACGTGGCGCCCCGACCGTATCGGCAGCCGCCTCGCCGCCCTGCGCGACGGGGTGGGCGCGGGGGCCTCCTCCGAGCTCCTCCGCCTCGGGCCCCTGAGCGCGGTGGTCGTCGGCGACCTCGTGCTCTCGCTCCTCGGGCCCGGCCGCGTGGCCGAGGTCCTCGCCGAGCGGCTGTACCGCGAGTCGGAGGGGAACCCGCTCTTCCTCGTCGGCTACATCCAGAACCTGATGCACCACGGGGTCATCGTCCGGTCGACCGGCGGCTGGCGCGTGACCGCCGACGTGGAGGAGCTCTCGAGCGGGCACATGGACATCCCGCCCGCGGTCCGCCAGGTCGTGCGCGCGCGGCTCGACGCGGTCGAGGACCGCGAGCGCCCCGTGCTCGAGGTGCTCGCGGTCAACGGCCGGGAGATCGAGCTCGACGTGCTCCTCGACGTGCTCGACCTCGACGAGGACGCCGGCATCGACCGGCTCGAGACGCTCGTGGCCTTCGGCATCGTCCGGCAGCGCCGCGCGGGCCAGCAGGTGTTCCTGGAGTTCGCGCACGCGAAGTACGGTGACGTGGTGTACCGCGAGCTCGACCCCGAGCGCCGGGCGGACACCCACCGTCGCATCGCGGCGGCGCTCGAGATCCGCTACCAGCACGCCCCCGCCGCCGCCGAGGTGGTCGGCGAGCACTACCGCCGCGCGGGCGAGGCCGGGAAGGCGTTCCAGTACCTGACCGCCGCCGCGAAGCGCGCGCGCGACAAGGGGCAGTACGTGGAGGCCTGGGAGCTCGCCATGCGCGCCCACGGCGCCGACGACCCCGCCCGCGTCGACCTCTCCGCCACCGAGTACGCCGCGATCAAGCACACGCTCCTGCAGGTGCGGGCCGACGTGTTGTTCCACCGCACGGAGTGGAAGGAGGCGCGGGAGGTGCTGGAGCAGGCCATCGCGCTCATCGGCGCCGGCCCGGACGACGCCGCCGCGCTCCGCACCCGCATCCACTACGGCCGCGTGCTGCGCGTGCTCGGGGACCTCGACCGCGCCGAGGCCGAGGTGCGCGGCAGCCTGGAGCAGGCCCGCGAGGTGCACGACCGCGAGGCCGTGGCCGAGGGGCTCCTCGTGCTGGCGGGCATCGCGTGGGGCCGCGGGCGGCTCGACGACTGCGAGCACTACGCGCAGGAGGGCCTCGTCCTCGCCACGGGCCCCGGCCTCGTCGGCGCGCGTGCCCACCTGCTCCTCGCGCTCACCGCGGTCCAGGCGAGCCGCGGGCAGCTCGCCAGCGCCGCGTCGGGCCTGCAGGAGGCGCAGGCGCTCTTCAAGGACCTCCGGATGCGCACCGCGCGGGCGCTCGCGCTCGCGAACCTCGCCGAGGTGCTGCTCGGGCAGGGCGACCCCGGGACCGCCTGGGAGTACGCCACCGACGCGCTCCAGGAGGCCGAGGAGGCCGGGCACCGGCTCGGGGAGGCCGCCGCGCGCGGCATCCGCGGCCTCGCGGCCATGCGCGCCGGCGTCTTCGAGGAGGCCCGGTCCGAGTTCGAGGCCGCCATGGCGGCCGCGCGCGCCCTCGGCGTGCAGTCCGAGCTCGCCGTGCCCGCGTGGCAGATCGCGCGGCTCGACCTCGAGGAGGGCGACCTCGACAGCGCGCTCAACAACCTCGACACCGCCGCCGCCGCCGCGCGCCTCGGCGATCCCGAGCACTACGGGCCCGCCATCGAGGTGCTGCGCGCCCAGGTGCACGCCTGCACCGACTCGGCCGAGGCGGCCCTCGCGCTGGTGACCCGCGTGGAGTCCCGGCTCGGGCAGCTCCCGATGCTCCGGCGCGCGCAGGTGCTCCTCGACCTCGCGGTCACCTGGCGCATCCTCGGCCAGCCGACGATCGCGCTCGCCCGCGCGCGGGACGCCGCGCAGGTCGCCACTACCCGGGGCTTCCGCCTCTACCAGCTCGACGCGCTCCTCCTGCTCGAGGAGCTGGAGTCGGCGCCCGCCGACCGGACCAGCACCCGCGGCCAGCTCCGCGCCCTCGCCAAGGACCTCGCGGCGGCGATGCCCGCCGCGTGGCAGGTCCCCTTCCTCCGGAGGTTGGGCCTCGCGCCCTGATGTCCACCGAGCTCGTCGGGCCCTACCGCCTCGACCGCCTGCTGGGACAGGGGGGGATGGCCCGCGTGTACCGCGCCGTCGCGGAGGACGGCTCCGTCGTCGCGCTCAAGTGGCTCCACCGCGCCTCGCCCGCCGTGCTCGCGGGCTTCGCGGAGGAGGTGCGCGTGCTCGAGCGCCTCGACCACCCGGGCGTCGTCCGCTACCGCGCCCAGGGCGTCGAGCGCGGCCTCCCCTGGGTGGCGATGGAGTACATCGAGGGCCAGGACCTCCGCGTCTACACCGAGAAGCTCCGCCTGCGCCCGCCCGCCGAGCGGCAGGCCCGCGCCCGCGCCATCGCCCGCGCGCTCTGCGGCGCGCTCGCCTACGTGCACGCGCAGGGGCTCGTGCACCGCGACGTGAAGCCCAGCAACGTGCTGCTCGAGGGCAAAGGCCGCGTGCTCCTCACCGACTTCGGCGTGGCCTGCGCCGCGGACGACGCGCCGCTCACCGCCGTGGGCATCCTCGTGGGCACCGCCGCCTACGCCGCGCCCGAGCAGATCGCGGGCGGCCGCGTCGACGCGCGGGCCGACCAGTACGGCCTCGGCTGCACGCTCTACTACCTGCTGACCGGCCGCCGCCCCTTCGAGGAGACGGACACCGCCGCGCTCCTCCACGCGCACCTGGAGCGGCCGCCGCGCCCGCCCTCGGAGCGCGACCCGACGGTCGCGCCCGACCTCGAGGCCTTCGTGCTCCGGCTGATGGCCAAGGACCCCGCCGCACGTTTCGTGGACATGGCCGAGGCCGAGGCCGCCATCGCGAACGAGGCGCCGGAGGGGCTCCCGCTCGCCGGGCGGCAGGCCACCATCGACGCGCTCGCGGCCGCGCTCGACCGCGTGGCCGCTGGGGAGGGCGTCGCCGTGCGGCTCGTGGGGCAGCGGGGGTCGGGCCGCTCGTGGTTCCAGGCGCTGGCGCGGGAGGCGGCCGACCGGCGCGGCCTCGCGTGCGTCGCCACGGACGATCCCGCCGCGCTCGACGCCGCGATCAACCACGTCGCCGAGGGCGCGCCGCTGCTCGTGGTGACGACGCAGCCCGTCGCGGGCGCGGTGTCGCTCCCGCTGGCGCCGCTCACGATGGCCGAGCTCCGGCGCTCCGTGTACGCCCACGCCCCCGCCACGCCCGACCTCGCGCGCGTGGCCGAGCGGCTGCACCGCGAGACGGGCGGGAACGCCGCGATGCTGCTCGAGCTGCTCGCCCGGCACACCGAGCGCGACCGCGTGGTGCTCCCCGAGGGCCCGCTCACCGTGGACGCGCGGCGCTGGACCGAGGGCCTCGACCTCGACGAGGAGGCCGTCGCCGGCGCGCTCGCCGTCCTGGGCGGGCCCGCCCCGGTGCCCATCCTCGAGGCCATCGCGCTCGTGCCGCCCGAGGACGCGCTGCGGTCGCTGGAGGCGCGCGGGGTGGCCACCGCCGCCGACGACCGGTGGATGCTCGCCGCCGAGGCGCTCCGGGCGCCGATCCGGGCGCTCCTCCCCGACCTGGAGAGCGTGGAGGCGCGCGCCGCCGCGCTCGTCGACCGCCCCGAGGCCGTCGAGGTCGACCCCGTGCTCGAGGAGGTCGAGCGCCTGCGGAAGGCGCGCCGCCGCGACGAGGCGAGCGCGCTGCTCGTGTCCGCGCTGGCCGAGCCCGTGGACGGCGACGTCCGCGGCGCGCGCCTCCTCGCCCTGGCGGCGCTGCTCTGGGGCGACGGGGAGGCCGCTGGCGCCCGGGCCGTCTACGAGGAGGCCCTCGCCTGCGTCGTGGACCCCGCCGGCCGCCGCGTGGCCGCGCTCGGCGTGGGCGTCACGGCGCTCCAGACCGGGTCGCTCGACCTCGCGCTCGACCGCTTCACCGAGGTGGTCACCGACGCCGAGCTCGCCGGGGACAGCTCCACCGCCGCCGCCGCGCTCATGCACCTCGCGGAGGCGCGGGCCGTGTCGGGGAGCCTCGCCGAGGCGCTCCGGGCCGCCCGGCGCGCCCTCGCGCTCGCCGAGGGCATCCGCGACCGCGCGCTCGAGTGCGCCGCCGCCCGCCACCTCGGCATGGTCCTCCTCGACGCCGGGCTCACCGCCGACGCGGCCCGCCACCTCGCCGACGCCTCCGCGCTCGCCCGGGCGGCCGACCTCGCCGAGGAGCGCATCGCCGCGCAGGTCCTGCGCGCCCGCGCCACGCTGGAGGAGCGCCCCGACAGCCGCACCGCAGCCGCCGCCGCGCTCGACCGCGTCCTCCCGCAGCTCGCCGCCGCCGGCACCGACCCCGGCGGCTTCCGCCTCCTCGCGCGCTGCGTGTGGGCCCAGGCCGCCGCCGCGCTCGGGGACGTGCGCATGTTCCGGCGCGCCCTGGCCGAGGCCGACCCCAACCAGGCGCGCGGGCGCCTCTCCCTCCGCCTGCGCGCCGAGGTGCTGCTGGCGCGGGCGGCCCTGGCGGCCGGCGACCCCGCCGAGGCCACGACACGCGCGCGCTCGACCCGCGCCGAGGCCGCCGGGCGCGGGTTCGCGCTCCTGGCCTGGGAGGCCGATCGCGTGGTCGCGCGGGCCGCCGGCACGCCGCTGCCGCCGCCGGGCGAGCTCGCGGTCGGGCTCGATCCGGCGGCGATCAAGGCGCTCGAGCGCCGCTGAGCGTCGGCGCGTCCCCCCGAGGGGCAGACGGCGCTCCGACTACCGGCGGCGCCGGACGATCGCGGCGCCCGCGAGGGCGACGAGGCCCCAGGCCCCGCTCACCGGCGAGACCGTGCCGCAGAAGCCGCTCTCGGAGGAGTAGTCCTCGCCCACCTCGTCGGGGCGGACCGGATCCTCGTCGATGTCGGTGGACGGCCCGGCGTCCGTGTCCGTATCGGTGTCGGTGTCCGTATCGGTGTCCGTATCGGTGTCGGTGTCGGTGTCCGTGTCCGTGTCGGTGTCCGTGTCGGCGTCCCCGATCTCGCTCGCCGAGTAGACCGGGGTGTACCCCTCGATCCAGTCGATGTACATGTCGACGCGCGTGGCGCCGTTGTACCCGCCCTCGCAGTAGGTGCTGTCGTCGTCGGCCACGAAGGAGTTCACCGCCGCGAGCTCGTAGACCTGCCCGCTGGAGTTGAGCTCGAACGCCGCGCCGCCGGAGTCGCCCTGGCAGACGTTCTGGTTGTCGTCGGGGTCGTAGCCGTAGAGGAAGTAGCTGTCGTAGTCGTACGCGGGGATGTCGGCGTAGCGCTTGCGCGAGGAGTCCGTGCCGCCGTCGCGGGTGATGCCCCAGCCGACGTAGCGGTACTCGTCCCCGATGTCGCGGTTGGTGATCGCGTCCTTGTTCACCGGCATGAAGTCCACGCTGGTGATGCGGTCGGAGAGCTCGATGATGCCGATGTCGTTGTAGAGGTAGCGGTCGTCGTAGTCGGGGTGCTCGATCCAGCGCCGCGCGTAGGCGTAGTCGGTGATGCCCGCGTCGCTGTTGAGGTCGTACCCGACGATCGCGATGAGGTCGGGGTACCCGTAGGCCTCGTTCTCGTCCATCGCCACCACGCAGTGCGCGGCGGTGAGGACCCAGTTCTCCGCGATGAGCGTGCCGGAGCAGAAGTTGTAGCCGTAGCCGTTGCTGTCCGCGGCGTAGAGCGTCACCACCGCACCGTAGTCGGTGGTGGTGCTGCCGTTGACGATCGGGGGCGCCTCCTGGGCGAAGGCGGCGAGCACGAGCGAGAGCATGGGACCTCGACAGGCGCGTCAGCATAGCCCGGCACCGAGCCGGCCGCGCCCGCGGGGATCGGCCGGTCGGCGAATCAGCCCCGGCGACGGCCGAGGATCCCCGCGAGGGCGAGCAGCGGGGCCAGGAGCAGGGCACCGCCGGACGGGCGGGTGTCGCAGCCTCCGGGCTCGACCTGCGCCGGCACGCGGCGGGCCTTCGGGAGGTCGCGGACGCGGCCCTGATCGGCGGGCTCGTCGTCCGGACCCGCGGTGTCGTCGGCGTCGGTGTCGACCGGCTCCTCGCCGGTGTCGTCGGGGGGGAGCTCCTCGAGCTCCCCGAGCTCGCCGTCGAAGCTCGCGCTGAGCACGTAGGCGCCGGGGAATTCCTGCCCGCCCACCCAGGTGTCGACCGCGATCCACACGGTGCCCGGCTCGACCTCGACCGAGAGCGACGTGTCGTTGCGCGCGAGGCAGGACTCGCCGTCCGGCGCGGTGAGCACGTGCACGTCGACGTCCACGCCCACGTCGTCGCTGACGACGACCTCGAGCGTGCCCGCGGTGGCCGCCTCGAAGCGGTAGAGCACCTCGGGGCCGGACTCGTCGGTGTCGGGGGCGCAGGCGTAGCGGTCGATCACGTCGGAGGCGGCGCCGGCCGTCCAGCGGAAGTCGCTGAAGGGGAAGGCGGTGATGTCCCGCGGCGCGCCCTTCGTGCCGGAGACGGGCCCGTCCTCGATGTCGTCGAAGCGGATGGGCTCGTAGCCGTCCACGTACGACCAGCCGCTCGACGCGTTGAGCCGCACCTTCTCCGCGGAGCCCGCCGCCTCGTAGAACACAGGCCAGCCCGCGTCGGTCTCGTGCGCGAACAGCACCACGTGGCTGCCGGCGTCGTTGATCGCGTCGCCGCGCTCCAGGTCCGACCACCCGATGGTGTGGGTGGGCCCGTCGTCGAAGGTCGAGGTCGAGTAGTGGCCCGTCTCCCAGGCCATCGAGACGTAGCCGGAGCAGTCCACGCCGGTCGTGCACGAGAGGATGCCGTGCCAGGAGTGGCTGCCCGCGCCGTACCCGTCGGCGATCTGGGCGTCGAACTCGTCCAGGCTGACATAGCCGCCCCAGTCGTAGGGGACGCCGACGTAGTCGCCGGGCGGGAAGTCGCTCGTGTAGTCGCCGTCGTAGCACTCGGCGTACTGGTTCGCGGCCGAGGCGCTCCACACGTGCGCCGCGTAGCGGGCCGCGTTGTCGAGCACCTCCTCGCGGGGGATGGCGAGCGCCGCGCCGAGGAGGGCGAGGATCATGGCGCCACCCGCACGACGTGCAGCCCGTCGGCCCGCGGGTCGATCCACGCGAGGTCCCCGTCGGGACCCACCGCCACGTCCTGCGCCGGGGCGTAGAGCCGCCCGCGGGTGGGCAGCGACACCGTGTCCCCGCCTTCGAGCGGGATGGCCGCGCGCATGACCGCGCCGTCCCCGACCGCCTCGACGAGGAGCCAGTCGCCCAGGAGCCGCGCGCCGCCGCGCCCCTCGATGGTCGCGACCGTGCGCCCGTCGACCACGAAGGAGCCGCCCGTCCGCACCACCCGCCGCGCCGCGGGCACGAGCGTGGGGCGCTGCGGGCTCGTCAACACGCCGGCCGTCGAGACCGTGGCGAGCGGGTGCCCGTTCCCGAAGAGGTCGACCGAGGTGACGACGGCGCCCTCGACGCGGAGCGCGCCGCCGGGCGGCACGACGCCGGGGAGCGCCTGCTCGTCCACGAGCCCGCCGTCCTGGCGGTAGGCGCGCAGGGTGCGCGCGCGGTCGTCCAGGACGAGCAACACGCCGCTGGTGGTGAAGGCGAGGCCGTCCGCGGCGGGCACCGCGAAGCTCGAGCCGCCCACCAGGATCACGCGCTTCCCGAGCGGATCGTAGATCGCGCTCACCCCGTCGGGGCCGAGCGCCAGGCGGTCCGGCCCGATGGCCGGCGACTCGGGGACCGCCGGCCGGAGGCCGACCTCGTCCCACGACAGGACCACCTCCGACCGCTGGAGCGCGGGCGCCTCCGGGTCGGCGGGGCCGACCACGATGGGCTCCGTCGCGAGCGCGATCGACACCATCCACAGGGGCATGCACCCTCCTGGCGGACAAGCGCTAATCCCCGCCCCCCCGATCGGCGAGCGCCAGTCACGACAAAACGGGCCGGACCCCTACTGGTTCAGGTAGAGGAACAGCGCGCCCGCGTCGCCGATGCCGCTGATGAGCAGGTCGTCGTCGCCGTCGGCGTCCATGTCGTGGGGCAGCGCGTCGGCGCCGTACTGGTCGTCGTACGCGACGCTGCTCCAGGTGGGGCCGTCGGTGCCGGGGGCGTGGTCGCCGCCGGCCGCGAGCGCGGTGCCCGAGAGCCAGGAGCAGGCGCCCTTGATGGAGGACGCGCCGTCGCCCGGGGCGCACACGACGAGGTCGGCCACGCCGTCGCCGTCGATGTCGCCGGTGGCCTGGCCGGCGCGCAGCGCGCCGTCGTCGGTGGTCCCGGAGACGGTCGCGAACGCGACCTCCTCGGCGGTCCCCCCCACGAGCGCCTCCGGCCCGCCCACGATCCACACCTTGCCCGCGCCGGTGCCCGCGCCGTCGGCCTCCCAGTCGGAGATCACGTGCTCGCCGTAGCCGTCGCCGTCGAAGTCCCCGGCCGCGCTGAGGATCACGTGGCCGCCCAGCCCGGAGATGCTGGCCGTGGAGGTGTCCGCGCCGCCCTCGGAGACGAGCGCGCCCGTGGCCACGTAGGCGCGCGCGACGCCGTTGAAGCCGCTCGTGGCCATGCCGATCTCGGCGAGGCCGTCGCCGTCCATGTCGGAGAGGACCGCGGCGTCGTAGGCATCGCCGCTCGCCGTCCAGCTCCAGAGCGCGGCGTTCTCGGTGACGGCGCCCGAGAGCGCGGACGCCGGGTAGAGCGCCACGGACATGCCGCCGTCGGTGACCTCGAAGGAGGAGACGAGCAGGGCCTGCGCGCCGCCGGCGTCGGTCCAGGCGCCGAGGTCGCCGCCGATGTAGTACGCGGTGGACGTGATCGTCGCGACCGCGTTCGCGCTCGTGAGCGACGCGCCGCCGGTGAGGTCCGCGGCGTCGAAGAGGTGCACCGAGGCCGTGCCCGCCTCGCCGACCGCGACGAGGGGGCCGTCCGGCCCCTGGAGGCCCGCGACGGCGCTGCCCATGTAGGAGGTGCCCTCGATCGTCGCGAGCGCGGTGTCCGCGGGCGTCTCCAGGCCCTCGCCGTACGGCACCACGTACACGCGCCCGACGAACTCGTTGTAGCCGAGCACGCCGATTGCCACGTCGCTCCAGCCGTCGCCGTCGAGGTCGCCCACGGGGGCGAAGTCCCAGCCGAAGTAGGACTCGCCGGCGTAGCCGTCGCCGTACCAGTCGGTGGACGCGTCGCGGTTGGTGAGGATGTCGAGGCCGCCGTCGCAGTCGTTGTCGCGGCCGTCCCAGCTCTCGAGCGCCTCGATGTTGATGGTGGCGTCGAGGTCGTCGCAGTCGTCGCCGTAGCCACCGGACGTGTTCGGGTCGTTGGCGGACTGAAAACCGTCCTCGTCCTGGTCGTAGTCGTCGCGGTTGTCGCAGTCGCTGTCGACGCCGTCGTACCAGACGTCCGGGGCGCCCGGGTAGATGTTCACGTCCTCGTCGCCGCAGTCCTCGGTGACCTCGTAGCCGTCGCTATCGCAGTCGTACTGGCTCCAGCCTTCCGTGCAGTCCTCGTCGATGAGGTCGTAGCAGACGACCTCGGCGCCGGGATGCACGTCGGGGTTGGAGTCGTTGCAGTCGTCCCCGCCGCCGTTGTCGCCGACGAACCCGTCGCCGTCGACGTCGTTGACGTCGGCGCCGTCGCAGTCCTGGTCGACGCCGTCGTAGGGGACCTCGTGCGCGCCCGGGTAGGTGTACTCGTCGGCGTCGTCGCAGTCCGCGCTCTCCGGGATGCCGTCGCCGTCGGCGTCGACGACGTCGGGCGCGGTGTCGACCGGGGCGGAGCCGGTGTCCTTGGGATCGTCGCCGTTGCAGGCGGCCAGAAGGGCGAGGGCGAGGAGGGAGGAGCGCAGCATGGAGGCCTCGGTCAGCGGCTCGAGCGCCGCCACAGGTCGGGAAGATAGCGCATGGTCGCGTAGACGCGCCGCATGATCGACAGCGGGAGCGCGGGGGTGCCGAGCCAGGCCTCGCCGTCGGGGATGGTGCCGTGGATGCCGCTCTGGGCCCCGATCCGCGCGCCGGCTCCGATCTTCGCGTGGTCCGCGACGCCCACCTGCCCGCCGAGCACCGCGCCGTCCCCGACGCGCACGGAGCCGGAGAGCCCCGTCTGCGCCGCGATGATCACGGAGCGCCCGAGCGTGACGTTGTGCCCGACGTGGACGAGCGCGTCGAGGCGGCAGCCGTCGCCGATGGTCGTGTCGGCCAGAAAACCACGGTCGATCGTGTTGTTGGGGCCGATCTCGACGTGCTCGCCGACGGTGACCCCCGCGACGTGCGGCACGCGGACGAGCCCCGCGCGGGTGGGGTGGTAGCGGAAGCCGTCCGCGCCGATCACGGTGCCGGCGTGCACGCGGGTGTGCCGGCCGATGCGCGTCCGCGGGTAGAGCACGACGTTCGGGAAGAGCACGGCGCCGTCGCCCACCACGCAGTCGGCGCCGACGACCACCCCGGGGTGCAGGGTGCACGCGCCGAGCCTGGCGGTGGGGTGCACGAAGGCGCCGGGGTGCGCGGGAGAGGGCGGCGCGACGGGGGGCGTGGCCTCGCCGGGGAACTGAGCGCGGAGGAGCTGGATCATCGCCGCGAGCGGGTCCGCCACCACGATGCACGTCTCGCCCACCGGCGCGCGCGCGAGGTGGATCCCGGCGCCCGGTTCGCCGCGGTCGAGGTAGGCGACGTCATCCGATGTCGCGGTCGCGACGGGGGCCACGCCGGTGAGGGGGCGATCCGGCCCGTGGAGCGTGCCCTCGACGAGCGCGGCGACGGCCGCGGCGGTGGTGGGCGTGGGGAGGTGCATCGGGCCCTGCTATTTCGCCGGGTGACTCTTGGGGCAGGGGGGCTCCGCCCCCCCGCAACGCCCCCCCGCCGTGGCGTGTGCGGCGGGATCCCCGCCCGCGGGCGGATCGGGCAGAGACACCGGTCCCGGTTTCTCGTGTCACTTCCAGCGTTACACCGGACGTACATTTTTCCGATCACGACGCGAACGTCACGCTTGACGCCCCGCCCCCCCGCTTCTTCGGCGGTGTTCCGCGTCCAACCGTGCCCGACCGACGGTGGCACGCCGGCTGCAATGACGCCCGCCGTCCCGCGCTTCCGCCGGACGTTCCCCAGGAGGATTCATGCTCATCGCCCTGCTCGCCACCGCCCTCGCCGCCGACACCCAGCCCGCCGAGCTCCACAACGCCGGCAACGGCGACCTCGGCTCCCTCTGGCTGCTCAACCCGCTCCCCGGGGAGGAGGGCCACTGGACCAGCGTCCGCTTCGACGCCCAGCAGCACGACCTCGGCGTGCAGACCATCGACGCGACGTTCGTCCGCCAGCCGTCGTACCCGGGCGTGGACGTGAACTGCGTCGTCGACATCCCGCACGACTACGTCGTCTTCACCTCTGCCAGCCCGACGCCGCCCGCGGACCCCGACGTGCTCTACCGCGGGACGATCGCCCCGGTCTACGGGCACCCGGGCGGCCGCGTGCCCGCGCACATCGTGCTCCCGGAGGAGGTCTACGTGCCGCAGGGCGAGTACTTCTTCGTGGCCTTCGAGCTGCCGGGCACCTACCCGGACGTCGCCTGCCTCATGATGTCGCAGAACACCGACGACGCCCCGGACACCCAGGAGAGCGAGTTCTGGAGCTTCGCCACGACCGCGCCGTTCGCGTGGACCGGCTTCGACGCCCTCGGGATCGCCGACAAGCCGGTCGTGTCGGTGAGCGGGCTCTGGTACCTCTGAACCGCTGACCCCCACGCGGATCCGGGGGGCGTTGCGGGGGGCGGCGAGCCCCCCGCCCCAAGAGCCAGCTACTCCATCACCACTTCGAGCTCCGCGACGCCGAGGCGAAGCTGCCTCGCCACCGGGCGCCGCTCGATGATGGCGGCCGCGCCCTCGATGCCCGCGTCGAGGAGCTGCCGGCGCGCCCGGAAGATGTCGACGCCGAACTTGTTGGCGTCCATGCCGAGCTTCCGGAGGAGCTCGTCCTGGTAGACCCAGCCGTGCGCGGTCGGCGGGAGCTCGGGGAGCGCCGCGTCCTTGAGGCGCTGGCGGGCGAGCGTGAGGAGCACGTAGTGGAAGCTCCGCGACCCCATGGAGCGCTCGACGCCGTCGGAGATCACCGTGAGCGAGACGTGCTCCTCGTCGCGGCTGACGAAGAAGCGGAGCCGCACGCTGCCGATGTCGGCCTTGACCGGGGAGGGCTCGAGCGTGAGCTCCACCGGCGCGGCGAGGAAGATCTGCCAGGGCTTCCCGTCCACGTCGACGACCTGGCGGTCCTGCACGGGCTCGACGTTGCCGTCGTGCTCGAACACCCAGCCGCCGTCGGGACCGGCGTAGATCGACGCGACGGGGGACTCGTCGTCGGGGAGCGCGAGGAGCTCGTCCCGGGCGAAGCGCACGACGCCGCCCGCGGCCGGGATGGCGCAGGTGGCGGGCCCGCCGGCATCCTCGAGGCGCCAGATCTCGTTCGGCGCGCCGAAGGCGATGGTGGCGCCCACGCCGACCTCGCGCTGGTCGCCGGCGCCGAGGCGCTCGTCGTTCACCCAGGTGCCGTTGCGGCTCCCGAGGTCGCGGACCTCCCACGCGCGGCCCGTCCACCGGAACGCCGCGTGCTCCCCCGAGACCTCGCGACGCGGGATCACGAGGTCGCTGGTGGCGCTGCGCCCGACGAGGTGGCGGGAGCGGAGCTGGTGACGGGTGCCGTCGGCTGCACGGCGGAGCAGGCCCATGGCGGGGAGGCTATGCCCCCCCGCGAGCGAGGGCAATCACAGAACGCTACTCCTCGCGCTCGGTGCGGACGATGCTCCGCATGTTCCCGGCGAGCACCTTCTTCCGGAGGCGCACGCTGGCCGGCGTGATCTCGACGAGCTCGTCGTCCGAGATGTACTCGATGGCCTTCTCGAGCGTCATCTGCACGGGCGGCGTGAGGATGAGCTTCTCGTCCGCGCCGGAGGAGCGCACGTTCGAGAGGTGCTTCTCGCGGCACACGTTCACGTTGATGTCGTTCTCGCGCGAGTTCTCGCCGACGATCATGCCCTCGTACACCGGCGTCTGCGGGCCGATGAAGAGGCGGCCGCGCGGCTGGAGGTGGTAGAGCGCGTAGGTCGTGGCCTCGCCGAGGCGGTCGCTCACCAGGCTGCCGCTGATGCGGCTCTGGATGAAGCCCGCCCACTCGTCGTAGCCGTCGAACAGCGTGTTCAGGAGGCCCTGGCCGCGCGTGTCGTTCAAGAACTCGCCGCGGAAGCCGATGAGGCCGCGCGCCGGGACGCGGAAGTACAGGCGCACGCGCCCGCTCCCGTCCATCTTCATCTCGGTCATCCGGCCCTTGCGGAGCGCCATCTTCTGCGTGACGACGCCCATGAAGGTCTCGGGGAAGTCGAGCTGCGCCATCTCGTACGGCTCGTGCTTCTGGCCGTCGACCTCCTTGAGCACGACCTCGGGCTTCGACACCGAGAGCTCGAAGCCCTCGCGGCGCATCTGCTCGATGAGGATGCCGAGCTGGAGCTCGCCGCGGCCGAAGACGCGCATCGTCTCGGACGCACCCGTGTCCTCCATGCGGAGGGCCGGGTTCGTCATCATCTCCTTCTCGAGGCGCTCGCGGATCTGGCGGGCGGTGACGTACTTGCCTTCCTTGCCCGCGTACGGCGAGGTGTTGGCCGAGAAGATCATGCCGATCGTCGGCTCGTCGACCTTGAGCCGGGGGAGCGGCTTCGGGCTCTCCAGCAGCGTGAGCGAGTCGCCGATGTTGATCTGCGGGAGGCCCGCGACCGCGCACACGTCGCCCGGGCCCACTTCCTGGCCCTGGACGCGCTTCATGCCCTCGTAGGTGTAGAGCTGGTTGATCTTCACCTTCTTCGGCACGCCGTCGGCGCCCACGTGCGCGACCTCGGCCTTCTCCTTGAGCGAGCCGTTGAAGACGCGCCCGATGGCGAGGCGGCCGACGTACGGGTCGTAGTCGAGCGCGGTGACGAGGAGCTGGAGCGTCTCGTTCGGGTCGCCCGGCGGGGGCGGGATGTGCTTGACGATCTTCTCGAACATCGGGCGGAGGCTGTCGCCCTTCTCGCCGTAGGTCTCCGTGCACCAGCCGTCGCGCGCGACCGCGTAGAGCACGGGGAAGTCGATCTGCTTGTCGTCGGCGCCGAGGTCGATGAAGAGGTCGTAGATCTCGTTCACGACCTCCTGCACGCGGGCGTCGGGACGGTCGATCTTGTTGATGCACACCATGACGGTGAGGCCGGCCTCGAGCGCCTTCCGGAGCACGAAGCGCGTCTGGGGGAGCGGCCCCTCGGAGGCGTCGACGAGCAGCATGGCGCCGTCGACCATCTTGAGCATGCGCTCGACCTCGCCGCCGAAGTCGGCGTGGCCGGGCGTGTCCATGATGTTGATCTTCGTGTCGCCGTACTGGACCGACGCGACCTTGGCCATGATCGTGATGCCACGCTCACGCTCGAGGTCCATCGAGTCCATGACGCGCTCGGCGACCTGCTCGTTGGCGCGCCACGTCCCCGCCTGCTTGAGCAGGCCGTCCACCAGGGTCGTCTTGCCGTGGTCGACGTGGGCGATGATGGCGATGTTGCGAATGGACAAAACGGGCTCCGCGGAGGGGGCGCCCTATGCCCCATCCGGCACCGCGGGTCAAGCGACGGAGACGTTTCGTGCGTAGCGATCAGATGCTGAACGGGTAGGTCACGGTCACCGGATCCCCCTCGAACGGGGGGAACTGGATGCTCTTCACCGCGCCGGAGAGGCAGTCGTCGAAGCTCGTGTCGGCCCACTCGCCGCTCGGGATGCCGGCGCTCGAGACCTTGCCGGAGGGCTGGATCGTCAGCTTGACCTTCACGCCGCGGGGCAGGTCCCCCGTCTCGTTGCGCTGCTGCACGAAGCAGGACTTCACGCCCTTGTTGCTCTTGATCATCGTGTCGATGACCACCGCGGAGACGCCGCTGGACTTGGCGGAGCCCGAGGTGCTGGCGCTGCTCGACGACGCGCCGGTCGTGGACGCGGGCGCCTTGGTGGTCGTGGTCTTCGTGCTCGTCGACGCCGTGCTCGTGGTCGAGGTCGGCTTGGACGACGGGGTGGTCGTGGGGGCGATGCGGACCGGCGTGTCGTCGGCCGGGGGCTTCGACGCCGTGGACGCCGGGGCCTTCGTCGTCGTCGCCTTCGTGGTGGCCGGCGGGGGCGTCGTCGCGGGCGGCGCGGGCGGCGTGGCGGGGGCCGTCGCCGCGGGCGGGGGCTCGACCGG
>CAYWGD010000104.1:0-24767 GCA_964457335.1 uncultured Enterobacteriaceae bacterium | reverse complement strand
GGGGGGGGGGGGGGGGGGGGGGGGGCCCCCCCCCCCCCCCCCGCAACGCCCCCCCGACGTGGCGCTGGAACCCTCGGGGCACCGAGCCGCCGACGCCCGCTTCGCCTCCGCCGTCGCCGCAGTGGCGCGCGTCCTCGCGCGTCCAGCTGCCCCGACCTGGAGCTACAACGCGGGGAGCGGCCCCACCGCCTCGCGGACCGCGATCACCTGCCGCAACACACCCTCCAGCTCGGAGAGCGGCAGCTGGTTCGGCCCGTCGGAGAGCGCCTCCGCGGGGTTGTCGTGCACCTCGGCGAACAGCGCGTCGATGCCCACGGCCGCGGCCGCGCGCGCGAGGGAGGGGATCCAACGCCGGTCCCCGCCGGTGGTGGGCCCGCCGGGCATCTGGACCGAGTGCGTGGCGTCGAAGCAGACGGGCACGCCCAACGCCCGCATGGTGGGGAGCGAGCGGTAGTCGACCACCAGGTTGTTGTAGCCGAAGCTGGCCCCGCGCTCGGTGAGCATGGCGAGGCCGGGTCGGAGCTTGCCCAGCGCGCCGGCCATGTCGGCGGGCGCGACGAACTGGCCCTTCTTCACGTTCACGGGGCGGCCGGTCTCGGCGGCGGCCTCGAGCAGGTCCGTCTGTCGGCAGAGGAAGGCGGGAATTTGCAGGAGGTCGACGACCTGCGCGGCCTTCGCCGCGTGCTCGGGCAGGTGGATGTCGGTGGTGACGGGCACGCCGACGCGAGCGCCGATCCGTGCGAGCTGCTCGAGCCCGCGGTCGACGCCGGGGCCCCGGAACGACGAACGGCTCGACCGGTTCGCCTTGTCGAAGCTCGCCTTGAACACCCAGGCCGCCCCGACGCGCGCGCACACCTCCGCGATGCCTTCGGCGATGCGCAGCGCGCGCGCCTCGCTCTCGAGCACGCAGGGCCCGAGCAGGAAGACCAGACCGCCATCGCCGAGAGTGTGCGGGCCCACGCGCATGCCGCCGCCCTTAACCCCGCCGCTCGCCGGGCAGGCGTTTCCCCTGCGGCCGATGTATAGGTGCCGGGGGAAGCTTTCGACCGATGCAGCGAGTGCACGCCGCCACGATGCGCTGGTCGCTCCGCATGGCCGACACCGCGGTCATCGTGGCGACCTTCATCCTGACCGCCTGGCTCCGCGAAGCCGTGGGCGCGTACTGGAAGATCGACATCGTCCCCGGTCCGCCGATCCTCCAGGACGTCCGGCTCCAGAACCAGCTCCACCTCATCGTCCTCATCGTGCCCGTGTGGCTGCTCGCGCTGCACGCGGGCGGGGCCTACAACGACCTGCGCCGGGTCCGGAGCGACCTCCTCTTCCTGCGCGTCACGCGCGCCGTGGGGATGGGCCTCCTCGTCCTCCTCGGGCTCCTGTTCATCCTCCAGCCCGCCACGGCCACCTCGCGTACGTTCCTCCTGAGCTACGCGGGCCTGAGCGTGCTGGGGCTCTACGTCGCGCGGCGGTTCATGCTGCGGCGCCCCGCCGAGCGCGACGAGCTCATCGACATCCTCGTGGTCGGCAGCGTCGTGGAGGCGGAGCCTTTCCTAGAGACGCTGCGACGGCGCCCCGACTGGGGGATGCGCGTCGCGGGCGTGATCCGGCCGGACGACGAGGAGGTCACGAGCATCGGCGGCGTGAAGGTGCTGGGCACGATCTCGCAGATCCACCGCGTGCTCGAGCAGGAGAGCATCGCGCAGGTCTTCGTGACCGGGCGCGCCTGGAGCAACTCCACGCTGCGGGCGGTCGCCGACGCCTGCGAGGAGGTGGGCGTCACCTTCACGATGGACGCGAACTTCCTCGGGCTCTCCGTCTCCCGCGCCGAGGTCAACGACTACGAGGGCTGGAGCGTGCTCTCGTTCTCGTCCACGCCGACGAACGCCGACGCGCTGGTGATCAAGCGCATCATGGACCTCGTGGGCTCGGCCGTCGCGCTCGTGCTGCTCTCGCCGATCCTCCTCTTCACCGCGCTCGCCATCAAGCTCGAGGACGGCGGGCCCGTGCTCTTCGTGCAGAAGCGCTGCGGGCTCTACGGGCGCAGCTTCCCGATGTACAAGTTCCGCTCGATGGTCATCGACGCCGAGGCCCGCAAGGCCGAGCTCGAGCGGCTCAACGAGATGAGCGGGCCCGTGTTCAAGATGGCCCGCGACCCGCGCATCACGCGCGTCGGCGCCTTCATCCGCAAGACGTCGATCGACGAGCTGCCGCAGTTCTGGAACGTGCTCCGCGGCGAGATGAGCCTCGTGGGCCCGCGCCCGCCGATCCCCAGCGAGGTCGCGCGCTACGAGCGCTGGCAGATGCGCCGCCTCTCGATGAAGCCGGGCATCACGTGCATCTGGCAGGTGAGCGGCCGCAACCACGTGGATTTCGACACCTGGATGAAGCTCGACCTCCAGTACATCGACAACTGGAGCCTGTTCCTGGACGTCAAGCTGCTGGTCAAGACGGTGCCGGCCGTGCTCCTGGGCTCCGGGGCTCGGTAGTTCCCGATCCGCGCGGAGGCCCGCGGTACGGTAGATTTGCGACATGCACCCCACCCCCGGCTCCCCCGAGGAGCTGACGGCCTTCGCGAAGCTCCAGGCCCACCTGCCCGACCTGTTCCACAAGGTCACGGCCGACCGCCGCCAGCCGCAGACCGTCGTCGTGGTGCCGAGCCTCTCGCTCGATCCGGAGGAGCTCGCCAAGGTCACGGGCGTGCACCACTACGAAGAGCGCATGCTCTACATGCTGATGCTCCTGCGGCGCCCCCGCACGCGGGTGGTGTTCGTCACGAGCCAGCAGATCGACCCGATCGTGGTCGACTACTTCCTGCACCTGTTGACCGGCATCCCCGCCAGCCACGCGCGCGAGCGGCTGGAGATGTTCTGGTGCAACGACGCGAGCCGGCAGCCGCTCACCGCCAAGGTGATCTGCCGCCCGCGCCTCATCGAGAGCATCCGCGCCGCGATCCCCGACCCGGAGAGCGCGCACCTCGTCTGCTTCAACAGCTCGCCGCTCGAGCGGACGCTCGCGGTGCGCCTGGGCATCCCGCTCTACGCCAGCGACCCCCAGCTCTACCACCTGGGTACCAAGTCGGGCTGCCGCGAGACCTTCCGCGAGGCCGGCGTGCTCTTCCCCGACGGGTTCGAGCACCTGCGCGACGGGGAGGACATCGCCACGGCGCTCTCGGCCCTGAAGGCCCGGCACCCGGAGATGCGCCGGGCCGTCGTGAAGCTCAACGACGGTTTCTCCGGCGAAGGCAACGCGCTCTTCTACTTCGACGGCTGCGACGCGACCTCGGACGCGGCGCGCACGGCCTGGGTGCGGGAGCGGCTCCCCTCGCTCCGCTTCGAGGCCCCCAACGAGACCTGGGAGCGCTACCACTGCAAGTTCAAGGAGATGCGGGGGGTGGTCGAGCAGTTCGTGGAGGGCGCGCACAAGCGCTCGCCGTCGTCCCAGAACCGCGTGAACGCGCTCGGGCAGGCGATGGCGATCTCCACGCACGACCAGGTGCTGGGCGGCCCGAGCGGCCAGGTCTTCCTCGGCTGCACCTTCCCCGCGGACGACGAGTACCGTCTCGACATCCAACGTTCCGGCCTTCAGATCGCGCGCGCGCTCGCCAAGAAGGGGGTGCTCGGTCGCTTCGCAACCGACTTCGTCTCGGTGAAGGAGCCGGATGGCTGGAAGCACTACGCGATCGAGGTGAACCTGCGCAAGGGTGGCACGACCCACCCCTTCCTTACGTTGCGCTTTCTCACGGACGGCACCTACGACGAGGAGACCGGGCTGTTCTACTCCCAGAGCGGGCGGCCCAAGTTCTACTACGGCAGCGACTCGGTGCAGTCCGACCAGTACAAGGGGCTGCGCCCGCCCGACCTCGTGGACATGGCGGTCGTCCACGAGCTGCACTACCACGTGGCCACCGAGCGGGGGGTCGTGTTCCACCTCATCGGGGCGCTGTCGGAGTTCGGGAAGCTCGGCATGGTCTGCATCGGGGACAACCCCCAGCAGGCGGAGTTCCTGTACCGCAAGACCCGCAGCGTGCTCGACCAGGCGACCCGGCGCGCGTGAGCGCCCGCGCTTGAACGGGACACCGGCGAAGGCGTATCATCCCGGGCGATGAAGCCCTCCCTCCTCCTCGGCCCCGCTCTCCTCCTCTTCGGCTGCGAATCGGACCGGGAGATCACCGAACAGAAGCGGGTGCTCGACAGCTTCCCCTTCGTGGACTGCGGCGCCATCGCGCCGAACACGCGGCAGGTGTGTACCGTGCCGCTGTTCTCCCAGGAGCGCGGCAAGGTCACCATCTTCGACATCGCGGCGACCGACATCTCCGTGCCCCCGGAGCACGAGGCCGTCGCCAGCGAGCCCGCGTTCATCGTGCGTGACCCGGATTGGCAGCTGGAGAACTGCGGCGAAGGCGACTGCCGCTACCTCGAGGGCTACGACGACGAGTCCGACGAGGACACGCTGGCGCTCCCGGTGACCTTCGCGCCCCTCGCCGAGGGCGAGTACCAGGCCGAGCTCACCGTGTGGTCGAACGACAACGAGACCACCGCCGAGGAGCCGCTGCCGGACGAGCCGGACCGCATGGAGCCGGTGTGGAAGGTGCAGCTCCGGGGCCTCGCCCGCCCGGCGTGCGGGCGCGTGTGGCCCGAGTTCATCGACATGGGCAAGCGCGAGGCCCCCGGCGCGGAGTTCAACACCACCGCGCGGATCGAGAACTGCGGCATCGTGACGCTCGTGATCGCCAGCTTCCCCGAGACGGGGACCGGCGCCGAGGAGATGACCGTGATGACGTCGGGGACGGAGTACATCCTCCCCGGTCTCTCCGAGGAGATCACCATCTCCTGGGTCGTCGGCAACCTCACCAACGGCCAGCCCACGCCGGTGGAGACCCAGTTCGGCTTCGTCTCGAACGCGACGGACACGCTGGACAACACGACGCTCCGCGTCATCGGGAACACGTGCGACGAATCGGTGCTCGACGATTGGGACGCCGATGCCGACGGCTGGTTCACGTGCGCCGGCGACTGTGACGACACCGACGCCACCACGAGCCCCTCGGACACCGAGCGCGCGGCCAACGGCGAGGACGACGACTGCGACGGGAGCGAAGACGAGGGCGCCAACCCCGTGGGCTCCGACGACGACGGCGACGGCTGGAGCGAGAGCGACGGCGACTGCGACGACACCGACCAGCTCGTGTCGCCGGACGCCACCGAGATCGTCAACCAGGTCGACGACGACTGCAACGACCTCGTGGACGACGCGACGGAGAACTACGACGACGACCGCGACGGCTTCTCCGAGCGCGACGGCGACAGCGACGACACCAACCGGCTCGTCTTCCCCGGCGCGACCGAGTCGACGGACGGCATCGACAACGACGGCGACGGCGTGATCGACGAGGGCGGCCCCTCCCACGACGACGACCAGGACGGCTTCATCGACGCGGGCGACCCCGTGGCCGACGACTGCGACGACCAGGACCCCTGGGTGTACGTGGGCGCGTTCGAGTACTGCGACGGCTACGACAACGACTGCGACCGCATCGTGGACGAGGGCGAGGACGACGCGGAGGACGGCGCCTGCGCCTTCCTCCCGGACCGCGAGGAGACGGTGGTGGCGCCGGACAAGACGGGCTGCTCGACCGGGGGGACCGTGTCCATCCCGGGGCTCGCGCTCGTCGCGGCCGGCCTCGGCCTTCTTCGGCGTCGGAAGCCGCACCAGCGCTGAGCCGCCGTCGGGTTGGCGACGCCTCGGCGCGCGCCTCGGGGGCGTCGCGCCCGGCGTTCGCGCTTGTCGTGGCGGAGCCCGGTGACTAACGACAGTCCGTATGCGGCCTGGCGGCACCAACCTCCTCCTCCTCCTCTCCGCGCTGGCGGTGATGCTCCTCGGGCTGATGTTCTTCGGCATGCTCGAGGGCGGGCCCGTCCCGTACTCGGAGTTCAAGCAGAAGGTCGAAGCCGGGGAGGTGACCAGCGTCACGTTCCGCGGCGAGGCCGTCGAGGCGGACCTCAAGGTCAAGGAGGGCGAGCCGGCGCGGAAGATCACGACCGTGGCCGTCCCGGGCGACGACTCGCTCGTGCGGATGTTGCAGGCGGAGCAGATCCCCTACGGCGCGCAGCAGACCAGCGGGTGCAGCAACGCGCCCTGGATCATGCTCCCGCTCTTCATCATGGGCCTCTGGCTCCTCGTCGCGCGCCCCACGGGCGGCGCGCCCCCGGGCATCGCCACCTTCGGCAAGTCGCAGGCGCGCCTCGCCCCCGAGGAAGGCATCGGGGTCACGTTCAAGGACGTGGCGGGCATCGACGAGGCCGAGGAAGAGCTCAACGAGATCGTCCAGTTCCTCAAGACGCCCGAGCGCTTCACGCGGCTGGGCGGCAAGATCCCGAAGGGCGTGCTCCTGGTCGGGCCCCCGGGCACGGGCAAGACGCTGCTCGCGCGCGCCGTCGCGGGGGAGGCGGGGGTGCCCTTCTTCAGCATCTCCGGCAGCGACTTCGTCGAGATGTTCGTGGGCGTGGGCGCGGCCCGCGTGCGCGACCTCTTCAAGCAGGCCGCCGAACGCGCGCCCTGCATCATCTTCATCGACGAGCTCGACGCCATCGGCAAGGCGCGCGGCGCCTCCGGGCCCGTGGGCGGGCACGACGAGCGCGAGCAGACGCTGAACCAGCTCCTCGTGGAGATGGACGGCTTCGACGGCCGCAAGGGCATCATCATCATGGCGGCCACCAACCGCCCGGAGATCCTCGACCCGGCGCTGCTGCGCGCGGGCCGCTTCGACCGGCAGGTGGTGGTCGACCGCCCCGACGTGAAGGGCCGTGAGGCCATCCTCAAGGTGCACGCCCGCAACATGAAGCTCGCGGCGGACGTCGACCTCAAGGTCGTCGCCCAGCGCACGCCGGGCTTCTCCGGCGCGGACCTCGCCAACGCCCTGAACGAGGCGGCGCTCCTCGCCGCGCGCCGCGGCAAGGACGAGATCCGCCTCGAGGACATCCACGACGCGGTCGAGCGCATGGTGGCGGGGCTCGAGAAGAAGTCCCGGCGCCTCTCGCAGCAGGAGCGGCGCGTGGTCGCCTACCACGAGGCGGGGCACGCGATCTGCGCGGCCGGCTCGCCGGGGGCGGACCCCGTCCAGAAGATCAGCATCATCCCGCGCGGGATCGGCGCGCTCGGCTACACGATCACGATGCCGCTCGAGGACCGCTACCTCGTGAGCCGGCAGGAGCTGCTCAACCGGCTCATCGTGCTCTACGGCGGGCGGGCCGCCGAGGAGCTCGTGTTCGGCGACTTCACCACGGGCGCCGCGGACGACATCTCGAAGGCGAGCGACCTCGCGCGCCGGATGGTCACCCAGTTCGGCATGTCGACGGCGCTCGGCGCGGTGAACTACGGCGCCGACCGGCCGAATCCCTTCGGGATCGGCGCGGCGCAGCGCGACGTGGCCATCAGCGAGGAGACCGCCCGCGCCATCGACGGCGAGGTGCGCAAGCTCCTCGACGAGGCCCACGCCCGCGCCCGCACGCTGGTGCGCGTGAACCGCGACCTCATGGACACCATGACGGCCACGCTGCTCGAGCACGAGGTGATCGACGGCGAGGCGCTCAAGACCGTGCTGGCCCAGGTGCGGAGCGACATCCCCGACAGCAACCTGCGCGCCGAGGCCAGCGCGTAGGAGCGTTCGGTAGGCCATGCCGCAGGCCTGCCGCGCGGATCGCGACCCCGTCTGCGTTAAGCGGCCGGATGCGCGACCTGAGAGCCTTCCTGGACGTCCTGCGCCGCGAGGGTGACCTCGTGGAGATCGACGCCGAGTGTGATCCCCACCTGGAGATCGCCGAGATCCACCGCCGCGTGGTGGCGGCCGGCGGGCCGGCGCTCCTGTTCAAGCGCCCCACGGGGGGCGACTTCCCCGTCGTCACGAACCTCTTCGGCACGCGGAAGCGCGTGGACCTCGCGTTCGGGGCGCGCCCGGGCGAGTTCATCCGGCGCGTGGCCGCGCTCCCCCACGAGCTCATGCCGCCTTCGCTGGGCAAGCTCTGGGCCCAGCGCGACCTCGCGTGGCAGGGGCTCTCCCTCGGGCTGAAGCACTCCGGGAGCGGCCCGGTGACCGACGTGGTCGCCCGGGATCCCAAGCTCTCCCGCATCCCGATGCTGACCTGCTGGCCCGAGGACGGCGGCGCCTTCGTGACGCTCCCGCTCGTCTACACGGAGCACCCGGAGAACGGCTCCCACAACCTCGGGATGTACCGCATCCAGCGCCACGACGACCGCACCACGGGCGTGCACTGGCAGATCGGAAAGGGCGGCGGCTTCCACTACCACCTGGCCGAGCAGAAGGGGCAGGCGCTCCCGCTCAACCTGTTCGTGGGCGGGCCCCCGGGCCTCGTCCTCTCGGCCATCGCCGCGCTGCCCGAGAACGTGCCCGAGCTGCTCCTCGCCTCGCTGATGCTCGGGGACCGGCTCCCGCGCTGCGACAACCCCGCGGGGCCCATGCCGCTCATCTCGGACTGCGAGTTCGCGATCGTGGGCAAGGTGCCGCCGAAGGTGCGCCGCCCCGAGGGCCCGTTCGGCGACCACTACGGCTACTACTCGCTCCAGCACGACTACCCGATCCTCGAGGTCGAGGCGGTGTGCCACCGCAAGGACGCCATCTGGCCCGCCACGGTGGTCGGGAAGCCGCGCCAGGAGGACTTCTACATCGGCGACTACATGCAGGACCTGCTGTCGCCGCTGTTCCCGCTGGTGATGCCGGGCGTGCGCCAGCTCTGGAGCTACGGCGAGACGGGCTACCACTCGCTCGGCGCGGCGGTGGTGCAGGAGCGCTACAAGCGCGAGGCCATGGCGAGCGCCTTCCGCATCCTCGGCGAAGGCCAGCTCTCGCTGACCAAGTTCCTGCTGCTCCTCGACAAGCCGATGGACCTCCGCGACTTCAAGCCCGTGCTCGAGCACGTGCTGGCGCGCTTCCGGCCGGAGACGGACCTCTACGTCTTCTCGAACCTGTCGATGGACACGCTCGACTACGCGGGCCCCGCCGTGAACGAGGGGAGCCGCGGCGTGCTCCTCGGCGTCGGGGATCCCGTCCGGGACCTCCCGCGGCAGTTCAAGGGCGAGCTCCCCATCGGCGTCACGGACGCGCGGGCCTACTGCGGCGGCTGCCTCGTGGTCGAGGGCCTGCCCTACGGGGACGAGCCCGACCAGGCCGCGCGCGTCGCCGAGACTTTCGCCGGCTGGCCGCTCGTCGTGCTGGTCGACGACGCCGAGGAGGCCACCCGCACCGACGCACGCTTCCTCTGGACCGCGTTCACGCGCTTCGAGCCCGCGGCCGACCTGCACGGGAAGCGCCGGATGCACCGCAACCACATCGTGTTCGAGGGCGCGGTCGTGCTCGACGCGCGCATGAAGCCGACCTACCCCAAGGAGCTCTTCGCCGACCCGGTGACCGAGCGCCGCGTGACCGACCGGTGGAAGGAGTACTTCCCGGGCGGGAAGGTGGAGATGGGCGACGCGGCGGCGGGGCACCTGGACGCGAAGTAGGTCTACAACCGGTCCGCGGCGTCCCGGAGCTTGGACGCGAAGTAGGTCTACAACCGGTCCGCGGCGTCCCGGAGCTTGACCGCGGGGTCGGCCAACACGGGGTCCCCGTGGCACAGGCAGAGGAGCGCGAGGTCGGGCTCCTCCGCGCGCGCGCGGAGCCACGCCGCGAAGGCCGGCGCGTCGGTCACGAGGCGCCAGCGCGTGATGCGCGTCACGCCGAAGGCGCCGGTGCTCCCGATCAGGGAGAAGACGAGCCCCGCGAGCCCGGGCTGGTGGCGCACGTTCTGGAGGGCGTCGCAGAACACCAACGCGCGGCCGGCCCCGGCGTCGAGCTCGTAGGCGTGCTCCCTGGGCTTCAGGCCGGGGAGGGCGTGCGTGACGACGCCGGGCACGTCGGTGTCGGGCCCGTCGACGGGGACGACCGCCGCGACCTGCTCCCGCGCGCCGTCGGGGCACACCACCCGGATGGCGGGGTAGCGCCGCTTCCACGCGGCGGCGTCGAGCCGGTGGATGTCGCTCGGGACGACCAGCACGGCGGGCGGACCGAGGGCCTCGATCTCGGCCATCGTCGGGTCGTCGCACGCCACGGCGCTGTGCACCCACACGCCGCCGTCGTCCATGCGCCAGAGCGTCATGTTCCGCGGGATCGGCAGGCCCGGGACCGAGCCTGTGAGCTGCCAGACGCGCGGCGAGAGCTGGACGAGCGGGCCGTGCGGGAGCACGGCGGGAGCGGCCACGGTCAGCCGCCCGCGCTCGGCGACCGCTCCCAGTTGGGCGTCACGTCCGGCACGATCGGCTTGGAACCCTCGCCGGCCGGCGCGGGCGGCGCGGGGAGGCCGGCGCTCTCGGGGGGCGGGAAGGAGCGGGCCGCGGCGTCGGCCACCCCTCGCGTCGTCTCCTGGAGCGCGTGGATCTTCGCCTCGATGTCCCGGCCGTTGCCCTGGAGCTCGAGCAAGAGCACGGAGAAGGCGTACTCGGTCTCGATGACGGGGCCGGTCGTGTCCATGCGCCGCGCGGCCTGCTCGAGCCGGGGCTCCCAGCGCTCCGTGTAGACGCGCTCCGCGAGCACGCGCGCCGCGTCCTTGTTCCCCGCCTTGAAGAGGCGCTCCACCTCTTCGAGCCCCTGGACCACGAGCTCGCCCTCCTCGCTCCAGGTGTGGGTCTCCGGCGCAAGGACGGGCGCGTCGGGCTTCTGGCAGGCGAGGACGAGGAGGAGGAGCATCGCTCGGCATCCTATCGCTCCGGTCGCCACCTCGCGTTCGTCGTACCCTTCCCGCTCGCGGTAGCGGTGCATACCCTCCGTCCGAAGCGAGGCATACATGAAGTTCGAACGGTTCACGGTCAAGGCGCGGGAGGTCATCGCCGATTCCCAACAGCTCGCTGGGAAATTCGGCAACCCGGAGATCCGGCCCCAGCACTTCCTGATGACGCTCCTCACCCAGGAGAAGGGGATCGCGCCCACGCTCCTCTCGCAGATCGGCGTGGACGTGCAGGGGCTCACGCGGGAGGCCGCGAAGCTCGTGGACGAGCTCCCGAAGGTGCACGGCGGCGCCCAGGCCCAGCTCTCCCGCACGGGGCAGGAGGTGCTCAACATCGCCGACCGCGAGGCCAAGTCCCTGGGCGACACCCACATCGCCACCGAGCTCCTCCTCCTCGGCATCGCCGAGGTCAACGACAAGCCCAAGCAGCTCCTGAAGGACTACGGCGCCACGCGCGAGCGGATCCTCAACGCGATGCAGGTCATGCGCGCGGGCAAGAACGTGTCGGGCGAGGAGGCCGAGAGCCAGTACGAGGCGCTCAAGAAGTACACGCGCGACCTCACGGCCCAGGCGCGCGAGGGCAAGATCGACCCGGTCGTCGGCCGCGACGAGGAGATCCGCCGCACGCTGCAGGTGCTGTCGCGGCGCTCCAAGAACAACCCGGTCCTCATCGGCGACCCGGGCGTCGGCAAGACCGCGATCGTCGAGGGGATCGCCCAGCGCATCGCCGCCGGGGACGTGCCGGAGTCGCTCAAGGACAAGAAGGTCCTGTCCCTCGACATGGCGGCGCTCATCGCGGGCGCCAAGTACCGCGGCGAGTTCGAGGAGCGGCTGAAGGCCGTCCTCAACGAGATCGAGGCGTCGAAGGGCGAGATCATCCTCTTCATCGACGAGCTCCACACGGTGGTGGGCGCCGGGAAGTCCGAGGGCTCGATGGACGCCGGCAACATGCTCAAGCCCGCGCTCGCGCGCGGTGAGCTCCGCTGCCTCGGCGCGACCACGCTCGACGAGTACCGGAAGCACATCGAGAAGGACAAGGCGCTCGAGCGCCGCTTCCAGCCCGTGTTCGTGGACG
The DNA here is from genome assembly GCA_964457335.1 of uncultured Enterobacteriaceae bacterium. GTDB lineage: Bacteria > Myxococcota_A > UBA796 > UBA796 > SXON01 > CAJBVW01. The sequence continues at coordinate 12,920 of CAYWGD010000104.1, read as the reverse complement.
AGCCGTCGGTGGCCGACACCATCCGCATCCTCCGCGGCATCAAGGAGAAGTACGAGCAGCACCACGGCATCAAGATCACGGACGACGCGATCCTGGCCGCCGCACACCTGTCCGACCGCTACATCAACGACCGCCAGCTGCCCGACAAGGCGATCGACCTCGTGGACGAGGCGGCGAGCCGGCTGAAGATGGAGATCGAGTCGCTCCCGCAGCCGATCGACGTGCTGGATCGCCAGGTGCGCGGGTTGAAGGTCGAGCTCGCGGCGCTCGCCCGCGAGACGGACAAGGCCGCCGTGGAGCGCGCGAACAAGCTCCGCGAGGAGATCGCCAACAAGGAAGAGGAGGCGAACAAGCTCCGGAGCCAGTGGCAGGCCGAGAAGAGCGCGCTCGACGCCATCCGGGAGAACGCGGAGAAGATCGACCAGCTCAAGCACAACCTGGAGCGCATGCAGCGCGCCGGCGAGTTCGAGGCCGCGAGCCGCGTCCAGTTCGGCGAGCTCCCCGAGGCGCAGCGGCAGCTGGCCTCGGCCCAGGAGCGCCTCGCGCTTCTCCAGAAGGACGGCGGCGTGCTGCGCGAGATGGTCACCGACGAGGACATCGCGCTGGTCGTCTCCAAGTGGACGGGCGTGCCGGTCACCAAGCTCAAGGAGGGCGAGCAGACCAAGCTGCTCAAGATGGAGGACAACCTCCACAACCGCGTGATCGGGCAGCACCAGGCCATCGTGGCGGTGTCCGACGCGGTGCGACGCGCGCGCGCGGGCCTCCAGGACCCCAACCGGCCCATCGGCAGCTTCATCTTCCTCGGCCCCACGGGCGTCGGAAAGACCGAGCTCGCCAAGGCGCTCGCGGAGTTCTTGTTCGACGACGAGAACAACATCGTCCGCATCGACATGTCCGAGTACATGGAGAAGCACACGGTCGCCCGGCTCATCGGCGCGCCCCCCGGGTACGTCGGCTACGACGAGGGTGGCCAGCTGACCGAGGCCGTGCGGCGGCGCCCCTACAGCGTCGTCCTGCTCGACGAGATCGAGAAGGCGCACCCCGACGTGTTCAACGTCCTGCTCCAGGTGCTCGACGACGGGCGGCTCACCGACAGCAAGGGGCGCACGGTCGACTTCAAGAACACCGTGCTCATCATGACGAGCAACGTCGGCAGCCGGCTCATCATGGAGAACCAGGGCAACCGGCCCAAGATGGAGCAGGAGGTGCTCGGCGAGCTGCGCCGCACCTTCAAGCCCGAGTTCCTCAACCGCATCGACGACATCATCATCTTCGACGCGCTCAAGCGCGAGGACATGGACAAGATCCTCGAGGTCCAGCTGCGCCGGGTCCAGAAGCTCCTGGCCGACCGCCAGCTGTCCCTGGAGATGACGCCGGCCGCCAAGACGGCGATCGCGGAAGCGGGCTTCGACCCGGTGTTCGGCGCGCGCCCGCTCAAGCGCGCCATCCAGCAGTACCTGCTGAACCCCATGTCCAAGACGATCGTGTCGGGCGGGTACGGCCCCGGGGACACCATCAAGGTCGACACCGAGGGCGGCGACATCACCTTCGAGCGGATCCCGGCCCCGCCGGAGGAGGAGCGTCGGGCATCATCTTGAGGTCCGGACGGTCGCGTCGTCAGCGGTCCGCTGCTTGGACAATTCGTGGACGAACGGTGATCCGCGACCCGATCCGCTCGGTGTAGCCTGGAGGGATGAACGCCCCCCGCCCGATCCTCGCGCGACGCCTCGCCTGGCGCGTCGCGCTGGCCGCGGGCGGCTGGGCGGGCGCCGTCCTGGTCTACTGGCTGGACGTGGCGCTGCGCCCCGACCTCGCGGTCACCAACGCCTACCTCGTGCCCATCGCGGCGGTGGCGTGGACCGCCTACTTCGAGGCGGCGTTGTCGGTCGCGCTGGTCGCGACGTTCCTCGGCTGGCTCGCGGGTCCGAGCAGCGGCGTGGTGGGCGCCATCATCATGCCGGCGCTGCTGAACGGGGCGACGGCGTGGACGGTCGGCTCGTTGCGGCGCGCCTACGACCGCGAGCGCCACCTCGCGCGCACCGACACGGTGACCGGCGGACCCAACCGCCGCGCCTTCGAGGAGGGCGCGCGCGCCACGCTCAGGGACCACACCCGGGGCGAGCGCCCGCTCACGGCGGTGGGCATCGACCTCGACGGCTTCAAGGCCGTCAACGACACGCTCGGCCACGACGAGGGGGACGAGGTGTTGCGGGTGGTCGCGTCCACGCTCGCGCGCACCGTGCGCGTGACGGACGTGGTCGCCCGCTACGGCGGGGACGAGTTCGCGGTCATCCTCACCGACACGGACGAGCGCGGGGCCGTCGCGCTGCTCGACCGCCTGCACGCGGCGCTGGACGAGGCGATGGCGCGCCGCTCCTGGCCCGTCACGTTCAGCATCGGCGCGATCACCTTCGCGCGGCCGCCCCGCAGCGAGCGGGAGCTCATGCGGCTGGTGGACGAGCAGATGTACGCCGCCAAGCACGGCGGCAAGGACACGCTCAAGCACGTGGTCCACGGCCGGCGCGCGTCGGCGCCGTAGCTGCCGAGCCCCCCGGCCGCGGCCCGCGTCGGCGCCGTAGCCGCGCGCCCGGTCAATCCTCGGAGCGCCCGCCCGTCACGAACCGGTAGAGCCGGCCCAGGATCGTGCGGATCGACGACTTCATCTGGCTCGCGACGACGAAGTCCGGCGCCGGGAAGCTCGTGTCGACCTTGACCTCGTAGGACACCTTCGTCGACTCGCCGGCGGGCTCGAGCGTCCAGCGCACCTCGTACACGTCGAGCGAGGCGCTGTTCACGAGCGTCTCGTGCCAGCCCGTCGCCGTGGCGCAGCGGCGGTAGTCGTAGGCGATCGACGCCACGCCCGAGGTCTCCGCGCGAAGCGTGGGGCAGGTGCCCTTCGCCACGTACGCGATCGAGGTGATGTCGGGCGAGAAGCGCGCCGAGGCGATCGGGTCGGCCAGCGCGGCGCGCACGTCCGCGAGCGGCGCGGGCACGAGGAGCTCGGTCCGCCAGAAGCCGTCGGAGGTGGTCGAGGGCGTGATGGGCGGCGGCTCGGACGCGGACGCGCACACCACGAGCACCAGGGAACCGAGGACCATCCCACACCTTCCGCGCATGAGCTAAACCCGATCCCCAGGCTCGGCCATGACAATGCGTTGCACGGCATGGCGATTTTTTCCGAATGGTCAGCCGCGCTTGGCGACCCAGTCCTCCCAGCGCCGCGCCAGCTCCTCGCTCGCCGGGCGGTCCACCACGAGGCGCCGCTTGATCTCCGCCGCGGCGCGCTCCTCCACGTGGGCCATGTCGATGGCCCGGCCGGACGCCTGCCGGTAGCCGGCGACGAAGGCGTCGCGCGCCCGCGGGTTGAGGCAGAACACGCTCGCCTGCATCTCGACGAGGTCCGCCTCCACCGGACCCCAGCGGGCGCAGGTCCAGTCGACCACGCCGGTGATGGTCCACGCGCCGGCGAGCTGCGGCCGGCCGAGCACGTTCCCGAGGTGGTAGTCGAGGTGCAGGAGGCGCCGGCCCTCGGGCGCGGCGTCCGGCAGGTCGGGGATGCCGCCGGGGTGCGCCTCCGCCACGTCCGGGCGCTTCACGGAGTGGATGGCCGCGAGCGTGCGCCCCATCTGCAGGCTCACGCCGAGGAGCCCCTGCTCGTCGAGCTGCCCGCGCTCGTACGCGATCTCCGCCGTGGTGCCCGGGAGCACCCCCATGACGGCGCACACCGGCTGCGTGTCGAAGACCCGGTACGGCGAGGGTACGCCGATCCCGCGCACGCGGGTGAGCACCTCTCCCTCGGCGCGCAGGCGGTCGGCCGCGGGCCGGGCGGGATCGAAGGGGTCGGGCAGGGCGTCGAGCCGCGGGAACTTCAGCAGGCGCTCGCCCCCCGGATCGTCGGCACCACACAACCCCGCGGGCGACTGCACGCGGAAGAGGTGGTGCTCGCGCCCGTCCCGGGCGCGGATCAGCCGTGGATCGAGGCCGAGAACGTGCGCGAGTCGCGTCGCGGTCTGTTCGGGGATGGAGGCCGACGGGGGCATGGGTCCGATGATATGCCGGCATGATGCCGTCCATCCCGTCGGTCGCCAACCTCGTCGCGTCTGTCCTCCTGCCGGAGGAGGAGCGGAAGCGCCTCGAGCGCCTCCTGTATGCGAACGCCGGGCACGGCTACGATGCGTTCGGCCTCCACCCGGACTTCGTCGCGTTCGGCGAGGTGCTGACCGGGCCGCTCTACGACCACTACTTCCGCGTGCGCTCGAAGGGACACGAGCACATCCCGAAGACCGGCGCCGCGGTGCTCGCCGCCAACCACTCGGGGGCCATCCCGGCCGATGCCATGATGATCTGGACGGACGTGTTGCGACACACCGACCCTCCGCGCGTCGTCCGCGCGGTGGCCGATCATTTCGTGCCGATGATCCCGCTGATCGGGACGCTCTTCGCGCGCGGGGGCATGGTCGGCGGGAGCCGCGGGAACGCGCGGACGCTGCTCGAGAACGGGGAGCTCCTGATGATCTTCCCCGAGGGCGTGCCCGGCATCGCGAAGCACTTTCGCGACCGTTACCACCTGCAGGAGTGGCGGGTCGGTCACGTCGAGCTGGCCATCCGGCACCGCGCGCCCGTCGTGCCGGTGGGCGTCGTCGGCGCCGAGGAGCAGATGCCCCAGGTCGGCCGCATCCCCATCAAGGTGGCCGGCCTCCCGTTCATCCCCATCACGCTCACGCCGATCCCGCTGCCCGTGCGCTACCACATCCTCTACGGCGAGCCGATCCCCGTCCACGAGGACTACCGCCCCGAGCAGGCCGACGATCCCGCCGCCGTCCGCGAGGCCGCCGCGCGGGTGAAGGCCGCCGTCCAGGCCCTGCTCGACCAGGGGCTCGCCGAGCGCACCGGGATCTTCTCTTGAGCCAGGCGACGATCAAGGGCGTCCTCGTCACGGGGACGGACGCGCCGGTGGGCGAGCTGCTCGTCCGCGCGCTCCTCGCCGACCCGCAGATCGGCCACGTCCTGGCCGTCGGCATCCGGCGCCCCGAGGAGGCCCTCCCCGTCTCGCACGCCACGCGGCTGACCTACCTGCAGGTGAACCTCACCCGCGAGCGGCAGGTGCACGACCTCCTGTTCGGCCCCGCGCGGGACCTCGGCATCGAGGTGGTGGTCCATACCGCGATGACCCGCTCCGCCATGGCCGAAGGCGGCGGCGTGCACGCGCTCAACGTGGACGCGACGCGCGCGCTCCTGCAGCTCTGCGAGCGCCACCCGACCATCCGCCGCTTCGTGCTCAAGTCCTACGCGGAGGTCTACGCCGTCCAGCACGACCTCCCCGTGCTCATCGCCGAGGACCACCCGCTCAACCTGAGCCCGAACACCCCGCAGTACGTGCGCGACCGCGTGGAGGCCGACCTCCACGCCTGCGTGCGCATGGGGCTCTCGCCGCTCCAGATCGTCGTGCTCCGCTGCGCCGAGGCCCTCGCGCCGGGCACGGGCTCGCAGCTCTTCGACTACCTCGAGTCGCCCATCTGCCTGCGCCCCGCCGGCTACGACCCGATGATCAACGTCGCGAGCCTCAAGGACATCGTCTCCGCGCTGGAGTGCGCGGTGCGCTCGCCCCAGCAGGGCGTGTTCAACATCCCCGGCTACGACACGCTCCCGCTCTCGCTCGCCATCCGGAAGTGGGGCCGGCTCGGCATCGCGCTCCCGTCGTCCTGGCTCACCCCGCTCTACCGCTGGCGTCGCAAGCTGCGCGGCCACGACTTCCGCTACGGCATGAACCGGCGGCGCTTCCACTACAGCGGCGTGCTCGACGGTCGGCGCGCCCGCGAGGTGCTCGGCTACGTGCCGCACGTGCCGGTGGACTGGCCGCTGCCCTAGCCGCGTTGGTAGACTCACCGCCCCGCAAGAGGTCGCCATGCTCCGAGCGCTCCCCCTCCTCCTGGTCGCGTGCACCGGCGCCCCCGCCGGGAGCGACGACAAGTCCGGCACCGACGACACGGGCGAGCTCGGCCCGAACCCGATCGTCCCCGAGGGCTACGAGCTCCTCTGGGACCTCGACGCGAGCTCCTGCGAGGACGCCGACAGCATCGTCTACTTCCTCTTCAACGGCGCCATCGACGAGGAGGGCAACCTCTCCGGCGAGGAGGGCTGGTACTGGTTCCACAAGACCGAGGGCTGGGAGGGCGACTGCAAGGACACCTTCCAGGTCACGGGCGTCGAGGGCGAGCTCGGCTGGAGCACGAGCCCCTGCTCGGGCTGCGACCGCGAGTTCCTCGTGGAGTGGGAGCTCCCCGAGAGCGAGTGCGGCTACGGCTACGAGTCGATGTTCGACGACGACAGCAAGGACCGCATCGACGACGAGCTCTACGTCGGGGACATCCTGCTCGACACGCTCTCCCCGTCGGGCAACGTGAACGAGAACATGCTGGTGTTCGCGTACTTCCAGGACGACCAGGACGAGTACACCTACATCCCGCGCACCGACTCGCGCGGCGAGTACTACCCGGACGAGGGCGCCGACTACGCCACCGGCTCCGCCACGCTGATGTGGGTCGTCTCCCAGGGGATGTGTGTCGACTTCAACTGAACCGAAGCCCGGCGTCCGCCCCAAGGCGACGCTCGCGTTCATGGCCGCGGTCATCACCATCGTCGGCGGCATCGTGGTCGCGACGGTGGGCTGGTACATACGCGTCACGACGTACGAGGGGCAGGCCACCGGCGAGCGCGTGCGCATCACCCTCGCGAGCGCGTGCGACGCGGAGGCCCGCCCCGTCCTGGCCGCGCGCCTCGCCGACTACGGCATGCCCGCCACCCCGGCCGACGGCCTCGCCTTCGACGTGACGCTCCCCGGCGTCCTGCCCGACGAGCGCGCCCACGTCCCGACGGCGCTCGTCGCGCCCGGCAAGCTGGAGGTGCAGGTCGACGGCGCGCCGAGGCCCGTCACCGTGAGCCAGGTGGGCATGCAGCTCGCCTTCACCGGCGTGCCGATCACGCTGCTCATGCTGAACGAGTCGCTGCCCGAGAAGGGTGTCACCGCCACGATCGACGGGCAGCCCGTCGACGTCGAGGAGGTGACCGGCCCGGAGCTCCAGCTCGCCGCGCGCGCCGGCCAGAGCACGGACGCCATCCGCCTCGCCAGCGACCGCGCCGTTCAGATCCGCCACCCGCTGCCGTGCCCCGTCACGGTGGTGGAGATCCTGGATCTTGGGACGGGGGGGCGAGCCCCCCCGTAACGCCCCCCCTGCCGTGAATGGGCACCGACCCTCGCGCGTAGCAGCCGAGCACCGGAGCCTTCATGACGCGCACCCTCGCACTGCTCGCCTTCTCCCTGGTCGGTTGCCACGCCGTCGACGCGGTCACCTGCGCCACCTACGCGGAGCTGGAGGTCACCAACCCGGACGGCCTGGCGCCGGCCGAGTACGTCGCCGAGGTGGAGGCCGCGATCGACGAGTTCGCGGCCCTGACCGGGCGCGAGGGCGTGTGCGTGGCGGAGGCGCGCCTCGTGCCCGAGATCGTGCTGGAGGACGGCGACACGGCGGCCGGGATGAACCACGACGGCTGGATCGAGATCGCCTACACCGCCGGCAACGGCGTGCAGGGCCTCGTGTTCCACGAGCTCTGCCACGCCGTGGACCGCGAGATGGGCTGGTGGTCCGAGACGCGGCCGGACTGGTTCGGCGACGAGCCGCACGAGGTCTTCGCCGAGGCCTGCGACGAGGGCCCACGGCCCGTCTCGCTCGTGGAGGCGCGGGAGTCCGCGTGCGGCGCGGACTTCGGCGCGGACCGCCAGCGCTGGTTCAACGAGGAGGTGTACGCGGCCGCGGTCGTGGCGTCGGAGCCGCCGGAGGGGCTCGCTGCCGTCACGGTCGAGCGGCGCGCCGTGACCAGCCTCCCCGAGGAGTGGGACTGGGACGTGGTGGCGGGCGGGGCGACCGTGTACCTGGCCGGGCGCACGGCGTGGGTCGAGGGCGAGCCGCAGTACGTCCTCGTGTACGTCGTCGATCCGGTCTCCACGGCGGTGATCGACACGATCGTGGGCCCTGAGGTCGAGCCCCGGATGCCCGAGCTCCTCGCCTCCGACGGCGAGCCGCTGCTCGTGCGGGACGGCGAGGCGTCCGCGGCGTGGCGGCTGGACACGGCGGGGCGCTCGCTCGTGGAGGTGCCGTTCCCGGCCCTGGACGACCTGTACGCGGGCGCCGTCCTCGGCGACGAGGCCTGGATCGTCGGCACGCTCGCGGGGGACGACACGCGGCGCTTCTGGCGGGTGGACCTCTCGACGGGCGAGCCCGCGGAGGTCGAGCTTCCCGCCGACGTGTCGTCGTGGCGCCCCGTGCCCGACCGCGGCCTGCTCGCGGGGGGGGCCTGGCCCGAGGAGGGGAGCCGCTTCTGGCTCGCGTACGAGCCCGCCACCGGCGAGTGGACACGCGCGGCCAGCCCGGCGGGCTTCGCCGCCGCCGACTGGGTCCCCCTCGCGGACGGCCGGCTCCTCTCCACCTGGAGCGACCGGGTGGCGATGAGCACGTACGACCCCACGGGCCTCGCCGTGCTGGACCCCGCCTCCGGCGACTGGTGGCTCGCCGACCAGCCCTGCGACGCCGACACCATCGGCATGACCACGCAGATCCTCTCCATCGACGGGGAGCCGTGGCTCTGGGAGTTCCCGAACGGCTGGAAGGAGGGTGATCCCTTCGTCGGGCAGCACACGCTCACGCGCGTCGTCGTGGAGCCGTCGCGATAGCGAGGGCACATGCGCGTCCTCGTGGCACCGGCGTCGTTCAAGGGCACGCTCTCCGCGCGGCAGGCCGCGGCCGCGATCGCGGCGGGCGTGCGGCGCGCGCGGCCCGACGCCACCATCGTGGAGACGCCGGTGGCCGACGGCGGCGAGGGCACCCTCGACGTGCTCGGCCTGCCCACGCGCGCGGTGCGTGTACACGGCGCGTGGGGCGCGTCGAAGGTCGTGTCGGTCGGGGAGGACCGCGGCGGCCTCGTGATCGAGCTCGCGCGTATCTGCGGCTACGAGGCCGACCGCCGCGAGGTGATGACCGCGAGCACGCGCGGCGTGGGCGAGGCCATCCGGGCGGGCCTCGACACACACGCGGGCCGCTACCTCGTGTGCCTCGGCGGGAGCGCCACCTGCGACGGCGGCACGGGGATGCTCCGCGCGCTCGGCGCGGGCTTCTACGATGCCGCCGGCAACCCGCTCCCGGAGGGCGGCGCCGCCCTCGCGGACCTCGCGGCGATCGACCTGCCGCGCCTCCCCATCGTGACGATCGAGGCCGCCTGCGACGTGGACGCGCCGCTCCTTGGGCCGGCCGGCGCCGCGCGGCGCTTCGCGCCCCAGAAGGGCGCCACGCCCGCCGACGTCGAGCGGCTCGAGGCGGGGCTCGCGCGCTTCGCGGACGTGGTCGAGGAGCTCGTCGGCGTGCGGATCCACGACGTGCCGGGCGGCGGTGCCGCGGGCGGCACGGGAGCGGCGCTCGCGCTCCTCGGCGCGCGGTTGCGGCCGGGCGCGGAGCTCGTCCTCGATCGGCTCGGCTTCGACGACAAGCTCGACGTGGACCTCGTCATCACGGGGGAGGGCCGCGTGGACGCGGGCTCGCTGCAGGGCAAGGCGCCCGCGGTGGTGGCGCGCCGCGCCGCGCGGCGGGGCGTGCCCGTCGTGGTGGTGGCGGGCGCCGTCGAGGCCGCGATCCCCGGGGTGCGCGCGGCGTGGGCGCTGGGCGGGGCGCTGCCGCGCGACGCCGAGGAGGCGGCGGAGCGGGTGGCGGAGCGGGTGGCGGAGGGGATGCGGGGGGGCGTTTAGGGGGGCCTAGGGCAACACCACCCACTCCGGCTCGTGCCCCGTCGACGCGAGGTACTTCACGAGGTCCGCGGCGGAGAGCACGACGGTGGCGGCGTTGTGGTCGGGGTGGGCGCCGAGGCGCGGGGCGTCGCGGAGCGAGGCGTCCAGCAGCACGCGCACGGCGCCGCCGGTGTCGTTGATGGCGGCGAGCGGCGTGACCGAGCCGGGCTCGACGCCGAGGTACGTCCGGAGGCGCTCGGGGCTCCCGAAGCTGGGGTTGCCACGCGCCCCGAGCAGGTCGCGGAGGGCCTTGAGGTCGACCGCGCGGTCCTCGTGCGCGACGACGAGCCACATGGCCTCGCGCTTGTCGCGGAGGAAGAGGTTCTTCACGTGCACCGCGTCCTCGATCTCGCCACGGAGGGTCTTGGCCTCCTCCACGGTGAAGACCGGCGGGTGGCGGTGGAGCGTGTAGGGGATTCCGAGCGCGTCGAGGCGCGCGAGCACGGGGGCTTCGAGGGGGGTGGGGTCCATCAGGGCTCGACGCGAAGCACGGTGACCCGGCCGTAGTCGTCCCAGACCCAGGCCTCCGTCGCGCCTCTCGGGAGCGGCATGTGCTCCCGCGCGACCGCCCCGCCGCCCGGCGCGCGGATCGCGGCGGCGCCGGGCGCCTGGACGCAGGTGCCCAGCCCGGCGCTCCCGCACTCCATCATCACGAGGCACGGCTCCACGAGGCCCGGCGCCGCCGGCCCCGCCTCCACGATCGCGGCCTGGAGCCGCTTCGCGACCGTGCCGGCGCCCTTGTCTGCGCGCACCATCACGCCGACGTTGCCGTCGCGGAAGGCGACCAGCGTGACGCCGTCGCCGTGGGCCTCGTCGGCGCCGGCCAGCGCGTAGGCGGGCGGGGCGACCCCGAGCGACTCGAGCTGGCGCGTGTACCAGTCGGCGGCCTCGGCCTCGGTCGCGCCCACGAAGACGCGCACCCAGCCGCCGTCGACCGCCGCGGTCCAGCCGCTCGCGGGCGTGAGGAAGGTGGGCTCGCCGACGCCGGGCACCCCGCGCACCGGGATGCCCGCGTGCACGCCGCCCGCCCAGGCCGAAAAGAGACAGAGGAGCGCGATCACTGGAGGGTCTCCTTCTGGGTGTAGCGGTAGCCGGGCCGGCCGTCCTCGACGAGCCGGTCGAGGTACTCCTCGCCGGAGATGGCCTGCACGAGCAGCTCCTCGGCGGGGTAGCCGGAGGGGTCGGCGTCGCCGTCGAGGGCGAGGGTGGCGTCGTAGATGGTGCCGCCGTCGTCCGGGGTGGTGACCGCGTGGTAGCTGAAGCCGCAGCCGCCCGTGTCGAAGGGGCACTGGGTGAAGTGGTCGCTGCCGATGGCCTGGATGAAGTTCAGGTCGAACGACGGCGCGAGGATGGTGTAGGAGAGCGTGGCGCCGAGCATGTTCGCGAACGCCTCCAGGATCGCGGCGCAGTCGGTGCAGTTGATGACCGAGCCGCGCGTGCGGTCCAGGAAGCCCGAGAGATCGAAGTGGGCGTTGTTGTACGTCATGCCGTCGTATTGCACGTACGCGCTGGCGCCCCAGCGGGTGTCGTAGGAGAGCCCGAGGTCGCGGTAGATGTGCTCGACGAGCCCGCCGATCACGGCGGCGTCGGTGCCCTCCACGCCTTCGATCGAGCGGAGGGCGGGGTCGATGACGGCGACCCACGGCTGGTAGGCGGGGCCGGCCTCCTCGAACGCGGCCGGCCCGAGGAGCGCGTAGATGCGCAGCGGCACGTCCTGGGCGCCGATCACCGCGTCGCCGGCCATCCAGCGGAGCGAGAGCGTCTCCTCGACCACGCGCGGGCCCTCGGCGATGGCGGCGTCCTTCGTGAACACGAGGGTGGCGCCGGGCGCGACCTCGCCGGAGGTGAGCGTCCAGCCGTCGATGGCCGCGGTGAGCGCGGCCGTGCCCACGTCGCCGGCGACCACGAGCGAGAGCGTGGGGCGCGCGTCCCAGGCGTAGGCGGCGGGCATGTTCTGGCCGAGGGGGTCGGCCGGGGGCGCGTAGAGGTCGTCCCAGGGCGTCGGGATCGGCGTGACGACGCCGTCGGTGTCGATCGCGGCGATGGAGAAGGTGGTCGTGTCGGCGCCGCCGTCCCAGTAGAGGCCGGCGCCGCCGTTGTGGTGCCAGGTGAGCGCGACGCGGTCGCCGCCCAGCGTGCCGGCGGTGACGCCCACGCGCACGATGGTGGAGGAGGCCTCGTCCGACGCGAGGACGGCGTCGCCGTCGAGGAGGTCGGCGTGTACGACGTAGTCGCCGTGGGGGACGACGGCGCCGGTGTCGTCGCGGCCGTCCCAGGTGACGGCGTCGGTGGTCGTGGCGGCGGCGAGGGTGCGCACGCGCGCGCCCGCGGCGTCGAGGACTTCGACGGTGACGGCGTCGCCGCCGGTCCGCGCGAGCGTGAACGTGGCGGCGCCGAGGAGCGGGTCGATGGCGGCGGGCCCGGCGATGTCGACCGCGGGCGGGGGCGGGCCGTCCGGGGGGCCGTCCACCTTGATGTCCGAGTCCGCGCACGCGAGGAGGAGAAGCATGGTCGCGACTGTAGCTCCGCCGTCGCGCCGCCGCCCGCTCGGGCCGGCGCTACGGGGCCGCGGGGATCGGGCTCCGTTCGAGCAGGGTCATGCGCATGATCTCGGTGCCCTCCGCTTCGATCACCATCGAGAGCGGCGGGCCGGGCATCGTCCGGGCGAAGTGGAACGTGCGCGTCAGCCCCGCCGCCTCCTCCTCGCCGGTCGAGACGAACAGCCAGGTGTCGAAGCGGCCGGCGGGCACCTCGATCGAGCTCTCGGTCATGGTGGTGCGCGCGGCCGGGAAGCTCGCGTGGCCCATGAGCTCGGTCCACGTCGAGCGCTCGGTCCCCTGGTCGGCGAGGAGCGTGCCGTCGGCGGCGTAGACCTTCGAGGCGATGGTGCAGCCGTCCGCGTCGACGGCGACCCACTCCCAGCGCTCCTCCACGGGCGGCTTGCCGGCGGCCTCCATCCGGAGCCGGATGGTCGTGCCGAGGGGGAAGGCAGCGCGGAACTGGTCCCGGGTGACGGGCGGGGAGATGGTGGGGACCGCGTCGGGGAGGGCGGGGGACGCCTCGGCGGCGGGCGCCTCGGCGGCGGGCG
>CAYWGD010000103.1:0-25054 GCA_964457335.1 uncultured Enterobacteriaceae bacterium | reverse complement strand
AGGCCCCTGACGAGCAACCCCCTGACCCTCGTACACCACTTGACGGGACGCTACTGCCACGGCCCCCCGCCGCGTCGCGCGAGGGGCCCGGCGGGCGCGCGGCCGCGAGAGCGGGCGCGCGGTCCGGCGCCGCCCGCCGCGGAGCGGCGGGCTCGCGCCGACCGAGGCCGGAGGCCGAGCCCAGAGGGGCCCGGCCGGGGCGCCCAAGCGCCCCGGACGCGCCCAGCTCCCCTCGACCTACGCCTTCTTCTGGCGCGCCTCGAGGATCGCCTGGTGCTCGCGCTCCATCATCTTGAGGTGGTCGAGCACGATCGTGACGTTCTTCGTGTTCTGCTCGACCGCGCGCTCCTCGTCGAGGAGCCGCATGGTGCGCGCGATCTCCTGCAGGTCGTCGCAGAGCGTCGCGAGGCGGGCGGCGTCGGCCCGGTCGCGGGGCTTGCCGGAGTACTCGGCGCGGTAGGTGTTGAACACCGCGTTCGCCTCGTCGCCGAGCCGGCGCGCGAGGTCGAGGCCCGGCACCTGCGCGCGCGCGGACTTGATCTTCTCGAGCTCGCCGCGGAAGTGGCCGATGCGGTCGGTCACCTTGGCGAGGTTGGAGACGTGCGGGTCGCCGGACACGCCCTGGTCCCGCAGCGCCGCCATGCGGAGGCGGACGGCCTCGAGCGCGTCGATCATCCGCTCCAGCAGCGCCGGGCGCCGCGTGGCGCGGGGCTTGCCCTCGAAGTGGCGCCGCCAGAGCTCGAACTGCTGGTTCGCCGCGCTGGCGAGGATGCGGGCCTGCTCGACCGGCGCGGGGGCGGTGCGCGCGTCGGGGATCGCGCGGAGCTCGGCCTCGTAGAGCCGCAGGTTCGACTCGATCTGCTGCTTGCGGCTGGCGAGGCGGGCGTCGGGGTCCGCGGGCATGGCCGCGAGGTTGCGGCGCTCCTCGGCCACGAGCTCGCCCAGGAGCCCGAGGTCGCGCGTGGCGCGGTTCTGGCCCGCGAAGTGCCGCCGGTAGCGGTTGAAGCCGAGCTCCGACCACTCGACCGCGCGCCAGGCCGCGAGCGCCGCGGGCCCGCCGGCCTGGATGGCCGCGATCTCGGCGCGCTCGGTCTTGTAGAGCGTCAGGCGGTCCGACACGGCGGACCGCGTCTCCCCCGAGAGCGAGGGGAGCAGGCGCTCGGTGTCGGCGATGATGCCGTCGAGCAGGGCGAGATCGCGCGTGGCGCGGGAGCGCCCGACGAAGCTCTTGCGGTACCGGTCGTGGATGGCGTCGGCCTGGGCCTGGGACATGGGGACTCCGAACGAAGGGCGCGGACGGTAACACGAGCGCGCGCGCCCCCGGGGGCCCCTCGTGGGGAGCGCCGCCCGCCCGCCTTCGGGGCGCAAGCTCGACAGGCGGCCCGAACCGAGCGATGATCCGCGCGCCGCGGAGCTCCCGATGACCCTCCTGTTCCTCCTCGCCTGCGCGATCGAGCCTTCCGACGAGACGCCCGCCCCGGCCGCCGAGGACGGCCTGCACGGCCGCGTCGACACCGTCGGGGGGCGCGAGGTCCTCTACCTCTGGGGCACGCGCGAGGAGATGGGCTACGCCGAGGGCGCGCTCTACTGCGACCGCGTGGCGCCGCTCTTCAAGGACTACCTGCTCGAGCACCTCGTGGGGCAGTACAGCGACTTCACCTACGACGTCGCCCGCACCTACGTCCTCGCCGTCACGAAGTTCGAGGACGACGACATGCGCGAGCTCGAGGCCATGTACCGCGGCATGAAGGACCACTGCTCCGACGAGCAGCTCACCGTCGAGAGCGACTTCCTCGGCCCCGAGACCTCGCACGTCCTGGAGCTCGAGGACCTGCTCTTCGCCAACGCCGTCGCGGACTTCGGGTGCTCGTCGTTCACCGTGTGGGGCGCCGCGTCGTCCACGGGCGACACCATCCACGGCCGCAACTTCGACTGGGCGGTCGATCCCCAGGGCACCTTCCTCTCGGCCCACATGCTCAAGGTCTACGAGAGCTCCGAGGAGGGCGGCGCGCGCTGGGCGTCGGTCTTCGTGCCCGCGATGGCCGGCTGCATCACCTGCGTCACCGAGGAGGGCGTGGCGCTCACGATGCACAACGTGGGTGGGCTCGACCCCACCTACGAGGTCGACATCTCGCCGCGCATGATGGCCGCCCGCGCCGCGATCGCCGCCACCTGGGGCGCGGACGACGTGGTCGGCGACGCGGAGGCCGCGCTCGAGGCCCGCCGGCAGATCGTCGGCAACAACCTGCACCTCTCGTTCCCGATGGAGCGGGGCGGCGGCATCGGCGGCGTGGTGTTCGAGTACGACGGCGCCGCCGACGCGCCCGACGGCCAGGTCACGGTCCGCTGGCCCGGCGAGGACGCCGAGATGACGCGCCAGGACGCGATCGTGGCCGCCAACCACTACATCAAGCGCGAGCCCCCCGCGACGGACGGCGACTCCTACGAGCGCCTCGTCTCGCTCCGCACGGACATCGACGCCGCCGAGCCGAACGGGGGCGTGCTCCCGGGTGACGGCCGGGCGATGCTCGGCCGGGTGGAGAACGGCTACAGCGGCCTCACCGTGCACTCCGTCGTCATCGACAGCGTCGGCCGCGATCTCCAGCTCTTCGTCGCGCCCGCCCCCGACGTGCCCGCGCCCGAGACCGAGGGCCTCCACGTCGACCTCGATGAGCTCTTCGGGGGGCTGCCGTAGGTCCTGGGGCAGGGGGCTCCCGCCCCACCCGTCCACGGCCGCCCGCGCGCCCGCGCGGCCGTCCCCGCACGGTCGGGGCCCCCGGCCCGCCGCCCCTGCGTGTCGGTCGAGGCTCCCGCCTCCCCGAGCGCGCCTACGCCGTGGGCACCTCGACGCCGTAGAGCGCGTCGAGCTGCCGCCGCATCGCCGACGCCGGCGTGAGCCGGAAGATGGCGTCGCGGAGCCCGCGCGCGAGCGGGTTCTCCCACTGGGCGACGCGCCCGATCTGGTCGGAGCGGCGCACGATGTCGACGGCGCGCGCCTTGCGCGCCGCCTCGTAGGCCTCGAGCCCCGCGGGGACGCCGAGGCGGGCGAGCCGATCCGCGAGGACGACGGCGTCCTCGATGGCTTGGCACGCCCCCTGGCCCATGTTGGGCGTCATGGCGTGCGCGGCGTCGCCCAGCAGCGTCACGCGGCCGCGGGTCCAGCGCGGCAGCACGGGCAGGTCCACGATGTCGTTGCGGAGCACCTCCGCGGCGGGCGTGGCGTCGAGGAGCGCCGGCACGGGGTCGCCGAAGTCGGCGAACAGGGCGTGCAGCTCGGCGATCACGTCGCCGTCCACGCCGCCCGCGGGCGCGTTGCGCGTCGCGAACCAGTAGGTGCGGTCCGGCCCGACGGGCACGATGCCGAAGCGCCGGCCCACGCCCCACCGCTCGGCCACGCGGCCGGGCCCGATGCCGGTCGCGCGCCGCGCGATGCCGCGCCACGCGGTGTAGCCGGCGTACCGGGGCGTGATCTCCCCGAACAGCGCCCGGCGCACCGCCGAGTGGATGCCGTCCGCCCCGACGAGCGCCGCGCCCCGCTCCTCGCGGCCGTCGGTCAGCGTGACGACCACGCCGCCGTCCTCCTCGCGCACGTCGGCCACCGCCGCGCCGAAGCGCATCGCGCCCGCGGGGACGGCGGCGGCGAGCACGTCCGCGAGCGCCCCGCGGTGGATGGCCACGCCCGGCCGCCCGTGGCGGGCCTCCATGGGGGCGAACTCCATGAGCTGGATCGGGCTCCCGTCGGGCCCCTCGATGCCGCCGCCGGCGAGGCGCACCGCGGCCGCCACGACCGCGTCGGCGAGGTCCAGGCTCGCCAGCATGCGGATCGCGTTGACCTGCAGCGTGAGCCCCGCGCCCGCCGTGCGAAGCGCGGGGTGGCGCTCGAACACCCGCACGTCGAAGCCGCGCCGCGCGAGCGCGATGGCGGCGACGAGCCCTCCGGGGCCCGCGCCGGCGATCAGGATGGTCTCGTTCATCTCGTCCTCCGTGGCGGCAGACTATGTCCGTGGGCCACCCCCCTCCACTCGCATCCCGGAGCGCCCCCCGCATGTCCAACGATCCGCGTAAGAAGCCGATCCAGGGGCGGTCCCGCGAGACCGTGCGCGCCATCCTGGAGGCCGCCGCTCGCATTCTGGCCACGGACGGCCCCGACGCGCTCACCACGAACCACGTCGCGAAGGTGGCCGGCGTGAGCATCGGCTCGCTCTACCAGTACTTCCCCGACCGCGACGCCGTCGTCGCGGCGCTGATCGACGCGCGCCTCGAGGACGACCGCGCGGCCGTCGCGGCGCTCCTCGCCGGGATGACGGGCGCGCCCCCGCGCGAGCGACTCCACGCCGTGATCGACGCCTTCGTGGACCGGCAGGCGACCGTCGCGCCCTGGCTCGCGAAGCTCCTGCCGCTCCTGCCCGCGCTCGAGCGGGAGCAGCGGGCGCGGGAGATGGTCCAGGGCGCCTCGGCGAGCGTCGCGGCGCTGCTGTTGTCCGACCCGGAGGTGCTCCGGCCCGAGCTGCGCGACCCCGCGCGGCTGGAGGTCGCGCTGTTCGCCGCCACCCGCGCGCTCCGCGGGGTGCTCAACGCCGCGGCGGTGGAGCGCCCCGCGCTCCTGCGCGACCCGGATCTCCGCGCCGCGGCCGCGCGCATGATCGAGGCGGCCCTGCTCGCCTGATCCGCGTTGGACGCCCCTCCCGACAGGGGACCGCCCGCTGGCCCCGCGCTTGCTAATGCGGTTGCCATGCAACTCCTCCTCCTCCTCCTCTCCGCCTGCGCCACCCTCCCGACCAAGGACGGCTGCGCCGATCTCGTCCCCCCGCCGGTCGTCGCCTGCTTCGGCGGCGACGGGCTCGACTGGCCCGGCTACGGCACCCTCGAGATGGCCGTCGACGGCACCGTCGTGTCGGTCTCGACGGGCGGCCGCCCCGACGCCTGCCTCGTCGACGTCGGCAACGACACCTTCCAGGAGGGGCTCGTCGTCGAGGTCGAGAGCGCCGCGGGCGCCCGCTACGTCGTGGGCATCCAGGTGCCCCAGTACGAGGGCGCGGTCCTCGCCGAGGGCGACGCGGTGTCCCTGCTCGCCGACTTCACCTTCGGCGAGTTCGGCCCCGACCGCGGCAGCGTGCGGGTCGAGGAGGACGGCACGCTCGTCGCGCTGGTCGCCACGGGCGGCAACCGCGACGACCTGCCCGACGACCTCGACGCCTCCGAGAGCCAGGTCCGCTGCACCGAGGACGACGGCTGCGGCGTTTTTTCGAAGTACGACCTCAACGTCATGTTCGGCGACGACACGGCGAACGTCCGCTACGGCGAGTCCGCCGCCATCGGCGCGGCGCGCGTGGTGCACGGCGGCTACGAGCAGGCCGCTCCGTCCGAGGGCGGCACGTGTCCGGACTGGTTCGTCGCGCACGTGACCCTCGCGGTCGTGGCCGAGTAGCTCCCACGAGCCACCGGTCGCCACCCCGGCGGGGGTGCGTAGATGTCCGGTTCCAACGAAGGGAACACGATGGACACCTACGGCACCCGCGCGCCGCTCCGGGTGGGCGACCGCACCTACGAGATCAGCTCGCTGCCGCTCTTGGAGCGGCAGGGCTTCGCGGTTTCGCGCCTGCCGTACTCGCTCCGCATCCTCCTCGAGAACCTCCTGCGCCACGAGGACGGCGTCACCGTCACCGCGGACGACGTGGCCGCGCTCGCGCGCTGGTCGCCGACCGCCCGCTCCTCGCGCGAGATCGCGTTCACGCCCGCCCGCGTCGTGTTGCAGGACTTCACGGGCGTGCCCGCGCTCGTCGACCTCGCCGCCATGCGCGACGCGATGGTGGCGATGGGCGGCGACGCCCTGCGGGTCGACCCGCAGACGCCCGTGGAGCTCGTCGTCGACCACTCGATCCAGGTCGACGCCTTCGGGAGCGCCGACGCCTTCGCGCGGAACGAGGCCCTCGACTACGCGCGCAACCGCGAGCGTTACGCCTTCTTGCGCTGGGGGCAGAGGGCCTTCGACAACCTCCGGGTGACCCCGCCGAACACGGGCATCGTCCACCAGGTGAACCTCGAGCACCTCGCGCGCGTCGTCTTCGCGGACGACCGCGCGGGGGGCACCCCGGTGGCCTACCCGGACACGCTCGTCGGCACCGACTCGCACACGCCGATGGTCAACGGCCTCGGGGTGCTCGGCTGGGGCGTGGGCGGCATCGAGGCCGAGGCCGTCATGCTGGGCCAGCCGCTCTCGCTGCTCGTGCCGCGGGTCGTGGGGGTGCGGCTCGTCGGGGCGCTGCGCGAGGGCGTGACCGCGACCGACCTCGTCCTGCACGTGACCGAGACGCTCCGGAAGCACGGCGTCGTCGGCGCCTTCGTGGAGTTCTTCGGCGAGGGCATCGGCCGGCTCCCGCTCGCGGACCGCGCCACCATCGGCAACATGTCGCCGGAGTACGGCGCCACCTGCGCGATCTTCCCGCCCGACGCGGTGACGCTCGAGTACTTGCGCCTCACCGGCCGCGAGCGCGAGCGCGTGGCGCTCGTCGAGGCCTACATGAAGGAGCAGGGGCTCTTCTGGACGCCGGACGCGCCCGAGCCGCTCTTCTCCGAGGTGCTCACGCTCGACCTCACCAGCATCGAGCCGAGCCTCGCCGGCCCCCGCCGCCCGCAGGACCGGGTGCGCCTCTCCGACGCCGGCCGCTCCTTCCGCGACGCGCTCCCGGGGCTGCTCCCGGACGAGCGCCCGCTCGCGCCGGCGGCGTCCCTGCCCATCGACCACGGCTCCGTCGTCATCGCCGCCATCACGAGCTGCACGAACACCTCGAACCCCTCGGTGATGATGGCCGCCGGGCTCCTCGCGCGGAACGCCGCCGCCCGGGGCCTCACGCGCAAGCCCTGGGTGAAGACCTCGCTGGCGCCGGGCTCCAAGGTCGTGACGGCCTACTACGCGCGCGCCGGGCTCCTCCCCGCGCTCGAGTCCCTCGGCTTCCACGTGGTCGGCTACGGCTGCACCACGTGCATCGGCAACTCGGGGCCGCTGCCGCCCGACGTGTCGGACGCCATCGCGCAGGGCGGGCTCGTGGCCGTCGCGGTGCTCTCGGGGAACCGCAACTTCGAGGGCCGGATCCACGCGGAGGTGCGCGCGAACTACCTCGCGTCGCCGCCGCTCGTGGTCGCCTACGCGCTCGCCGGCCGCATCGACCACGACTTCGAGCGCGATCCGCTCGGGCTCGACACCGCTGGGAACCCGGTCTTCCTGCGCGACATCTGGCCCGCGCAGAAGGAGATCCAGGAGCTCGTGGCGCGCTGCATCGTGGCCGAGATGTACCGACGCAACTACGCGGAAGGACAGCCGGAAGAGCCCCGCTGGAGCCAGCTCGACGTGCCCCGGGGCGACAGCTTCGTCTGGGAGCCCGCCTCGACCTACGTGCGCCGCCCGCCCTGGTTCGAAGGGATGGTCCGCGACGCCGCCACAAGGGTCCCCGACATCGTGGACGCGCGCGTGCTCGTGTCCCTCGGCGACAGCGTCACCACCGACCACATCTCGCCGGCGGGCGCCATCAGGCCCGGCTCGCCCGCGGGCAAGTGGCTCGCCCAGCACGGGGTCGCCGAGCTCGACTTCAACTCCTACGGCTCCCGCCGCGGCAACCACGAGGTCATGCTCCGCGGCACCTTCGCGAGCGGCCGCCTGCGCAACCGGCTCGTCCCGGGCGTGGAGGGCGGCTGGACGAAGCACCTGCCGAGCGGCGACGTGTTGCCCATCTTCGACGCCGCCGAGCGCTACCGGGTCGACGGGACGCCGCTCCTGGTGCTGGCCGGGCGCGACTACGGCTCCGGGTCGAGCCGCGACTGGGCCGCCAAGGGCACCGCGCTCCTCGGCGTGCGGGCGGTGATCGCGGAGAGCTACGAGCGCATCCACCGGTCCAACCTCGTCGGGATGGGCGTGTTGCCGCTCGAGTTCCCGCAGGGGGAGACCGCCGCCTCGCTCGGGCTCGACGGCACCGAGACCTGGTCGCTCCGGGGGCTCGCGGCGTCCGTCGCGGCGCCCGGCGGCACGGTCCACGTGGTCGCGCGCCGCGCGAACGGCGAGGAGGTCGCCTTCGTGGCCGCGGTCCGCATCGACACGCCCGTCGAGGTGCTCTACTTCCAGAACGGCGGCATCCTCCCGTACGTGCTCCGCCAGCTGCTCGGCGCGGGCCTCCAGCCGGCGTCCGGCGCCGTGCCCGCCGGGGCCCAGCGCCCGCCGCAGGAGCCCTGCGCGGACGAAGGCGTGGAGGAGGGCTCGAAGGAGAGCTTCCCGGCGAGTGATCCGCCCGTCTATTGAGCCGGGCTCTTCTTGGGGCGGGGGGGCGAGGCCCCCCCGCAACGCCCCCCCTCGTACGGTGGAGGGGGTCCCTCTCCGCTCGGGGGGAGCGCGTGGCCGAAGGCTTCGCGCCGGGCACGGAAAAACCCCCCGCGCTTGGGCCTCGCCACGAATGCACCGCCGGCTTAGCCGTCCCCCCGTACCGAGGGTTGGATGTCCGATTCCCCCAGCCGGCGCGGCTTTCTCCGCGGCGGCATCGGCGCGTTCGGCGCCGCGCTCATCGCCCCGCGGGTCCACGCGGAGAGCGTGGCCCCGGGGGCCGCGCCGCCCGCGCCGGCCGCCCCGGCGCCCGCCGGCTTCGTCGACACCGTCCCCGTCGAGCTGACCGTCAACGGCAAGGCCTACCGGCTCGACCTCGGGGCCGAGGACGCGGCGCTCGACGTGGTCCGCGAGCGGCTCGGCCTCACGGGCTCCAAGCGCGGCTGCGGGCACGGCGCCTGCGGCGCCTGCACCGTCCTGGTCGACGGGACGCCCCAGGCGAGCTGCGTGCTGCCCGCCGTCGCGCTGCACGGCCGCGCCGTCACGACGATCGAGGCGGTCGGCGGCGCGGAGCTCCACCCCGTCCAGCGCGCCTTCGTGGCGGAGGACGCGCTCCAGTGCGGCTACTGCACGCCCGGCTTCGTGGTCGAGGCGGTCGCGTTCTACGACCGCTGGCGGGCCGCGAACGGGGCCACGCGCCCCTCCGCGCCGGAGGTCGCCGACGCGCTCGAAGGGCACCTGTGCCGCTGCGGGGCCCACCCGCGCATCCTCGCCGCGGTCGCGCGCGCGTGCGCCGGCGACTTCGACGACGCCCCGGGCGCCGCCGGGCCGCGCGTCGACGCCGTGGAGAAGGTGACCGGCCGCGCGACGTACACCACCGACGTGAAGCTCGACGGCCAGCTCGAGGGCGTGATCCTCCGGAGCCCGCACGCGCACGCGATCCTACAGGCGCTCGACCTCGACGCGCTCCGCAAGGTCCCGGGTGTCGTGGCGGTCGTCCCGTACCTCGCGACGGGCGGCAAGGCGCGCTTCGCGGGCCAGGAGGTCGTCGCGGTGGCCGCGAAGGACGGGGCGACCGCGCTCGCGGCGCTGGAGGGGGCGACCGTCGTGTGGGAGCCGCTGGCGCCGGTCGTCGGGATGGCGGCGGCCCGCGCGGCCGACGCGCCGCGGGTGTTCCCGGACAAGAAGACGCTCGGGGGCGCGCCGTCGTCCGCCGAGGGCGCGGTGCTTCCGGGTGGGCTCGCGGGCAACCTCCGCGGGCCCGTGCAGCTGCCCTTCGCGCGCGCCGGGAAGGTGGACGACCAGCTCGCGGCCGCGCGCGCCGCCGGCAACGTGGTCGAGGCGACCTACGTGGCGCAGACGCAGTGCCACACGGCGCTCGAGCCCCACGCCGCCGTCGCGCGGTGGTCGGCCTCGGGGCTCGAGGTGTGGGCGTCCACCCAGAGCGTCTACGACCTCTCCGTCGACCTCGCCGAGCACTACGGCCTCGCGCACAGCCAGGCGCGCGTCCACGCGCCCTACGTGGGCGGCGGCTTCGGCGCGAAGGGCGGCATGCAGATGGAGGTCCTGGTCGCCTGCGACCTCGCGAAGGCCGCCGGCGCGCCGGTGCGCGTGGTGTTCGATCGCGCCGAGGAGCTCGCCGTGGCCGCGCTCCGCCCCGGTGTGGAGCTCGAGATCGCGCTCGGCGCGCACGTGGACGGCTCGCTCGCGGGCCTCCGCGGCGTCGGGTACAACGACGGCGGCGTCTCGGTCGGCTCCGTGGCCGCCAACCTCGCGCGCATCGTCTACGACACGCCCTACAAGGACCTCGTCGACTACGACGTGTTGACGAACGCGCCCCCGGTCAAGCCGATGCGCGGGCCGGGCGGCCCGGCGTTCGTGTGGGCGCTGGAGCAGGCCGTGGACGCGCTCGCGTGGGCCCGCGGCGAGGACCCCGTGACCGTGCGCCGTCGCTGGACGCCGCACCCCGGTCGGCAGCGGCTCTACGACTGGGTCGAGACGATCCCCGCCTGGCGCGATCGCGCGCGCGCGGCCGGGGCGGACAAGGGCCGCCACCGCCGCGGCGTCGGCATCGCCATCGGCGTGTGGCTCCCGCTCGTGCAGACCGGCGTGGAGGTGCGCATCGAGGCCTCCCGCGAGGGCATCGTCGCGGCGTCCGCCTGCCAGGACATGGGCAACGGCTCGCGCTCCGTGGTCGCCTGGGCGGTCGCGAGCACGCTCGGGATGGAGCCCGGCGACGTGAAGGTCCGCTTCGGGGACTCCGCCGACCCCATCGGCCCGTTCTCGGGCGGGAGCCGCACGGCCACCTCCATCGCCCCCGCCGCCGAGGAGGCCGCGCGCGGCCTCCAGGAGGCCCTGGTCCAGGTCGCGGAGGACCGCCTCGGCTACCGCGAGGTCGCCGTCGCGCCCGGCGGGGTGAAGCACGCGGGCGGCTTCGCGTCCTGGGCGGACCTGCTCGCCGCCAGCCCGCCGATCACGGTCACCGGGCGGCGCCGCCGCGATCCGGGCGGCTACTACCTGCCGTTCGCCATCGGGGGCATGCACTTCTTCAAGTCCACGCCCGCGTCGGTCCAGCTCTCGGAGGTGGAGGTCGACACGCGCACCGGCGTCGTGCGCGCCACGCGGAGCTGGACGGGCATCAACGTCGGCCGCATCCACGTCCCGCCGATCGCCCGCACCCAGGTCGAGGGCGCGATCGTGCAGGGCGTCAGCTACGCGCTCTACGAGGACCGCCGGCTCGACCCGGGCTCGGGCCGCACGCTCACGTCCGACCTCGAGACCTACCGCATCGCCGGCCTCGGGGACGTGCCGGAGATGGAGGTCCACTTCGACGAGGAGGGTTTCGAGGGCGTGCTCGGCGGCGGCATCGGGCTCTCCGAGCTCGCCACCGTGCCGGTCGCCGCCAGCCTCGGCAACGCGCTCTACCACGCGACGGGCTTCCGCCCGAAGCGGCTCCCGCTCCGCCCCGACCTGCTCACGGAGGTGCTCGCGTGATCGCGCTCCCCACCACCGCGGCCGAAGCCGCGGCGCTCCTCGCCGGGCGCCCCGACGCCGTCCTGCGCGCGGGCGGCACCGACCTCGCGGACCTGCGCCACCGCGGCCTCCGGCGCGGCCCCACCGTGGATCTGCGCGACGTGGGCGGCCTCGACGAGATCGCCGCCGTCGAGGGCGGCCTCCGCATCGGCGCCCGCGTCCGCCTCGCCGCGCTCGCCGAGCACCCGCTCGTGCGCGCGTCCTGGCCGGGGCTCGCCGCCACCGCCGGCGGGCTCGCCACGCCCCAGGTGCGCGCCGTCGCGACCCTCGGCGGCAGCCTGCTCCAGGACGTGCGCTGCTGGTACTTCCGCGACCCCGCGTCACAGTGCCTCAAGAAGGGCGGCAGCCGCTGCCTCGCGCGCGAGGGCGACGCGCTCCACCACGCCTGCTACGACCTCGGCGCGTGCATCGCGCCCCACCCGTCCACGATGGCGGTCGCGCTCCTCGCGCTCGACGCCACCGTCGAGATCGAGGGGGCGCCGGCGCGCACGATGCCGGAGCTCCTGGGGGAGGGGACCGATCCCCGGCGGACCCACGCGCTCCCCGCGGGCGCGGTGCTGACGCACGTCGTCATCCCGCCCCCGGCCGTCGGCGCGCGGGCCGCCTACCGCCGCA
The DNA here is from genome assembly GCA_964457335.1 of uncultured Enterobacteriaceae bacterium. Lineage (GTDB taxonomy): Bacteria > Myxococcota_A > UBA796 > UBA796 > SXON01 > CAJBVW01. The sequence goes on along the minus strand of CAYWGD010000103.1, from coordinate 13,098 downwards.
CCATCCAGCGCTCGCGCGCCGAGTGGCCGCTCGTCGAGGCCTACGTGCAGTACGAAGAAGAGGGCGGCCGCATCGTGCGCCCGCGCGTCGCGGTCGGCGGGGTCGCCAACCGCCCGCTCCGGCTCGCCGAGGTCGAGGCGGCGCTCACCGGGCTCTCCGTGGACGCGGACGCCGAGTCCGCCCTGCGCGCCGTGGACGCGCGCGCGCGGAGCGGGCCGAAGGCGACCGCCTGGCGCGCGCGCCTCGTCGTGCCGACCCTGCTCGACACGCTGGCCGACGCCCGCAAGGCCACGCCGGCCGCCGCGCTCCCCGCGCCCGCCGTTTCGGCCGCCGCGCCCGAGCCCGTCGCCCCCCGCTCCGGAGGTGTGAAGTGAGCGTCGACCTCTGCCGTCACCTGCGCTGGAAGGAGCGCTACGGCCTGTCCTTCCGCACCGACGAGGAGCTCCTGCGCTCGATGCTCGGCGCCGGCGTGCCGTTCAGCTGCAACCGCACGTGCCGGACCTCGGGCCCCGACGACGAGCTCGTCACGCCGGAGGGCTGCGACCGGTCGCGCGCCTGCTACGAGCCCACGCCCGGGCGCCCGGACGCGGGGCGCGCCCTCAGCTAGCAAGCGGGCGCGAGGGGGCTGGCCCCCTCACGCCCAAGCTTGCGTGTGTCCTGCCTCGGGAGCGGACGCGGCCTAGGAGCAGGTGCCCCAGTCGACCTTGCCGACCTTGTAGGTCATCCCGAAGCTCGACTCGAGCTTCTTGATCTCCTCCTTGCGGGCCTCGACGCGCTCCTTGCCCTTCTGCGCGCCCTTGTGCTTCTTCATCGCGTCGGCGGCGTCGTAGCTCTCGATCGCGTCGTCGAGGTAGCCGAGCGACTCGAGCAGCGCCCCCTGGTCGTAGAGGGGCACGTTGCTCTTGGCCTCGGTCTCGGTGGCGGTGTGCACCTTGCAGAGCGCGCTCTTGAGATCGCCGGCCTTCACGTCCTTGATCGCGTCGGTCACCGACTTGTGGGAGTCGAGGTCCACGCGGTGGTCGCGCCAGCCGGGGAGCACGGAGTTCACCATCGCGTAGCCGGCGCCCACGAGCGCCTCGGCGGCGATGTCCTTGGCGGGCGGGATGTTCGCCACCGCCGCCTCGCAGGCGTTGCGCGAGGCGTTGAACGTGTTGGACTTGGTGACCAGCGCCTTGCCCGACTTGTCGACCACCGACCAGTCCACCGTGACCGACACGGTGCGCTTGGTGCAGTAGATCGTCGCGTCGTAGCTGACGCCGTTCTCGGTGCGGCGCTCCGTCGAGGTGTAGCGGTTGTCGTCGGAGTCGGCGGTCACCTTGGCGGCGAACGTCGCGTCCGCGCCGCTGGTCACGTACTTGTAGGGCGTCACGGTGAGCCCGTCCTCGATCCGGCGGATCTTGGCCTCGAGCTTCTTCTCGTTGGCCTCGGTCACCGCCTTGTGCGTCGCGCCCGCCGCGAGCCCGAACGTGAGGGCCGACGCGGCGCTGGCCGCCACGGCCGCGCCCATCGCGCCCGCGGCGCGCGCGACGCCCTGGCTGTCGCCCGGGTACTTGCGCTCGGCGTCCTTGAGCGCCTCCTCGATCTCGTCCTGGAGGGTGCCCGTCCAGTTGCCCTCGACCTTGGCCACGCCCACCGTCTTGACGCCGGTCAGCGGCTCGATCGGCGCGGCGACCTGGCGGACGTGGATGCCCTGGCCCAGGTCGTTGGCGTTGGCGGGGAGGACGAGGAGGGCGAGCGAGAGGAGGATGGCACGGCGCATGGAAGGCTCCAGGGGAAGCGCGCGCACCCTACTCACAACTCCGATCGAAACACAACCCCTACAACGAGGGATGGTCGACGCGCCAGACGGGTCCGTCGGCACCGACCGACCCGCTCTCGCTCTCCAGGCCGGTCACGAAGAGCGTGCCGTTTTCGAGCAGGACCGGATCGCGCCAGGTGACGCGGACGTCCGGGTCGTCCTGCTCGAGGATGATCGGCTCGAAGGCCCCGGTGTCCATCCGGTAGTACCAGATACCGTTCAGCCCCTCGTACACGAGCTCGCTGCCCCGGCGCCAGAAGCCGTCCTCCACCACCTTGTGCGCGGACTCGTAGGAGGGGTTGAGCGCGTAGCTCGCCGTGTTGATGGCCTCCGACACGTTCACCGCGGGCCCGCTCGTCGCGATGTCGAAGTAGTACAGCGCGCCGTCTCCGGCGGCCCACATCACGCCGGTGGTGTCGAAGGACACCGAGCCGGTCACCTGCGTCTCGTTGCCGAGCCACTCGCCGTGGCCGTTCGACACGTCGGCGCGCCAGATGCGACCGCCCTCGAGGAACACCATCGTCCCGTCCTCGACGCCGAAGTCCTGGAACGCGCCGAGCTCGTAGCCGAGCTCGTCGAAGCTCCAGAGGCGCGAAGGGCGGCCCGGCGGCGTCCACCGGTACATCGCCGTCTCCTCGTAGCTCACGACGACGAGGTACACGTTCTCGCCGTCCACCGCGTAGGCGTGCCAGCGCGTCCCGTCGGTGGGACCCTCGAACTCCGCCGAGCCCACCTCGGTGTTCTCCGTCGTGGCGTCGTAGGCGTGGTACACCACGTCGCCGCCGTCGACCTCGGCCGTCACGACGAGCTGGCGGCTCGCCCGGTAGTTGTAGGTGTCAGACCCGATGGAGAACCCGTACTCCACCGAGACATCGGTGTTGGCGTCCCACCGGTGGAGCACCGGATCGAAGCCGGGGAACTCGAGCCAGAACAGGTTGTTGCCCGTGGCCCAGAGCTCGTCGGCCTCCTCGTCGAGGAACGCGGTGCGGTAGCCCGCGAGCTCCGCCGCGAGGGTCTCGTAGGCGGCCTGGTCGTCGGCGGGCCCGGTGTCGTCGGGCCCTCCGGGGGTCTTGTCGTCGCCGGCGCCGCCCGCGCAGGCGAGCAGGAGAAGGGTGAGCATGGGTGCCTCCGGCCGCGCTCGATACCACAGCTTCCGCCTCTGTGGGCACCGGACCGGCGACCGCGACGTCCACGCCGCGATCTCCGGCGATCACGCGGCGCCCCTCCGTGTGGAGGGGGCCCGTGCGCGCCCGCCGCGCGGTGGCACGCCACGTGCACGACCGGTTGCACCCCCGGAGCGTCCATGCGGCGATTGTCCCTCCTCCTCCCGCTCCTCGCCGGCTGCGCCGTCGACAGCGTCGGCGCGAACGGCGAGCTCGGCCACCTCTCGTTCACCCTCGTCAGCGACTGGTACCTCGACTCCGAGAACCTCACCGAGGTGGACATCGTCACCGGGCACGCCCAACACTTCCTGGTGGACCTGACCGAGCGCGGGCGACGCCAGGCGGACGACAACGCCGACCACGTGCGCTACCACATGGAGCCGGACGACGGCGTCGAGATCGACCAGGGCGAGGTCGACGACGACGCGGAGCACCCCGACGCGCCGTCGTTCGGCGTGACGGTGTCCGAGCCGGGCAGCTACACGCTCGTCGCGGAGCTCGAGGGGGAGTTGTTCGACCGGATCCAGCTCTCGTTCGACCAGCCCTCCGCGCTCGAGCTCACGCTCTACACCCGCGGGCCCTGGGCCGAGGAGTTCGCGGCCATCGAGGGCGAGGGGCCCACCCAGGTGCTCGAGGGCACCCAGCTCGCGTGGCTCCCCATCCCGCTCGACGCCGACGGCGAGCGGCTCGTCGGCGACCTCGCGGGCACGATGTCCGCGGACCCGGAGTCGGCGGTCGTGCCCGCCGAGAACGTGACGCACGTGAACGAGGAGGTGGTCTCCCACACGGCGGGCGTGCCCTCGCTCTACTTCATCGAGCCCGGCGACGTGACCGTGACCGTGACCGACCAGGCGGGTCCCGGCGCGGGCGCGCACCCGTTCGTGGTGGTCACGGAGTAGAGGCGGGCGCGCCGTCGCCCGTCCGGTGACCGCGGCGTGACATGGCCCGGATAGCGTGCGCGCGGAGGTTCATTGTCCGCGCACCGTCCCGGCTTCCGGCCCGCCAACCACACCCGCAGCATCGTCCATGCGTTGTCGGGGGTGCTCGCCCTCCTCCTCATCCAGCACGTGCTCACCCCCGAGAGGATGGTGTGGGTCGCCGGGATCTTCTTCGTGTGCGCCTGGGGCATGGAGATCGGGCGCCGCTACGTGCCGGCGGTGAACCGCTTCCTCATGTGGGTGTTCGGGCCCATCGCGCACGCCCACGAGGCCCACCGCGTGAACTCGGCCACCTGGTACGTCACCGCGCTGCTCTTCCTGTCGCTCACGGCGTCGCCGATGGCGTGCTCGCTCGCCGTCATCGTGCTCGGGGTCGGCGATCCCGCTGCCGCCTTCGTCGGGCGCCGCTGGGGGCGCACGCGGCTCGCGTCGGGGCGCTCGCTCGAGGGCTCGCTCGGGTTCGTGGCCTTCGCGGGGGCGGCCGCCGTCGCGACGCTCGGCGTGTACTACCCCGAGCTCGGCCTACCGGAGATCGTCGTGCTCGCGCTCGCCGCCGCCGTGGCGGGGGCGCTGGCCGAGCTCCTCACCGCCGGCCTCGACGACAACCTCGTGATCCCCCTCGCGGCGGCCGCCGGGGCGTCGCTCGTCGCCGCGGCCTACGGGTAGGCTCCCCCGGCGCGAGCCGACGTGCTGCGCCCACGACTTCGTGAGCTCGGCGCCGAAGAGCAGGATCTGGGCGCTCGCGTACACCCACACGAGGAACGCCACGAGCGAGCCGGCGGCGCCATAGGCCGAGCTCACGCCGGTGTGCGCGAGGTACAGCCCGATGGCCGCGCGGCCGATCGTGAAGAGCACCGCCGTGATCACGGCGCCCACGATCACGTCGCTCCACGCGAGCCGCAGCGACGGCAGGAGCTTGAAGATCGCGGCGAACGCGGCGGTGACGATCAGGAAGGACAGCAGCGGGACGGTGAAGTCGAGGTTCTCCGGGTCGAGGCCGACCCAGCGCGCGAGCGCGTCGCCGCCCAGGCGTACGGCCGTCCCCAGCGCCAGCGACGCGAGCAGGAGCGCGCCCGTCACGAGCACCATCGCCGCGCCGAGCGCCCGCCCGCAGGCCGCCACCAGGAGCCCCCGCCCGGGCTTCGGATGCACGCCCCAGATGCGGTTCAGGCTCCCGCGGAGCTGCACGAACACCGACGACGCGCCGAGCAGCGTGGTCAGGATGCCGATGACCGTCGAGACCACCCCCGAGCCCTTCGGCAGCGCCCGGTTCAGGAGCCCCTCCACCGCGCCCGCGCCCTGCGGCCCGACGAGGTCGTTGAGCCACGCGGAGACCTCGGCGCGCGCCGCGGCCTCGTCGTAGAGCAGCCCCGCGATCGAGGTCGCGAGCAGGAGCAGCGGCGCGACCGAGAACAGCGCGTAGTAGGCGAGGGCGGCGCCGTGGCGCGGGGCGTCGTCCCGCCCGAAGGCGGTGACCGCGTCGCGGAGCAGGAGCCAGCCGACCTTCAGCGGGGAGGCGCGCGTGGACCGCGGGGAGGCGCTCACCCGCGCCCCAGCCGGCGGATCACGTCGGCGTCGAGCCGCTGGTCGACCTCGTCGAGCGGCCCCCACGGATCGGGCGGCAGCGCGGCGAGCACCTCCGGCAGCCGGAAGTGGTCGCCGGCGCCGCACCCCGCGAGCGCCTTCCAGGGCACGGGCACCGCGACGGGCGCGCCGGCCCGCGCGCGCGGGGACCACGCCGCGACCGCCGTGCTCGTCTGCGCGTTGCGGAGGTAGTCGAGGTAGATCCGGTTCTCCCGGCGCTCCTTCGCCATCTTCGCGGTGAGCCGGTCCGGGGCCGCGCGCGCGAGCGACTCGGCGATCGCCCGGCAGAAGGGCTTCGCGGCCTCCCACGTCGCGTGCGGCCGGAGCGGCACCACCACGTGGATGCCCTTGCCGCCGGTGAGCTTCGCGAAGCTCGCGAGGCCGATGCCGTCGAGCCGCGCGCGCACCATCTCCGCGGCCTCCACGAGCGCGTCCCAGCCCACGCCGGGCCCCGGGTCGAGGTCGAAGATCAGCCGGTCGGGGCGCTCCAGGTCGTCGATGCGCGCCCCCCAGGGGTGGATCTCGAGCGCGCCGACCTGCGCGAGCGACACGAGCCCGTCGTGGTGCTCGACCCACAGGTAGGCCTGCCCCTCGCCGTGCCCTTCCACGACCACGCCCCGCGTCGGCTCGGGCATGCCCTCCGTGAGGTGCCGCTGGTAGAAGCAGCCCGCGTCGTGGCCGTCCGGGCAGCGCACGAGCGTGAGCGGGCGCCGCCGGATCTCGGGGAGCATCCGGTCGCACACCGCGTCGAGCCACCGTGCGAGATCGCGCTTGGTCACCGGGGGGTCGGGCCAGAACACCCGGTCCGGGTTGGTGAGCGGCACGCCGGCCACCATCGTCGTCGGCTGGCGCGACCCGCGGCGCTTCCGGGGCGGCGCCTCCGCGATGGGGAGCTCGGCGGCGGGCTCCGCCTCGCGCGGCACCTGGTGGAGCGGCGGCGCCTCGCGCGTCACCTCGGTGGGGTCCTTGTCCTCGCGGAGCCCGAGGAACACGGGGTGGCGGAGCCGGCCGTAGGGCGTCCACTCCGTGTACCGGACCTCGCAGACGAGCCGCGGCTCGACCCAGTGGCAGCCGCGCGCCTCCGTCCCCGTCGGCGGGTCGCCCACCGGCGGGGTCTTCCGCGCCATCGACGAGAGGCGGGCGTGCAGCGCCTTCAGCGTGGCCTCGTCGAAGCCCGTGCCGACGCGGCCGGCGTAGCGCCACCCGTCGCCCTCGCGGTAGCCCAGGAGCAGCGCCCCGAAGGCGGTGCGGGCGCCCGCGGGCTCGGTCCAGCCCACGATCACGAGCTCCTGGCGCCGGCCGCAGCGCACCTTCGTCCAGGCCTTGCCGCGCCCGGAGCGGTAGGGCGAGTCCAGGCGCTTCGAGACCGTGCCTTCGAGCGCGTGCGCGCACACCGCCCGGTGGAACGCGGGCCCTGTGCCCTCCACGTGCGCGAGGTACCGGACCGCGGGGAAGGCGTCCTCCAAGAGCGTCGCGAGCGCCGCCTTCCGCGCGTGCAACGGGAGCCCGCGGAGGTCGCGCCCGTCGAGGTGGAGGAGGTCGAACCCGAACCAGGTGAGCCCCGCCCCCCGGCGGAGCTCCAGCGCCTCCACCAAGGAACCGAAGCTCGACCGCCCCTCGGCGTCCAGCGCGACGATCTCGCCGTCCAGGAGCGCCGACCGGGCCGGGAGCGTGGCCGCCGCCGCGACCACCCCGGGAAAGCGCGCGCTCCAGTCGTGGCCGGACCGGGTGTAGACCCGCGCCGACCGCTCCTCCACGCGCACCAGCGCCCGGTAGCCGTCGAGCTTGATCTCGTGTGCCCAGCCGGGCCCCGCCGGCGCGTGGTCCACGAGCGTGCACAACGTGGGCGGGACGAAGCCGGGGAGGGGACCCTCGGGGGCGTCCGGGACCGCGGCCTCGCGCTCGTCCGCGATCTCCTCCATCGTGCGCCGCGTGCGGATGCTGGTGAGCCGCGTGTCCACGAGCCGCGTGCCCGGCGTGGCGGCGGTCGCGTCGGTCTCCTTGATCAGGAGCCAGGTGTCCTGGCCCTCCTGGCGGGCGCGCGTGCGGGCGAGCGTCCACCCGCCGCGCAGGCGGTGGCCGTCCAGGCGCACCTTCAGCCTGCCCCGCTCGTAGCCGGCGTGGGGGTCCTCCACGGGCGTCCACGTGCCCTCGTCCCAGAGCATCACCGACCCGCCGCCGTACTCGCCGGCGGGGATCACGCCCTCGAAGTCCCCGTACTCGAGGGGGTGGTCCTCGACGTGCACGGCGAGCCGCTTGTCACCTGGGTCGAGGCTCGGCCCCTTGGGCACCGCCCAGCTCTTGAGCACGCCGTCGAGCTCCAGGCGGAAGTCGAAGTGGAGCCGGCTCGCGTCGTGCTTCTGGACCACGAAGCGGAGGCCGGCGTGCGGCGTGGGGGGCGCGGGGGCGGGCTCCGGCGTGCGGGTGAAGTCGCGCTTCTCCCGGTAGCGGGTCAGCCCCACCTACACCTCCTCCTTCTTCCGCTTGCGGGCGCGCGGCTTCGGGGCCTCGGCGGCCTCCTCCTCGGCGGGCGCCGGCGCGGGTGGCTCGTCGGGGGCCGCGGCGGCGCGGGCCTTCGCCTTCTGGCCCTCGGCCGCCTCCTCGCTGCCGAGCGCCTCGAGGCTCCGCTGCAGGAGCGCCATGATGTCGACGGGCTCGGCGGTGGGCGCCTCCTCCGTGGGGCGTGCCGACACGTGGCCGGTGCGCGCCTTCTCGTCGATGATGCGCTCGAGCTGCTCCCGGAACTCGTCGTGGTACTGCGTCGGGTTCCAGTCCTCCTCGAGCGACGCCACGAGGAGCTCGGCCATCTTGAGCTCCTTGTCGCCCACCCCCAGCGCCGCGAGGTCGCTCTTCGGCACCTCGAACTCCGTGGGGTCGCGGATCTCCTCGGCGTAGCGCAACAGCTCGAGCACCAGGATGTCCCCGCGCACGATCAGCGCGGCGAGGTACTGCCGCGTCCGCAGCACGACCTTGGCGATGCCGATCTTGCCGCTCCGCCGCAGCGTCTCGCGTAGCAGCGCGTAGGCCTTGGCCGTGCGCTTCTCGGGCGCCACGTAGTAGGGGCGCACGAACCAGCGCGGATCGAGGTCCTCCGCGTCCACGAACGCCACGATGTCGATGCGCTTCGTCGACTCCGCGGCCGCCGCCGCGATCTCCTCGTCCTCGAGCAACACCCAGGCGCCCTCGGCCGCCTCGACCGCCTTGGCGATCTCCTCGGACGGGACCTCCTCCCCCGTGCGCTTGTTGACACGTTTGTACCCGACGGGCGCCATGTCCCGCCGGTCCACGAGGTGCATGTCCAGGTCGCTGTCGCTCGTGGCCGGGTAGAGCCCCACGGGGATCTGCACGAGGCCGAAGCTGATGTGTCCCTTCCAGATGACGCGGGCCATGAGCCAACCTAGGAGCAGGGGCGCGTCCGTCAAACGGGGGCGCGGCGGTGCGTCGTCAGCTGGGCAGCCGCTCCGCGCTGCGGCGGCGTCGGTGCCGGGGGGGGGCCTCGGTGGTTCCGGATGTCGCGGGCGAGCGTTAGGCCTGCGCATGCCCGGGATGCGCCGCGTCGGCCCCTACCTACCGGCCCTCCGGGCCGCGCTCGTCGTCGCGCCGGTCTGGGGGGCCTGGGTGGGCCTGGTGCTCACCTGGCAGTTCGTGAGCGGGTTGGCCCCGTTCCATTCGGAGCGCCTGGCGCCGGTGATGGTCGCGCTGGCGGTGCTGCGGTCGGGGGGGCCGCACGCCGGTCTGCTGGCCACGACGGTCGTCGCGACGATCGTCCTCCACCGCGCCGGGCGCCGGGATCCCACCCTCGTCGTGGACCATGCCCGAGGGGCGGTGCTCCTCGGCGTGGCGACCTTCCTCGCCTACACCCTTGTCAGCCTCGGCGCGCTGCTCGCCTCCGCGGCGTGGATGCGCGGCATCGGCCACGCGCAGCCCGTCTTCGCGGGCGTCCGGGAGCCCGGCGACGTCGGGTTCGGCCTCGGCCTCGCCCTCGCGCTGGGCGCGGCCTCGATCCCGGTGTGGCGGGCGGCGGGCCCCCGTGCGTCGACGAGCCCATGGGGGCTCGCGAGCAAGCTCTTCGTCGCCGTCCTGGCGGTGAACGCCGTGGCCTGCCTCTCGGGTGCGGTGATCGGGGCGGTGGTGGGGCTGGGAGATCCGACGGTCTCTTCGTGATCGCGGCCGCCGATCACCCCGCGGGGAACGGCTCTCCGGCGAGGCAGGCGGCGCAATCCGCGTGCATCCGGCTCCCATACCCGTCGCGCGCGAACCCCTCGCGCAGCGCCACGTAGCCCGGGCCCCGCCAGGCCTCCCGGGCGCCTGCGACCGCCGCGTTCCCGACGCGGATGGACGTGTTCTCGCAGCAGGGTTGGACCGAGCCGTCCCATCGGATCACCATGGTGCTCCAGGGCCAGTAGCAGGCCACCTTCTTGCGCAGGCTGTCGGTGCGCGCGTCCCGCTGCGCGTCGGCGTCGTCCCCGTGGTTGGCGACGAGCTCGAACGCGTCGAAGCCGCGCTCGCGGTACGTCGTGCGGACGAGCTCGATCTCGTGCCGGTTGTGGTCGAAGACCACGAACTTCCAGGTCAACGTGGGGTTGGAACGGCCCAGGCGTCGTTTCGCGTCGGCGAACGCGCGCACGTTGGATGTGACGCGATCGAAATTGCCACCCCGCCGGTATTGGCGGTAGGTGGCCTCCGACGCACCGTCGAGGGACACCATCAGCGCGTCCAGGCCGGAGAGCACGAGCGCGTCGACCTCGTCACGGGAGAGCACCAACGAAAGGTTGGTCGGGAAGCTCACCGCGATGTTGCGCGCGTGCAGATACCGGATGATCTCGGAGATCCGGCGGTTGAGCAGCGGCTCGCCCGAGTAGCTCAGGCTGACGCCGAGGAGCGTGGGCGCCATCGGCTCGACGATGGCCGCGAGGCGCTCGACCGTGAGCTGCATCCCCGCGTCGAGCGTCGACCGGAACTCCTCCTTCGCCTGCAGGCAGGTCGGGCAGCGCAGCTGGCAGAGCGGCGTCGCCTCGATCTTGATGAAGGGCGGGTTGCTCCACGGGCGCGCGCGCCGCAGGCGGAACTCCGCCTCGCAGAGCAGCGCGTTCGCCACCTTCCGCGGCGTGAGGTGGGGCAGGAACGTACGGGCGTGTCTGCGCACGTACGTCGAGCGCGCCCGGAGGTGAACGAAGGACGACATCCGACGGTCATAGCCGATTTGTGACGCTGCCGCGCCGAATTGGTGGCGCTGGATCCGCCCCCGTCATGGGCGCCGGAGCGGGCGCAAACCGGCGACCCGCGCCAGGAGCTCCCGGTCCTTCCGGTTCAGCAGGGAAGGTGACATCCGTTTCAGCGCGTCGTGCCGCGTGCGGTCCGCGACGGTCGCCCAATTCGACGGATCCTCGCACGGCGACGCCTGGAGTCGCCCGACGTCCCACCGGACGATCGGCGCCGCGAACTTCACGGCGAGCGCCTCGGTGGCCGCCTCGATGATGCCGTACTCCTCGTGGGTGTCTCCACCGCTGCCGGGCCGGCTGGGGACGCGAACGATCCAGTGCATCGCCAGCGGGTCTCCGGTTCGATTGGATAACGCGGATCGAGGAACGGACACTTACAGGTCTCGTTCGGGCGTGACGCTGGTGGTGTCCTACTCCACGTACCCGAGCTCCCTCAGCCGCGCGATGTCCTCGTCGTCGAGCGCCTGCTGCCGGGTCTCGGGCGGGGCCCAGGCGCCGGTGCCGAGCCAGCCCTGCACGTTCTTCAGGAGCACCCGGGCCTCCTTCGAGGCGACGCCGACCAGGCCGCGCGTCTCGCCGGGGTCGGCCGCGAGGTCCCAGGCGCTGACCAGCTGGCCCGAGCGGTCGAGCAGCAGCTTGGTGTCCCCATCCCGCGCCGCCCAGCGCAGGTTGTCGCCGCGCCCGACCACGGCCAGCGCGGCGGGGAGGCCGCCGGGCCGACGGTCGGTGACACCCCGGAGGCTCACCCCGTGCAGGCCCTCCGGGACGGGCAGGCCCGCGTAATCCAGCAGCGTGGGGAGCACGTCCACGTGGCTCGTGGCCGCGCCCACCCGCGCGCCCGGCTCGACGCGGCCCGGCCCCCACGTGACCATCGGCACGTGCAGGTCGTGCTCGTAGAGCGAGCCGTGGCAGAAGGCGCGGCCGTGGTCGCCGAGGCTCTCGCCGTGGTCCGCGGTGACGACGAACAACGTGTCGTCCTGCCAGCCCTTCGACTGGACGAAGCGCACGAGCTTCCCGAGCTCCTCGTCCCAGTAGGAGATGTCCCCGTCGTAGCCGGCGACGTAGTGGCGCCGCTCGACCTTGTCCTTGTCGTAGACGTAGGGCGGGATGTCCGGGCTCCCCTCGGCCGCGGTGCCCGGCTTCAGCACCCGGGTGTCCGCCTGCCAGGTTGCGTCGTCCTGGAACTTCTGCCGGTGGGCGGCGGGCGGCCGGTAGGGCCCGTGGGGGTCGAAGTAGTGCACCCAGAGAAACAGGTTGTCCTCGGCGTGGGATTCGAGGAAAGGCAGGATCTCCTTGGTGAGCTCCGCCGCGGGCACGTCGTTCGGGTGGTTGCGGTAGTAGTGGAAGCCGCGGTTGAGCCCGTAGCGGTTCGACAACACGTACTGCACGCTGAAGCCCGCGGTCACGTAGCCCCCGCGCGCGAACAGCTGCGCGGCCGTGAGCAATTCCCCGCCGATGGTGGGGATGTTGTCCACGAAACCGAGCCGCGTGGGCACGAGCCCGGTGATCAGCGAGGCGAGCGAGGGGTGTGTGTAGGGCGCGGACGCCCAGTGGCGGTCGTAGGACGTGCCACCGGCGATGAGCCCGTCGAGGGTGGGCGTGGTCGCGCGCGGGTAGCCGTAGGCGTGCACGTGATCCCGCCGGAGCGTCTCGACGGTCACGAGCACCACCCGGCGGAGCGGCAGCTTGGACGCGCGCGAGGTCGCCTGCACCTCGGTGACGACGAGCGGCGCGAGCAGGAGCGCGCCGGGCCGGTCGGCCTTCACCATCTGGACCTCGAGGCACACGCGCGCGCCCACCGTGCCCGCGGGCGCCGTGGCGCGGATGTCCACCGGGTCCCAGCCGATGTCGCCCGGCTCGATGCGCCGCCGCGCGGTGTGGAGCACGCCGTTGGGGCCGTCGAGGTGGAGGTGGAGCCCCGTCACGTCGCCGAGCGAGGCCTCGCCGCGCACCGCCGAGGACACCGCGATGGTGGCGCCCGCCGACACGGGCGTGCGCGGGCTGCACAGCTTCGCCTTCGTGCCAGCGGTGTACGCCACGCGGGCCACCTCGCCGGCGGGGCCCTTCGACCGCGTGGTCACCATCGAGCCGACCGTGGTCTCCTGCGTCCAGCCGTCGGGGATGCCGTCGCCGTTCCCGTCGACGGTCATGGGCGCGAGGGCCACCGGCGTGGCCGTCACCTGGAGCGGGGACGCGGCGAGGGCCGCCGAGACGAGCAGGAGCAGCATCCCCCGATCGTAGCGCGGCGCGACCGGGGAGCCCCTCCGGACTCCCCGGGGGCGCTACGCCGCGTCAGTCGTGGTGACGATCCCAGTCGTCGTCGTCATCCCAGTCGTCATCGTCATCCCAGTCGTGGTGATGGTCCCAGTCGTCGTCGTCGTCCCAGTCGTCGT
>CAYWGD010000102.1:8097-25076 GCA_964457335.1 uncultured Enterobacteriaceae bacterium | reverse complement strand
CTCCCCCGCCTCGACCGGCACCCGCCGAAGCCGGATCGTCCCCGACACGTTTGCCGGCGGCCGCGGGACCAGCCCCGCGTAGGTGAACGGCCCGTCCCGCACGGTCAGCGCGTCGTCCGCCCACCACGCGGTCCAGCTCTCGGTGTCCCCGCCCTCCATCTCGACGACGATCTCGTCGGGACGCTCCCGCCCCTGCCAACCCAGCGCGCCCCCGACCAACCCCAGCACCGCCAACGGCAACACCAACCGCGCACCGCGCCGCCCCGCGGTCCAAGGCTCCCACTCGCCGTCCTGCCACGCGGCCTGCACCCAGCGACGGGTCTCCGCGTCGTCCTGCCCCGTGGGCGGCGGCAGCAACGTGTCCCGCCACGCCACGACGTCGGCGCCCACGCGCTCGGAGCCCCGGGCGTCGCGTAGCGCCCGCGCCGCTTCGCGCTTCCGGGCCGGGTCCCCGCTCGCCATCGCGCGCCACCACTCGAGCACGGCGAGCCCGAGCGCCCGGTCGTGCGCCGCCTGGGAGCCCGGCCCGACCTCCACGGCCTTCAACGTCGCGACGTGCTGGTCGAGCAGCGCCGTGTGCAGCGCCGGCCACCGCGCCTGGAGCACGCGCCGCCACAACCACACCCGCAGCGGCTCCGGGAGCACGATCGGGCCCCCGGGCGGAGTTCCCACGACGGCGCGGATGCGGTCGATGGCCGTCGGGGGCAGCGCCTCGACGCGAGCGGCCAGCTCGGACTCCCCCACGTCTCGCGCCAGCCCAGGGAGCGCGGCTCGGATGGCTTCCGCGTGCCCCGGGTCCACCGCGAGCGGGTAGCAGGCGAGCGCCGCGGCCCAGGCCAGCGCGTCCCCGAGCGCGCGCGTCAGCTCGCGCTCCTCGGCCGCGGTCAGCTCCCGCCCCGCGCCGAGCGCCTCCAGCACGCGCGCCGGCAGCGGCCGGAGATCCAGCCCCGCCCGCACCCCCTCCGCCGGGGGCGTCCCCTTGCGGAGCCACGCGGCGAGGCCCCCCCACCCTTGCGCATCCGCGCAGAACACCGGAAGCGGGCTCCGCCCGCGCGCCGCGGCCCCCGCCACGCGATCCGTGGGGTCCACGATCGCCACGCGCTGGAACGCCTTCAGCTCGCGCACGAGCGCCGCGTCGAGCACCTCCGGCGCGGCGACCACGAGCACGATGGCGGCGGCGTCGTTCTGGTGGAGGCGGTCGAGCGAGCTCGGCGTGCCGACGCGCGGAAACACCTCGAGCGAGCCGGCGCGCAGCTCCGCGTGCTCCACCGGCACACCGCGGGCCTCGATCTTCTCGGCGAGCTCCACGTCCACCGGCCGCTCGCGACGGACAGTGCACGCGGTGTGGCCGAGCACCACCACCCGCTGGAGGTGCCGCTCGGGCCGCAGGATCGGGGACGGCAGACCTGCGCGCCGGGTCGTCTCGGACAGGGTGGCCGGCAGGTCGAGGTCCGGGCGGAAGGGCGCGTCGAGCACGATGCCGACGGCGTCGGCGAGCCGGTCCGCGGCCGTCGGGTCGAGCAACTCGCGCCGCGGGAGGGGCCGCTCCACGCGCAGCGGGACGAGCGACGCCTGCGGGTCGAACGACGGCGGTGCTTTCGGCGGGAGGCGCTCCCCCTCGACCCGACGCCACCAGGCCGCGCCGGCGACGAGGAGCGCGACGGCCGCGCCGAGCAGGACCCACGCCACCGGCGCGTAGCGGTCCGGTGTCGGTTCGAAGGTGGCCTCGACCCGCGTGGGGCTGTGCCAGCCGCGCCAGGCCGCGAAGGGGTCGACCGGATCGGACACCGGCGGCTCCGGCTCCACGGAGCCCGTCCCCGCCCCGCTCTCCGATCCGCCGCCCTGGCCGGTGGCGAGCGTGCCCACGTCGGGCTTCGACTCGTCGGTGGGCTCCGTCTTCGTCTCGGACGCCTCCCACGGCGGCACCGCCAGCAGCACCGCGACGGCCGTCGCCAGGAACGCGGCCAGGAGCGCCCCGCGCCGACGACGTGACGTCAGGGCCTTCGCCCCCTTCCCGCGCCGGTCGTTGCCCTCACGCCCGCCAGGGGGCCGCTGCACGACGACGGGCGCCTCCACGCGGTGCAGCTCCGCCTCGTCGTGGCTCCCGAACGCCGCCTCGAACGCCTCGTCGAACGCGGTGTCCTGCGCGCGGCTGCGCACCACGCACGCGCGGAGCGCCTCGCGGAGACGGAAGAGGGACCACCCGCCCCCGAGCCGGACGGCGCGCTCGCAGCGGAGCCGCTCCTCGATGCCGAAGACGGGCCGGTCCGACGCCGGTAGGCGCGCCCAGCGGCGCTCCAGCTCGGTGTAGAAGCCCTCGAGGAGGAGCTCCCGCACCTACCCCTTCTCCTCCGGCAGCAGCGTCTTCTGCTCGTCGCGGTCCTTCACCAGGAAGGAGAGGAGCGGCAGCGCGCGGACGGGGGTGCCCTCGCGCAAGGCGTCTTCGGGGACGCCGTGCAGGAGGAGCGCCCGCGTCCAGACGATCGCCTCGGCGGTCCCGGGCTTCCGGCGCGTCACCGCCCCCCGCACCTCCATGAAGCGCCGCGCCGCGAAGCCGAGGAACGTCTCGGAGGGCGGCTTCAGCTCGGCCTTCCGGGCCTCCAGCGCCTTCTGCACGGTGGACGTGTCGAGCACGAGGTTGAGGCAGATGCACCGCCGCAGGAAGGGCGCCGGGAGCTCGCGCTCCTCGTTCGAGGTGATGACGACGACGGGCCGCAGGTCCTGCTTCGTCTCGGGCATCCGCACGCGCATCCCGCCCACCTCCGGCACCGCGAAGCGCAGCTGGTCGATGTCCTGGAGGAGGTCGTTCGGGAAGTCGCGCGGCGCCTTGTCGATCTCGTCGATGAGGAGCACCTGGGGGCGCTCGTCCCGCAGCCCCCTGGACATCGCGAGCCAGAGCGCGCGGGGCTCCAGGTAGGCGGCGCGCGCGTCGTCCGCGAAGCGGAGGTCGTCCTCGTGCAGCGTGTGGTGGTGCTCCGCGAGCGGGGAGCCGGGCTTCTCCTGCCTCTCCCCCGGCTCCTCCTCGCCGCCGCCCGCGACAGCGGCGGGGACGAGCTCCTCGCGCGGCCGGTAGGCATCCCGGAAGCGACGCAGCTCGTCGAAGTGGTAGCGCAGGTCCCGCGCGACCGAAGTGGACTGCACCTGGAACGTGAACGGCTCGCCCACGCCCAGGATGCGCGCCAGGTACCACGCGAGCGTCGTCTTGCCGGTGCCCGGCGCGCCGGTGACGAGGAGGGGCTCGCCGAGCGCCAGCGCCGTGTCGACCGCGACGCGGGCGCGCTCGGGCAGCTCGTAGGCCTTGGCGCCTTCCGCCTCGCCGCGGGACGCCGACCGCTCGGAACGGCCGACGAACCATGCGTCCGGACGGGCGACCGGCTCCTTGCCCTCGGGGAGGACCACGGTGGGGATCTTCTTCGCGGGGACCGAGCTCATCGTCTCGACTTGCGCTCCTTCGCGGCGGCGTAGAGGTTGGGCCAGTCCCACCGGAGGGTCTCCACGGCGCGGATCACGCGGTCGTAGACGCCGCCGGTGCGGTGGAGGATCTCGTCGGCGACGTCGTCCCAGAGGTCGGCATCGTCGATGAGGCCCTCCTCGCGGATGAGCGTCACGATGTCGTCGTGGACGACGTTGGGGAGCTCGTCGAGCACGAGCAGGCGCAGCGGCCGGAGCTCCGGCGGGAGCTTCTTGGCGGCGGCAGCCAGCTCCACGATCAGCGGTCGGGTGGCGTCGGACGTGGCGATGGGGATCCCGAGGACGGGGAGCACCCGCTCGGGCAGGCGCTGGACGAGGTCGCGCCAGCCTTTCAGCACCTTGCCGAGGAGATCCGGCGCCTGGAGGCGCGCCGCGTCGCGGACGTTGGCGCCCACGATCTCGAAGGTGAGGAGCAGCACGCCGTAGGGGGCCTCCCCCACGGGCACGCGTGCCGCGAGCGCCGCGGGCAGTCCGGCCTCGGAGGACGCCCCCACGGCCGCCGCCAGCACCCCGGCCGCCTCACGCCAGGTGAGGAAGCGAGGCCAGGACACCGCCCGGCTCTCCGCGGGGATCCGCTCCTCGCGCAGCTCCTGCTCCAGCCGGAGCCGGAAACGCCCCAGGTCGCGCTCCGGCGGGCCGTGCCACACCAACACGACGCCGGGGTGCTTCTCCGGCACGGCCGGGAGCTGGCGGGCTTGCAGCTTCATCTCGCCGATCGCGACGAGGGTCTGCGTGCGCCGGTCGAGGCGCACCCGCCAGGCGTCGGAGAGGTACCACCGGCCCTCGGGCGCGTCCTCGTCGGCGGCCATGCGGGGCGGCGGCGCCTCGCCGAACGCTCGCGGGGCCTGCGTCAAGGGGAGCGACCGCGCGAGGGCGTGATGCGCGTCGTCGAGCGAGAGGTTGCTCCCCCAGATGGCCCGGCCGAGCGTGGGTCCGGCCTCCCCGGGCCGCTCCGACGAGATGTGGGACAGCGCCCGGCAATGGGCGGCGAGCTCTGCCGCGACATTGGCGAGCAACGGCGGGCCTTCGAGCACGAACAGCCGCGGGCCGTGCTCATGGAGGACGGCGCACAGCCGGTCGAGGTTCAGGGTGCGGCCGGCGCCGATCTCCAACGTCCGGCCCCGCGCCTGCTCCACGACGAGGTGCGCGAGATCCTGGCCGGCCAGCCCGGCCATCCAGGCCTCGGCGTCGCTCTCGGCCCGGACCGCGACCCGCGGGAGCGCCGCGGACCACGCCGTGCTCGCGGTGCTCGATCCGGGGTCGGGCTCCAGCACGAGCGCCGACGGGCTGAGGCTCCAGGGCACCGGAGCGGGAGCGCGCTGGTGGACGCGGATGTGCACCCGGTCGGCGAGCAGGAGCTTGCCGGGCGCGAGCCACTGCCAGGGGAGCGCGGCGAGCTCCCGGTCGGTGGTCACGATGTCGAGCACCGGCAGATCTCCGTCGCCGGGGTCGGCGATGCCGAGGGCGCGCCACAGGTACTCGCCAAGGACGAGCGCGTCGGGCTCGGTCTGGATCAGGAGGGGCGCGAGGCTCGGGACGGGGTCACCGGGGAGCGGCACGCGGGCGCTCGGGCGAAGCAGCGGGCAGGGCCGGCGGCCTTCGCGCGTGATCACGAAGACCTCGTCCCCGTCGCGCACGAGCTCGACTTCAGCCATCCGCGTATTCCCGGAGGCGGTCCGGCTCGGCGCAGTGGGACCAGACTCCGTCGAGCAGCGCGTCCAGCGTGCCGGCCTGAAACCGCCGCGTGAGCAGGCCCTGCCAGCGCCGCCCGTCGGCGGTGGCGGGCCGCTCGGGCAGCTTGTCGTCGGGCACCGTCTCGGCCAACACGGCGCTCAGCCGCACGACATCCGTTGCGCGTAGCGCGCGCCATACGGGCGGCGGCCCCCGGACCAGCGCCTTGACGGCGCCTGCGACCGGCGCGAGGCCGCCGGCGTCCACGACGACGCCCTGGATCGGGCCCAGCCCGTACGCGACCACGGCCTCGGCGTTCACGCGGCCGTCGAGCCACACGGGGAGCAGCTTCTGCTCCCCTCGCTGCCAGCGCGTGATGGCGATTTGGATCTCGGCCACCAGGAAGTGGCTCGGGTTGGAAGACACGAGCGCCACGACGAGCTCCGACGCGGCGAGCGCGTCGCTGATGACCGCCGGCCAGGACGCTCCATGGGGGATGCTCCGCTCGTCGAGGAACACCCGCAGGGGCGCCAGCAGGTCGCAGAGCTGGCGGACCGTCGGCTTGTCCGCGGACGCATGCGCCAGGAAAACGTCGTACTTCGGGCGGGACACGGCGCGGACGCTACCACGACGCGCGGGCCGGAGGGGCACCCGAACCGCGGACGTCCCTCCCCGCGCCGACGTTGCCGCAGTGCGGAGCAGCTGCCCCGACCCCGCCGCCGTGATGGCCGTCCCGCGGAGAAGCGGAACCGCCGGCGCGTCAGAGGCGCGGGCAGGCCGCGATGTCGATGGGGCCGGCCTCGCGGGTGTTGGCGGCCCAACGGCAGCCCACGACCTCGTCCGAGTCGTCGTAGGCCACGAACACCGCGTGCAGGTCGTCCATGTCGTCGCAGGTCAGCGCGGTCGACTCGCCGGGCACGTAGGTCCCGAGCGGGAGCTCGGACATCCACAGGTCGTACCCCTCGCTCCACGGATCCGTGGCGGGGACGGCGTGCTGCTCGACCGGACCGCCGCCCGCGGCCGCGAGGAAGAGGTCGACGTGCGCCACCTCGCCCGTGACGGTCTCGGCGTCGAAGAGGAAGAGCTCGTCGTCCACGCAGCCCATGCCCGAGCCGCCGAAGAGGGAGTCGTCGAGGTCCTCCCCGCCGCCGCCCCCGCCGAGGTCGAGGCAGATGGGCTCCACCGCCACGCCGTCGACCGTGGCCGGGAAGCAGCCTTCGCCGTCCGGGGTGAGCGTGACGCGCAGCGTGTCCGCGCCGACCAGCTCGACGAAGCCGGTGCCGTCGCGCTCGCCGAAGCCGGTCGCGTCGCAGGCCACGTCGAAGTCGCCGAGGCCGCCCACCGAGCCGACCGTGCCGTCGGCGCAGACCGTGCGGGACACGCCGTCGGACCAGGAGATGTCGGCGCTGCCCTTGGTGTACCAGGCGCTCTCGCCGATCTCGGCGAGGAGATCGTAGGTGGCGACCGAGTCCTCGCCCATGCGCAGGTCGGACTGCGCGAACGTGCCCTCGTAGCGCTGCACGTCCATGCCGTCGTCGAGGGTGAAGCCCTCGAACGTGAGCTCCATCGGCCCCTCGCCGGTGGTCTCCCAGGTGAACGGGTTGACCGCGGTGAGCACGCCGTCCCAGCGCGCGCCGGAGGGACCGACGCAGTCGTCGGCGGTGTAGCGCACGGTGTACGGCTCGTCGTCGAGCACCTCGTACGCCGGGCAGCCGGAGGGCTCGTTGTCCTCGTCCACCGAGCGCGCGTCGGCGTCGGCCTGGAACTGGGCGAAGGTGGCGAACACCCCGCCGAAGCCGAGCCCTGTCAGGAGGGCCTCGGCGCGCTGCTCGGACGTGGCATCGCCGAAGTCGGCGCGCTCGTCGCCGGGGCCGGTGTCACCCGAGTCGGGCTCACCCGAGTCGGTGTCGTTTGGCTTCTCGGGCGAAGGACAGGCGGCGAGGAGGAGGAGGAAGGGGATGAAACGTGACATGACTGCTCCGTTGGGGGTCGCGGCCCCGGTGAGCAAGCGCCGTGCCAGACTGCGGAAGCACGCTCCAACGCCGATCCTGCGCGCAGGGCCCCCGTCGGCCGTGACAGGGGCGTCGCGCCGGCCCCCGTCCCCGCTCCCAAACCGCGATCGGGAGGGCGCCGTCACCCGGGCGCCGACGGCTCCGGCGCCCGCCGAATGCCGACGGGGATCGGCCGCGATACGCGCGCGCGGTGCCGCCGAAGCGCCCCGCCCCGTCCAGCCGCCCCGTGCCCGACGGGCCGCTCCGCGTCGGGATGTCCGCCGCCGCCGTCACCCGGTGGGCCGCGGCCGCGGGGGTGGAGGATCTCCTGGAGGTCCCGGCGACGGTCGTGAACCCGCCGCCGGGGACCCGGTGGTCCACCTACGCCGGCGACTGGTGGACGGTCGGGAAGGTCCTCTCCGCGAAGCCGGCGCGCCAGAGCACCTACTGGACCAGCGACCCCACGGCCGAGACGATCCAGGCCACCATCGCCTGGATCGTTGCCGCCGCGGAGGCGACCGCGCGCGCGACCGTCACGCCGCCGGCCCCCGCCCTGCCGGGGCTGGCCGCCGTCGCCGAGCGCGTCGAGCGCGCCGCCGAGGCCGCCCGGGCCCGCTCCGGCCCGCCGATCGCGACCCCGACGTTCGACGTGCGCCTCGTCGGCCCGGACGCCGTGCTCTCGCTCACCCCCAAGACGAGCACCGGCTGCCAGACGCGCATCGGCAGCAGCTTCACCGTGGACCTGGACGCGGCCGCGCCGCAGGCGCGCTGCGACTGCCGAACCCCCCTCCCCGCCTGCCGCGCGCACGTACACGCGCTCCGCTGGCTCCGGGCCCGCATGGGCGACCCGGCGTGGCCGCTCGCCGAGCCGCTCGCGCAGCGGCTCGCGTCGGCCCCCTGGCAGCGGACCTTGGCCCTGCTCGAGGAGCGGGCGCCCAAGGAGGTGGACGGCGAGCTCGGGTGGGCGATCGACCTCCGCCGTGGCTTCGAGGTCAAGGCGCTCGCGTGCCGCGCCACGAAGACGGGCGCGCTCAAGACGGTGTACCTGGACAAGGCGGGCCTCGCCGCCCACGCCGCGCGCGAGGACCTCCTGGAGGCCGACCGCCTGCTCCTGCAGCTGGTGCCGTCGCTGGGGAGCCGCGAGCCCGCGCTCCTGTTCGCGGCGGTCCGCGCGCTCGTCGGCCACCCGCGCGTGTTCGACGCCGAGACCCGCACACCGACGGCGGTGCGCGCCCAGGCCGTCCGCGCGCGCCTCGACCGCCAGGGCGCCGACGTCGCCGTCACCTTCCGCGTCGGGGACCACCCGTGCGCGGCGCAGGAGCTCGTGAACCTCGTGGGCGCCGACCACGACGGCCGCGTCCTGATGATCCGGCCGGACGGGATCGGGCTCGCCACCGTCTCCCCGTCGGTGCTCCGGCTCGCGGAGGTGTTGGCCCGCCGCGGGGAGCGCTTCGCGCCGGACGCCGTCCCCGAGCTGTTGCGCCACTTCGCCGCGCTCAAGCTCCCCGTGGACCTCGACGCGAGCCTCGGTGTGCGCCACGTCCGCGGGGAGACCCGCCCGGTCGTGCGGATCCAGGCCGGCGCCGCGCCGATCCTGCGGATCGAGGTGCGCAGCCGCGCCCACCAGGGCCTCGGGCTGTCGCGCCCCGGCGACGGCGCGGCCGGCCACGTGGGGCGCGAGCACGACGCCTACGTGATCGTGGACCGCGACCCCGCCGCGGAGGTCGCCGCCGGCGAGGCCGTCGTGACGCGGCTCGGGCTGCCGGAGAGCGCGGACTGGAATTGGTCCGTGGACGACCCGGAGGCCGCGATCGGGCTGGTCGCGGCGCTCCGGGACGCGCCGGACGCCGTCGTCGAGTGGGGCGGGCGGCGCCCCGAGGTGCGCCAGGCGTCCGGGAAGAACGTGCGCGTCGAGATCGGCCGCGGGACCGACTGGTTCGGGGTGCGCGGCACGGTGGGCGTGGGCGGCGCCGAGGTGTCGCTCGACGCCCTGCTCGACGCGATGCGCTCCGGCCGGACCTGGGTGCGCGCCGAGGGGGAGGTGTGGGTCCGCGTCGAGGAGCGGCTCCGGGAGTCGCTCCGGGCGCTCGCCGACGCGACCGACGACGCCGGGCGCATCGCCCCGGTGCACGCCGCCGCGATCCAGGGGCTCCAGGACGAAGGCGTGGCCGTGGACGCGCCGCCCATCTGGATCGAGGGGATGGAGCGGATGCGCGCCGCCGCGCACCTGCGGCCCGCCGTCCCCGCCACGCTCCGCGCGGAGCTGCGCCCCTACCAGGTCGAGGGCTTCGCCTGGATGACGCGGCTCCTGCACTGGGCCGGCGGCGCCGTGCTCGCCGACGACATGGGGCTCGGCAAGACCGTGCAGGCGCTGGCGGTGCTGCTCGACCGCGCGGCCACCGGCCCGCAGCTCGTGGTGGCGCCGATGTCGGTGGGGTTCAACTGGGTGCGGGAAGCGGAGCGGTTCGCGCCGAGCCTGCGCGCGCACCTGCACCACGGCGCCACGCGCGCGCAGGATCTCGACCACTTCGGGCCCGGCGACCTCGTGGTCACCACCTGGGACATCCTCGTCCGCGACGAGCCGCTCCGCGCCCGCGAGTGGGCCACCGTGGTGCTCGACGAGGCCCAGGCGATCAAGAACGCCGACACGCAGCGCGCGAAGTCGGCGTCCTCGCTCCGTGCGCAGGCGCGCATCGCGCTGACCGGCACCCCCATCGAGAACCGCCTCACGGAGCTCTGGAGCCTCTTCAGCGTGGTCCTGCCGGGGCTTTTCGGGAGCGCCGCGAGCTTCCGCGGCCGCTTCGTCACGCCGATCGAGCGGGACGACGACAAGCAGCGTCGGGTCGCGCTCGCGCGCATGGTGCGGCCCTTCCTGCTCCGCCGCGTGAAGGCCGAGGTCGCGACCGACCTGCCGCCCCGCACCGAGGTGCGCGTCGACGTGGAGCTCGGCTTCGAGGAGCGGCGGCGCTACGACGAGCTCCGCCTCGCCACGGTGCAGGCGCTCGCGGACGACGCGGGCCCCAAGGAGCAGCTCCGCTTCCGCGTCCTGGCGGCGCTCACGCGGCTGCGGCAGATCGCCTGCGCGTCCCGCCTCGTCGACGAGGCGGCGCCCGCCCGCTCCGCCAAGATCGACCGGCTGCTCGAGCTGCTCGCGGAGCTCCGCGACGAGGGCCGGCGCGTGCTCGTCTTCTCCCAGTTCGCCGAGCTGGTGCGCCACGTGCGCCCGCTGGTCGAGGCCGAGGGGCTCCGCGTGTGCCACCTCGACGGCTCCACACCCCAGGCCCAACGCCGCGCGGAGGTGGATCGTTTCCAGGCCGGCGAGGCCGACGTCTTCCTCATCTCGCTCAAGGCGGGCGGCACCGGGCTGAACCTGACCGCGGCGTCCGAGGTCATCCTGCTCGACCCGTGGTGGAACCCCGCCGTGGAGGACCAGGCCGCCGACCGCACGCACCGCATCGGGCAGCAGCAGGCCGTCACGGTGTACCGTCTCGTGGCGCGCGGCACCGTGGAGGAGGGCATCCTCGCGCTGCATGCCCGCAAGCGCGACCTCGCCGGCGCGGTGCTCGAGGGCACGGGTGACGCGGGAGCGTTGAGCGTCGACGAGCTCGTGGCGCTCATGGCGGGCGAGGCGCGGCCGGCGGCGGCGGATGTGCCGAAGCCGGCGGCGCCCAAGCCCACGCGCGCGAAGGCATCGAAGCCGGCGGACGCGCCGATGGCGGCGGACGCGCCGATGGCGGCGGCGGACGCGCAGATGGCGGCGGCGGACGCGCCGATGGCGGCGGCGGCGCCCAAGCCGGCGGCGGACGCGCCGATGGCGGCGGACGTGCTCGCCGCGTTCGAGGAGGCGCTCCTGGCGCAGTGGCGGGCGGGCGAGATGGGGCGGCCGACCGTCTCCAACACGATCAACCCGCTCCGGCGGCTGCGCGCCTGGGCGGGCACGCTCGACGGCGTCGAGGGCCGGCTGGCCGAGTGGAGCGCCGCGGGCCTGGACATCCCGCCCTCGGACCACAAGCTCGTGCCCACCGCGCTGAAGAAGCTCCGCGCGTGGGAGAGCGCGCGGGGGTGACCGGGTGGGCGTGCCCCCCACCACCCGCCGCGGGCGGGTGGTGGGGGTCGGTCCCTTCCGGGCTCGGCCCGAAGGGCCTCGGTCCCGGCCGGGGGCCGGGACCGGCCGCTCGCGCGGCCGCCCTCCAGGCACCTCACGCGCCGCCGCGCCGAGCTCCCCCGTCGTGCGCGACGCACCGTCTCACAACTCGCCGGGTGACCCGTCACCCTCCCAGTTGTGAGACGTTCCCCCGCGAAAACCGTCTCACATCTCGCCGGGTGACCCGTCACCCTCCGCGTTGTGAGACGTTCCACCCATAAAACCGTCTCACAACTCGCCGGGTGACCCGTCACCCTCCCAGTTGTGAGACGCACCCGCGCGTCTCGCTTACCCCTCCCACAACACCCCGTCGCTCGTCTCCACGACCTCACACGCGGCGGTCATCGAGAACGGCGTGAACACCAGCGCGAGGTTGCACATCTCGTCGGTGGACGCGAGGCCGTAGGTGACCGTCTCGTCGCTGTCGTTGAACCAGGTGCAGGCCCACTCGAAGCCCGTGCCCGCGGGCACGACCATCGCCGGGTTGTACTGCTCGATCTTCGGGTCGTGCCAGTCCTCGTTGGTGTAGAAGACCTCGCCCGTGGTCGTGCCGTCGTAGGGGGCGATGGTGAACTTCGTCGCCTGCGCGTGGGTATGGGAGGCGAGGAACTGCACCTCGACGTCCTCGTTCATCACGCAGCGCGACCACTCCGTGTGCTCCGCGTTCGGGGGGATCTGGATGTACTCGTCCCGCACGCTCCCACCCCAGATGCCCGCCGTCACCTCGTCCGTCGGGATCGTCCAACCGTTGAGGTAGGAGTAGAGCGGCACCTCCTCGGCGGTGGTGTTCACGTAGTGGATCTCGTGGAGGAGCTGGATGCCCGGCGGGAGCGTGGCGGCGACCCCCTCCGGGAGCGCGAGCGTGCCCTCCGCCTCGCCCTGGTTGCCGAACATCATCACCACGTCCTCCATGAGCGCGGTGTCGGCGTACAGGTCGTTGCAGTCGTAGGTGCCGGGCTCGATCGGCGTGTCGGAGAGCACCGTGGTGGAGAGCGTCAGGTGGTGGGTGCCCTCGTTCTGGAGGTACTGCACCGAGTTGACCGAGACCTCCTCGTCCGTGGGCAGGTCGTACACGCCGCACGTCCAGACCTCCGTGTTCGGCGGCGCGGTGCCGAACAGGGACACCTGGAAGCCCTGGCCGTCGGGCGGCGGGTCCAGCACCGGGATGCCGGCGGGCGAGCCCGAGTCCGCGGGGGGACTGCCACACGCGCCGAGGACGAAGAGGACGTGGACCACGGGACGCTCCCGCGCCGGGGACACGGGCCCGGGCGCGTCGGGAGCGTACCGCCCGCGCGCCGCTCCGGACAAGCCTCGTTCCACCTGGGGAGCGCCCGCGGGGTCGGCTTCGGCCGGGAGGCCGCCGTGCTCGTGCTCCTCGCCTGCGCGCCGCCGCCGCGAGCTCGACGTCACGCTGCTGGCCGCGGCCCACGCCACCGCGGCGCGCGACCGCCTTCGTCGGGCCGCTCGCCGTGGCCGATCTCGACGACGCCGCGCGCTGCGGCGAGCGCGACCGCGCCGCGTGAGGTGCCTGGAGGGCGGCCGCGCCAGCGGCCGGTCCCGGCCCCCGGCCGGGACCGAGGGCGAAGCCCGAGCCCGGAAGGGACCGACCCCGCCATCGGCGGGGGCACGCCCCGGATCAGGCCGTCGCAACGTCGAGCCGCTCGCGGACCCGCGCGTCCTTGCGCAGTCTCCAGATCTTCGCGTCGAGGTAGTAGTGGTGGAACGCGATGCCCCAGGCGAGCCCGCCCACGATCTGCTGGGCGACGAGGCTGTCGAAGAGGCCGGGCCCGAAGGTGCGCAGGAGCCGGTACGGGAGCGCGAAGGCGACCGCCGCGACGAGGTACACCGCCACCGTGCGGGAGAGCGCGACGGCGAGCCCGTGCCGCGCGGGGTCGGGGCTGCCGGCGTGGTAGGCGTTGCGGTTGTGGAACCAGATGATGCGGTGGTACTGCAGGTTGTGCATCACCGTGAGCGCGGCGACCACGAGCAGGAGATCGCTCACGAGGCCGAGGACCAGCGCGTGCATCGGGACGACCGCCGCCAGGAGCAGGTACTTGGGCAGGTCGAGCGGGCGCCCGCGTAGCGCCAGTTGGGCCGCGCGCCCGACGTAGACACAAACGAGCGCGACGAACGCCACGTCGAGCACCAGCGCCACGCTCGCCAACGGGACGCCGAGCGCCGCCTCGACACGGTCCTGGGTGAGCCGCCCCAGGAGCCCGCTCGCGAAGATGTTCGGCCCGAACAGGAAGCGCAGGTACGGCCACGCGAAGCCGCCCCAGAGGAAGGCCTTGTCGAGCGTGTCGTCCACGGGGTCGAGGTCGGCGTTCTTGCGCTTGTAGAGCGCCAGAAACCCGTAGTGCTGCTTGAGAAGGTGGTAGTACGCCCAACTGAAGGCGAACACGAGGAAGAGCGTGTAGGCGAGGCCGTTGTGGGGCGTGGGCGCGCCGTCGTGGCCGAGCGCGGCGTCGAGCACGGCCACGGCGGGCCCGAGCAGGAGCCACAGCAGGCTCCCGAGGAGCAGCGGCCGCTCGGCGCGCCACACCTCGCGGTCGAAGTAGGTGCGGGTGAACGTCGCGAAGACGTGCGAACCGTCGAACAGCACGCCCCACACGAGGAAGACGAGCACCGCGGGCGCGAGCGGGGACAGGTCGGACGGCGCGCGCGGGGGGAGCGCCAGGGCCAGGCCGAGGATCAGGTAGCTGGCGAGCACGCTCCCGACGAACCACGCGAGGTCCGTGCGGCGGTCGACGATCCAGGCGGCGGAGTAGCGCATCGCCACGTTCTACCTTGGCGCGGGCCCGTCGGGGGTCGGTCCGGCGGCCGGCGCGGAGCGTTACGCCCAGCTCGTGCTGCTCCTCCTCGCGTGTGTTTCGCCCGACCCCGCGGGGCCGCCCGCGGTCGACACCGCCGATCCCCTCCCCGGGGACCCGTGGCCCGCGCTGGTCGCCGAGGCCGTGCTGCACCTCGGCTTCGACGCGCTCGTCGCCCCCGACGGCGTGCTCGACGACTCCCCCTCGGGCCTCGCGGGCATCGCGCACGACGAGGCCGACGTGGCGCGCCGCACCGTCCCCGGCCCGCGCGGCGACGCCCTGACCTTCGACGGCCTCGCCGACTTCGTATACGTCGCCGATGCCGACGCGCTCGACCTCGCCGGCCCCTTCACCCTGCTCGCGTGGATGCGCGCCGACCCCCGCGACGGCGTCCGCGCCTGGCCGCTCGTCGACAAGTACGCCTACGTCGACGGCGCGTGGACCGGCTACGGCGCCTGGCTCGACGGCGCGCAGCCCTACGCGGGCATCTACGCCGGCGTCGAGACCGCCACCGAGTGCGGCGGGCCCGGCCTCGGCGTGTTCGACGACGGCCGCTGGCACCTCTACGCCGCGGTCTTCGACGGCGCCGCGCTCACCGTCACCGTCGACGCCGACGTGGCCGCCACCTGCGCCTGGACGCTCCCCGCCACGCCCAACACCGACTGGCTCGAGGTCGGCACCCGCGGCGGGAGCTTCTTCTTCGCCGGCGCGCTCGACGAGGTCACCGTGCTGCCGCGGGCGCTCGGGTCGGACGAGCTCGTGTCGATCCGCGACGTGGCGGAGATCGAGTAGCGGGCGCGCCCCCCGCCGGGGGCGGGGGGCGGGTGTCCTCCGGGGTCGGCGCAAGGCGCCTCCGTCCGCCCGCCGCGCGCGGGCGGACCGGCCGGGGCGGAAGGATGCGGCGCGGCCTCCGGCCCAGGGGTGCGGCGCGCCCCGGCCGCCCTCCGGCCCCCCTCGCGCGGCGTGGCGGGCGGGTCAGTAGCGGCCGTAGAGCAGGTAGGTCAGGCCGGCGGCGGTGTAGGGGATCCGCCCCGAACCAGGGCCCGTGGAGCCGAGGACGAGGTCCCGGACGCCGTCGCCGTCCACGTCGCCCGCGCCCGCGATGGCGTCCTCGGCGTCCTCGATCAGGCCGTCCGCGGTCGAGGCGTCGACGGTGCCGGTCACGGGCGAGAGCCAGATGCAGGTGCCTTCGCTCCCGGCGACGAGCAGGTCGGGGAGGCCGTCCCCGTCGAGGTCGCCCGGGCCCGCGACGGCGGACCCCACGCCGGTCGCCGACGCGTTCCCCCGGATGAGCGCGTCCGCGGCGCTCGCGGCGATCGAGCCGGCGAGGGGCCCGTGGAAGACGTAGGCCGTGCCGTCGTTCGGGGTCCCGCCGAGGGTCGCGCCCAGGAGCACGTCGTCGTAGCCGTCGGCGTCGACGTCCCCGAGGGGCGCCGCCTGGTAGAGGCCGTCGTTGGTGTCCTCCGCGTCCACGCGGGCGTCGGCGTCCGCGAGCGAGGCCGTCCCCGCGCCGGCCCAGCCGACCACGTACACGGCGCCGCCGATGCCGGCGTCGGTCGCGGAGACGAGCAGCTCGGCGAGCCCGTCGCCGTCGGTGTCGCCCGCGCGGGCCACGCGGGACCCCGCGCCGTCGGAGGCGGCCTCGCCCGTGAGCGCCAGCTCGGCGTCCGCGAGCAGCCCGTCGCCGGTGACCGGCCCGAGGAGCAGGTACACCACGCCCGCGCCGGCCCCCGCGTCGTCGGCGTGGTTGGCGCCCACCACGAGATCGACCTGGCCGTCACCGTCCACGTCGCCGGCCCCCGCGACCGAGACGCCCGCGTTGTCCTCGTGCGCGTTTCCGAGGAGCATCGCCGTCGCGTCGGCCGCGGTCACGGTCCCCGAAACGGTCCCCGGGAAGAGGTAGACCGCGCCCGTGGAGGTGGCGCCGTCGTACTGCCACGGCGCGCCGACCAGGATGTCCGGAACGCCGTCGGCGTCGATGTCCCCGGGCAGGTCGAGGGCGTACGCGAAGGCCCCGTAGATGTTCGGGGACAGGACGGCGGCCGCGTCCGCCCCGGTCAGGTCGCCCGAGGGGGCGCCGTGGAGGAGGTAGGCGATGCCGTAGTTGACGGTGGGCGCGTTCCACCCGCCGGTCACCACGTCGTCCAGGCCGTCGCCGTTCACGTCGGAGCCGCCGGCGACGGCCCAGCCGGCGCTAAGCCGCGGGCCGCCGCCGGTGAAGCGCACGTCCGCGACCTCGGCGCTGTGCGTGCCCAGCCAGCTGCACGGCGGGTCGACGTCGTCGCAGTCGCTGTCGATGCCGTCGTCGCACGTCTCGGTTCCGCCCGGGTGGACGGCGGGGTCGGAGTCGTCGCAGTCCTCGGCGGCGAGGTGTCCGTCGCCGTCCGCGTCGAAGGGGCCGGTGTCGGGGGGCGGCGCGGTGTCCGGGGCGGCGGTGTCGGCCGGCTCCGGCGCGGTGTCGAGGGCGGCGGTGTCGGCCGGGGCCGTGTCGGCCGGGGCCGTGTCGGCCGGCTCCGACGCGGTGTCCGTGACGGCCGTGTCGGCCGGGGCGGTGTCGGCCGGGGCCGTGTCGGCCGGCTCCGACGCGGTGTCCGTGACGGCCGTGTCGGCCGGGGCCGTGTCGGCCGAGGCGGTGTCGACGGGGAACGTGTCGTCCCCACCGGAGTCGCCACACGCCGTGTCGGCCGCACACGCGGTGTCCGCGGTGTCGCACGCGCCCGTGTCGCACGCCGTGTCGTCGAGGTCCGGCGGCGTCTCGGACGCCCCCGTGTCCGTGTCGACGGACGCTCCGGTGTCCGTGTCGACGGACGCCCCCGTGTCCGTGTCGGCGGTCTCGGCCGTGTCGGCGGTCTCGGCCGTGTCGGCGGTCTCGGCCGTGTCGGCGGTCTCGGC
>CAYWGD010000102.1:0-7997 GCA_964457335.1 uncultured Enterobacteriaceae bacterium | reverse complement strand
CGTGTCGGCGGTCTCCGCGGCGGGCGGCTCGGGCGCCGCGTCGGATCCCGCGCAGGCAGCGAGCAGGAACATCGCCAGAAAGCCGACTCGCATCGGGGGCACCCTACACGACGTCCTGCCGGGGCGACACGGGGATCACCCCGCGAGTCGCCGCCGACCCCTCGCGCAGTCCGGGCCGCGACCGACAAGGCCGCGAGCGCATGGCGCGCGCGGGCCGCCCTCCGGGCCCGCTCGCGCGGCGCTCCGGGCGGCTTCGACGCGGGCGACCGCCCGAACCCGGTGGACGCGGGCGCCTCGGCCGGGTCGTCAACCCGCGAGGTGTGCCACGAGCCGGAGCAGCGCGCCCAGCCCCGCCTGGAACAGGAACCCGTAGCGCACGCCGCGCTTCGTCGCCTCGTCCTTCCTGTCGGCGTAGGCCCAGATCAGGGCGAAGACCCCGAGGAACGCGCCCGTCAAGAACCCCTTCCCGAACGCGCCCTCCGCGGGCCGGGGGGTGTCCCGCAACAGATCCTGCGCCTTGCCCGGGGCCCTCGACGACGACGCGCGGGTTGAGGAGGGATGGCGGGTTCGTCGCCGAGAGCTCCGGGCCGCCGTACACGACGGTCAGGTCCGGGTAGGCGTACATGCCGACGTCCCGCGAGACCGCGTCGTACAGGTCGCGCCACGGTCCGCCCGCAGCTGCGCGCGCCCCGACCAGGCTCAGCCACATCGCCCGCTCCCGTCCGCGCAGGCCGCGTCCGACGGGGCCGCGGACGGCCCGCGCGACCGCACCCGCGCCCACGTGGCGGGCGACTTGCAGGCCTCGCCGGGCTTGCCGTCGCCGTCGGTCACGACGAGGAAGCCCTCCGCCGTCTCGACGACGCCCTCGGAGCCGGCGGGGAGGTCGACGGGGAGCCGCTCGGGGGCCGCGCCCGGGGTCGCCAACCGGTAGAGCCGGTGCGGGGCGTCGCGGCCGTCGATCGGGCCGGCGAGCACGAGGAGCCCGTCCGCGGTCGGGACGAGCTCGCGCACGCCGAAGCCGCCGAGGTCCACGGGCACCACCTCCGTGACGGCCAGCGCCTCGGTCGGGCGCCCGGCGAGCCGCAGGAGCATCGCGTCCCCATCCACGAGCGGCGACCGCACCCCGAGCCAGAGCGACCCGTCCCACCACGCGGCGCCCTCCACCGAGAGCCCCCCCTCCTTGGGCGGGAGGCCGCGCGCCGCCAGGCACGGCGCGCACGCGGACAGGTCGGGCCGCACCGGGGCGTGGCCCTGCACCATGACGAGCTCCCGCGCCGGCCGCGGCCTCCCCTTCTTGTTCGCGCTCTGCGAGCCCACGACGAGGAGCTCGCCGCCGGGGCCCACCGCGAGCGCCTCGATGTCCTCGACCTCCGCGGAGAGCGGCACGGGCCGGGCGCCCGCCATCGCGCCGTCGAGCGCGTAGAGCGCGCCCTCCGTCTCGTTGTCGGCCACGAGGTAGCCGCCCTCCCACGGGAGGACGGCCGACGCCTCGCAGAAGCCGCTCAGCGCGCCGCCCTCGACGTTCGCGCCGAGCCCGGCCGGGCCGTCGGGCCCCGCCGTGGCGACCGCGGCCACGCCGGCCCCGGTCACCAGGGCCGCACCCAACAGGTACCGCTTCAACCCGTCCTCCTTCGCGTCGGTCGCGCGGCGGCGCCCGGCAGCCGCACGCGCAGCACCGCGCCGCGCCCCGGCGTGCTCTCGGCCTCCACCGTGCCGCCGTGCCGCGTCACGACGGCCTTCACGATCGACAAGCCCAGGCCGGCCCCGCCGCGGTCGCGCGTCCGCGCGTCGTCGGCCCGGTAGAAGCGCTCGAACACGTGCGGGAGGGCGTCGGCAGGGATGCCCTCGCCCGTGTCCCGCACCTCCAGGATCGTCTCCGCGCCGGTCTCGACGCGCACGACCACCTCGCCGGACGGCGGCGTGTGGCGGGCGGCGTTCGAGAGCAAGTTCCGGATCACCAGCTCGAGCTGGATCACGTCGCCGGAGACCCAGGCCGACGTGGCCCCCTCGACGCGGACCGCGGGGCCGTCCTCCACCTCGTCGACGAGCTCCGCGGCGAGCGCGGCGAGGTCCACCGGCGCCAGCTCGGGGTCGCCGGCGTCGGCGCGGGCGAGGACGAGGAGCCCCTCCACGACGGCCTGCGCACGCACGGTGCCCGCGAGGACGTCGCGGAGCACGGCCTCGTGGTCTTCGCGCGAGCGCGGCTGGCGGAGCGCCACCTCCACCTGCGAGCGGAGGACGGCGAGCGGCGTGCGCAGCTCGTGGGAGGCGTCGGCGGTGAAGCGGCCCTGGAGCGCGTAGGCCGCGTGGAGGCGGAGGTAGCTCTGGTTGAGCGCGTCCGCGAGGCGGTCGATCTCGTCGCCGGTCCCCGCGAGGGGCAACGGCGGCTCGGCGGAGGGCGTGGCGACCGCGGCCGCGCGCGTCGCGATCGCCTGGATCGGCGCCACGATGCGGCGCGACAGCACCCACCCGGCCAGGAGCGCGAGGCCGGAGAGCGCGACGCCGACGGCGATCTGCGCGCCGAGCAGCGCGCGCAGGTCGGCGACGATGGGGCCGAGGTCCTGGGCCACCGCGATGCGCACCACCGGCACCGAGGGGCCGGGTCCGGCGCCCACGGGCTCGCGCGCGCCCTCCCCCGGCTCTCCCGCGTGCGCCCGGACCAGGTACACGCCGGTCCAGGCGCGGAGCGCGCGGCCCGCGATCTCGACCGTGCGGACCTCCCCGGAGAGCTCGAGCGGGCGGTCGCTGGGCAGCCCGACGAGGTCGGCGGCCGCGATGGGGGGGATCGCGGGGTCGAAGAGCACGCCCTCCTCGTGGAGCCGGCGCTCCGCGAGGAGCCCGCCGTTCGACACGACGCGCACCTCGTAGGCCGACAGCGACCCGAAGAGCTCCACCACGGGCAGGTCCTCGCGGTCGAACTCCACGTCCCACACGCCGCCGTCGAGGTCGACGAGGGCCGCCATCGCGGCCGCCCGCACCTCGAGGGAGCGGTCGAGGTTCCCGAGCGCCTGCGCGCGCACCCAGGCGTACACGGCCACGCAGGACACGAGCAGGATGAGGATCGCGGGGGCGGCGATGCCGACGAGGATCCGCGCGCGGAGCGAGCGCATCACTCCCCCGCGCGCACGACGTAGCCGACGCCGCGCACGGTCCGGAGGAGCTGCGGGCGCCGGCCGCGGTCGATCTTCCGGCGCAGGCTCGCGACGTGCACCTCGATGGCGTTCGGATCGGGCTCGTTCTCGCCGGCCCACACCACGCTGGCGATCCGGCTCTTGGAGAGCACCGTGCCCTGCCGGCGCACGAGCGTCTCGAGGATGGCGAACTCCCGGGCGGTGAGGACGACCTCCTCGCCGTCGCGCCACACGCGGTGGGCGCTCGCGTCGATCTCCAGCGGCCCGACGCGCTGCACCGGCCCGGAGAGCCCGCCCGCCCGCCGCAGGAGCGTGCGCACCCGCGCCAGGAGCACCTCGAAGGCGAACGGCTTCGTCAGGTAGTCGTCGGCCCCCGCGTCGAGCCCGGCGACGACGTCGGCGGGAGCGTCCCGCGCCGTGAGCACGAGGATCGGGAGCCGGGCGCCGGCGGCGCGGAGGCGGCGGCAGATCGTCAGGCCCGGGGTGCCGGGCAGGAGCAGGTCGAGGACGAGCAGATCGAAGCCGCCGGCTTCGGCCGCGGCGAGGCCGGCGGTCCCGTCACGCGCGACCTCCGCGACGTGGTGCTCCTCCTGGAGGCCCTTGCGAACGGCCTCGGCGAGGCGCGGTTCGTCTTCGACGACGAGGATGCGAGCCATCACCGGGTACGGTATCCCCGGAGGCTGAGCGGAAGCTGAGGGCGGGCCGCCGCGCCGGCCCGTCGGGTCCGTCGTCCTCGCGCCGGGGGTGAGCCGGAGTGGCGCGATCGGTCAGCCGTCTTGGCGCGCAAGGTCAGCCGGCAGGTGCGGTGGAGCTTAGGAATCCGCATCCCGATCCGGGATCGCGGGCGGCCCCCGCCGGTGTCCGTCCGGCGGCCGCCCCCCGCGTTGGCCACCAGCCGAGCGTCCCGCTCGAAGGAGCAGTTGATGGAGAAGCAGAAAAAGCCCGTCGCGGTGCGTCAGCCCCGCGGCGCCGCGAAGGCCGGCGTGCCCGTTCGGACGGGCGTGCAGAAGGCCTGGCCGGTGGCCCCGCGGTCCTGCTTGCAGAACCACGTGGCGCAGGTGGCCTCGCGCCACGCCCATACGCCGCACCCGCCCGTCTCCTCGACGTAGTGCGGGCAGCGGAGGCTCAGCACGCGCCCGAACACCACGGGGTTCCCCTCGACGGCGTGCCGGTAGACCCCCTGCCGCGCGCGCGTCGGCGCGAGCCCCCACGGCCCGACGCCGCCACCGGCGGCGATCCGGGCGCGCACCGTGGCCCGGCCGTGGTCGAGCCCCGGCTCGGCGTCGGCGAGGAGCCCCCCGACGAGGAAGTTGGCGAGCGTGGGCGTGTACGTTCAGCAGCGCGTGTCCGGGCGGAACCACGTCCCGCCGGCCGGCGCGTCGGGGGGCGGGAGCATCACGCAGTCGCCGCAGCTCGCCTGCGTCTCGGCGGGGATGGAGCCGCCCAGGAGCTCGCGCATCCAGCGGGCGTAGATCGGCGGGAGGGTCGCCTCGTCCATGGGGGACGGTAGCACGGGGGTTCGCGGCGGCCCGGACGCCCGGGGCCACGCGGCGGTCGACGGACCCCACCCACGCCCGGCGCCGCCGGATCTCGCCAGCGGACACCGCTGCCGCGCGTACTCCCCCCGCGCCCCCGACCCGGTTAGCCCGGGCCCATGCCGATCACCCACGACGGGATCTCCGGCCGCATCCCCCCGAACCCGCTCCGCGTGCTCGTCGGGCTCGCGCTGCTCGGCGGCGGCGGCGCCCTCGCCTGGCGCGGCCCGGCCGTCGTGGGGGTCGGGCTCGCGCTGGTCGGGCTCCTCCTCCTCCTCAACCAGGTCGGCGAGCGGCGCATCCGGGTCATCGAGAGCAAGCTCCTCGTGGAGGACACGCACCTCCTCACGGGGCTCCTCATCGGGCCGTCGCGCAACCGCATCGAGTGGGACAAGGTGAAGGCGGTGCGGGTGGACAAAGGCGCCTTGCGCCTCGACACCGACGGCGCCCCGTTCGTCACCGCCCAGGGGGTCTCCGCGGCGGACCTCGAGCACATCCGCGCCCGGAGCGAGGCCGCGTGGAACAAGGCGCGGGCGAACGCCGGCTAGCGGCTCACCACGCCGCCACGTTCGCGTCCATCCACGCGAGGCGGAGCGCGACCCACTCGCGCACGTAGGCCTCCTCGTCCGCGTAGGTCGACACCGGGTAGAAGTAGCCCTGGTAGCTGATGGACTCGATGGGCCAGCGCTCGAAGTTGCGGTCGATCGCGTCGCCGAGGATGGCCTGGAGCGCGTCGATGCGGGCGAAGAGCGCGTCCTCCGCGAGGTCGCCCGCGCGGAGCTCGACCCAGCGCTCGGCGAGGCGGGCCCGGAAGCGCGGGTCGGCGCTCATCGTGTCCCAGAGCGTCGGCCGGTAGTCGATCCAGATCGCGTGGTTCCCGTAGTCGCCGTAGGGGTAGAGCGGGAGCTGCCCGAACGTCATGTCGAGGTCCCACGGCACGAACCGCGCCGGCCCCTCCACGTCCTTGTAGAGGTGCATGCTCGTGTAGAAGGCGTCCTCGTTCTTGAACAGCTCCTCGAGCAGCACCACGTCGACGGTGCTCTCGAGGTCGACGTACGCCCAGAGCGTGTCCGTCGGCCCGCCCGCCTCGGCGGCCTCCACGGCGTCCTCCCAGGCGGTGAGCCACTCGCGGACCGCCGTCTCCGCCTCAGGCGAGAGCTCGTTCGGCGAGATGAGCTTCCAGCCCCCGTGGGTCACGTCGCTCAGGAAGAAGCAGTCCTCGTCGAGCTGCTTGAGCACGAAGGCGTCGCCGGTCTCGGCGCCGTCGGGGATGTCGACGCGGTCGTCGTCGCGCTTGATGCGCTCGACCAGCGCGTGCACGCCGAAGTACTCCCCGTTCAGCGTGAGCTCGCAGAGGGCGGACTCGGCGGCGTAGTGGCCCCACCCGCGGAAGAGGTCGTAGCCGAGCTTGTCGCGGACGAGCAGCCGGTCGTAGTAGAGCCCGTCGATCACCCAGTCGCTCTCGCCGCCCATGCCCAGCAGGTCGGCGGAGGCGGGCTCGCCGGCGTCGTCGTGCAGCTCCACGCCGTAGCCGGGCTTCGAGACGGAGGCGGAGGACCGCCCGCGCACCCACGCCTCGGCGGGGCCGTCCCACTCCACGTCCCCGCCCTCCGTCACGACGCGGAAGGTGCACGGCACCTTCGTGTCGCGCGTGGGGAGCACGTCGCAGGTGAGCGCGAGCTGGCAGAGGCGCTCGGTCTCGGGGACGTCCGCGGGCGGGTCCGGCGGCGCGGGGGCGTCTTCGAGGGACTCGGTGGCCGCGCCGGCGGCGGGGTCCGGGACGACGGGCGGCGCGGTGCACGCGAGGAGGAGGAGCACGAGCGGACGGTACCACCGATGGCAGCGCCGCTACTTCGTCCGCTTGCCGAACCAGAAGTCGAGCATCTTCTCGACGAAGTCGTCGGACTCCGGCGCGTCGTTCTGCTGCGCCTCGAGGTAGGCCGCGACCTGCTCGCGCGTCCCCGTCAGGACGGGGACCAGGTCCGCGGGGTTCCGCTTGATCCCGAGCCGCCCGGCGAGCTGCCGCCAGGTCGCGTCGAAGATCACGCGCTCCTTGTCCTGGTTGACCGTGTAGTTGAACGCGTGGTTCGCCCCCTGCTTCAGGCCGGGGAGGTTGCGCAGCCCGGAGTCGTTCACTCCGAGCCAGCCCTTCATCGTCGACGACACCACGTCGCATGCGCCCATGCCGGGGCTGTTGCGTGCCTGCTCGATCTGCTCGCTCCGTGGCTTCGGCGTGCCGTACACGTCCACGGCGCCCCGGGCGAACGAATCGAGGAGCGGCTTCGAGGCGATGCCGCGGGCCGCGACCGCGAGCGTGTCGTCCGCGTTCGCCAGGCCCGACAGCGTGGCCTCGGCGGTGTCCGGCGTGAACCCGGGCGCGACGGGCAGCGGGTAGTGCGCGTCGATGTGCTTCCGCAGCTCGTCGTCGGAGCGGTACTGCACGCCGCCGTCGAGCTGCTTCGTCCCGTACCGCACCTCGCTCGCCGCGGCCTGGATGGGGCCGAGCACCGCGCCCAGCGACGGCGTCTTCCACTCGGTGTTGGAGATGAGCGCCGACACGTGGTCCAGCGTCCCGATCTCCGAGCGGATGTTGTCGCTCATCACCGCGGCGTGGAAGTCGTCGCAGAGCCGCGCCAGGGTCTGGAGACCCTCCTGGTCCGCCGGGTGGGCCTTCATGGGCTTGAGGAGGGCGTGCACGTCCTTGCCGTGGGGGAGCCCGGGGTCGCCCAGCCTCCAGGGCGCCGGCTTGGGGGTCCCGAAGAACGACGCCTTCGGCTTGACGGGGCCGAGCGCCGCGCGCTGCGTCAGGAGCTCCGCCAACACGGCGTCGAACATCGAGGCGTCGTACTTGTTCTTCCCGCACACCTGCGCCTCGGCGGCGTCGAGGGTCTCGTCACTCACCGACACGAGCGCGCGGAAGCGCTCCTTGTCGCTCGACTTCATCCGCTGGACGACGAGCGGGTCGGTGAGCGGGTCGGTGAGCGGGTCGCCGATCCGCTCGGCGCCGCGCGTCGCGGGTCGGACGCCCGGAGGCCGGGTCTGCACGAGCGACATGCCGCCAGGATAGCGCACGCGCGATCCCGACGGCCCCTACCGCCGGACGATCCGCTCGACGGCCTCGGCGTCCGAGAGGGGCCGCCCGCCGTGGTCGAAGGGGAGGACGAAGCGGCAGCCCTCGCGCCAGCGGTCGCAGCCCCACGCCGCGCGGCCGCGCACCGTGCGGCCCGTCCCGCACGCGGGGCACGGGAGGCCGACGGGCGAGGCGGGGGCGGCGGGCCTGGGCGTCGCCGCGGACGGCGCGGACGGCGCGGTCGCCGCGGTCCTGGGCGTC
>CAYWGD010000101.1:0-25524 GCA_964457335.1 uncultured Enterobacteriaceae bacterium | reverse complement strand
CCCGTCCCGCGCCGCCGCGCGGGGCCCGCGCGAAAACCCCCGCCCCGAGCCCTACCCCACCCACTCCACGAGCCGCGCCACCACCCAGTCCGGGTCGTCGAGCGGCAGGTCGTGGCCGGCCTCCGGGTGCGCGGCCAGCGGCGCGCCGAGGCGCTCGGCGAGGGCGCGGGACGCCCGCGGGTGGCAGAGCCGATCGCCGTCCGAGCACAACACGAGGAGCGGCGTGGCCAGGGCACGGGGAGCGGTCGCGCGCGACGCGGCCCAGAGCTGGCGCGCGAGCACGTCGGTCCCGACGGGGGCCTCCGCGGCGAACGACGCGAAGCGCGGCGCGTGCGCCCGACCGTGCGGAGTGTTCGAGACGAGCCCGAGGATGTGCGCCTCGCGCGCCTCTCCACCCGCCGCGAGCGCGCGCGCGACCGTACGGATGGCCGCCGGCGAGAAGCGGTCGAGCACGCCGGCGAGGTCCCGCGCCGACGTGTTGCACACGGCCACGCCCGCGAAGTCGTCGGGGTGCGCCTCGGCCCACGCCAGCGCGATCATCCCGCCGAGGGAGGGCGCGAAGAGCCGCCACGGATCCCCGCCCGCCCCCCGCTCGGCCAGCCACCGCGCGCGCAGGTCCGCCACGATGGCCGCGATGGACGTGGGCGACGGCCGCCCGCGCTCGGTGCCCACGCCAGGGAGGTCGAGCGTCAGCACGTCGCCGCCGGCCGCGGCGAGGCGCTCGGGGAAGTCGCCCCAGTGGCGACGCTCGCGGACGAGGCCGCGGAGGAGGAGCCAGCGTGTCGGCATGCGGCCGCCTACCGCGCCCGGCCCCCCCGGTCGAGGGGCTGCTCCACGTCCGGAAAAGCAGCTACGCTCCGCGCATGCGCGCCCTCCCCCTCCTCCTGCTCGCCGGCTGCCCGCTCACCGACGAGAAGCCCGACACCGGCGACACCGCCGCGAGCGCCGCCGAGCCCCTCGACCTGATCCTCATGACGGACGCGAGCGACTCGATGCAGGAGGAGGCCGTCGCCTTCGCGCGCGCGGCCGACGTGCTCACGGACACCCTCGACGCCGGCGGCGTGGCCTGGCGCATCGGCGTCACGACGAACTCCGCCTACTACGACAACGGCCTCACCGCGGGCATCGACCCCGGCGAGGCCGGCACGCTCGTGGGCGGGGCGCTCTTCGAGGACGTGGAGGACGTGCGCGCCGCGCTGTTGTGCGAGGCGACCTGCTGGGGCTTCGACGTGCCGAGCGACCCCGACTACGTGTGCGGCGACCCGCTCGTCGAGCCGAGCGAGGAGTACCTGGACTGCCTCTGCGGGGTCGGCGCGTGGCAGGGCCACTGCGGCTCCGGGATGGAGGAGGGCCTCGAGGCCACGCTCCTCGCGCTCTGCCGCGCCAGCGACGACCCGCCCGACGACTGCTTCATCGACACCCTCGACACCGGCGACATCGGGAGCAACCCGGCGCTCGGCGACGGCGCGCGGCTCGAGCTCCTGCTGATCTCCGACGAGGGGGACAGCTCGCGGCTCCTCGCCGCCGGCGAGACCGATCCGAGCGTGTACGTGTCGCTGTTCGAGGACCTCGGCGACCCGACGATCTCCATGTTCGGGCCCCGCTGGGACGGCTCCGACGGCTCCTGCCTGGGCGGCGCCTCGGACTGGGGCGTCGAGCGCTACCAGGCGGCCGTCGCCCAGACCGGCGGCACCTACGTGGAGCTCGTCGACCCGACCTGCATGCCCCAGGACTTCGAGACGCTGATGGCCGACATGGCGGCCGAGCTCCTCTGACATCGCGATCGTGAGCGTGCTCGACCGGGTCTACACCACGCTGCGCCGCGACCGGCTCTTCCCGGAGGGTTGGGGCGATCTCGCGCTGCTCGAGTCGCTCCACGCGCTCTCGCTCGCGCCGCCGCCGCCGGAGCCGCTGGACGTGCGCTGGGACCCGCCCGCCACGGGCGCCCCCGCCCTCCGCGTCGGCCGCTTCGACTCCCCCGCCCCGGAGGTGCGCCCCGGCCGCGTGTGGGAGGTCGGCGCCGGGCGCCGCGCCGTGCTGCTCCTCGCCGCCACCTCCGAGGAGTCGCCCGACCGCCGGCTGAAGCTCGCGCGCGCGCTCCCTGGCAACCGCGTGCTCGTGCTCGAGAACCCCTACTACGGCGAGCGCCGCCCGCCCGGGCAGGTCGGCCCCACGCTCCGCCGGGCGTCGGACCTCGCCTCGATGTTCGGCGCCGCCGTCCGCGAGGCCGCCGGGCTCTGCGCGCGGCTCCACGCCGAGGGCCACGACGTCGTCGTCGCCGGCTTCAGCATGGGCGGGCAGGCCGCCGCCGTCACCGCCGCGCTCTGCCCCTTCCCCGTCGGCGTCGCGGCCGTGTGCGCGCCCCACTCGGGCACCGCCGTGTTCCTCGACGGCGCGCTCCGCGACCGCGTCCCGCCGGAATTGCGCGCCGACGAGCGCTTCGAGCGCCTCGTCCTCCGCCCCGGGGACGTCGCCCGCTACCCCGTGCCCGTCGCGCCCGAGCGCACCGTGATCGTGGGCGGCCGCGGCGACGAGATCGTGCGCCCCGACAGCGTCGCCGCGCTCGCGGCCCTCCGCCCCGGCGCCACGCTCCGGTGGGTCGACGGCGGGCACGTCCGGCGCTGGCTCCTCCAGGACCTGCAGGCCGCCCTGAACGCACCCTGCCTGCGTTGAAGGCGGAAGATCGGGGCGACCGTCCGTCGGCGGTGCCCGAGACGGCCGTCCCAGTCGCCGTCCGCGCGGCTCCGCGCCGCGCGGCCGCCACCGTCGGCGCCCGGAGGTGCGCCGGCTACCCGGCGGCGCGGCTACGACGCGGTCATCCCGCCGTCCGCGACGAGCGCGGCGCCGGTGCAGTAGCTCGCGTCCGGCGAGGCGAGGAACGTGATGGCGGCCGCGATCTCCTCGTTCGTGCCGTAGCGGCGGAGGGGGACCGTGTTCGTGAACCCGGCCTTCACCTCCGCGCCGTGCCCCGGCGCGGCCTGCTCCTCGATCGACCGCATCATGCGGTTCTCGATCGGGCCCGGGCACACCGCGTTCACGCGCACGCCCTGGGCGCCGTACTCGACCGCCGCGGTCTTCACGAGGCCCAGCACGGCGTGTTTGGACGCGATGTAGGGCCCGAGGCCCGGCGAGCCGATCAGGCCCGCGACGGACGCGGTGGCGACGATGTTGCCGCGCGTCGCCACCAGGTGCGGCACGGCGTAGCGGATGGCGAGCCACACGCTGCGCACGTTGACGGCGAGCACGCGGTCGATGTCGGACTGCTCGACCTCGACGAGGGGCTCCACGTGGCCCTCCGTGCCGGCGTTCGCGACGTAGATGTCGAGGCCGCCGAGGGTCTGCACCGCCGTCTCCACGAACGCGCGGGTGGCGGCCTCGTCGCTCACGTCGGCCACGGCGTGGGGGGCGCCCAGGGAGGCGGCGACGTCGGCCACGGCGGGCGAGCGATCGACGAGGAACACGGTCGCGCCCTCCTCGACGAAGCGCCTGGCGGTGGCGGCGCCGATGCCGCCGGCCGCGCCGGTGATGATGGCTCGCTTGGACGAGAGACGTTGCATGGGACTCCGGTGGGGACGCGACCGGACCGATGCAACGTGCGTGCCAGGCGTTCGCGGGCTTCCCTGGGCACGTCTCACCCGCGCGGGTGTGTGCAAAGGCCCGGGGAGGTGGGAGCCGCGGCACACCCCGGGTCGTTTCACGCCAGGGGGATCTCCCGGAGCTCGGCGGCGAGCCCGAGGAGCGCGTCGCCGCGCGGGTGGCCGGGGAGCCAGGAGAGCCGGAACACGTCCGGGAGCGGCGGCGTGTCGGGGAGCAGCTCCACGAGCCGCCCGGCGTCGAGGTCGTCCTGGACGAGGTAGCGCGGGAGGACCGCGACGCCGGCCCCGTGCACGACCCGCCACCGCACGGCGCCGACGCCGCCGAGGAGCTCGTGCCGCGCGAAGGGCCACGCGGCGCCGC
Organism: uncultured Enterobacteriaceae bacterium; assembly: GCA_964457335.1. Lineage (GTDB taxonomy): Bacteria > Myxococcota_A > UBA796 > UBA796 > SXON01 > CAJBVW01. The sequence goes on along the minus strand of CAYWGD010000101.1, from coordinate 21,567 downwards.
CCACCCGGTCCAGCAGGTAGCGGAAGAGCGGCAGGCCGCCCGCGGTGTCGCAGAGCGTGTGGGCGGCGGCGTCGACCGGGCCGCGGAGCGGGCGCGCGGCCAACAGGCCCGGCGCGCCGACGAACACGTAGGGCTCGGGGTGGAGCGGCACGCTCACGACCTCGTTGGGATCGAGGCGGAGGCTCGTGACCATCGCGTCGATGCGCCCGCGGCGGAGCGCCTCGAACAGGTCGGGGCCGTCGCCGACGTGCAGGTGCACGGTCCGCTCCGGCCGCGCCCCGCGCAGCCGGTCGAGCGCGGGCGTGAGCCAGGAGAGGCCCAGCTCGTAGCGCGTGCCGACCACGACCTCCCAGGCGTCGACCTGCTCGCGCGCGGCCCGGTGGAAGGCGTCGGCCTCCGCGAGGCAGCGCCGCGCGTGCGGGAGCAGCCGCGCGCCCGCGGGCGTGAGGTGGACGCGGCGGGTGGTGCGCTCGAAGAGCCGGAGCCCGAGGTCGCCCTCGAGCCGCGCGATGCGGTCGGAGAACGCCGGCGGGGAGAGGTGCGCGCGGGTCGCGGCCGCGCGGAAGGAGAGCGTCTGCGCGAGGAGCTCGAAGGCGCGCAGGTCGTCGAGGGTGGTGGGCGGGGCGACGGGCATGCCCGATCATACGGTGGCGCCGAACGATCCTGGTCGGATCTTTCCGCCGCTGCCGCATGCCGCGCGGGGCAGAGTGGGTACGGAGGTTGCCCATGCTGCTCGCCCTTCTCGCCTGCACCGCCGAAAACCCCGCGGACACCGACGTCCACGCGGACACCGGGCCCGTGGAGGACACGGCCGACGCCGACTCGGACACCGACACGGACACCGACACCGACACGGACACCGACACCGACACCGACACCGACACCGACACCGACACCGACACGGACACCGACACCGACACCGCCGAGCCCGTGGACGACGAGCTCCTGGACGCCTGCGTGCCGGGCGGGCTGGCGCTCACGGAGACCTGGGCCGTGGCGCTCCCCGGCGTGACCGGCACGCCCGGGCGCCTCGGCTGGGACGGTGGCACCCTCGTGGTCCTCGCGGGCGGCGGCGGGCGCGGCGCCGACACGCTCCACGCCTTCGCCCTCCCCGCGCCGGCCGCGGCGGCGGGCGACCTCTCCGCGCGCTGGTCCACCACCGCCTCGGACGGCTACCGGGGCCTCGCGCTCCCCACGGGCGCCGTCGCGGTGGGGGACGGCAGCACCCTGCGCGTGCTCGATCGCGCGACCGGCGCGAGCCTCGCCACCGCGACCGCCGAGGGCCGCATCGCCGCGCTCGCGGCCGACGGCGCCGACGTGTTCGGCGGCACGGCCGGCGCGCCGTTCCGCTGGGACGGCGCCGCGCTCGTCCACGACGAGGCGCTCGGGGTGTCGGACGCGCGCGCGGTCGGCCGCACGGCGGAGGGCTACTGGTCGGCGGCCGAGGGGACGGCGCCGACGGTGGGCTTCTCGGACGGGACGACCCGCTTCGACACCGCCGTGGGCGCGTTCGGCGAGCCCGTGGACGTGGTCGCCCGGCCGGACGGCGGCGCGTGGGTGCTCGGGGGGCCGGAGAGCTACGCCTGGTTCACCCGGTTCGACGCCTCGGGCGCGCTCGCCACGTCCAACCAGACCTTCGTCGGCATCCCGCAGGCCGCGGGCAGCGCGGGCTCCGCCTACGCCTGGTCTGCGTTCCTCGGTCTCGGCTTCATCGCCGTGGGCGACGACGCCTTCTACCAGTCGCTCTTCACGCCCGGCTCGGAGGACGTGACGGGCCTCGCCGTCGACCCGGACGGCCGCTGGCTCGTGAGCGCGCACGCCGACGGCACGCTGCGCCGCTGGTCGTGCGTGCCCTGACGGGCGGCGGCGGACCGGAAGTCCTCCCGTCCGGACTTCCGGCCAGCCTCTTCAGCGACGCCGCCCCGGCGCGCGCACGGCCTCCTGGGTCGCGACGAGGGCCTCCAGCGCGTCGGCCTTCGTCCGCAGCTCCGCGAGCTCCGCCTTGCGCGCCGCGATGTCCGCCTCCCCGCGCACCTTCACCCGCGTGACCAGCGCGTGCATGGCCGCCTCGGGCTCCCCGCAGGCGGCCATCGCCTCGGCGATGTCCGCGATGGCCTCCACGTCCTCGAAGCGGGCGAACAGCGCCTCGAAGGCCGCCCGGAGCGCCGGGAGCAGCGCGGGATCGGCGCACTGGGAGGCCAGGTCGGCGCCCCACCGCGGGTCTGCCGCCACGAGCGCGGCCACCCGCTCCAGCACCCGCGCCTCGCGCGCGCCGGAGCGGACGAGCACCTCCGTGGCCTCGGGCACGCGGTCGCCCTCGGTGGCGAGGGGGAGCACGTCCTCCACGACGTCCCCGAACCGCGGGAGCACCCAGCCGGCCCGCGCGAGGACCGCGGTGCCCGGGGGCGCGGTGCGGAAGACCTCGAGGACGGCCGCGCGCGCCGCCGGCTCGCGACGTTCGCCGAGGAGCGCGATGGCGTGCCACGCAGCGTTCGCGGCGGGGCCGGTGCCGGACCAGCCGGCCCGGTCGGTGGCCATCGCGCAGAGCGCGGGCACCACCGCTCCGCCGAGGGCGCGGATCTCGCGGGTGAGCCCGTCCGGCAAGGCGCCGGCGTGCCGGCCCAGGTGGGAGAGGGGGTCCTTGCGTGCCATCGGCGCCGTGTAGCCGCCGGAGCGCGCACGGGCACCCGAGCCGCCGACGCGCCTCCGGGGGCGCCCCGTCTCCGCGGCGGCGCGCGTCCTCGCGCGGCCGGCTGCCCAGATCCGGTCGCACCCGCGACCCGGTGACCCGCGGCGCCGGCACCCCGATCGCGCACGCGATGCCGATGGCACGCCCCTCTCCGCGTGGCACCGCGCGTGCAGTGCTGCGCCCTGCCCGTGCGTTCCTCCCTCCCCGTCCTGCTCCTCGTGGCCGCCTGCGCGGACGTGGACCCGTCCGCTCGCGACGGCGCCGCGCCGGGCCCCGCCGCCCCGCCGCCCGGCCCGAACCCCGCCGCCATGGACCACTGGGCGAGCCGCCGCACCCGCTCGCCGGACGGCCGCTGGGAGGTCCGCGTGGCCGACGGGGGCGTGCTGACCGCGCGCCGGGGCGACGCCGCGGACGCCACGGACGTGCGGCTCGACACCGAGGTGGACGCCCGCGTCGCGTTCGCGGGGGACACGCTCTACTACGCGAAGCGCGGCGAATGGGCGGAGACCGACCTGTGGCGCGTGGCGCTCCCGGACGGGAAGCCCACGCGGGTGACGGCGTGGGCGGGCTCCGAGGACCGCCCGGTCGTGTCGCCCGACGGGCGCCGGCTCGCGTTCGTGAGCGGGCGCACCGGGCTCGCGTCGTGGTGGGTGGTCGAGCTGGAGGCGCTGCCCGCCGCGGAAGGCACGCAGGTCACCAACGTCGGCGTCACGCGCGGCCGACCGGGGCAGCCGCCGGAGGGCTACGTGCCCGTGCCGGACGGCACGACGTACCGCTGGGAGCAGGACGGGCTCGAGTGGGTGTCCGCGGGCGTCGAGCACCGCGTGGTGGTGCCGAAGTGACGCTGCTCGCGGCGCTCTTCGCGGTGGCGCACGCCGTCGACTACTCGATGCCGACCACCGAGGACGACCTCCACTACTTCGGGGTGTCCGCCTACAAGGACGAGGGCTACCGCGACTGGAACTGCGGCGGCAACTACTACGTCGGCCACGACGGCACCGACATCGCCATCGGCGGCTTCGGGAACATGGGGCACGGGGTGGACGTCACCGCGGCCGCCGACGGCTGGGTGGTGTCGGCGCACGACGGCGAGGCCGACACCTGCACGACGGGCACCTGCGGCACCGCCAACTACGTGATCCTCGCGCACGCGGACGGTCGCCGGACGCTCTACTGGCACTTCCGCACGTGGTCGGTGCAGGTGTCGGTGGGCGACACGGTGACCTGCGGCCAGAAGCTCGGCGAGGTGGGCTCCTCGGGCAACTCGACGGGGCCGCACCTGCACTTCGAGCCGCGCACGAGCGGGAACGTGCCGGTCGAGCCCTTCGCGGGCGGCTGCGGCGCGTCGAGCTCGAGCTGGGTGGGCCAGGGGGTGTACAACGGGCTCCCGGACCTCGTGTGCGGGTCGACCGACGCCGACGGTGACGGCCACACGAGCGACACCGACTGCGACGACGGCAACCCGACGGTGTACCCAGGCGCGCCCGAGTACTGCGACGGCCAGGACGACGACTGCGACGGCACGACCGACGAGGACGACGCGGTCGACGCCGACACCTGGTACGCCGACACCGACGGCGACGGCTACGGCGACCCCGACGTGTCCCGGCGCGCGTGCACCCAGCCCTCGGGCTGGGTCGCCGACGACACCGACTGCAACGACGCGAACTTCCGCTCCCACCCCGGCGCGGTGGAGCTCTGCGACGCCGACGACAACGACTGCGACGGCGAGGTCGACGAGGGCTACGAGGAGGACGGCGACGGCTTCCGCACCTGCGACGGCGACTGCGACGACGCGAACGCCGACATCTACCCGGGCGCGCCCGAGACGGTCGACGGCGTGGACGAGGACTGCGACTGGCGCGTGGACGACGGCACCGACGCCTACGACGACGACGGCGACGGCTGGACCGAGGACGCGGGCGACTGCGACGACGCCGACGCCTTCACCTTCCCCGGCGCCCCGGAGCTCCCCGACGCCTGGGACGACGACTGCGACGCGCTCGTGGACGAGGGCACCCTCGCTTTCGACGACGACGGCGACGGCTGGACGGAGCGGGACGGCGACTGCGACGACGGCGACGCGCAGAGCTTCCCCGGCGCGCACGAGTCCGCCGACCGCCTCGACGGGGACTGCGACGGCGAGGTCGACGACGGCACCACGCTCGGCGACGACGACGGCGACGGTTTCACCCCCGACGCGGGCGACTGCGACGACTTGAGCCGCTTCTCGTTCCCGGGCGCGCCCGAGGTCGTGGACGGCGCCGACAACGACTGCGACGGGCTCGTGGACGACGGCACGGACGCGGTCGACGACGACGGCGACGGCTGGACCGACGCCGCGGGCGACTGCGACGACCGCGACCGCTCCGTGTTCCCGCGCGCGCAGGAGGTGGCCGACGGCGTCGACCAGGACTGCGACTTCCGCGTGGACGAGGACACCGAGGTGTCCGACGACGACGGCGACGGCTTCACCGAGGAGGCCGGCGACTGCGACGACGCCGCGCCGCACGTGTCGCCGGGCACGTCGGAGCGGGCCGACGGCGTGGACGGGGACTGCGACGGCGAGGTCGACGAGGGCACCGAGCTCGGCGACGACGACGCCGACGGCTGGACCGAGCGCGAGGGCGACTGCGACGACCGCCGCCCCGAGGCCTGGCCGGGCGCCGCGGAGCTCGAGAACGGCCGCGACGACGACTGCGACGCGCTCGTGGACGACGAGACCGACGGCTACGACGACGATGCCGACGGCTGGACCGAGCGCGAAGGCGACTGTGACGACGGAGACGCCCACGCCTTCCCCGGCGCCCGCGAGCGCCTCGACGGCCGGGACGGCGACTGCGACGGCGCGACGGAGGTCGTCGAGGGGTGGGGCTGCGCCGCCGGGGGCCGGCACGCGGGGTGGATCGGCGTGTTGGCGGCGTTGGGGTCGGTGCGGCGGCGGCGGTGACGGGGTCCGCGGCGGGCGGCGGGCCCCCCGCTCCCCGGGGCGCTCCGGTAGACTCCGTCGATGCTGCGAGCGGGCACGGACGGGGGCGGCGGGGGCCGCTCCCGCGCGAGGATGGCGCTGGCGGCGCTGCTCTGGTGTGGGCTGGCGCTCACGGTGGCGACGCTCGGGGACCGGCTACCGGCGGGCTGGCTCGCCGGCACGACGGGCCGGGAGCCCGCGCTGCCGGCCGCGCACACGACGGGGCCGACGGTGCTCTTCGTGGTGCTGGACAACGTCCGGGCGGACCGCACGTCGCTCTGCGGGCACGACCGGCCCACGACGCCCGTGCTCGAGGGGCTCCGTGACGCCGGCGCGTCCTACACCTGTGCCGCGTACGCCCCGGCGTCGTGGACCTTCCCGAGCCACGCGAGCTACTTCACGGGGCTGGAGCTCCCGGACCACGGCGCGGACGTGTCGCCCGCGGGCACCGTGGAGTGGCCCTGGGGCCTCGCGTTCGATCCGCTCGCCGCGGACGTGCCGACGCTCGCGGAGCAGATGGCCGCGCGGGGCTACCAGACCGCGGCGGTGTCCGCGAACCCCGTGGTCTCGGCGCCGACCGGCCTCACGCGGGGCTTCGGGACGGTGCGGTCCGCGACGACGTTCGGCGAGCTCGGCGGCGCGGCGCTCGTGCGCACGGTGGGCGAGGTGCTGCGGGAGGGCGTCGACCCGGCGGGCGGGCCGCTCTTCCTCTTCGTGAACATCGCCGACGCCCACGAGCCCTGGGACGCGATCCCGGCGGAGCTCGGCTGGGCGCCGCCCCGCCCGCGGCTCTCCTTCGACCCGCGCCGCGAGGACGACGACCGGCGCCGGTACATGCGCGGGGAGATGTCCGCGGAGGAGGCCGCCCGCCTGCGCGCGCACGTCGCGGACGTGTACGACTACGGCGTGCACCGCGCCGACCACACGCTCGGGCTCCTGCTCGAGGCGCTGGAGGACGCCGGCTGGCTCGGGCCCGGGCACCGCTTGGTGGTCACGTCCGACCACGGCGAGCTCCTCGGGGACCACGGGCTCGTCGGCCACGAGGGCTCGTACCTGCACGAGGGGCTCTCGCGGGTGCCGCTCCTCGTGACGGGCGGCCCCCGCCTGGACGGGGTCGTCTCGGCCATCGCGGCACACGACCTCGTCGCGGGCGAGGCGCCCCGCCCGCGCCCCGTGCGCGCCGGCGCGTTCGCGTACCCCAACTGGCCCACGTGGTTCGGGATCGGGCGGCTCCCCGGCGCGGCCGCGTGGACCGACGCGGAGAAGCTCCTCTGGGCCGACGGTCGCTACGTCCGCTACGACCTGCGCGCGGATCCCGAGGCGGAACGTCCGCTCCCCGTGGCGGACGACGATCCGGCGCTGGCCGAGCTCCGCCCCTTCGCCGAGCGCGTCGAGGCGGCCATGACCCGGCCCGGGCGCGGGCAGGATGCGAAGGGCACGGATCTCCTCCGGTCGCTCGGGTACGTGGAGTAGCGCGAGGGCCGTCCCGCACCGCGCGACCGGCCGCGCTCACCTCACCCGCGGCAGGAGCGCCCCGGTGCGGGCCATGTAGGCGCGGTAGGCGTCCCCGAAACGCTCGAGCATCATCGCCTCCTCGCGCGGCGTGCGCGTCCCCAGGATGGCGGCCAGCATGACGAGGCCCGACACCCCGATGACGAGGTGCCCGGAGAGCAGGAAGAAGCCCGTCATGAGCAGCAGGAAGGCGGTGTACATCGGGTGGCGCACCCAGTGGTACGGGCCATGGGTGACGAGCGTGTGGTCCTCGCGGATGCGCAGCTTGTGGCTGAAGTTGCGGTCGAGCGACCGGTGCACCCAGAACAGGAGCACGAGACCGAGCACGGCCACCGCGGCCCCGCCCCAGCGGACGGCGTCCGGCAGCGGGAGCAGCGCCCACGTGATCCAGTCCGGGGCCACGAACCAGGACGCGACCAGCGCCACCCAGACGGGGAGCACCAGGAGCCGCACCCACGGGGCCGCGGCGCCCTCGGGGCGGTCGACGGCGCCGGGCTCGAGGACGCGGGCGCGCAGCGCCCAGGTCATGCGGATCGACGCCATCGCGACGAGGAGGAGGAGGAAGACGACCTTGAAGACCATGGGACCCTCTCTTTGAGATTGACTTTCATTTTCAATACTCAAGGACACGGGCACCCGCAAGGGGAAAGATGCGGCCGCCCGGGTGGACTGCCGGCGGCGGGCCCCTCCGTCGGCGGGCCTTCGGCGGGGGCGGCGCGCCTCGGCGCGGGCGGCTCAGCGCGGGCGCTTCAGCGGCGGCGGCGGCGCGCGGAGAGGCCGACGGCCAGGAGCAGGCCGGCGGCGGAGCCGCCGCAGCCGAGCGTGTCGAGGCGCGTCCAGCTGCCCGGCGGCTCGGGGAGCGGAGCGGTGTCGGGCCCGGCGGTGTCGGGCCCGGCGGTGTCGGGCGCGTCGGTGTCGACCGCGGTGTCGGGCGGGTCGGTGTCCCCTTCCCCGGGGAAGGCCCCGGCGCAGGCCGCGGTGAGCGTGAAGCCCGTGGTCGCGCCCTCCCAGCCGTCGGCGACCACCGTGTAGACCACGCCGGCGGTGGCGGTGAACGTGACGGACTCCGGGTCGGCGTCCGGGCTCACGCTGCACCCGACGACGGAGGAGCCGTCGCAGGCGTCGGAGCCGAGCACGAAGAGGTCGACGTCGGCGGCGTTGCCGCTCACCGACACGGTGACGGTCTCGGTGAGCTCCGTCGCGAAGGCGTAGGCGATCTCGGGCCCGGAGTACGTGTACTCGCCGCAGCCGTAGGCGGCGTGGCTGCTCGTGGAGCCGCCGGCGTTGTTGGCCGTGGCGATGGACTGGCCGCAGCGGAGGCGGTCGACCTGCGTGCACGCGGCCACGTCCTCGCAGACGAGCCCCGGCAGCCCGTTCCACGCGCCCTGGTCGACCCAGTAGGTCGGGGGCGCCGAGCAGGGCCCGTCGAAGGGGTCGGTGGAGGAGCCGGCCGACGTGCGCACCTCGAAGTGCACGTGCGGCCCGGTGGAGTTGCCGGAGGAGCCCATCTCGCCGAGCTTCGTCCCGCAGGTGACGTACTGGCCGGTGGAGACGGCCACCGACCAGGTCTTGAGGTGGGCGTAGTAGGTGGACTTCCCGTCGGCGTGCTCGATCTTGACGTAGTTGCCGAAGCCGCCGCCCCCGCCGCAGTCGCCGGTGGAGCAGTCGTCGGCCACGCCGTCGTTGGTGGCGACCACCGTGCCCGCGGCGGCGGCGGTGATGTCACGGCCGGCGTCCATGCCCGTCCAGCTGCCGCCGCCGTAGTCCGAGCCGCGGTGCCCGCTGTAGGTGATGTCGCCGCAGTTCCAGTCGGTGACGCCGCCGCGGTCGACGTAGGCCGTCGGGTAGAATTCGCCGTAGTCGTCGGCGGAGGCGGGGAAGGCGTAGTCCTGCGCCGCCGCCGACCCGACGAGCGCCAGGATCAGCGCCACGCGACCTCCCGCTCCACGCCCTGCGCGGTCCACACGAGGTGGTCGCCCAAAAAGCGCGGGGGCCCGCGGTCCGGCGGCGGCACGAAGCCCGCGGGCGCGGCGCCGGGGGTGGGACGGAGCCCCACGTTGGTGAGCTGCCGGGGTTCGCCGCCGGCCGTCGGCAGGCTCCAGAGGCTCGCGAGGCCGCTCGCGCCCGAGACGAACGCGAGCTCGGCGCCGTCGGGCGCGAGCGCGAAGCGCTCCGGGCGGCCGCGCGTGAGGCGCGGCTCCGCGAGCACGAGCCCGTCCGCGACGAACACGCGGTAGACGCCGCCGTCGCCCGGGCCAGGGTCGGCGGGCACCCAGAGGGCGTCGGGGCCGGCGACGGGGTGGTCGTACACGTGCGCGAGGACCGGCACGCCGTCGCCGTACAGGGTGCCCCCGGCCAGGGTCACGTCGTGCCCGTCGAGCGTCCAGCGGCCCGCGCCCGCGAACGGCGCGTCGGACTCGGGGAGCGCGGGGGCGGCGGCGGGCGTGGCGACCGGACCGGCCGGGGTGTCCGCGGCGACACACGCGAGGAAGAGGAGGAGGGTCACCGGGGCATCTTACGCCGGAGGCGGGAGCCCGACCGCCGGGGGAGCCGCGTCGAGTACGACAACCGGCGGCAGGAGCGGCACCGAGTACGACAAGCGTCCCCAGGAGCGGCACCGAGTACGACAAGGGTCCCCGCACGGACGCCCGGGCGACGGAGACGCACGCGGAAAACGGTGGTTGGTCCGTTCGCCGACAACCCCCACGCGGCCCCGGAGGCCCGAGTTGTCGTACTCGGTGCCGCTCCTCAGGCGTGGTGTCGTGTTCGAGGCGGCTCCTCCCTCGGTGCGACCGCGCGAGGGGCCTGGAAGGCGCCGGGGCGCGCGCCTCCGCCCGACCGGCCGAGGGTGCGCACGGCGCCCCGGCGGTCCGCGCGCACGCAGCGCGCGGACGGGAGCGCGGAGCGCGAACCCTGGAAGGGCCCGACCCCCGCCGCCGCGGCGGGGGGCGCGCCCGCAGCTCTCCGCGTCAGGTCGCCCCGACCTCGCGCATCCAGGCGTCGAGGAAGAGGAGCGTCCAGAGCTTCCCGGCGTTTCCCGGGCGCTCGGGCGACAACAGCGCGTCGATGGCGGAGGGGAGGAACAGGCGGTGCTCGTCGGCCCGGAGCGCCGCGACGCGCTCCTCGAGCCAGGGGCGGCCGGGCCCCGCGAGCCAGCGGCCCCAGGGGCCGGGCATCACGCGCTTGGGCCGGTTCACGAGGCTCCAGGAGAGCGCGGGCTTGAGGATCTCGCGCAGCGGCCACTTGGTGGTGGCGCCGCCGAGGCCGGTGCGGACCTTCCACGGGCCGGGGATGCCGGCGCAGTAGCCCACGAGGTCGCGGTCGAGCAGCGGCTCGCGGATGGCGACGCCCGCGAGCGACGCGCACAGGCCGGTGCGGGCGAGCGCGTCCTCGGGCATGCGGCCGCGGAGGTACACGTGGAGGATCTCGTTGACGGGATCACTCACCACGTCGCGGTAGAGGGGCTCGAGGCAGAGGCGGCGCACGCCGGCGCGCACCCAGCCCGGGTCGCGCATGAGCACCTTGCGCTCCTCGGCGTCGAAGGCGTGCACGCCGCCGATGGTGCGGGAGAGCCCGAAGGGGGCGTTGGGCTCGCGGATCTCCGGGCGGCGATCGCCGAAGAAGCTCGCGACGGCGCCGCGGGCGGGCGTGGGGAGGCGCCCGAGCCAGGTGGAGAGCCGCAGCTGCGAGGCGAGGAGCCCCACCATGCGGCCGCCGAAGACCTCGTCGCCGCCGTCGCCCGCGAGGATCACGTCCACCTCGGACGCGGCCTCCTTCGCGAGCAGGTACTGCGGGACGGCCGCGGGGTCGGTGACCGGCGCGTCCGCGGCGCCCACCACGGCGTCGAACGCGCCGCGGAACTTCTCGAAGTCCACGCGCACGACGTCGTGCTTCGCCTTGAGCAGGTTGGCGACGCGGCCGGCGTAGGGCACCTCGTCGTCCTCGGCGTCCTGCACGCCCACGGTGAAGGTGTGGACGGGGCCGAGCCGGGAGGCGAAGAGCGTGATGGCGCTCGAGTCGAGCCCGCCGGAGAGGAACACGCCCACGCGCTCCTTGCCGGACGCGCGGGCGGCCACGGCGCGGTTGAGCCGACGCTCGATCTCCTCCAGCGTGGGGCGGTCCTCCGGCATGGCCGAATACGGCGGCGCGTAGCGGAGGTGGAACCAGGGCTCGAGCCGCACGCGCCCGTCGTAGACGAGGTGGTGGCCCGGGGGGAGCGCCTGCACGTCCCGCAACAGCGTGCGCGGGGCGTGGACGTACCGGAACGAGAGGTACTCGGCGAGGTGCTCCCGGGCCATCTCGCGGCTCACCCAGGGCAGCTCGAGCAGCCGCTTGGGGCTCGTGGCGAACGCGATGCGGCCGTTCTTCTCGGACCAGTACAGGCGGCGGATGCCGAAGGGGTCGCGCAGGAGGTGGAGCCGGCGCGTCTGCCGCTCGAGCACCGCGGCGACCCACGCGCCCTCGAAGTGCGCGAGCGCGCCCACGCCGCTGCGCGACCAGTAGTCGAGCAGCGTGTCGGCGGCGGACTGCCCCGTGACCGGCGAGCGGTCGAAGTGGCCCGCGACGGCCACGACGAAGCGGTCGTTCCGCGCGATGGTGGAGCGGGGCTGCGCGACGAGGAACGCGCCGTCCCCCGCCATGGAGATGCCGCCGGCGAGCGCGCGCCGCTCGGCCTCCTCGGGCTCCCCGTCCGCGTGGTGGATTCCGGCGATCCCGCCCATGAACGGCAGGGCTTAGCCGGCCGAGGGCACGGGTGCGATATCCTCCGCGACCATGACGGTCCGCATCCACGACCTGCTCAAGGTCGCCATCGACCAGAAGGCCTCGGACATCCACTTCTCCGCGGGCGAGGTGCCGGCGATCCGGATCGACGGGGAGATCCTCCGGCTGGACCTGCCGCCGCTCTCGAACGACGACGCCAAGCGCCTCGCGTTCTCGATGATGCGCGAGAAGCAGCGGACCATCTTCGAGAACAACCTCGAGACCGACTTCGCGCTCTCGTTCAAGGGCTTCGCGCGCTTCCGCGTGAACGTCTACACGCAGTCGCGCGGCGTGGGCGTCGTCATGCGGCAGATCCCCACCCGCGTGCTCACGATGGCGGAGCTCGGCCTGCCGCCGGTGTTCGAGCGCATCGCCAACTTCAAGCGCGGGCTCGTGCTCGTCACGGGCCCGACGGGCTCCGGCAAGTCGACGACCCTCGCCGCGATCGTCGACCACATCAACAAGAGCCGCCGGGAGCACATCCTCACGATCGAGGACCCCGTCGAGTTCGTGCACACGCCCGACAAGTGCATCATCAACCAGCGCGAGATCGGCGCGGACACGAAGTCCTTCGCCGCCGCGCTCCGGAGCGCGCTCCGCGAGGATCCCGACGTGATCCTGGTCGGCGAGCTCCGCGACCTCGAGACCATCTCGCTCGCCATCAGCGCCGCGGAGACCGGTCACCTCGTGTTCGGCACGCTCCACACCAACTCCGCGCCGGAGACCGTGGACCGCCTCATCGACGCCTTCCCGCACGAGCAGCAGTCGCAGGTGCGCACGATGCTCTCGACCTCGCTCATGGCGGTCGTGAGCCAGCTGCTCGTGCGCAAGGCCTTCGAGCCCGGCCGCATCGCGTGCCAGGAGATCATGCTCTGCAACCCCGCGATCCGGAACCTCATCCGCGACAACAAGCTCTTCCAGATCCCCAGCATGATGCAGGCCGGGCGCGCCGAGGGGCAGCAGCTCATGGAGGTCTCCGCCAAGGACCTCGCGCTCAAGAAGAAGATCTCGCGCGACGAGGCGATCCGCATCACGAACAACCCCAAGCTGTTCGACGACGTGCCGCGCCCGGGCGCGGCGGCGGGGCTACGGTGAGGGCATGATCACGACGCACCCGCCCATCGCGATTCACGTCAACGGCGAGCCCCGCGAGGTCCCGAGCGGCACCACCATCGCGACGCTCGTGGTCGCGCTCGGCGCGCACCCCGAGGGCGTGGCCGTGGCCGTGAACGGCGAGGTCGTGCCGCGCGCGGAGCACCACGCGCGTGCGCTCGCGGCGGGGGACCGGGTCGAGGTGATCCGGGCGGTGGGGGGCGGGTAGCTGGAATCCCGAGCACGTCCGCCCCCATGCGACGGCCAGGAAAGTCCTGCGTAGGAGCCCGGTAAGCCCCCTGTGAGGGCGCGCGTGCGGGCGACCCCGTACGCTCCCTCCATGAACCTCCTCCTCCCGCTCCTCGCCACCCTCGCGAGCGCCGGTCCCACCGTCGTCGTCGCGCCGCAGGTCGCCATCGTCCAGGCCATCGAGCTGCCGATCGTCGCGCGCGACCTCCGGCACGCCGGCGGGTTGGAGGTGGACCTCCAGATCACGCTGAGCTCGGCCCGCCGCCACCAGCTGCCGCCGGGCGACGTGGTGCTCGTGTTCCGCGACTACGTCCGGTACGGCCCGGTGTACGGCTTCGGGCCGTTCGTCGTGGCGCGCTGGGACGAAGGGCTCCGCGGCAAGGCGCTCGCCCGCGCGATCCACCGCGAGCACGCCTGGTCGAAGCGCGGCAACGGGCACGGCCCCTTCGATGCGAAGCACGGGGGCAAACACGCGGACGAGCATGCCGGGGTGTGGGGAGTGGGGAACGGCCACGGGAACGGCAACAACGGCAACGGCTACGGAAGCCACGGGAAGGGGCCCCCGGGGCACGTCGGCAAGTCCAAGGGCAAGGGCCACGACAAGGGGAAGAAGTAGCCATGCTGCTCCTCCTCCTCGCCGCCTGCCTGACCGAGCCCGCGGTGCCCGCGCCGGCCGAGCCCGACCCCGTCACCCGCGCGGTGGAGCTCGCCACCGCCGTGCGCGCCGACCCCGAGCACGCCGTGGACGCCCTCGCCGCGAAGGGCGGCTCCGAGGAGGAGCTCTACACGCTCCTCTACACGATCGCGGCCGACCCGGCGCAGAGCGAGGCGTACGCGGTCGCGATGGGTGAGCCGGCCGCCGGCGCCACGCAGGACGCGGGCGCCGCGCCGGCCACCCCCGAGGCGGGCGGCACGGAGTAGGCACATCGGCGGTCCAGGCCCCGCGCGGGAATCCGACCCCGCGCGGGGCCTCGTCGCGTTCTGACCGCCCTGAACCAGGCCCAAGCCAGCCCCGCGCCGGATCGCCCCGCGCCGGATCAGCCCCGCGCCGGATCGCCCCGCGCCGGATCAGCCCCGCGCCGGATCAGCCCCGCGTCGGGTCAGTGCCGCCGCCGCCGGATCAGCGCCGCAACCGCGAGGAGCCCGAGGCCCGTCGGCTCGGCGCCCGTGCCGCACGCGCAGGCCTCGTCCTTCGCCTCGGGCTCGTACAGGCGCTCGTCGGGCCCGGGCGTCTCGTCGGGCTCCCCGTAGCAGTTCCCGACGGTCGGATCGGTGTCGTCGCAGTCGAGCTCGAAGGGCACGCCGTCGCCGTCCTGGTCGTTGTCGACCCCGTCGCAGTCCTGGTCGACCCCGTCGTACCAGGTCTCGGTCGCCCCGGGGTGGATCTCGGAGCTCGCGTCGTCGCAGTCCTCGCCGCCGGCGGCCTCGTTCGTGTAGCCGTCGCCGTCGCCGTCGCGCTCGTCGCAGTCGCTCGTGACCTCGTCGTCGGGGTCGTCGACCGCGCCGGGGTAGGTCGCCGCGTCCGCGTCGTCGCAGTCCGCCCCACCGTAGGACGCCGAGTCGTAGCCGTCCCCGTCCGCGTCGTAGTCGGAGTTCCCGGCGCAGTCGGTGTCCACGCCGTCGTACCAGGCGTCGCCGGGCGCCCCCGGGTACATGTCGGCGTCGAGGTCGTCGCAGTCGCTCGCGACGCCGTAGCCATCCTCGTCCTGGTCGTCGTCGCGGCCGTCGCAGTCCTGGTCGACGCCGTCGTACCAGGTCTCGGTGGCGCCGGGGTGCGCGTCGTCGTCGGCGTCGTCGCAGTCCTCGCCGTTGTCGACGAACCCACGCGGCTGGTCGCAGTCGACCTCGGCGTCGTCCGGGTCGCCGTAGCCGTCGCCGTCCTGGTCGTCGTACCAGGTGCGGGCGTCGGCGGCGGCGTCCTCGTCCAGGTCGCCGTCGCAGTCGTCGTCCAGCGTGTTGCACGTCTCGGTGGCGCCGGGGTGGACCGCCGCGGCGCCGTCGTTGCAGTCCTGGCAGGCCGACCAGCCGTCGCCGTCGTTGTCGTCGTAGCCGGTGGACCCGTCGCAGTTGTAGTCGGCGGGATCGGAGCAGTCGGGCTCGAGCGCGCCGGGGTTGTAGGCGGTGTCGGCGTCGTCGCAGTCGCCGTCGATGGCGACGTAGCCCGCGGGCGCCTCGCAGGCGTACACCCGATCGGTGACGACGCCGTAGCCGTCCCCGTCGGCGTCCGCGTACCAGAGGAGCGCGTCGGTCGCGTCGTCGTCCACGGTGCCGTCGCAGTCCTGGTCGACGCCGTCGCAGGTCTCGGCCCCGTCCGGCGAGACGGCGGCGTCCGTGTCGTCGCAGTCGCCGTCGCAGCCCTCCCAGCCGTCGCCGTCGGCGTCGTCGCAGCCGTCGTCCACGGTGAGGGAGAGGCTGGCGAGGCCGAAGTCGTCGCCGGACTCCGTGCCGTCGTCGTCCCCGGCGAGGGCGGCCGCGGAGACCACGTAGGTGCCCTCGGCGGTCGGCGCCGTCCAGGCGAAGTCGAACTCGGTGGTCCGCACGGTGCGCCCGAGCGCCACCGGCGACACGTGCGTGAGCTCCCCGGAGAGCAGCTGGGTGTCCGACCCGGCCACCAGGTCCCCGCCCGTGACGGCCACGTCGAGCCCGGCGACGGAGTGGCGCCCGGTGCTCGACGCGATCTCGAGCACGAGCGTCACCGTCCCGCCGGGGGTGACGGTGCTCGCGTCCGCCGAGAGCGTCGCTGTGACCGTCCCGGCCGCCGCGTCGTGGCACCCGTCGCACCCGGCCGAGGCCCCCGTCTGCCCCGCGCCGGCGGCGTGGGCGGAGGGTCCGAGGGCGAGGAGGAGCAGCACCACGATCCCATCGTAGGGGATCGGCCCGACGTCCGCGCGCGGCCGTCGGCAGGGCGGGCGGGCGCCAGCGGCCCGATGTGCAGGCAGGCCGCCGATCATCCGCCGGGTCAAGAAATGTTTACGTCCGCATTACGTTTTTCTGTGGCGACGCGCGCGCGGCCGCGCGCTCAGATCTCCCGCCGGTTCTCCAGCGCCCGTGCGAGCGACACGCGGTCGGCGTACTCGATCTCCGTCCCGACGCTCACGCCGTGCGCGAGGCGCGTCACGCGCACGCCCAGCGGCTTGAGCAGTCGCGCGAGGTAGAGCGCGGTCGCGTCGCCCTCCACGTCGGGGTCCGTCGCGAGGATCACCTCGCCGACGCCGTCCAGGCGCCCCAGGAGCTCCTGGATGCGCAGCTCGTTCGGCCCAACGCCGTCGAGCGGCGAGAGCGCCCCGTGCAGCACGTGGAACACGCCCTTGTAGCTGCCCGCCGCGTCCATCGCGTTGATGTCCTGCGGGCGCTCGACGACGCAGATCGTGGCCGGGTCCCGCCGCGGGTCCGCGCACCGACGGCACAACTCGGCGCTCGTCAGGTCCCGGCAGCGCGCGCACTCCCGCACCGACCCGCGCAGCGCGACCACCGCCTCCGCGAGGCCCTCCGCCACCTCGGGCGGCTGCCGCAGGAGCCAGTAGGCGAAGCGCGTGGCGGTCTTCTCGCCCACGCCGGGGAACCGCGCGAGCTGCTGGACGGCGCGGCGGAAGGGGTCGGTGCTCATCGGAGCGCTCTATCGCGATCGGGCGGTCTTCCGGCTCTTGGGGCGGGGGGGCGAGCCCCCCCGCAACGCCCCCCCTTCCCAGGGTCGGCTACCAGCTCATCTTGAGATCCCAGGGCCCCTGGCCCCCCGACGAGACGTACAGGTGGTCGATCAGCGGCGTGCCGGCCGCACCCGCGCCCACGCCCCACGCGAAGTCGTACATGAGCCGCGCCTCCAGGTCGTCGGAGCTCACCATCTCGAAGCTCCAGACGTCCGTGGCCGTGGCGGGGTCATACTGCTTCTCGAGCAGGTAGACACCCGGATCGGAGCAGGTGGTGCAGCTGCCGGTCTGGTAGCCGCCGAAGGCGTACAGGCCCTCGATCCACGGGTGCGCGCGCACGGCATCGATGAACATCACGACCTCGTCCTTGGTCACGACGGTGGTGCCCGGCGCGTCGGCGCCACCCGCCGAAACGTCGAACACGCAGATGCCGCCGCCCTCGGACGCGCCGCCCGCCTCGCCGCCGTACACGAGCAACTCGTTGCCGTCGAGCGAGAGCTCGATGCCCTCCAGCGAGCCGTTGTTCAAGGTGGTGGCCACGGAGAACGCGTTGCCTGCACAGTCGTCAGGGTCGTCGGGCGTCCAGACGTGGTCCCAAGTGGTGACGGTCGGGGTGGCCAGGTCGAAGCTCACCTCGAAGACGCCGCACTCGCTGCTGGAGACGTACGCGTGCACCGTCCCGACCGACGTGTCGGTGTCCGGGGCGACCGCGATGTCGACGAGCGCGTGCCGGCCGTCCGGGCCCTCGAACATCTGCAGCTCCGTGCAGCCGGAAAGGACCGTCTCGTCGAACTCCACCTGCTCGTAGGTCATGCCCGTCGCCGTGCGCGTGGCCACCCAGAGGCCGGCGCCGGAGCCGGTGGGGCAGCTGGTGGCACGGTACGTCGAGTCGCAGGCCCCCCAGGCGGCGATGAGCGCGACGCCCGGCCCGATGGCCTCGATCTCCTGGATGTTGCCGATGTCGTCCATCCCGAAGGCGTCGTTCTCCACGGTCGCCGTGCTGTTGCACGCGGTCCAGGGCGTCAGGTCGGGGCGCAGCGCCTCCTCGTCGGCGCAGGTGAGCTCCCAGTAGGCCCCGCTGGCGTCGTCCAGGCGCGTGCCGTACGACCGGCTCTCGACGCCGTCCCAACACCAGGCCGAGCCGTCGTTGTAGAGGAGGAAGCGCCGGTCGGACTCGTCGTGCTCCGCGCCCGCGCCCTGACCGCGCAGGCCGTACCACACCTCCTCGTCCCCGTAGGCCTGCCACGTGCTCACGGCATACCCACCCGTGCCGAGGCCGTCGATCTGGCAGGGGCGATCGGCCGCATGGCGCGTGCTCTCCGCCTCGCTGCCGTACCCGATCGACATGCCCCAGTCGCCGATGGCCTGGTACACCACGTCGGGGGTCGTGCTGCTGCCGACGTGCGCGGCGATCGCCTGCATGCCGGTGTCCTGGAAGCTGTGCACCGGGCTCCAACCGTGCTCGAAGTACAGCCCGTCGAGGGCCGAGGTGTACGGCGCGTTCCAGCCCACGGCAGAGATGTCCGCGGTGGTCGGGTCGTTGTCGTGGTCGACGGACGTGCCGGTCACCGGGATCCACCACTGGAACTGGCTCCCCATCAGGAGGCGGTAGGTGGAGGCCGTGTCCGGCGTGAAGGTGGCGTCGTGAACCGACTGCGCCCGCAGCTCGATGAGCGGGCTCTCGTTGTCCCCGTCCCCGTCGGTGTCTCCGAACCACGCGCCGTTCGCGTTCATCCTCGACCGGCGCTCGGCCGCGCCGGTGCCCTCGAGGCTGTCGTCCCAGTCTCCGTAGTACATGAGCGGCTTCCACAGGAGCGTGTCGGGGTCGTCGAACTCCGTCGGCACGACGGCGCGGAACGCCGTCACGCAGGCGTGGTTGCGGCTGGAGGCGTTGTAGAAGGCGAAGATGTGGCCGGTCCATGGAGCCACCGCGACGCTGACGATGGGCGCCCCCGCGGTGAAGCCGACGAGGTCGCCCTTCAGGTCGGTCCCGCCGGTGGCGCACCCGCTCTCGTCGATGGCGTAGTCGTCGTAGCCCCTGAACGTACTGGTGGTGTCGTCGTAGGCCCACACCGGCACGTTCGTGGTGGCCGGCGTGTCCGACGTGTCCGTGTCCCACACCTGCCAGGTGCTCGCGCCCGCGAGGTCCACCGCCATGACGGTCGAGTGACCCGCCGCGCAGGAGATCGTCGTCGTCTGGTTCACCTCGTCGACGACCTCGGTGAGCCGCACGCCACCGTCCGCGACGTAGAACCGGTGCGGATCCTCCGGGTGCAGCTCGATGTCGCGCACGTCCATCGCCTCTTCGTCCGTGTCGGGGTCTCCGTCGTCGATCGGCGTGCACGCCTCGTCGAAGTCCACGCAGGCTCCCGGATCCACGAGCGGGCAGGCGTACAGCCCGGGCCCGGGGTCGCTCGCGTCGGTGGAGAGGTAGCGGGCTCCATACCCGACCACCAGGAACCGGTCCGTGGTGCCCACGATCGCGGCCGCCCGAGGCACCGCGCCCTCGGGCAGCGAGGTGGGGTCGTAGGGCTGACACACGGTCGGGGTCGTGCTCGCGTTCGAGATCAGGTAGATGCCGCGATCCCCGTCGGCCTGGCTCAGGACGTAGAAGTTGTCGTCCGCGTAGTCCTCGTCGGAGACGACGAGCTTCCCGGAGCTGTACGACTTGGTGGCACATTCGTCGAAATGCTTGCTGAAGCCGAGCTCGTACGGAGAGAGATCGAGCTCCTCGAAATTCCCGTCGAGCGCGTTCATCCGCCAGATGCCACCTCTCAACCCGCTGTCCTTCTCGCCCGTGAGCACGAACAGGTCGTCGTCGCCCGTGTTCCAGGCGTCCCAGACGCCCAGATCGCCCGGGTCCTTGAAGTCGTCGAACCCGCCGTTCTCCGCCGTCCAGCTCTCGCCGTCGTCCTCGCTGTAGGCGAAGCCGCCCACGTCGCTGCCCGTGTAAACCCGGGTGCCGAACACGCGGAGGAACGTCTGCCGCTCGCCGGTCGGAAAGCTCATGGTCAGCGCGTCCGTCTCCACGTCGGCGATCGGCGCGAAGTAGGACTGGCCGTTGCTGACCGTGAGCCAGTCGATGACCGGATCGGTCGCCGCCCCGCCCTGGCAGCGGATGCGTAGCAGGTCGATCGTGTCCCCTGGCGCCACGTCCGTGAAGAAGTGAGTCGACGTGCCGATGGTCAGCGATCGGGTCCACACCGTCGCGGAGCCGCTCTCGCTCACCTCGAGCCAGCACGTGGCGCCGTCGAAGTCGTCGACGTCCACGTGCACGGTGAACCGGCCGAGGGTCCAGTCCAACGTCTCGTTCATCGTGGCGGTGGCGTCGACGCTCGGAGAGGGCGGCTCAAGGACGAGCTCGCCGCCGCTGATCGACCCCGACGAGACCGTCCAGTCGGTCCCCGACTCGAAGTCCGCCACGAAGTCCCGGCGGATGCCCAGGGACTCGTCGCAGTCGTCGTCGGTCTCGTTCGGGTGCTCGTTGGCGCCAGGGTTCACCGACGGGGCGTCGTCGTCGCAGTCCGCGGGCGAGCCTTCGACGGAGTAGCCGTCGCCGTCGTTGTCCGTGAGCGCCCACGCGGCGGCGCTGTACACGGAGGCCATGACGACGAGCGCGCGGCGGGATTGTCGGAAGGGTGTGGGCATGACGCTGTCCTCGAATGCCCACGCTACAGGACAGCAGTGACGATGCTCTTACACACTCCTGTCGGGACGATTACGTCCTGACAGGAGTGCGTTCGCGCACATACCCCCGACGGACCGGGTGCCTCGCCTCGGGCTCAGCCCCCCAACAACCCCGGCGGCAGCCCCATCGACGCCGCGAGCTGGCCGAGCTTCTTCGCCACGACCTCCTTGGAGCGGCGCGCGGCGTCGTTGGTCGCGGCGCGGAGCAGGTCCTCGAGGAGCTCGCGGTCGTCCATCGCCTTCGGGTCGATGCGCACGGAGAGCACCTCCTGGGCGCCGTTCATCCGCACCGTGACCAGGCCGCCGGCCGTGGCCTCGACCTCCTCGCGCTCGGCCTCGGCCTGGAGCGCCTGCATCTGCTTCTGGAAGCCGCCGAGCAGGCCTCCCATGCCGCCGAACGGATCAGTCATCACTGCCCTCCTCGAGATTGGCCGATCTATCCCCGCCATCGAGGGTCGACGCCTCGATGTGCTCCACCCGCCCGCCGAGCAGGCCCACGAGGCGCTTCACGAGCGGCGAGGTCTCCACCGCGGCGCGCGCCGCGGCCGCCCGCTGCTCGTCCGCCTCGTTGCGGGCCTCGCGCCCCGTCTTGCCCTCGTCGCCGAGCTTGATGTCGAAGCGCCGGAAGCCCGGCAGCACCGACACGAAGTCGCAGTCGAGGAGCCACTCGCGGAACTTCGCCCGGTAGCGCTCGTTGCGGATGGTGAGCGTGAGCGTGCCGCCCTCGAAGCCGCCGAACGCGGTGTTCTCGAGCACCTCGGTCTTCCGGAACGGGTTGAGCGCGCCGAGCCCGTACACCCACGCCTTGGCGGGATCCGACGGGATCTTCGGCGGCTCGGGGGGCGGGGGCGGCGGCTCGTTCGTGGGCGCCGCGGCGTTCGCGGCGTTCGCGGCGGGGCCGTTCGCGGCGGCGGGGCCGTTCGCGGCGGCGGGGCCGTTCGCGGCGGCGGGGCCGTTCGCGG
>CAYWGD010000100.1:0-26693 GCA_964457335.1 uncultured Enterobacteriaceae bacterium | reverse complement strand
GGCCGGGGCCGGGGCGGTGCCCGCGCCGGTCGGCGCAGCGCCGTCCGGAGCCGGCGCAGGCGCGGCGCCGGCGGCCGGGGCCGGCGCGGCCGCGGTGCAGCCGGCCTTGGCGGCCTCGAGGTCCGCGTAGGACTGGTCGACGAAGCTCTGCATGTCGCCGACCATCGCGAGGTCCTTCTCCTGGATGACGGGCGCGGCCTGCTCGACGACCATCTGGGCCATCATGCCGGCCTCGGTCGCCAGGATGCACTCGTTCTTCAGGAGCTCCTGCATCTCCTGGACCTTCTTCTCCATCTCCGCGAGCTGCTTCTTCTGCCGCTCCTCGCGCTCCTTGCGCTCCTTCTCGATCCGCTCCTTCTCCTTGACCATCGCGAGGTGCTTCTGGCGGTCGCTCTCGACCTCCGCGAGCGTCGCGTGGAAGGGGTCGCTCGGCGCGATGGAGCCCTTGGCCTTCTGGTAGTCCTCAAGGACCTTCTTGGCCTTGTCGAAGTCCTTCTTGTACTTCTGCTGGAGCATCGTGGCGTTGAAGGCCAGCGTCCAGTTGGCGGGGTCCCTCGAGAGCAGCGTGTCGTAGATCTTCGCGGCGGCGTCGTAGTCCTGGACGCCGCGCAGCGCGATGGCGTAGCCCATCTGCGCCTCGGCGTTGCCCGGGTACTGCTTGACGACGGACTCGAAGCAGGACTTCGCGAGCAGGTAGTCGCCGGAGTCGAGCGCGAGGTAACCGAGGTTCAGGTTCGCCTGGACGTTGCCCGGGTCGATCTTGATCGCGGTCTTGAACTCGCCGATCGCGGCCGCCTCCTCGCCCTTCGCGAGGTAGGTCACGCCCATGTTGTTGTAGATGCCGGGGTCGGCATCGTTGAGCGTCTTGGCCTTCTCGGCGCAGAGGAGGCTCATCTCGTAGTTGCCCTGCGCGTAGTAGGCGCCGGACAGGTTCCGATAGGCCCCGACGTTCTTGGGATCGCGGGCGAGGATCTCCTGCGCCTGGGCGATCGCCTCGTCGTAGAGCTTGGCCGAGGTGAGCACGTCGACCAGGTTGGCGCGAGCCTTCAGGTCGTCCGGGTTCTTCTCGACGTAGCCCTTGTAGATGGCCGCCGCCTCGGTGCCCTTGCCGGCCGCGCCGAGGACGAGGCCGAGGTTGAACAGCGCCGAGTTGTAGTCGGGCTGGACCTCGAGGGCCTTGCGGTAGTACTGCTCGGCCTTGGCGAGGTCCCCCGTGCGCTCGGCACAGTAGCCCGCGTTGTACCAGCCCTTCGCGTAGCCCGGGTCGGCCGTGGTGGCCGCCTCGAACCTGGCGAGGGCGGCGCCGTAGTCGACCTTGTCGCCGTTCAGGAGGGACACGCCCTCGGAGAACGCCTGCTTCGGGTTGACCACGACCGGGGCGGTCGGATCGGTCTCGGGGGGCTTCTTTTCACCGCAACCCACAAGGGCCGCGAGCACGACGATGGAGATGAAACGCATCGGGTTCTCTTAGGGCTCGGTTTCGATGTTGCCGGTGAACGTCGAGGGCGCGACGTGCCGAGGCTCGGGGATCTTCTCGAACAGGCCCGGGAAGTCCTCAGGGTTGAGCACGCCGAGGCGGCGCGTCGCGTTGGCGGTGTTCTCGTTGTACAGGTTGAGCTCGTAGGACTTCTCGAGCGCCGCCGAGTACGCCGCCGCCGCCTTCTCGATCTGCGGGTAGGCCTTGTCCTCGAGGGCCATCGTGTAGAGCTCCTTCTGGTCCGCCGTCAGGTAGGTCGGGATCCAGGAGGACTTCAGCGACTCGCTGAGGTTCTCGTACGCCGTCCCGAGGCGGGCCAGCGCCGCGAGACCCCACTCGCCGGCGCCCGTGCCGATGATGGCGGTGTAGGTCTTCTCGACCTCGCCCATCGCCTTCACCTTCGCCACGAGCTGGTCGGTGAGGAGCTTGTCCGTCTGCTTCTGGTTGAGCTTCTTGTCACCGGGGCCGGAGATCTTCATGGCCATGTAGGCCTGGTACTGGGGCTCCGCGAGGATGTACATGATCTGGGCCACGTACTCCACGGAGTTCTGGAACTGCGCCCCCGCCTTCTTCTGGGCGTCGAAGAACGCGAGCGTGTCCTTCCAGTGCTGACCGACCTTGGCGCCCTGGCCGAGCTTGTCGAGCAGGAGCCCGTAGTGGAGCCGGGCGAACATGAGCTCGTCGAGCGAGCCCATGGTCGGGGCCGGCTGGCCGCGGACCGGCTTCGGGGGCGTGAAGAACGCGAGGTACACGTTCGACGCCTCGGCCCACTTCTGGTGGTCCTCGTAGATGCGCCCGATCTCGAGCTTGAGGCCGTTCTGGTTCGGCTTGTCCGGGTAGGCGCTCATGTACTGCTGGTAGTTCTTGATCGCCTGCTCCCACTGACCGAGGGAGTTGCGGAAGAGCGCGGCCGAGAAGAGGGCGTCCGCGGCGCCCGGGTGCGCCTTGTCGAGGGCGAAGAGCTTCTCGTACCAGTTCGCCGCCTCGGTGAAGTTCGCGATGGACTCGTAGTCGAAGCCGATGGCCGCGACCTGGTCCTTGTAGAACTTCGACTTGGGGAACTTGTTGATCAGCTCGTGCCGGACCTTCATCGACTCGGTGATCTTGCCGAGCTCGTGGTAGTAGACGCTCGCGTTGTTGAGCGCGAGGTCCGCGTTCTGGGAGGTCGGGAACTCCTGGTAGAACGCCCAGTAGTCGGCCGCGCCACGCGCCTTGTCGGGGTTCTTCTTGAAGTTGATCTCGATGAACTTCAGCGATGCGTTCTCGTAGATCCCGTAGACCTCCTTCTTGAAGGCGTCGGACCCGAGGCCGGCCTGGTCGAAGTAGAGCTTCGAGTTCTTCTTGAGGCTGTCCCAATCCTCGACGAGCGCGAAGCTGTCGAGGATGAGGTTGGCGGCCTGCTCGGCTTCGCGGGACTTGGGGTCGCTCGCGATGACGACGTTGAACCGCTCCGACGCCTCCTTGAACTGGTTCTTGTTGTACAGGAGGTACGCGGACTTGTAGATGATGTTCCGCGTCTTCTTGTCTTCGGGGAAGAGCTTCGCGTATTGGTCGAGCGCCGCGAGCTGCTTCTGCTCCCAGTCGGAGAGCGGGAGGGCGTCGGTCTTCTTGCCCGGGTCGGGACCCGCGCCGCCGCCGGCCTTCGCGTCCCTCTTGATCATCTCCTCGGCCGCGAAGATGGCGGACTCGGCGCAGAAGCGCGAGTGCTGGCCCTTCGGGTCGATCGAGACGACCTTCATGTACTGCTCGTACGCCTGGTCGTACTTCTTGACCGTGTAGAGCAGCTCGGAGAAGGAGTAGCGGACCTCGTAGCTGTACTTCGACTCCGGGAACTCCTGGAGGTACACGACGTAGGCCTGCTCGGCGAGCTCGTAGGTCTTCGCGGCCTGCGCGCCCGTCTTCAGCTTCTTCGCTTCGTTGTGGTAGTTGATGGCGACGGTCCGGAGGTTCTTCTCGATGAACTCCTCGGCCGACTTCACCGCCTCCTGGTTCGCCGCGTTGGTGCGGGCCCAGGAGCTCTGCTTGCCGTAGTTCTTCAGCAGGCGGTCGATCTCGGCGAGGGTGTCTTCCTTCTTGCCGATCTTCGTGTAGGCCTGGATGATCTCGTTCTGGAAGTCCGGCGCCGCGGGGCCGCTCGGATCCTCGGCGATGAGGCGGCGGTAGGTCTGGATCGCCTGCTCGAACTTGCCCTGCTCGAAGTAGGTGCTCGCCAGCCGCTTGAGCATGTCGCGGATGAGCTCCTTCTTGCCGAGCTTGTTGAAGTACTCGTAGGCCTCGTCCATCTCGCCGGCGTCGGCGAAGAAGCGGACGAGATCCTTGAGCGCCTCCTCCTGCAGCTGGAGCGTCTTCTTCTGCTGGACGGCCTCGCCGCCGCTCTGGCTCATCGAGTAGGCGACGACCGCCTTCATCTTCTCGATGGCGGTCGGGTAGTCACCCACGTTGTAGTAGCACCACGCGAGCTTGTAGTTCGCGAAGGCGTACTTCTCGTGCTCCTTGTACGCCGCGGCCTTCTGGTAGGCGTTGAGCGCCTTGTAGGCCTCGTTCTTCTCGAACCAGTACTCGCCGATGAGCACGTAGGCGTCCGGCACCCACTTGCTCTCGGGGTAGGTCTTCACGAGCCGGGTGAACTCGTTGTTCGCGGCGTCCGGCTGGTTGGTGTCGGCGAGGGCCTGACCCAGGTAGAACGTGGCCTCGTCGGCGCGCGCGTACTGCGGGTAGCTCTGGAGGATCTGCTTGTAGAGCTTGATGCTCTTGTCCTGCCAGGAGCGCGACTCCTTGACGAAGGCCTCCTGCTTGCAGACCTCTTCCGGCTTGCCGCCCGGCTTGTTGAACTCGTCGTCGAAGCACTTCTGGAAGGTGGCCATCTCCGTGAGGTAGAGGTCGCGGCCCTCTTCGAAGTAGAGGTCGGCGAGGCGGAGGAGCATCTCCGCCTTCTGGTCACCCTGCGCCGGGGAGTTGGAGATGATCTCCTTCAGGCGGGAGATCGACTCGAGGCGGGCGGCGCGGGCGGCCGCGCGGAGCTCCTCGGTCTGCTGCGCCTGCGTGTCCACGTCGTTGGCCTTGAGCACGCGGCGCTCGGCCTTCTGGTCCCGGTCCTGGGCCTGGGCGACGCCGGGCTGCAGCGTCACTCCGAGGGCACCGGACCCGAGGAGCAGGCTCAGCGCGAGGCCGAGACGGGGGGAGAACGTACGATCCATGATTCAGACTCCTTGTCCGCCACCGGCGGGGCGCGCCGGGCGAGGGCGGTCCATCGACCACCCCGGATTAGGAAGGCTACTTGCAGGACCCCTGCTCGGTGTACCGGTAGTACCCGAGCTCATCCTGCCAGAACTCGCCGTTGAAAGGCCAGTAGATCTTGTTGGCGGAGGTCGCGAAGTCGATGTCGTCCTTGGACGTGTCCTTCAGACCGCCACCGGCCATCATCTCGTTGATGATGCCGCGCCGCGCGTCGACGACCTCGAACCGGATGATCTCCGCCTGGGTGAGCAGGTCGCCGAGGTAGGTCGTGGTCGTGACCATCTCCTGGAGCAGCGCGAGGCCCGCGCGGCGCTTCAGGCGCTCGCGATCCTCCGCGATGATCTTGTGGAGCTGCTCGCCGACGCCGTCCTTCCACTGGCTCTTCTGCGAGTCGATCAGGGCCTCCTCGCGCTCCATGATCTCCAGGTGGGTGACGATGCCCGCGAGCTCCTGGTCGCGCAGCGCGTGCGCGAACAGCGACTTCGGCAGGACCGTGTCGTTCGGGCGATCGCCGAAGTAGCGGTCGTAGGCCTGGTCCGCGAGCTTGCGGCCCTCCTCCGTGGAGTACTGCTTGAGGAAGTCCTTCATCTCCGCGTACATCGGGCGGTAACGCGCGTCGAAGTCGAGGAGCAGGCGGTCGACGTCGTCGAACTCGCACAGGTTGAAGAAGGTGAGCGCGCGGAGGATGGTGGCCTCCGGGATGAACTCGTCCTTCTTGTAGAAGGGGCTCTCGAGCGTGAGGAGCTGGCCGAGCGTGAGGTTGAGGTCGGACTGCATGAAGTTCGACCACGCGCTCTCGAACAGGCTCTGCGGCCAGTAGCGCGAGTCGCGCGGCACGCTGCCGTAGTAGGTGTTGGCCTGCTCGAACTGCTCGATCCCGTAGTAGATGCGGGCGATGTTCAGGAGCGAGAGGTCGCGGAGCCGGTCGAGCTCCTCGAGCTCCTGCTGCGTCGAGGCGGTGGCCTCGGTGCGGACGACGTCGGTGAACGACCGCACGGCGCTCTTGAGCTTGCCCTGCTTGTTGTAGATGACGCCCTCGAAGTACTTCGACCGGGTGTAGAGGTCCGACTTGTCGGACACCTGGCTGAAGTACTTGCGCGCGTCGGTGAGCTTCTCCTGCTCGTAGAGACGCACGCCCAGCAGGTAGTAGAGCTGGTTGCGCGCGGAGCGGGGGAACTCCTCGGGCGGGATCTTGGAGACGATGCGGGCGAGGTCCGAGTCGTCACCGGTGAACTTGGCGATGCTGACGAGCTTCGGGAGCGCGTACTTGAAGTAGGGGTTCTGCGGGCCCTTCTTCAGCACCTCGATGAAGTAGTACTGCGAGGAGTGGTACATCCCGAGGTCGTAGAGCGACCGTGCCAGGTAGTACAGGATCTTGCTCTCCTTGTCCGGGAACTGATTCTCCTTCAGCATCTCGGACAGGGCGTAGCTCGAGGTGAGGGGCTTCTTGGCGTTGTAGGCCTTGATCGCGTCCTCGAGCGCGGCGGGGTCGCGGCCCGCCTCCTCTTCGTCACCACCCTCCTCGGGCAGGTCCTTGAGGTTCTTGCCACCGGTCTTCTTCGCGCCGATGGCCTCGGTGTTCTCGTAGTCCTCGTCCTCGGACTTCGAGCCGGGCCTGGCCTTCGTGGTCTCACCGCGGGCCGGCTCCTCCTCCTCCGCGCCCTCGTCGGGGGCGGAGTCCTGGAGCGTCGCCTTGGCGGCCGCCACGACCTCTTCGGGCGCGCCCTCGTTGGTGAGGCAGCGCACGTCGTCCGAGGTGAACTTCTCGCCGCTGCCCTCGATCGTCTGCACGACGATCTCGGTGGGGACGTTCACGTTCACCATGTTCATGATCTCGCTGCAGCTCAGCGCGTGGGCCGACGGCGACCAGAGCAGGGCGAGCCCGAGGACCGGGGACAGGCGGAGGAGGTGCGACTTCATCACTTCATGCCCGGGAAGAAGAAGGACACGTTGGCCTGGACGATGAAGTTGTTCTTCATCTCCAGCGTGGTGGAGTTGACGGTCTCGATGTAGGACATCGACTTGCCCTCGATCCGCGCGGCCAGGCCCTCGCTGAAGGCCACGCGCGCGCCGGCGCCGATGTTCGTCGTGGGGTGCACCTGGTTCTGCGTGGCGACCGCCTCGGGGCCGTCGTTCTGCAGCGCGACGAGGTCGTCCTGCGTCGCGGTGACGCCCAGGCCGAAGTAGCCGTAGATGTCGAACGCGATGATCTTGCGGCCGATGGCGGCCTTCCCGTAGATCGGGGAGAAGGCGAGCGCCGCGCTGCCGTGCGCGGTGAGCTTCGAGATGTCCGGGGACACGCTGTTCTCGAGCAGGAGCTGCTTGGAGAGCGGCTTCCAGTCGGGATCGTTCTCGCCGCCCTGGCCCAGGATCGGGGCGTACCCGAGCTGGAGCTCGAGCGCGAAGATCTCGGTGATGTGGTAGTCGCCCACCACGCCGATGATGTAGCGGTTGAGGAACGGGTCGTTCGCGACGAACCCGAGGCTCGGACCCACCTCGAAGCGGTGGATCTTCATGAAGTTCTTCTTCTGGATCGTCTTGATGATCCGCCGACCCTTGTCCTCCTCGCCCGGGAGGGCGGTGGAGGTGGCCGTCTCGACCTTGCCGGACTTGACGGCGTCCCGCTCCGACTTCACGGAGTCTTCGGGGGCGTCGTCGTCGGCGGGGTCGTCGTCCTGGGCCACGACCGGCTCGTCGGAGACGGGCGCGGTGGGCTCCTCGGCGTGGGCCGGGGCGAAGAGGGAGAGCGCGAGCAGCGGGAGGCTGAGGAGGGACATGGCGGGCGCTCCGACCTTTAGAAGTTGAACAGCCGCGGCTTCATGCGCGGGATGAAGATGCTGACACCGGCCGTGGTGAGGAAGGTGTTGTACAGCCGCTTCTCCAGGGGCTCGGGCTCGCCGTTGGGGAGCTCGTTGCCGTAGTTCGGCTCGTCCGCGATGTAGAAGGCCCCACGCGCGTCGATCTTGAGCGCGATCGTCTGCGTGAGGAAGAAGTCGAGCCCGACCCCGAGGTTGAGGGCGGGGTACGCCTCGGTCGCCGGCTGCGTCTCGACGATCGTGGGATCGACGGAGGGATCGCTGTCGAACGCCGGGTTGTAGCTGGCGTAGTCCTTCGTGACGAGCAGGAGGCCGACGCCGCCCGTTCCGTACACGTCGAAGTTCAGGACGCCCTCTCCGATCAGGTTGATCTTGCCGTAGACCGGAGCCCACCGCGCGGAGAAGATCGCCCCGAGCTGCAGCCGATCGAGCGGCTGCCGGAACGACGTGTCGGGATTGCCGTCGTGGGCGATGACCACGAGCGTCTGCGTCAGGCCCTTCACGCCCGCCGCGCCGGTGTTCGGGGCGTAGAAGAACGCACCCTCCGCCGAGAACGAGTCGCTGAAGTGGTAGGCCGCGAACGCGCCGCCGTACACGCTGGTCACGAAGGCGTTGTTCGGGACGTAGCCGATGGCCGGGGCGATCTCGAACCGGTTGGCCTTCACGAAGAACTTGTTCTGGATGAGGTTGGGGGCGGCCTTCTTGCCGGCCAGCTCATCCAGGGCGTTCGTGGCGGGGTGTTCAGCAGCGACCGCGTCGGGCGCGGTGGCCAGGAGGCCCACCAGACCGAGGACGAGCGACAACTTCGATGACAGGCTGCTTCGTGTCGGGCGGGGGACCGGCAACGTGGTCATTCAGGCTTCTCCGATGCTCCAGCACTGGCGCGGCGAGGGCACGGACCCTCGCGGCCCGGGACCATAGCACGGTTCCTGTTGTCAGGTAGAAGAACCTCACGCCGGTATGCATGCTGCTCCCCGCCTGGGCCCTCCACCCCGTGTGCGGGGCACTCGCGGCCCCGCGGCTGTCGGCACCGGCGACTCCGCTCGCGGCCTTTTGCGCCGCGCCGTTCGCGTCGGTCGCGGACCGACGGAACATCCTCGTTGACCGCCGCGACGAGACCGAGCCTTTGCGTCGTGAGTCGGCGGGACGGGGCCTGGGCCGCGAGCAGGTCCGCTCACGACGGGAGCGCGGCCGTCCGCCGCCACCACGAAAGAATTTCAGCGGTAGCGCACGTCCAGCGAGGTCCAGGCCATGCCGCCGCGGCGATCCCGGACGACCACCCAGATCCCGGCCGTGTCGGCCTTCGGGTCCTCGGGCGCGTAGTACTCGGTGTCCGTGTAGGGCCAGAGGTCGAAGGTGCGGTCGAAGGTCCCGTCCTGGGCGTACCAGGTGAAGTAGGGCTCCTCCTCCCTCGTCTCGACCTCGCCGGCGCCGTTCACGAACTCGTAGGCTTCGACCGAGTCGTCGGAGAGCGCGACCTCGAACGTGTAGGGTTGCCCGCGGTCGAGGGAGACGACGGTCCCCGGCTCGACGACGACGCCGTCGACGGCGATCGAGACGACCACCGGGTTGTGGTTCGGGGTGGTCGCCTCGCTGACCGGGACGCGCTTGTAGGCGAGCTCCAGGTCGTCTTCGGTCGGGTCCTCCACGTCCGGGACGGCCGTGACGTTGATGATCGCCGTGAGGCCTTCGAGGCGCTCTTCCGGCGAGAGCCCGTCGAGCGCGTCGGCCGGGACCTGCCAGACCGGCGGGAGGTACGGCTCCGCGCCGATGAACCCGGCCTCGTAGAGGGCCTCGAGGTCCTCCGGGCCGAGCTCGGCCGGGTCGAGGTCCAGGAGCGACTCGTCGACCTCGCAGCCGTAGTCGCCCCCGCCCGTGAGGCACGCGAACCAGATCGTGGCGGCGACCGGGGCGTCCGGGGAGACCACGAGCGAGCGGAAGGTGACGGTGTCCCCGGGGCGTGGCTCCGCCGGCTCGGCTGCCACGGCGAGCACGCGCAGGCGGTCGATCTCCCAGCTCTCCGAGAGCTCGGTGGTGGTGCAGGCGAGGAGCGAGAGGATCAGCATCAGAACTGGAACTTCGCCTCGAAGCCGGGGCTGGGGATGAAGGGGAGGCCCTGGATGTAGGACTTCTCCGTGTAGTCGTAATTGTACAGCTCGAACTCCGGGTTTGTGCCGTGAAGGGCGTTCAGGAGGTCGACGTACAGGTTCAGCTGCCACGATTTGAATGTGAACAGCTTGTCAATTCGCCCGCTGACGGCCCAATAGGGGGGGAGCCGCTCGCTGTTCTCGGCGCCGGTCTGGAACGCCTGGTAGCTGTCCTGGTCCACATCGTAGACGCCCAGGGAGTAGGGCGTCGTCGGGTTGCCGGTGACGTACTCGACCTTGGCGGACACCTCGATGTCCCAAGGGAGCTTGTATCCGCCGGTCGCCACGAAGATGTGGGTCTGGTCGTAGCGGAACGGGTACCACTCCTCGTCGGGCTGATCGCGCCGCTCGGAGCGGGACAGCGTGTAGGAGACCCAGCCGAAGAAGCGGCCCACGGGGGCATGGCGCGCGAGGATCTCGACGCCGTAGGCCCGCCCGACGCCGTTGTTCGTGAAGAACTGGTCGTCCAGGGACTCGAAGTCCGGGTTGCTCACGATCAGGTTGTCGAGCGCCTTGTAGAAGACCTCGGCCTCGAGCTGCACGGCCTGGCCGATGTCCTGCTCCCAGCCGAGCGAGCTCGACAGCGAGCGCTCGAAGCCGAGCTCGACCGGCTTGTCGTCGGCCCGGTAGCTCTGGAAGGGCTGGGGCGGCTGGTGGTAGAGACCGACGGAGCCCTTGAGCCGCCCACCCGGGAACACCTCCCAGCGCCCGGAGAAGCGCGGGTCGAAGGACCAGATGTCGTACTCGCCGGGGATGCTCGCGAAGTTGAAGCGCAGGCCGGGCGTGAGGAGGAGCCGGTCGGGGTCCTGGAGCGGGCGGAGCTCGGCGAGGACGTAGAGGTCGGGCCCCCAGCCGGTCTGCACGTCGTCGATGACGTAGGGCTCTCGCTCCGCGAGGGGGTCCGTCTCGGCGAACTGCTCGGGGTTGATGGGGAGCGTGACCGCGAAGGGGGAGATGCCGCCGATGAAGTCGACGCCGGGGACGATCTTCACGTGCTCGTTCGGCGTCCACGGGAGCTCGGCCCGGATCTCCGCGAGCCACTGGTGCTGCTCGATCGACCAGCTGTTGCCGAGGTTGAAGGACGCGTAGTCCTTGCCGAACGCCGGGATGAGGTGGAAGGCCAGGGTGTCCGAGAGCGGGTGCTCCCACCGGATGAGCACACGGTGCGTGGAGTAGTCCGTCCCGAGCTCGCCCTGGCCGTCGGCGTCGGTGCTCTGGGCGTAGCCGGGCGGCGTGGACGCGATGAGCACGTCCTGGAAGCCGAAGACGAGCACCGAGAACTCGTCCTGCCCGTCCCCCTGCCACTGGTACTTGACCTGGTAGTCCCACCATCGCGGCCGGGCGACGAAGCCCTCGTCGAGGAACAGGGGGAGGATGGCGTCGACGTAGGAGCGCCGCGCGGCGACGCCGAAGCCGTGCTGGTCCTTCTTGCCGGCGGTCCCCATCACGAGGGCGCCGGAGTCGAGCAGATCCGTGGACCAGGTGACGTGGGTGCGCTCGGGGAACTCGCGGCGCGTCGCCACGTCCACGACGCCGCCCGTGCTCCGCCCGTAGCGGGGGCCGAAGCCGCCGGGGAGGTAGTCCACGGCGGCCACGAGGTCCGGGTTGATGACCGATTCGAAGCCACCCAGGTGGTAGATGTACGGGATCCAGATCCCGTCCACGTAGACGCCCGAATCCTCGGGGTTCGAGCCGCGGATGACGAGGAACCCGGTGCCGAAGGGGGCGCGCGCGGCGCCCGGGAGGGTCTGGACGACGCGGATCGGATCGCCGAACGTGCCCGGGACGCGGCGGATCTCCTCCATGGAGATGGTCCGCTTGGTGACCTCCGCGCTCGGCTGGCGGTAGTAGCCGATGACGCCAGCGGAGGCGTAGGACTGGTTCCGCAGCCAGAGCTTCACGCTGGTGAGCTCGTCGGCGCTCACCTGCACGACCTGCTCGAGGGCCTCGAAGCCGGGCCGCACGACGCGCAGCGCGACGGCCCCCGCGGGCACGCCTCGGAAGCTGTAGCGCCCCTCCGCGTCGGTCACGGCCTCCAGGCCGAGCGGCTCGAGCCGCACGGTGAAGCCCGCGAGCGGGCGCCGCGTGCCCATCTCGACGAGCTGCCCGTCGAGGTTCACCGGCAGCTCCTCGGGGGCCGGCGGCGGGGGCTCGCCCTGCGGGACGGCGCCCTCCGCGGACGCGGCGTCGAGCACGAACCCGTACTCGAACTCGACCACGACGGGCACCGGGCCGGTCGCGTCCTCGGCGGGGGTGAACACGAACTTCTTGGCGGCCTCGACGGCCGCGGCCTCGAAGCCGTAGTCCGTGTCGGTGCCGCGCAGCACCTCCACGTTGGTCACCGCGCCGGTCTCGCTGATCTCGATGGCGAGGAGGATCTTCGCCTCGACCTTCGCTTCGCGGGCGGCTTCCGGGTAGGGCGCCTCCACGAACTGGACGAGGGCGGGATCCTTCAGGAGCGGCGGGAGCTCCTCCGTGGGGGCCGGAGGTGCCTCCTGGGCCACCGCGGGCCCCGCCAGGGCGAGGAGGAGCAGGGTCATCCGTTGCTCGTGACGAGGCAGCTCTGCGGGACGCCGGTGACGGGGACGGGGGTGCCCGCCTGCTCGGCCGCCTTCCACTGGGACTTCCGGAACGCCGCGGCGCACGCGTCGCCCGTGCCGAAGCCGAGGTCGGAGAGCACCTTCACCCGCACGACCTTGCCCTTCTCGTCGAGG
The DNA here is from genome assembly GCA_964457335.1 of uncultured Enterobacteriaceae bacterium. Lineage (GTDB taxonomy): Bacteria > Myxococcota_A > UBA796 > UBA796 > SXON01 > CAJBVW01. The sequence continues at coordinate 14,302 of CAYWGD010000100.1, read as the reverse complement.
TCGAGGAGCACGTTGACGAGGCCGGTGACGCCGGCCTTCTGGGCCTCCTCGGGCACGTCCATCGTCGGGCTCCAGCGCAGCCGGGGAGCGGTCGTGACGGCCGTGTAGGGCCGCGGGTCGAAGGGGCCGGTGGCCTCGTCGAGGCTCATGGTCTCCGACCCGGCCTTGACCCCGGTGGTGTTCCCGGCGCGCACGGTGAGGCCGGTGTTGCTGCCGGTGGCGAACGACTGCGCGTTCAGCCCCTGGATCTGCCGCACCACGCGACGCGGTTGGGGATCCGGCGGCGGCGGTGCCGCGTCGGGGGGCGGCGGCGTCGCGGTGGTGTCCTCGAACTTGACCGCCTTGGGGGGCGGCTTCGGCTTGGGCGGCTCGGGCTTCGGCGGCTCGGGCTCCGGCTCGGGCGGGGGCGGGGGCGGGGGCTTCGTCTCCTGGACCGCCATCTCCACCCACACGGACGCCTGCTTCGCGGCGCTCGGGTTGGCGATGAGGAACAGGGCGAGCAGCACGTGCACGCCGATGGACACGCCCACCGCCGAGGAGCGGAGCGCACGTTGCCAGCGAGGCACCGGGCGGTAGGGCGAGAGGCTCATGGCGTGATGGACGCCCCGGTGGTGGCGGCGGTGGGCAGGGGCTCGATGTTGATCGCGAACTTCGCCACGCCTTCCTGCTTCACGAGGTCGATGACGCGCGTGACGTCACCGTGCCGGGCGTCCTTGTCGCCCGCGATGAGGCAGACGACGTCCGGTTTCGCGGCCTTGGCCGCGCGGACCGCGGCGCGCAGGGCATCCTCGGAGACCGGCGCCCCGTCGAGGAACAGCGCCCCGTCCGCCGCCACCGTGATGCCGAGCGACGACGGCTCCACGTTCTCCCCGGTGGCCGCCTCGGGCAGGTTCACCTTGATGGAGGGCGACACGATGTAGGTCGCGGTGACCATGAAGATGATCAACACGACCAGGACGATGTCCACGAGGGGGACGATGTTGATCTCGGTCATCGGCTCGTCGCTGCCGCCCCCGAGCTTGCCGGCCATCAGGCAGCCTGGTCGGCGCGGAGCCGGGAGAGGACGAGGGAGCCCAGGCTCTCCATCCGGCCGGTCGACTCGCGGACGCGCCGGTTGAAGTAGTTGTAGAGCACCACCGCCGGGATCGCGACGAGGAGGCCCACCGCCGTGGCCACGAGCGCCTCGGAGATGCCGGCCATGACGACGCCGGCGCTCTCCTCGGTGGAGAGCGAGAGGTCGTGGAAGGCCTTGATGATGCCGAGCACCGTGCCGAAGAGCCCGATGAACGGTGCGTTCGAGGCGATGGTGCCCACGATGATGAGCCCGCGCTCGAGGCGGAGCTTCTCGAACATGAGCGTGCCCGCCAGCGCATCTTCGGCGGCGTCCGGCGTCTTCGTCGCCGCGGTGAGCGCGGCCAGGATCACGCGCGGCTCCAGGCCGCGCATGCCGGTGAGCTTCTTCTCCAGGTCGTCCCGGTCGCCGCCGCCGAGGTAGCCCCCGAGGGCCTCCTCGAACGCGGAGCCGGGGGCGCTGTTGAGGAAGAAGTAGATCGCGCGCTCGATCGCCACCGCGAAGACCAGGACGCTGAGGCCGACGAGCAGCCACAGCACCCAGCCTGCCCCGAGGAGGGCGAAGTCGAGCATCTTCTGTTCCAGCATCCGGACGGGCCTCCGAGGCCGCCATCCATAACCCGAGTCGGGCTCAGTCCGCGCCGGGGAGAGACGGGGATTTCGCGCAGGTTCGCTCGAAGGGTCGCCCCTGGCAAACCCAGGCATCCGTCCGGACGACGATACTGTTTGCCACTTCGATGAGCGCTGCGGGGGTGGCTGGCTGGGAGGGAGGTCCGAGCGGGCAACCACAGCCGTCGAAGAACGTGATCGTGCCGATGGCGCGCGGGTCGCCGGGCCGCTCGAAGAGGGGGTGGAAGCGGTCGTTGAAGAACGTGGTGACGTCGGGGTCGGCCACGAGCCGATCCATCGGGCCGCCGGGCTCGTCCACGACGAGGACCACGGGGCCGCGGACGGGGTCCGTGGGGCGCCGCCACTCGAGCCACGGCGCGGTGGAGCCGTTCTCGGAGGGCAGGCGCGGAGGGGAGGGAGGATCCTCGCATCCGGCGATCAGCAGCGCGGGGAGGAGGAGCATCCGGAGGAAGGCTGGAGGCGACGGCCGGATTCGAACCGGCGTATGGTGGTTTTGCAAACCACTGCCTGACCACTTGGCTACGTCGCCGCGCGGACACCCTCTAAGGGGCCGGTGCCCGGCGGTCAAGGCCCCGCTCCGACCCGGATGTGGACCGGCGCGGCCGCGACGCCGTCCACGACGAGCCGCACCGTGTGCTCTCCCTCGCGCGGGACCCAGCGGGTCCCGAACGGCGGGCCCACGCTCGCGATCGTCTCCCCGTCCACCTCCCAGGTGGCTCGGGCCCCCGTGGGCGCCTCCGCGAGGAGCGGGATTCCCTGGTCCTCCGCCGCCCGCCCCCCCTCGAGCCAGTAGATCGCGCCGTCCGTGGGCGCCGCGATGCGGACCTCGCCGCCGCCGGCGCGCACCCGGAGGCGGTTCTGGCCCGCCCAGGCCGCGTACTCGGCCGGGACCGCGACCCCGTCGTGGCCGTGCCAGTCGCAGCTCGCGCGCTCGGCTCGGACCGGGAACCACTCGTCGCGCGTGTCCGGGCACCACGCGCCCCGCAGCAGGCCCGACAGCGGGCACACCGCGCGCCGGCCGAGCGCGGGAGGCGCCTCGGGTGGGTCCGTCGGCCTGCCCTCCATCGCCGCCGCCATCACGTCCGCGAGGATCGGCCCCGCCCCCGTCACGCCCGAGATGTCGGTCATCGGGCTGCCGTCGAAGTTCCCCACCCACACCGCCACGGTGATCGCCTGCGTGACGCCGACGGCCCAGTTGTCCCGCCAGCCCGTGCTCGTGCCGGTCTTGGCGGCCATCGCGAACGCGGGCTCCAGCGCCGAGCCGCGCCCGAACGCCGGCGCGCGCGCCGCGTCGTCGTCGAGCGCGTCGAAGATCAGGAACGCGGACGCGGGGGTCATCACCTGCCGGGGCGCCGGGCGCGGGTCGTCGAGGCGGAAGCGGAGGGGGCGCCACCGACCGCCGGTGGCGAGCGTCGCGTAGGCGGCGGCGAGCTCGTCGAGCCGCACCTCGGCGCCTCCGAGGGCCAGCGACAGCCCGTAGTGGTCCGGCCGCTCCGTGAGGGTGGTGAGGCCGAGGGCGGTGAGGCGCCGGTGCAGATCGGCGACCCCGACGCGCTCGGCGAGCCGCACCGCGGGGACGTTGAGGCTCCGGGCGAGCGCGTCCCGCAGCGTGACGGGGCCCGCGCTGCCGCGGTCGTAGTTCTCCGGTCGCCAGGTCCCGTGCGTGGTCGACCAGGCGCCCGGCGCGTCCTGGACGACGTCCGCGAGCGTCGCGCCCTCCTCGACCGAGAGCCCGTAGAGGAAGGGCTTCAGCGTGCTCCCGGAGCTCCGCGACGCCGTGACGCCGTCCACCTGCCCGTCCCGCGCGCGCCAGTCCGCCGAGCCGACGTACGCGAGGACGTCGCGCGTCGGGTTGTGGACGACGAGGACCGCGGCCTGGCTCGCGCGGTGCGGGCGCAGCGTGGCGAGCACCTCCCGCACGATCTCCTCCACCTGCTCCTGCAGATCCAGGTCGAGGGTCGTCCGGAGCTCGGGGGACGGCGACCACACGCGGCGGACGAAGTGCGGCGCCTCGCCCACCGCCGGCCCGGCGACCAGGGCGAGCGGCTCCGCGAGCGCCTCCGCGACGCGCGCGGGCGTGGCGAACCCGCGCTGCTCCATGCGCCGGAGCACGCGGTCCCGGGCCTCCCGCGCGCGGAGGGGGAAGCGGAGGGGGTCGAGGTCCGTCGGGCGGCGCGGGAGCGCCGCGAGCGTCGCCGCCTGCGCGAGCGAGAGCGCCGCGGGGGGGCGATCGAAGTAGAGGCGGGCTGCGGCGTCCGCGCCGATCGCCGTGTTCCCGTAGGACACGCGGCCGAGGTACTCCGCGAGGATCGCGTCCTTGTCGAGCCACGCCTCGAGGCGCACCGCCAGCGCGGCCTCGGCGAGCTTGCCGAGGAGCCCCGGCCCGCGCGGCACGAGGTTCCGCGCGAGCTGCTGCGTGATGGTCGAGCCCCCCTCGACCACGCGGCCCGCGCGCAGGTTGTTCCGGACGGCCCGTGCGATCCCCACGGGGTCCACGCCGGGGTGTAGCCGGAAGCGGTGGTCCTCCGCCGCGAGCGTGGCGGCCACGAGGTCGGCGCCGAAGTCGCCGAGCGCGAGCGGCTGCCCGGGCGCCCGCTCCGGGGCGGGCCGGTGGACCAGCAGCGCCCCGTCCCGGTCGAGCACCCGCGTCCCGCTCACCGGGGCGAGCAGCTCGGCCGGGAGGGGGCGCAGGAGCCACCCGAGCAGGACGAGCAGAACCCCGGCCGACGCCCACCGTGCCGGCGAGCGCCCGGCCGGGCGTCGAGCCCCGCCCGCCGCGGTGGCGGCCCGCGCCTCCATCCCTACTTCGCGGCCACCGGCCAGCCGACGACGAAGCGCCCGGAGTCGGTCCGGCCGTAGACATCCGGCGCGTACATCTCCTCTACCGTCGCCGCGGGGTGGGCGTAGTCGCCGGGGGTCGTCGCGCGGGCCAGGTAGCTCTGGACGTGGATCCCCGCCGGCATGTAGTCGGCGTAGAGCGCCACGCGGTCGTCCCGCAGCTCGCGGCGGTTGAAGATCCAGGTGGAGGCCCACTCGTGCGGGCCCTCGTCCGCGAAGATGCCCGTGTCGCGCGGCGCCCAGCCGGTGTCGCGCCCGCCCTCGCTCCGCGCGGTGGTGGCGAACGTGGTGTCGACCGGCTCCAGGCCCGCCGGGAGCCAGTCCACCAGCGCGACGTTGTACCGGTCGACCGGCGTGACCGCGCGGAGGGTGACGCGCACCACCGCGCCCGGGCTCACCTGGGCGCCGCCACCGGTGCCTTCGAGCACCTCGTAGGTGCGCGTGAGGGTGAAGCCCTCGTCGCGCGGCGGCAGGGAGGGGAGGGCGTAGGCGAGCCGGCTCTCGTAGTAGAGGCGACCGCCGGCGGCCGACAGCAGCAGCTCCCCGGGCTTCAAGCCGGTCATCGGCACGAACGCGCGCGCCTGCCCCGCCTCGCCGAGCGCCTGCTCCAGCAGCGGCTGGCCGTCCAGGAGCACGCGGGCCGTGACGGCGCCCGTCTCGTAGCGGGCCGTGTAGTCGCGCAGGGCGTGCAGCGCCTCCGCCGTCGAGTACGTGTTCGCCCAGCGGCCCTGCTTGCGCGCGGCCACGAGGTGGCGGGCCAGCCGCTCGAGCATCGGGTGGGTCGGGGCCGCCTGCATCCAGGCGCGCACCAGGGCCGACGTACCGAGGTCGTCCCCGTACCAGAGGGCCTCCCAGCGGTCCTTCTCCCGCTCCACGAGCGACGCGCTCGTCGCCTCGACGTGCAGGGACGACGCGAGCTCCTCGGTGAGCGCGCGGGTCCGCGCGTCCCCGCCGGTGGTGCGGGCGAGCGTCTCCAGGAGCTGCGCCTTTCCGAAGAGCGGGAGCTCCTTCCGAGCGTCCCAGAGGCGCGTGTTGAAGCCGGCGTCGCCCCGCCCGGCCCGCGCCAGGGAGAGCGCCGCGCGGGCCTGCGCGGTGCGGGTCATCTCCGGGGTCCACCAGCGCGGCACGTGCTCGCCCGCGACGAACGCCCGGACGAAGGCCGCCAGCCGGTCGAGGTTCGCGGCGTCGACCGTCTCGCCCGCGGCCGCGGCCTCGGAGAGGAGCTCGAGCGCGTACGCCGAGGCCGGTCCCGACGCCTCGTCGCCCGGCCAGTACCCGTAGCCGCCCTCGGCCGTGCGGAAGCTCTCGAGCTGGGCGAGCCCCGCGTGCACGTACTCGTCGAGCGTCGCGCGGGGCGTCTCCAGCCCGGCCTTGGGCCCGAGCGCCCGCGCGAGCAGCGCCACGCGCGTGCGGCTCCCGATCTGCTCCAGGCAGCCGTGCGGGTAGTCCAAGAGGTAGTCCACCGCGCTGCCCATGCCGACCAGCGCGGACGCGCTCACGTCGACGGTGAGCCCGCCGGCCGTCGGCACGGCCCCGTCGGGCACGGCGACGCGCTCCCGGGCCTCGCCCGTGGTGGAGCCGCTCGTCGCGACGACCTCCTGGGGGAGCGGGCTCGACACCGGCACGCCGAGCTCCACCGCGTCGCGGTTGCCGCCGCCGGTGGCCTCGAAGCGCAAGGCGACGGACGGGCCGGCGAACCCGGTGAGCGCGAACGGCACCTCCTTCGCGCCGTCGGGCGGCACCTCCACCGTGCGCGGGGCGCCCTTGAGCGTCGCGCCCTTCGCCGTGGCCTTCACCTCGACCTCCACGGCCGAGGTGGTGTTGTTGTGCACCACGACCCCCGCCATCACCCGGTCGCCCTCGCGGAAGAACCGGGGCAGCGCCGGCCGCGCGATCAGCGGCCGGTTCACGCGGACCTCGCGCTCGGCCTCGCCGAAGGCCGCCTTCTGGTCCTGGACGACGGCCATGATCCGGAACGTCGTCAGGTTGTCGGGCAGCTCGAAGGTGTGGTCGAGGACGCCGCGCGCGTCGGTGCGGAGCCGCTCCCAGAGCGGGGTCGTCTCGAACCGGCGGCGCGTGTCGCCGTCGGACGCGAGCCCACCGCCGCCGCCGGCCTCGGCGCCCTTCGCCAGGTAGTGCGCGCGGTCGTAGACCGAGATGCGGTTGTCCGCCGTCAGGACCCCGAGGGGGCGGGCCCGGTAGAAGGCCTGGTGCAGGTCGGGCGTCTCGAACGCCGTGAGCGACAGGACCCCGTAGTCCACGGCCCAGAGCGTGACGGCGGCGTTCGCCAGCGCCTGGCCGTCCCGCTGGGCCTCGAGGTGGACACGGACGGAGTCCCCGGGCTGGTAGGCTTCCCGGTCGGTCGTCAGCGCCACGGCGACGCGCTGCGCGGCGGTCTCCACGGCGAGCTCCGCCACGCCGTACCAGATGCCGGGCTTCCCGGCGTCCGGGGTCAGCGCGGGGGGCGCGCCTTCCACCGCGAGCACGGTGACGTACGCGTTGGGCATCATCTCGGCGGTGATCGGCAGCTCGACGGCCTCGGCGGTGCTCGCCAGCGTCACGACGCGGCGGCTCCACACGCCCTCGCGCTCCACGGTGACGAGCGCGCGCATCCCGGCCTTCGGCGCCTTCACCAGCACCTTCGCGGTCTCGCCGGGGCGGTAGGTCTTGCGGTCCGCCACGAGCTCGAGCGTGCGGGTGTCGCTGCGCGCCCAGGAGACCTCGCCCCCCAGCGCGTAGATCCCCGTCTCCGCGACCGTGACGGCCCCGCCGACGCCCGGCGCCTCCGCCCGGACCACGTGGTAGCCGCCCTCCGACGGGGTGAACGACCAGGACTGCGCCTGCGCCGCGCTCTGCACGGTGCCCGCGGCAACCGGCTCGTCCTTGGCGGTGTTCACCCACCGCCAGGTGCCGTCCATGCCCTTCTCGCGCACCACGTCCCACGAGCGGCGGACCGCCGTGAGCTTCACCGGCGTGCCCGGGCGCGCCTCGCCCGCGGGGGTGACCGCGACGACCTGGACCGTGACGGGCTTCCCCGCCGTGGCGAGGCCGCCGGGGCTCTTCACGCCGACGTAGGCGTCGGCCACGTGCACGTCCACGCGGGTGCGGCCGGCCACCTGCTGCCGATCCGTGTCCGTGACCGTCGCCTCCACGTCGTAGGACCACGGGCGCTTCACGGCGTCGGCCGGGAGCGGCTGCACGATCGCGAGCCGGCCTTCCGCGTCGAGGACCCCGGCCCCGCTGGAGACGCTCTCGTAGCCAGGGCGGTCGGACCAGTCCCCGAGGTCGGGGATCACGTCGAAGCTGAACTCCTCCCACCCCGCCGGGGCGAGCGAGAGCGGCTCCCGCCCGATGGACCAGGTCACCTTCGCGCCCTTCATCGGCGCGCCGAAGAGGTAGCGACCCTCCGCGGTCGCCGTCAGCGAGCCGCCCGCCAGCGCGACGGGGGGCGCCGTCACGTCGGCGCGGAACGCCGGCGCGCGGTACGCCTTCACGGGGATCCACACCGACGTCCGGTCGGCGCCGGCGACGACCTCCAGCCGGTGCTCGCCCAGCGCGCCTTCGCTCGGGAGCGCGAGGTCCGTGGTCCACGTGCCGTACTCGTCCGTCTCGGCCGTGCCCTTCGCGAGTTCCTGCCCGTTGGGGTCTTCGAGCTTCCACACGAGCTCCTGCTTCGTCGGCACGGCGAGGCCGGCCAGCGAGGCCTCGCGGACGGTGATCTGCACGTGCGCCGTGTCGCCGGGCCGGTAGACGCCCCGGTCCGTGAACGAAGCGAGCTGCAGCGACGTCTGGGCGGGGTCGAAGCTCGACGACACGCCGTGGCTCCAGCCCTCCATCCCGTCGTCCCACTGGTGGTTCGTCACGGCGACGTCGTCTCCCGCGCGCACCACGACCCACAGCGGATCGCGCCACGACGACCAGTCGTCGGGCACGAGGTCGCCGGCCGCGACCGCGAGCCCCTCGCGGTCCGTCCCGCCGGACCAGCGCACCTGGCCGCCGTGGACGATCTGCACGGCCGCATCGGGTACGGGCGTGCCGTCGGAGAGCCGCGTCACCCACACCGTCGCGCCGTCGGGGGCGAGCTTGAGCGTCGCGCCGAGGTCCGTCACCTGTAGCAGGGACACCGAGGGCGCCACGTCCCCCGACCAGTCCCGCACCTCCGGGGCGGAGACCTCCACGCGCACGAGCCCGTGCCCGCCCGGCGAGAGCGCGGGCGCGAGGTCGACCGTGCTCACCCCGACCTTGTTGGCCGCGGTCTCCGGAACCACGCGCACGGGCATGCCGCCGGCCTGGTCGCGCCAGGTCCGCCAGCGGTCGCCGAACACGATCTCGCCGACGTCCACGGGCGCGAGCCGCACGTCCACCTGGGACACGTTGCGGTGCCGGATCGGGAGGGCGAGGGGGTTGTCGGCCGGGTACACCTGGAAGCCCTCCGGCGCGTCCACGAGCGCCGGCAGGTCCCCCGTCGTGAAGGACCAGGAGCGGCCCTCGGCGAGCTTCTGGCCGTGCACGTCGACGAGGCCCGGCTCCAGCGAGACCGTGTACGCGGTGCGGGGCGCGAGCCGGGTCCAGTACGACCAGGCCGTGCTCTCGTACGCGTCGGCCGGCTTGAAGCCGTCGGGCGGCATCGGCGTGATGCGGACGTGCTTGTTGACCTCGGCGGCGTCGACCTCGGTGGTGAAGCGCAGCTCGAGCGGATCGAGCGGCGACACCCCGTCGCCCACCGGCTTGTTCTCCTCCACGCGGAGCGGGGGGTAGGTGCGGAACTCGACGCGCTGCTCGCTCGCGAGCCCGAGGGTCCCGCCCGTCCCGCGGAGGCCCGCGTCGAGCGTGAGCACGTACGCGGTGTCCGGCGCGAGCGCGCCGCGGGCGAGCACCACGTCGGGCCGGTCCTGCTTGCCTTCGCCGCGCGCGAGCTTCAACGGGACGTCGCGACCGTCGGCAGTGCGGACGTGCACGCTCCCGCCGAGCGTCGTCGGGTCGACGGGCTGGTTGAAGCGGAGCACGATCGGGTCCTCGGGATCCCACGCGGTGCTCCCCGCCGACGGGCGGCTCTGCTCCAGCGCGGGGCGCTCCGTGGCGAACTCCCAGCGGACGGCCTGCTCCAGCGCGGTCCCGTCCGTCGCGGCGGTGCCCGCGGGGATCTCGCAGCTGTACGCGGTGCCGCTGGGGAACCGGTTGCCCTCCGGGACGATCACGGCCGTGCTCGTCCCGGCCCAGCGCATCCGGCCCTGGATCGACGGCGTGCACCGGACGGGCACCTGCGCGCTCGTGGCCTCGATCGCGTCGAGCGCGACCATCGGCCGGTCGAACACCACCGCCACCTGGGACGGATCGCGCTCCTCGCCCTGCGGGGCCACGCCGAGCACGCCGAGGCCGCTCCCCGTCCCGCCGGGCGGCGGCTGGAGCTCGCCCGGCCGGAGCGGCGGGATCTCCGGCGGCGCGTCCACCCCCGCCACGGCGAGCGTCGTGCCCGGCGCGTCCAGGACCTCGGCCTTCAGCGTGGCGAGCTCGTCACCCCCGAAGAGCCCGCACCCGGCGATGAGGAGGGCGAGGCCGCCGGCGGCGCCGGCGCGCGCCACGAACCGCGAAGAAAGGAGGGACATCGGTGACCCCGGTCGCCGGGCGTGGGTGCACGGCGCGTGCCGCCCTCTATTCAACCTCCGCCACAACGGGCGGACAGAATCTGACCGCCCCTCCAGAAGCCGTCGAACCTCGCAACCCCCGGCCGCCTCCGCCGCGAACTCCGCGCCGCCGTCGCCACGCCCCTGTCGCCGGCCGTGCGGATCGCGGATTGGTTGAATCCGTGCGACCGATGATAGCGAGCCGTCGGCATGCTCTCCGCGGTCATCATCGCGCGCGACGAGGCGGACCGGATCGAGGACGCGATCCGGTCGGTCGCGTTCGCCGACGAGTGCGTGGTGCTCGACTCGGGCAGCCGCGACGACACCGTCGCGCGGGCCCGGGCCCTCGGCGCGCGCGTGATCGAGACGGACTGGCCGGGCCACGTCGCGCAGAAGAACCGCGCCCTCGCGGAGGCCCGCGGCGACTGGATCCTCTCGATCGACGCCGACGAGCGCGTCACCGAGCCGCTCCGCGCCGCCATCCTCGCGGCGCTCGCCGCGCCGGCCGCCGACGGCTACCGCGTCGCGCGACGCAACTGGTGGCTCGGCCACCGCCTCGCGCACGGCCACTGGTACCCCGACCGCCGCGTTCGCCTCGCGCGCCGCGATCGCGCGCGCTGGGGCGGCGAGGATCCGCACGACGTCCTCATCGTGGACGGCCGCGTGGCCGACCTCCCGGGGGACCTCGACCACCACCCGTACCGCTCCCTCGCCGAGCACCTCGCCACCATCGAGCGCTACAGCGCCATCGGCGCGCGGCGGGGCTCCTGGCTCGACGTGCTCGTGCGCCCCGGGTGGCACTTCTTCCGCGGCTACGTGCTCCGACGCGGGTTCCTGGACGGCGTGCCCGGCCTCGTCGTGGCCTCGCTGGGCGCGCTCCACACCCTGCTCAAGTGGTCGCGCCCGCGCCTGGAGCGCCCGTCGTGAAGGTCGCGCTCGTCCATCGTCGCTTCACCACGCACGGCGGCACGGAGCGCTACCTCGTGGGCTTCGCGCGCTGGCTGGTCCGCGAGGGGCACGACGTGCGCGTCCTCTGCAACGAGGTGCGGCCCGACCTCGCCGAGGAGCCCGGCGTGCGGTTCGTGCACCTCCCGATGCTCCGCCCGGCGAAGCTCCTCTCCCTCTGGGCGTCCGCGGCGGCCGCGCTCCGCCGGGATCGCCACGACGCCGTCATGGGCTTCGGGCGCACCCCGGGCCACCAGCTCTTCCGGGCCGGCGGGGGCTCGCACGTCGCCGCGTTGCGACGGCTCCACCCGACGCGCCGATGGCTCTCGCCCGAGGACTGGGTGGAGATGGCGATGGACCGCGCCGCCGTCCGCTCCGCGCGCGTGTGCATCGCCAACTCCGAGCTCGGCGCCAGGGGCCTCCGCGAGGACTACGGCGCCGCCCGCGTCGAGGTCGTCTACAACGGCGTCGACCTCGCCCGCTTCCGGCCCGACCCCGCCGTCCGGAGCGCGGTCCGCGCGGAGCTCGGCGCCGACGGTCCGGTCGCGGTGTTCCTCGGCACGGGCTTCTACCGGAAGGGGCTCGACACCGCGATCGCCGCGCTCCCACAGGGCTGGACGTTGTGGGTGGCCGGCAAGGACCGCCCCTGGAAGGCGCCCCCGTGCGTACGTTTCCTGGGCCCCTGGCGGGACCCGGAACGGTTGTTGCAAGCGGGGGACGTCATGGTCCTCCCGACGCGCTACGACCCCTTCGCGAATGCCTGCCTCGAGGCGCTCGCTTCGGGCATCCCCACGCTCACCACTCCCGACAACGGCGCCGCCGAGGTGCTCCCGCGCCCCTGGATGGTGGCCGCCGACGCCGCCGGCTTCCGCGACGGGCTCCTGCGCGCCGAGGCCGAGGGCGCCGCGCTCCGCGACGCCTGCCGCGCCACCGCCGAGCGCTTCACGACCGACGCGAGCTATACGCGTGCGTTCGCCCTGCTCCGGGAGGCCTCCGAATGACGCGCTTCCTCCGTCGCCTCCTCCTCGGCGCGAGCATCAGCCTCGGCGCCGCCGCCTGCGTGGGCGGGTGGGGCTACCAGAAGCACGTGGTCGACGAGCCCGGGGACGAGTTCACCCGGCAGGCGATCCTGGCGATCATCGCCCAGGAGTCCCCGGTCTACTATCGCGACGGCGCCACGCGCATCGGGGTCTTCTTCGACCTCGAGCACCGCTCCTACGTGCCCTACGCGGACATCCCCCAGCACTTCGTCCACGCCATCGTCGCGGCGGAGGACGGGGACTTCTTCTCGCACCGCGGCGTCAGCTTCAAGCACATCGTCCGCGCGTCGCTCCAGAACGCGAAGGCCGGGCGGGTGGTCGCGGGCGGCTCGACGCTCACGCAGCAGACCGCGAAGAACCTCTTCTACCGGCCGGACCGGAGCTTCCGGAGCAAGTGGCAGGAGCTCGTCAACGCGCTCCGGCTCGAGGCGCACTTCTCGAAGGAGGAGATCCTCGAGTTCTACGCCAACCAGTTCCACGTCTCGGCCAACGGCCGCGGCCTCGGCATCGCCGCCCGCTACTTCTTCGACAAGGAGGTCGGGGAGCTCACGCTCAAGGAGTGCGCGTTCATCGCGGGGATGGTGAAGGCGCCGTCGCGCTACAACCCCTTCGTCGGCGGCTCCGAGGAGCGACGGCAGGCCGCGCGCACCGCCGCCGAGGAGCGCACCGCCTACGTGCTCCGGCGCATGGAGGAGGAGGGCTACGTCTCGCCGGCCGACCGCGCCACGGCCCAGAAGCAGCCGCTCGAGTTCCGCCGCGGCACCTTCCAGTACGACCGCTCCGTGCTCCTCGACGAGGTGCAGCGCCGCCTGGAGGAGCCGACGTTCATCGAGCTCTTCGAGCGCCTCGGCATCGAGAACCCGTCCACGGCCGGCATCCAGGTCATCACGACGGTCGACGCGACCGCCCAGCGCGAGGCCACCTGGGCGCTCTGGCACCACCTGACCGAGATCGCCCCGATCCTCGAGCGCACGGGTGCCGCCGCGCTCCGGCTCCCCGACGCGACGCCGATCCCGCACGATCCCGACACCGCCCTCGTCGTCCACAACTTCTACGCCGCGCGCGTGACGACGGCGGGCACGAAGCGGCTCGACCTCGACATCGGCGGGCACGCCTGCCTGGTCGACACGACCGCCGTCGATCGCGTCGCCGCCGTCCTGACGCGCGCACGCACGGGCAACGCGACCGCGCGCCCCGACGACACCGCCCGCGCCGCCCTCGTCGAGGCCCTCCCGCCCGGCGCGGTCGTCCTCGCCAGCGTCCGCGAGGCGGGCCACTGCGACCTCGAGCTCCGTCCGCGCCTCCAGGGCGCCGTCGTCGTGCTCGAGGACGGGCAGCTCCGCGCGCTGGTGGGCGGAAACGACAACCGGAACTTCAACCGGGCCTCCGCCGCCGAGCGCCAGCTCGGGAGCACCTGGAAGCCGCTGGTGTACCAGGCCGCGCTCCAGCTCGGCTGGCTCCCCACGGACATCCTCGACAATCGCCGCGCGGTCTTCCCGTTCCGCGACGTCTGGTACTACCCGCGCCCCGACCACCCGAGCGACGCCTTCGTGAGCATGTCGCTCGCGGGCGCCCGCTCCGAGAACCTCGCGAGCGTCTGGCTCCTCGCGCACCTCACCGATCCGCTCAACGACGAGCAGCTCCGCCGCCTGTCCGAGCTCGTCGGGCTCGCGCCGCGGGGCGGGGAGTCGGCCGAGGCCTACAGGGTCCGGCTCCGCGACGAGGAGGGCCTCCGCTCCTCCCCCGAGCGCTTCGAGGAGTACGCCTTCACGGCCGCGCGTCGCGACGTCCTCTCCGGCCTCGCGTTCGGCGCGCACCCCGAGGACGCCGCGGTCCTCCGCTCGCTCGCCCACGGCTACGGGTTCGCCGCCGAGCGCGCCCGCGTCGCCCGCACGAGCCGCTCCGCCGAGCGCGACGCCCGCCTCGCCGCGCTCCGTTCGAGCTTCCTCGCGCTGGAGGAGCTGGCCGCCGGCTGCGTCGACGGCCGCGTCCCGCTCCGCCGCGACCCCACGACCGGGACGATCGCCTGCGGACCCGATGCGGAAGGGGAGCCGTATGTCCTGCCCTCTTCTTCTTGGGGCGGGGGGGATTGGGAGCGTGGGGGGGGGGGGGGGGGGGGGGGGGGGCGGGCGGGGGGGGGGGGGGGGGGGGGGG
>CAYWGD010000099.1:0-26944 GCA_964457335.1 uncultured Enterobacteriaceae bacterium | reverse complement strand
GGGGGCCCCCGCGCCCGGGGGGCGTTGCGGGGGGCGGGAGCCCCCTGCCCCGAGACCTACTCCTCGCTGGGCCGCTCTTCGCTGGGCACGAGGCGCAGGAGCACCGACCGCAACATGCTGAAGTCGACCGGCCGGGGCACGATGACCACGCCCTGGGCCACGAGGCGCTCGCGGGTGGCGTGCTTGAGCCCTGGCGGGATCATCACGATGGCGTTCCGGACGAGCGCGGGCGCGGTCTCGGCGAAGCGCGCGAGCAGGCGCAGGCCGAAGCTCTCGGGCCGCGGGAAGGCCAGGACCGCCGCGTCGAAGCGCGCGCCGGCCAGCGCGGCCAGCGCCTCGGCGATCGTCGCGTGGCTGGTGACGGCGTGCGCCTCGCCGACGTGCCGCTCGAGCGCCCGGCGCAACAGGTCGTCGTCCTCGACGAGGAGCACGTGGCCGCGCTGGCCCTGCGCCGTGCGCGGCACCTCGACCGGCTGCACGGCGACCGCTGCGTCCGCGGCGGGGAAGCTCACGCGGACACGCGCGCCGGTGCCCGCGGCGGTGCCGATCTCGAGGTTGCCGCCGGCGGCGCGCAACGACTCGCGGGCGAGGCCGAGGTAGAGCGCCGCGTAGCCCGGCTGGGCGGCGAGGTAGGGGAGGTCGCTCAGGCGGGACTGCACGTCCACCGCGTAGCCGGCGCCGTTGTCGCGCACATCGAGGTGGAGCCAGCCGCCCTGGTGCCGCCCCTCCACGACCACCTGCGGCCGCTCCGCGCCCTCGCAGCTCGCCGCGCTCGCGAGCAGCAGCAGCACGAGCCCGCGCAGGAGCGGCTTCCGGGAGGCGCGCGCCGCAGGCAGGTCGTCGAGGACGTACTCGATCTGGATGCGGTTCTCGAAGTGGTGCGCGACGAGCTCCGTCGCCGCCTCGAGCTCACGCGTGACGCGCACCGGGCCGGGTGGGTCGGGCTCGCCGGCCTCGAAGCGGCCGATGTCGTCGACCAGCGTGCGCAGGCGGTGCACGCCCTCGCCCAGCCGGTACATCACGTCGTCCATCTCGTGGTCGAGCTCGGTGATCTGCGAGCGCCGCACGAACGCTTCGAACTCCCGCAGGGTCGTGCCCGCGCCGACCATCCGCGCGAGCGTGCGCAGGTCCTGCAGGCGCGCGAGCACGTGCCGGTGGTCAGGCTCGAAGTAGGTGCAGGCGTCCACCAACCGCTTGACCACGCCCTCGACGAACACGCCGTCGAGCGCCTGCGTCTTGGTGGCGAGGGCCTCCTCGGAGAGCGCTTGGAGCTCCGAGCGGTCCACGAAGGTGCACAACACCCCGAGCGAGGCGCCCTCGGCCCCGCGGATGGTGTTGGCGTCGAGCTCCGCCGGGGCCTTCGTGCCGTTCGGCCGCTCCACGAGGAGCCGCGTCTGGAAGCGCCCGCGCCCGGCGAGCCGCGACTGGAGGCCCTCCCAGGAGAGCCCCTGCGACCGCATCACCTCGTCGAAGAGCCGCTTTCCGACGGCCTTCGCGGTCCCCATGCCGCCGAGCCGCTCCGCGCCGCGCCCCCACACGCGCACGGTCCCGTCCGGCCCCGCGAGGACCACCGCCACGCCGCCGACCTGCCCGAGCGCGCGCTCGAGCGCCGGCTCGCTCTCGTCCGGGATCACCTCGACGATCGGCGAGACCACGCTCACCACGAGAGCGATCGCCACCATCTGGCCGCGCTCGTTCTGCACCCGCGCGCCGTCGAGCTGGCACTCGAGGGTGTCGCCCGACTCGCGGCGCAGCGCCTGCGTCCACGAGGCCTGCCCCTGCTGGCGCAAGAGATCGATCCAGCCGAGGGCCACGGCCCGCCCGTTCTCCTCGGCGACGAGGTTCGACAGGGGGCGCTCGACGGCGCTCCGAGGCGCGTAGCCGAGGAGCTTCTCGGCCGAGCCCGTCCAGTGGATGATGCGGCCCTCGAGGTCCGCGACGATGACGGCCTCCGGGATCCGCTCCAGCAGCGCGTTCTGGAGGCGAACCCACTGCTCGAGCTTGCGGCGGTCCGTCACGTCCTCGCCGAGCAGGACGAGCACGCGCTGGTCCCCGCTGCCGTGGAGCGTGAACGACCAGCGCACCTGCCGCTGGTCGCCCTGGCGCGTCGTGAGCACCCACTCCACGTCGCGCGCGGCGGCGCCGGCCAGCGTGGCGCGGTGCGCGTTGATCACGACCTCGCGAAACGCCGTGTCCGGGTACAAAAACCGCGCGAACGTGCGCAGGTCCGGAAGCGCCGCCAGCTCGTAGTCCAGGCGGTTGCGGAGCGCCCGGTTCACCGTCACGAGGCGCTCCTGCGCGTCCACCGCGTACACCAGCGCGCTCGTCCGCTCCAGGAGGGCCTCCAGCGCGGCATTGCCGAGGTCGGGGAGCTGCAGGCGCGGAGTACTCGACATCCCCCCGTCCCTATCTCGCGTGCCCTCTGGGGTCACCCTGCCGTTCGCGCGGTCCGGCGCGTTCCGTGTCAGGGCAGCAGCGACGCGAGCCGCTCGGCCCGCCCGAGGATCGCCCCGGGCTCGGCGTCCACCCGCCAGTGGAGCGTGCCGTCGGCGCCGGTGACCGCCACCTGCCCGAGGTCGCCCCAGCCCGTCAGGAGCTGGCCGTCGTCGAGGAGGTCGACGTCCCCGAGCACGCCGACGCGGCTCCCCTCGGGCGAGGTCCACTCCCAGACGCGCGTGGCCGTCCACTGCTCCGTGTCGAGCTCGTAGGCCACGCCGCGCGCCCCCTCGGGCCCGCCGTTGTCGAACACGTAGAGCGTGTCGCCGTGCAGCTCGGGCGCGTGCTGGTAGCGGAAGCCGTAGTCGTCCACGAACGTGAAGTCCGAGTGGTCGCCGCCGAGGGTCCAGAGCAGCGCGCCGGTCGTCCGGTCGATCGCGTAGATCGACGAGAGGAAGTAGGTGGACACGTAGTAGGCGTCGGTCTCGGGCGCGTAGTGCAGCCCGTTGGCATGCGTCCAGTCGGCCGCGCCTTCGGTGTTGCGGTTCTCCCAGCCGCCGTGGGTCTCCACGGGCAGCGCGTCGAAGGCGTTCCACACCTCGCGCTCGGTCCCGTCGTCCATGACCTCGACGATGCGGTCCCCGAGGACGAGGTCGCCCTCCCACTCCCGGACGACCGACGCGAGGTAGGCGAACCGCACCCCCGCCACGCCGACCTGGGCGATGGAGTGGTGCGCCCGCGGGACGAGGATCTCCTCGGCGGAGCGGCCGTCGAGCGAGACGTAGTGCACGCTCGACGAGAAGTCGCCGGCGTCGTTGCTCGTGAGGATCACCGCGTGCTGGCCGTCCTGGCTGCGCGACGCCCAGGGCACGAAGCGCAAGGTCCCGTCGGCCCAGCACCAGACCACCTCGCCGGCGTCGTCGAGGATGAGCGTGCCGCCGAGGTCGGGCGGGCCGGGCCAGCCGAAGGCGGCCAGGGTGTAGGCCCCCCAGGCCTCGCCGTCGTCCGCGAGCAGCTCCACGTCGGGGATGTCGCCCACGCAGCGCCCGGTCTCGACGAGGTGGTCGCTGCTGGCGACGTCGCCGTCTTCCGTCCGCGCGACGACGCGGTAGTGCCACGTGCTCGACGGGGGGAGGCCGACCAGGGAGATGTCGTGGAAGGTGGCGGGCTCCTCGGGGATCGGCGTGGTGTGGCCGTAGCTCTCGTCCGGGCCGTACTCCAGGTAGCCGCGGACGGGCTCGGCTGTCTCGAAGGTGACCCACCCGGCGTTCGGGACGTGCTCGCTCATCCGGAGCGCGAGCGTGCTCTCGTCGATGACAGGTGCGCCCGGGCCGGCGTCCCCGCACCCGCCGAGCGTCAGGACGAGCAAGAAGAGGGGGACGCGGCCGGGCATGGGGTTCGGATAGCCGCTCCGGCGGCGGTCGTGCGCCAACTCACAGCCTCCTGACAACTCCCCGGCGCTCCGGGTACCTTCCCGCGCCGGAGTCCGCCTGCGCCGCCTCGCCCCGATCCTCGTCGTCGCGCTCGCCGCCCTGGCCCTGCTCGTGGGCTGGCGCGAGTTCTGGTTCTTGTGCGACGACGCCTTCATCGAGTACCGCTACGTCTCCAACGCGCACCGGGGCTGGGGCTACGTGTGGAACCCGCCGCCCTGGCGGCCGGTCGAGGGCTACACGAGCTTCCTCTGGATCGTGATCCTCGACCTCGTGTGGCGCCTCGGCTCGCCGCCCCCCGAGGCCGCGCCGCTGCTGTCGCTCGGCCTGAGCTACGTCTCCGTCGGCCTCGTGGCGTGGATGGCGTGGCGCGTGCCGCTGGCCGGGCCGCTCGCGAAGCACCGCGTGACCGTGCTCGCCGCCGTCCTCGGGAGCACGCTCTCGAACCGGACCTTCCTCGCCTGGACGAGCGGGGGGCTCGAGACCGCGTTGGTGACGGCGCTCCTGTTGGGGTGGGTGGCCGTGGCGGCGCTCTCCGCGGACCGGCCCGGTCGGGGGAGGCTCCTCGCGCTCTCGACGCTCGCCGCGGCGCTCTCGCTCACCCGACCGGACGGGCTCCTCTACGTCGCGGCGACCGCCTTCCTGGTGGCGTGGCGCGCCCGCTCGGAGCCGCGGTCGCTGCTCGCGGCCCTGCCGCTCCTCGCGCCCGTCGTGCACGTGGCGTGGCGGCTCTCGTTCTACGGCTACCCGCTCCCGAACACCTACTACGCGAAGCACGTCGGGCCCTGGCCGCTCGCGGGCATCGGCTACCTCGCGAGCTTCCTGCTCGAGTACGCCTACTGGGTGTGGGGCGGCGTCGCGATCGCGGGGGCGCTCGCCGCTCTGCGGGCGGTGCGTGCCGACCGGGCGCTCGTGCGGCGCGTGCTCACCCCCCGCTGGATCGCCGTCGCGACGGTCGCGGCGCACTTCGCCTACTACACGTTCAACGTGGGCGGCGACCACTTCGAGTACCGCGTCTACCACCACCTCGTGCCGCTCCTGGCGCTCTCCTTCCTCGTGCTCTGCGACCGCCTCGGCTGGCCCTCCCGCCGCACCTGGGCGCTGTTCGTCGGGATGACCGCGCTCGGCCTCGTCCTGCCGTGGACCCACTGGTGGCACACGCGCACGGCGGTCGGCCACAAGGAGGCCGGCTCGTTCAAGTTCCCGATCGCCGCGCACGTCCCGGCGGTCGTGCGTCCGTACGCGCGGGCGTGGGACGAGCTCCAGAAGCAGCTCCTCAACCACTTCGTGGGCATCCGCCACCAGGGGCACCGGACCTACCTCTGGTACCAGGTGTCCCGCTTCCCGGAGCGCGAGGAGGGCGAGGTCATCCCGCTCGACGGCTACCCGGTCTACGTCGCGTCGGCCGTGGGCTACCCGGCGTGGTCCATGCCGAACGTCGCCATCCTCGATCGGCTCGGCCTCAACGACCTCGTCGTCGCGCGCACGGCGCCCCGCCACACCGGCCAGGCCGACCGGAAGATGGCGCACGACCGCTCGGCGCCCAAGGGCTACGTCGCCTGCTTCCGCCCCAACGTGGAGATCGACGCGGAGGGCCGTGTCACGGTGAAGGAGCGCGCGAAGCCGCTCACCGCCGAGGACATCCGCGCGTGCGAGGAGACCTGGCTCGCGAAGGTGACCGAGTAGCGCGCTACGCCCCGAGCCGCCCGAGCCGCTGCCCCACGTCCCCGGTCACCGGCGGCCCGTGGCCCGCGCAGAGGGCGCCGATCGGCGGCGCGTCGGCCAGCCAGGCGCGGACGCGCGAGCGGCAGGCGTCCACGTCGAGGCTGAAGCCGCCCACGGCGAGGCCCGGACGCACGAAGGAGCGGAAGGGGGCGATGCCCGCGAGCAGCACGTCGCCGGAGAAGAGCGTCCCGGTGGGGCCGTGGTAGAGCATGCTCGAGCCCTCGGTGTGGCCGGGCGCGTGCACGACCTCCCAGGGGCCGCGCCAGCGGCCGGGCTCGTACACCTCGTCCACGGCCGTGCGCGCGGGCCAGCGGTCCTCGATGCGGCAGAGGAGCTCGATGGGCGCGGGGGCGCCGCGGCGGGAGAGGGGAGGGGGCGGCGTGGTCCCGTCCAGGAACGGCGCGTCCGCGGGGTGGCAGGCCACCGGGCAGCGGAAGCGGTCGCGGAGCCACGCGGCGTTGCCCGCGTGGTCGCTGTGCCGGTGGGTGAGCAGGACCCCGGACAGCCGCTCGATACCCGCCCGGTGTAGCGCCCGCGCGAGGATCGGGCGCTCCAGCGGGTGGCCGGTGTCCACGATCCACGGCGGGGCGCCGGGCTCCTCGAGCAGCCACACGTTGGAGATCCGGACCCGGCTCACGAGGTGGAGGCCGCGGCGGACGGTGCGCATGCGCGGATCCTACGCGCCGGCTACAGCTTCTTCGCGGTGCTCGCGAGCCGCAGCGTGCCGCGGCCCTTCGCGTCGGCGTCGCCGAGCGTGGCGCTCCCCGCGAACGTGCTCCGCGTCACGAGCCCCGTGGCGGGCTCGACGCACACGTCGCCGGTCATCGACATCGCCATCGTCATCGTCCCCTCGGCCACCGTGCCCGCGAGGCTCCCCGAGAAGGGGGCGGCGCAGTCCGGCGTGGCCCGGCCGAGCGCCAGGGAGCCGGTCGTCGTCTCGCCCTCGTCCGGCTCCCCGAAGAACGCCGTGGCCTCCACGGCCACGCCCGGCTCGCCCACGATCGGCGTGGTGCGGTCGGTGAAGACCTCGTCCCCGAGGCGCCGCGGCCCGTCGTCCTCGCCCTCGCGCAGCCGGGCGCCGTCCGCGCGCTCGACGCGGCTCTCGCCGCCGTCGACCCGCGTGACGACGTACTCCTTGCCGACCGAGTCCGGCAGCGCCTCCTCGCGGCCCTCGGGCGACACCGTCGTCTCCTTCCCGCCGGTCACCCGCACGTTGACGGACTGCACGCGCCCGTTCGACACGGTGCGCACGGTCACTTCGCCCTCGACGTGCTCGACCTGCTGCACCTTCACGGCGGCCGGGCCCTCGCCGATGTCGAAGTCGAGCTCCCAGTCCGACGCGACCGCGAAGCGCTCGCCCACCGACGGCGCGAACACGGGGATCGTCATCGTCGGGGGGGCGGCCGGGGCCGTCGCAGCGCCCGCGACCGGCGCCTCCGCGGGCGCGGAGGACGCGGCGTCGCCGCCGCCTCCGCAGGCGAGCAGCGACACGAGGACGACGACACCGAGGGCAAGGCGCGACATGGGAACTCCGGGGGCCGGAGTTCTACCAGAACTACCCGCCGAGCACGAACACCGAGATCAGTTGGTCGCCGATGCCGGTGAGCGCCGCGCCGGCGACGATGCCCGCCGCGATGGGCTCCTGGCTCTCGACCCACAACCCGTGGCCGGTCGAGGCCGGGTCCTTCTTCCGGTAGTACTTCTCCATCTGCCCGAAGAAGAGCGCGCCGAGGAACATCATCAGCGACGAGTCGAAGGGGATCACCACGCCGAGGCCGATGGACACGGCCGAGAGCGGGAACCTGCCCTTGGTCTTCAGCCGCAGGATCTCGAAGAGCACGCCCGCCGCGGCCGCGACGACCATCGCGACGAGCGCCGACTTCGCGAGCGAGTGGCCGCCCGAGGCGATGAGCTCCGCGACGCCGCGCCAGATGTCCACGCCCGGCATCGGGAACTTCTCGAGGTTGAACTGGTCGCCCAGCGGCTTCGCCGCGTCGTACTTCGGGAGGAAGAGCGGGAAGAACAGGAAGGTGGCCGCGATGCCGCCGGACACGATGCCGATGACGTGGCCCCAGGCCTGCTGGCGGGGCTTGGCGCCGAGCATGTAGCCGGGCTTGATGTCCATGAGCAGGTTCGAGGCGTTCGACGCCACCTCGCTCGTCATGCCGGCGGTGATGAGGTTGGTCGCCGGGTTGGTGCGGTCGAGCGCACCGAAGGTGAACTGGGTGATCTTCGAGAGCGACCCGGTCGGGGTGGTGCTCGTGAGGCCCGTGGCGTTCGCCGCGATGAGCGTGAGGACGATGATGAGCGGCACGGACAGAAAACCCAGCACCGGCGAGATGTCGAACCACCACCAGTTCAGCCCGACGGAGATGGCCGCGAAGATCGGCACGCCCACGAAGGAGACCCACAGCGGGAGCTCGATGTGCGCGACGACGTCGTTCGACTTCTCCTTCTTCGCGAAGAGCCCGCGGAAGGACGAGAGGATCATCTCCGGCTTGGCGAAGAGCCCGGTGAGCGAGCCCGTGACCATGATGGCCACGCCCCACCAGAGGCACCACGTGTTGAGCAGGTAGGTGCGGCCGAAGGTCCCGTCCGCCTTGGGCGGGATCTCGCCGATGGAGATCATCCACGGCGCGAGCACGAAGTAGTTCAGGAACGCGCCGATCATCAGGCTGTTCGCCACGCGGAGCCCGGTGAGGCCGCCCGCGCCGAACATGGTGATGTCGAGGGCGGGGCTGATGCCCAGCTGGCGGACGTCCGTGCCGAGGATCTTCGGCTCCCAGAGCGCGTACTTCGCGGCGAGCTCGTAGTACCAGCCGAAGAGCTTCTCGGGCAGGTGCCAGACCTTGTCTTCCGCCACCCCGAACAGCTTGTGTTGGATCAGCGTCTGGTAGCCCTCGAGCTTCAGGAACTCGATGAGGCCGGCCGCGCCCGCCGCCCCGAAGAGCGCCTGCGCCTTGAGCATCCCGAGCCACTGGCGGTGCGGATCGACCTCGGCCCCGACCTTCTTCTGGGGGTGCCCGTCGACCATGTTGTTCGTCCCGCCGTCCGGGGCGTCCGGGTAGAGCGAGTCGAGCACGACCGCGCAAGCGCGACCCTCGGGGAAGGGCTGCTGCTCGTCGTTCACGAAGCGGCGCTTCATCGGGAACGCGACGAGCACGCCGAGCACCGACGTGATCGTGGTCCAGAGGAAGATCTTCCACCACGGCAGCACGGTGTCGGTCATCACCATGAACGCCGTGAGGCTCGAGATGAGCGGCGCGGTCATGTACCCGGCGGCCGTGGCCACGGACTGCACCGCGTTGTTCTCGAGGATCGTGAAGTCCTTCCCGATGCCCACCCGCGTCAGCACCTTGAACAGCGCGAACGAGAGGATGACGCTCGTGACGCCGACGCCGAGGGTCCAGCCCGTCTTCGCGCCGATGTACAGGTTCGTCGCCGAGAGCACGCCGCCGAGCAGGAACCCGGTCGCCGCGGAGCGCAGGGTCAGCTGCGGCATGTCCCCGCGGTACACGTTCTCGAGCCACCAACGGTCCTTCTGCTCGCGCGTCCAGGTGCGGATCTGCTCGTCGTCGAGGTGCTGCAGCGCCATCGTGCTCCGGGGGATGGGCCGGCGAGCATACCTCGCCGCCGGCGTGCCTACCTTCGCCGGGGGAGGACCGACATGGACAACGACCAGATCGTCAAGGTGCTCAACGAGCTTCTGCACGTGGACATCGACGCCATCCGCGCCTACGGGCAGGCGCTCGACGCGGCCAAGGACCCCGAGGTGGTCAACCGGCTCACCGAGTTCCGCGGGGACCACGAGCGCCACGTCAACGAGCTCTCCTCGATCGTGCGCCGCTTCGGCGGGACGCCCGTGGGCGGGCCGGACATCAAGGGCTTCCTGCTCGAGGGGATGACCGCGATCCGCGCGATGATGGGCGAAGACGGGGCGCTCAAGGCGATGCGGCAGAACGAGCAGGTGACCAACCGGGCCTACGAGCGCGCCCTGCAGCAGCCGTTCCCCGCGGACGTGCTGGACGTCGTGCGGCGCAACCGCGAGGACGAGCGGCGCCACCTCGCGTGGATCGAGGCGCGCGTGAAGGCGCACGTCTCGGCCTGATCGGGGCGGGACGGGCGGGGTCGGGCCCTGATACCCTGCCGACACCATCGGCAGGCCCGTGCAGAAGCCCATCTCGCTCGTCCCCATCCCCCCGCCGCCTCCGGAGCAGCGCGCCCGTCGTGACGCGCGCTTCGCCGCCGAGGGCGAGCGCCGAGACCGCTACCATCTCCCCGAGCTCCTCGACTCCGCGAGCCCGGTCGGCTTCCGCACCCGGGTGCCGCTCACCGCCGAGGAGGGGGAGGCCGCCGCCGCGCTGCTCTCGCTCGACGCGCCCGCGGCGTTCGTCCCGGGCGACGCCCCGACAGAGGCCGAGCTCTTCGAGGAGGCTTCGCTCGGTGTGCTCTCCGCGCGCCAGTCGACCAACTACCGCGGCCACGAGCAGGTCACGCTCGGCCCCGCCGACGCCGCCACGCTCGCCGGGCTCCTCCGGAAGCTCGACGGTGTCGAGCGCGTGCTCGACGGCGCGGCCTATGCGCACGTCGGCCTCTCGCGCCCCTACCGTACGCCCTTCACCTTCCTGTTGACCTTCATCGGGCACAAGCCCGGCGCGAGCGTGTTCACCGTGCCGAAGCGCGCGTGGGACAAGAAGTTCCACCACGCCGACGACATCCCCACCATCGGCTACCTCCAGCACCTGCACGTCGGGATCTGGGCCGAGGCCATGGAGCGGGCGGCGCTGCTCGCGTCCGGTGGCCGCCGCCGCGCGAACGTGCTGATGGCGCCGTTCTCCGGCCCCGACCGCCAGGCGGAGAACGCCGCCGTGCTCGCGGAGATCGAGGCGCTCGTCGGCCTGACCCCCGAGAAGAGGTCGATGGGCTGGCGCGTGTGCCTCGTGGCGCAGGTCGGGGCGGTCGCGGAGCCCTCGCCGATCGGGCCGGCGCTCTGCCGCAAGCTGGGCGCGAACCTGCTCGCGTTCCGCTCCGAGCGCATCCAGCCCGGCGTGAACGCGGAGGACAAGGCGCCCTCGCAGTACCAGGCGCGCCAGGACATGGACGTGCCGCCGGTCCTCACCGAGATGGCGGGCCGCGCGGCCTACAACGCCTTCCACCGCTGGACGGGGCTGGACCGCGACAAGGCCAAGGACCTGCTCCTGCTCGAGCGCATCGACGTGCTCACCCCCAACGGCAAGGAGCGCCTCCGCGGCGTCCGCAAGGAGCTCGAGGAGGTCACCGACAAGGTGGTCGCCGGCATCCCGACCTGGGCCGACCTCCCCACCGGGCGCGCGCTCTCCAAGAACGCGGCGCGCGGGAAGAAGGCCTTCGCGCTCGCGGGGCAGCGCATCTACGTGGGCGGGCTCTCCCCGAAGGAGGTCGAGGCCGCCGGCATCCCGTTCCTCCACGCGGTCCGTGCCTTCGGCGCGGCGGCCGCCCGGAGCGCGCTCGTCTGCGAGCTCGCCGGCTGCGTGGACCTCCCCGACACCTGCGATCTGCTCGCCGGCATCTGCCTCATGGCGGGGCCGGTCAACCAGAACGACATCGGCAAGCAGTTCTACGGCAACCAGGACCTGCTCGCCGCCGCGTTCCCCGGCCGCGACCCCTGCGCGCTCCTCGTCTGGACGCTCAAGGCCAAGACCGTGGCCGACCCCGTTGGCAACGAGGAGCAGCTGCTCAACACGAAGCGCAAGGGCGCGCTGGTCGACCTCCGCGCGGCCCCGCACGAGGTCGCCGCGCTGCGCGTCGACGGCGCCGTCGTGCCGGTGCGGAAGCGCGACGGCCGGCTGAACGGCGAGCGCGCGTTCGCCGAGGTCGGGAACTTCGTCACCGACCCCGAGGGCCGCGAGATCCCCGGCAACCGCGGCTCCGCGTGGCCCGCCGCGTGGCGGGACGAGCGGCCGTGGGGCGCCGCCACGGCGTCGGCGGACCGCGCCGCGGGCGCCCGGGAGAGCGCATGAGCGCGCTGGAGTTCCCCGAGCCGCCGAAGGTCTCGCTGCTGACGAGCTTCGTGAAGCGCGGGTCCTGGAAGGGCACGATGCCCCGCATCGAGGCCCGCGCGGCGCGCATCCCCACGGACGCCGGCGCCTACGCGCGCGTGTGCGGCTTCCCCGCCGCCGACCCGCTCCCGCTCACCTGGCCCGGCGTCGCCACCGTGGGCCTGCAGCTCGCGGTCATGACCTCCGCGACCTTCCCGCTCCCGCTCCTGGGCATCGTGCACGCGCGGCAACGCATCACGCGGCGGCGCCACGTCCGGGCCGGCGAGGAGCTCGCGGCCACCTGCATCGTCGACGGGCACCGTGTCGGGCGCGCGGGCGGCGAGTTCGACCTCGCCGTCACCGTCACCGCCGGCGGCGAGCCCGTGTGGGAGGGCCTCACCACCATCATGAGCAAGGCCATCCCCGGCACCGGCGGCAGGTCCGAGCCCCCGCCCGAGCCCGCCTGGACCGTCGCGCGCTCGACCACCTGGAAGCTCCCGAAGGACCAGGGCTGGCGCTACGCCGCCGTGAGCGGCGACTACAACCCCATCCACCTCTCGCCGTGGACGGCGCGCCCCTTCGGCTTCTCGCGCCCCATCGCGCACGGCTGGTGGACCCTCGCGCGCGCCCTCGCCGAGCTCGACGTCGACGTGCCCGAAGCCTGCACCCTCGAGGCCCGCTTCGTCGGCGTGGTGCCGCTCCCCGGCACCGTCACCTTCGCGTCCGGCCCGCTCGCCGACGGAGGGCTCCGCTTCGAGGTGCGCGGGAAGAAGCCGTGCATCGTGGGCGAGGTCCGCTGACGGGGGGGCTTCCGGCTCCGGAGGCGCTTTTTTCGGGCAGCTGGCCGCGCGGACGCGGCCACTGCGTCGGCGTGGGTGCCGGGGAGGGGCGTCGCCGGCTCGGGTGGCCGGTCACGGTGACACCTCTTGACAGTCGCGCCGCGCCCGGCGAGTCTCCGCGCCGGAGGCACTCCATGGACGCTCCGAAGTCCTACAAGGACGCGGGCATGTTCAACCTGATCGCAGGCCTGCTCAACGTCATCACCGCCGGCGTATTCGTGCTGGCGCTCTTCTGGATGTGCGTCGGCTTCTTGTGGCTGATCCCGCTCGGCGCGGGCATCTACCAGACGTGGCTCGGCTTCCAGATGCAGAGCGGCACGCACACCCCGGGCGCGAGGAACGTCGGCCTCATCGGGCTCATCGCGAGCGTCCTGAACTTCAACGTCATCGCCGTCGCGCTCTCGTTCATCGCGATGAAGAAGGCGGGCGATCCCGAGGTCACCGGCTACCTCGCGGGTAGTTGAAAGCCGTCCGGCTCGCGGTCGGCGCGTCGCTCGAGCCCTTCGACGACGCGCCCGGCGACGTCCGGGTCCTGACCGGGACGCTCGCCGACGCCCAGGCGCGCGCGCTCGCCGCCGCGGGCTTCGAGCTCGTGGAGGCGCCGCCGGCCGGCGAGCCGTACCTCGTGTTCTCGGACCGGGTGTGGTTCACGGCGTCGTTCCTCCGCGTGGTGCGCGCCGCGTCGGCGGTCGGGCGCGTGCGGATCGCCGACGCGACGTTCCTCCGGCAGACCGGCGCGCTCCAGACCGACCCGGCCCGCCCAGAGGTCGCGGTGGTCCCCGCGGGCGCCCCGCCGTCGCTGGACGGGCCCGACCTCCCGGTCGATCTCGCGCTCCGGCCGGCCCCGCCGATGGAGCTCCACCCCGCGTTCCAGCACGCGCAGCAGCCGCTCGTGACGGGCACCCGGCTCGTGCACGGGGTCGAGCACTGGAGCCACGTGCTCCGCGTGAACCTGCTCGCGCTCGTCGCCACCGCGGAGGAGGCCAAGGCCGACTTCGAGGCCGCGCCCCTCTGGAAGCGCGTCCTGATCGCGCTCGGCGTGCTCCTGCGCGCCCGCGCGCTCAACGGCTTCGCCATCGCCCGGGCGCTCAACCGCATCGGCAAGAACTGCAAGATCCACCCGACCGCGGTGATCGAGGCGAGCCAGCTCGGCGACAACGTCGAGGTGGGCGCGTACGCGCTCGTGCGCGGCTGCGTGGTGGGGGACGGCGCGAAGATCGAGGACTACGCGCACGCCTCCGTCTCGGTGATCGGCCCCGGCGCCCGGCTCGGCCGCACCTGCATGTTCAACTTCTGCGTCGCGTGGCCCGGCGCGTTCGTCAGCGCGGGCGGCGGCTGGCAGATGTCCATCTTCGGCCGGGACAGCTTCGTGGCCATGACCGCCACCGGCTACGACCTCTCCTTCGGCGGGCCCATCCGCGTGGTGCACCACGGGCGCGTCGTCAGCGCAGACACGCACTTCCTCGGCGTCTGTGTCGGTCACCGCGCGAAGATCGGGGCCCACGTCCGGCTGGGCTACGGGATGGCCGTCCCCAACGACGCCTTCGTGGTCGCGCCCGCCGAGGGCACCCTCCGCAAGTGGCCGGAAGGCCTCGAGGGGCCGGTCACCATCCGCGACGGCGTGGCCGTGCCGGTGGCGCCGCGGGGCGGCCGCGGGGGGAGCGCGGCGGGGTAGCGCGCGACACGCGCGGGGACCGCGTGGGTCCGCTAAACTCCGCGCCATGCCCGTCGCCACCTCCGTCCGCTCGCCCGCCTCCGTCCGCAGCCGGGACGGCTTCGTATGGTCCTGCCTGCTCGTGGGTGGCGTCGGCGCGCTCGTCGCCGCCGCGGCCGCCGCCCCGGACACGTTCCTCACCGGCCGGGCACCGATCTTCGCCGCCGCGGCGGCGGGCCTGCCCGCGCTCGTCTACGCGATGTGGCGCGGCCCGAAGCCGGGCGTGGAGGTCGTCCTGGCGCTGGTCGCGGGCTTCGGGTGGTACCCCCTCGCGTGGGTCGCGCTGTGGGCCGCGGAGGCGCCGGACGTGCCGTTCATCGCGTGGTTCGAGGCGGTGAACGCGAACATGACGACGGTGAAGACGACCACCGTCCTGGGGATGACCGTGTCGGAGACGACCGCGCAGGGCGTCTCGATGGACCTGCACTTCCAGAACGCGGCCGGCTCCGCGGTGGCGCTGGTCCTCCTGTCCCTGATCCCGGCGTCGTCGACGCGGTGCGCCGGGTGCGGCCGCGTCGCGAAGCCCCGCTTCCTCGGCTGGCTGAGCTTCGACGGCACGCCCCCGGCGATTGCGGGGGCCGACGCGCTGAAGGCCTGGCTCGCCGCGCCGACGCCGCTCGCGCCCATCTCCGCGATGCCCGAGGGCGCCGCCGCGAACGTGCGCCTCACGAGCTGCGCCGCCTGCGGGAGCGCGGCCGTGCGGGGCTTCCTCTCCGTCGACAAGCGCGCGGCGGGCACCACGCGCGACCTCTCGCTCAGCCCCGAGGAGCGTGCCCGGGTCGCGGCCGGGTAGTCCCCGTCAGTCGCAGGACGTGGACGCCGCCCAGTACCGGATGCGGACCGTCGCGCCGAACGGGGGCGCGTCGTCGGCGTCGAAGGCCACCGAGTCGGTCGCCGCGTAGAAGGTCCACCCGCTCGTCACGGGCACGCCGTTCACCTCCACCTCCACCTCCCCGTCCTTCGACGCGTCCCGGGAGAGGTAGAACTGGGTGGGCAGCCCGGACGCCACGGTCGAGAGCGTCTCGAACGCCTCGCCCCAGTCCGTGTGGCAGATCCCGACGAACGCGCCGCCCGTGGCGCGCGTGGCCTCGAGGTAGCCCTCGCCCGGCTCGGCGCTCGCGCAGCCGTTGGGGAAGGGCCCGGCCACCGCCGAGATCACCGCGTTCGGGGCGAGCGCCCGGATCTCGGCGACGTACTCCTCGGGGGGCCGGTAGGACTGGTCGGGCTCGTCCGACACCACGAGCAGCGAGACGCTCGCGTCCTCGCGCAGGAAGCCGTCGTTGCACTCCCAGCCGCCGTCGACGTTCTGGACCGCGTTCGTGATCGCCTGGAGACCGTTCTCCCAGGTCTGCGAGTTGGTGACCGTGCCGAACGCCGCCGCGAGCGACTCCGCCGTGGGTGGGTTCGAGGGCGTGAAGGTCGCGCTCTCGCAGCCGTTCTGCTCCGTCACGGCCAGGAGCTGGTAGTCGAGGTCCTGCTCGACCAGCGCGGCCACGAGGGACGCCGTGTGGTCGGTCAGGTCGCCGAGCACCTCCTCCATCGAGCAGGAGGTGTCCATCCAGACGAGGATGTCCGCCTTCTCGTAGGGCGCGTCCGGCTGCTCGAAGACGTCCTCCACCGGGTACACCGGCCCCACCCACCCGCTCATGGCCGTCGAGAGCTCCCCACGGGGGTCGTCGCTCGTCGCCCAGAGCGTCCCGGCGTACTCCCCGTCGGCCTCGGACCCGAAGCCCACGGCCACGGCCGTCTCCTCGCCCGGGTCCAACACGAGCGGCAGCTCCGGCGTCGCGAGCTGGGTGAACGCCGGGCCCGAGACGAGCAGCGCGCTCACCGTCAGCGGCGCGTACCCCGCGTTCCGGACGGTGATGGCCGTCTCGTTCGAGCACCCCGCGAGGCTCCCGCCGAAGCTGTACGGGCTCGGCTCGAACTCCAGCGCCGGCACGAGGCCGAAGCCCACGAGCGGCACGCCGGCGCGCGGCGTCTCGGGGTCGTCGCTCGCGACGGTCACCGCGCCCGGCAGCTCCCCGGGACCCGCCGCCACGAAGCGCAGGCCCACGCCACGCGACGCGCCGGGGTCGAGCTCGAAGGGGGAGACCGGCTCGACCAGCGCGAAGCCCGCGCCCTCGACGGTCACCGTCTCCACGGAGAGGACGGCGTCGCCGGTGTTCGACACGACGACCGTCGCCTCGGCGGACGTGCCGGCGCCGAGCTCGCCGAAGTCGACGCGGGGCGGATCGACCGCGATGCGCGGCGCGGGGCCGCCCGCTCCGTCGCCGCCGCCCTCGAGCGCGTAGTCGTTGCACCCGAGGAGGCCGAGGAGCAGAAGCCGGAGGTCCATTCCGGGAAGGGTAGCGGGAAAGGGGCCGAACCGCTCGGCTCCGTGTCGCCCGACAGACGACGTCAGCCCAGCAGCCACCGCCGGAGGGGTGCCCCGGGCGGCCCGAGCTTCCAGAGGAAGCCGTCGAGCAGGTAGTGGGTGAGCTGCGGCGTCGCGAGGAGCGGCACCGCGAGCGCGCCCACCCAGGCCGGCAGCTCCGCGGGCGCGAAGAAGTGCTCGCGCCAGACGAGCCCGTCCCAGGCGAGCTCCTCCGCCACCGCGGCGAGGAGCGGGACCGCGAGGAACGCGGCGAGCCCGAGGGCCGCCGCGGGGCCGGCCGCGAACCAGCGCGGCGACGCCGGCCCTTCGCCCTCGGCCCACTGCCGCAGCGCCACGTGCCGCACGAGCGCGAAGTAGGGCACGCCGTGCGCGACCACGTTGGCGAGGGTGAAGGCCGCGTCGCCGTCGGTGAGCACGATGCCCGCGAGCCAGGTCGCGCCGGTCGAGAGCACCCACAGGTCGCGCCCCAACGCCGCGCGGCCGCGCAGCCGGAGCGCCACCCACGTCACGAAGAGCGCCGCGGTGACGACGCCCGCTGGCGCCACCACCCAGGCGGGGAGCGGCACGAAGTCGGTGGGCGTGAACCAGGCGAAGCGGCGCGGCAGGTGCGCGTGCCACCACACCACCGGGAAGAGGCACAACGCCGCGACCGTGGCGTGCTCCACGCGCGCCTCCAGGCTCGCCCAGCGCACGCCGGCGCGCGCGCGGTAGAGCGCCGCGAAGCCCTGCTGCTGCCGCACGAAGTGGAACACCGCGACGTAGGCGAGCACGGTCCAGAACCACGGGGTCGCCACGGCGTGGAGCGTGGACGCCGCGCCGAACGCGACGAGCGGCAGGCCCCAGAGGAGCCCGGGGCGCTCCCGCCGTGCGACCGGATCGAGCCACGCCCGGTAGAGCGTCGCCCAGGTGTGCGCGACGTCGATGAGCACGACCAGGACGAGCCAGCCGAGGAGCCCGAGGTCCATCCCCTCGGGCAGCGCCAGCGCGGCCGCCGCGGTGACGATGGCCGGGCCCACGAACCACGCGAGGTCGTAGGTCGGCGAGACGAGCCAGGACGAGGCCATCGGGGGAGGGGACTATCTCCCCGCGGGGGGGCGTGCGGACGCCGGCGGGCGGGCCGCCGGCGGAGGGGACGCCGTAGGTGTCAATCGTCAGTTCCTGACACCGCCGGGGCCCACCGCCGGGGCCCGTGGCGGCGGCGGAGGAGCGACCCTGAATACGACAATCGTCCTCAGGAGCGGCACCGAGTACGACAACCGTCCTTCAAAGAGCGCGTGCGCCGGTCTGGCACTCCGCGAAAATGACGGTTGGTTCGTTCGCCATTTGCCGTCGGGAGGCGTGGACACGGCGAGTTGTCGTACTCGGTGCCGCTCCTGCCGACGCTTGTCGTATTCGAGGCGACTCCTCCCCCGCCCGACGCGTCTGTCGTACTCGAGCCGGCCCCCGCCCGGCGCGCCGAGGGAGCCGCCATCCTGGTCGCGGCGAGGGTGGCGCCGGGTCCCCCGTTTCCACGGGCGCCGCGTGAGGGGCGTGGAAGGCGGCCGCGCAGCGGCCGGTCCGGCGCGGGACGCGACGCCGACAGGCGGAGCGGGCCGCGCCGACCGAGCCCGAAGGGCGAGCCTGGAAGGGCCCGACCCCCGGGCGCGCCGCAGCGCCACCCCCCGCGCCACCGTCGGGGCGCCCGGGGGGCACGCCCCCTACTCGTTCAGCGCCGCGAACAGGATCTCCCCGCGTTCGCCCTCGATCGTGGCCTGGAACACCCCCGTCCGCCTGAGCCGCGCCGCCGCGAAGACCGCGAGCTCCATCGCCGCGCCGGCCTCGAGCGTGAGCACCGGCTCCACGAAGGGCGGCTCGTCCCCGACGGGCTCGGCCACGAGCCACTCGAAGCGGGCTCCTCGCGGCCAGTAGATCGCCAGCAGGTCGGCTGCGAGCACCCGTACGCCCGCCGGCCCCACGATCGTGAGCTTCCCGCCTTCGAAGGACCACGTGTCCTCGCGCCCCGGCACGACCCAGCGCGCGCGCACCGGCGCGATGCGGCTCTCCCAGGCGGCGAGGGCCTTCACGTAGCGGGGGTCCTCCACCGGGTAGGTCGCCCCGGTCGGCATAGGCAGCTCCGCGAGCCGGAAGGTGTCGCCGTCCTCGTCGAAGCGGAAGGAGAGCACGACCTCGCCGTCCTCGCCGCGCACCACGCCGACCACGCCGCGCTCGAACGTGAACGGGCTCGGGAGGCGCCGGTGGAGCTGGCCCAGCGCGGCCTCGACGGCGCCGACGTGGGCGTCGAAGGCCGACGGCGTGGGGGGGCCGCCGCCCTTCGGCAGCGGCTCGGACTCGAGCCCGGTCACGCGCGGGCGCCCGCCGCGCAGCTCGAAGCGCACGAGGTAGCGACGCAGGCCGTAGGGGCCCGACGCGACGTGGAGCGCCGCGCCGACACGCGCCTGCTCCACCACGTCGCCCAGGCGGCGCCAGGCGTCCTCGGTGGACAGCTCGCCGCGGCTACGGTCGAACCAGGACATCCGGACCTCCAACGTCGTCGGGCAGCGGCGCCACCGGGGACGCCCAGCCCGGTCCTAGCATGCGGACGTGGTGGAGGACGAACCGCCCGGGCGCGCCGCCGTACAACACGTCGCCGTTCAGCGGGATCCCCGCCGCGGCCGCGTGGACGCGGATCTGGTGCATCACGCCGGTGCGGATCTCGGCCTCCCACCAGCCGTCGCCGAGGTGGCGCAGACGGGTCCAGGCCTCGTACCACTTGCCGCGGTGCGCCGTGCGCGGGCCCCGACGGGTGACCATGCGGTCCTTCCGGTTCGGGTGGTGCGCGATCGGCTCGGTGCGCACCTGCTCCGCGAAGGGCGGCGGCGCGTCGGAGCGGAAGACGTAGATCTTCCGCAGCGCCCCCGCTGCGAACTCCGCGCGCAGGGGCGCGAGGTCCGCGGGCGCGCGCGCCGCGATGACGAGCCCGGAGGTGGCCGTGTCGAGGCGGTGGGCGATCCCCCCTTCGAAGCCCGGGGGCCACCCGTCCGCGCGGTCCGGGCGCTCCACGAGCAGGCGGGCGAGCAGGCAGTCCCCCGCCGGGTCGGCGTGCGGTGGAAAGACCGGGATGCCCGCGGGCTTCCACAGGTAGATGCGGTGGGGGTCCTCCCCGAGCACGAGCGGCATCTACTTCGCGGCGCAGTCCTCGTCCTCGGCGTCGACCTTGCCGTCGCAGTTGTTGTCGACGGTGTCGTCGCACACCTCTGCCACGCCGGGGTTGATGTCGGCGTTGGCGTCGTCGCAGTCGGTGGTGACGTCGTAGCCGTCGAGGTCGCTGTCGGCGGGGGCGTCGCCGATGCCGCTGTCGTCGGGCTTGTAGGGCGTGCCGTAGCAGGCCGCGAGCACCATCGCGGTGACCGCGCCGCCGACCGTGTTGAACGCGCGGGCGAACGGCATGCGGGTGGCGACGGTTGCGCCGCAGAAGGGGCAGGTCGCGTCGCGGACGTGGCGGCGGCAGCTCGGGCAGGGGGTCATCGGTCTCCTCCGGCCGCGCAGTGTAGCCCACGTGGTGCGGGGCGGCGTTAGCCGTGCCCGATGGCCCGCCGTCGCATCCCCGCCGCCACCGGCTTCGCGCCCGTCTACGTGGTCTGGGAGCTCACGCTCAGGTGCGACCTCGCCTGCCGCCACTGCGGGAGCCGCGCCGGGAAGCCGCGCGCCGCCGAGCTCACCGTGGACGAGGCGCGCGACGTCGTGGCGCAGCTCGCCGAGATGGGCACCCGCGAGGTCGCGTTCATCGGCGGCGAGGCCTACCTTTCGCCGGGTTGGCTCGACGTGGTGCGCGCCGTCGCCGACGCCGGCATCCGCCCCACGATGACGACCGGCGCGCGGGCCTTGACCGCCGACCTCGCCCGCGCCGCCGCGGACGCGGGGATGCAGGCCGTGAGCGTGTCCGTCGACGGCCTCGAGCCCACCCACGATCGCCTCCGCGCCGTGCCGGGCAGCTTCCGCGCCGCCATCGCCGCGCTCGGCCACATCGCCGCCGCGGGGATGGAGCCCTACGCGAACACCCAGTGGAACCGGCTCAACCTGCCCGAGGTGGAGGCGCTCGCGGACGTGCTGATCGGCCGCGGGGTGCGGGCGTGGCAGGTGCAGCTCACCGGCCCGATGGGCCGCGCCGCCGACCACGCCGCGTGGCTGCTCCAGCCCTGGGAGATGCTCGACCTCGTGCCGCGCCTCGCCGCCGTCGCCGAGCGCGCCCGCCCGGGGCTCGTCGTGCAGGCCTCGAACAACCTCGGCTACTTCGGCCCCTTCGAGCACATCCTGCGCGCCGAGCACTGGAAGGGCTGCGCGGCCGGCCGCCACGTGCTCGGCATCGAGTCGAACGGCGACGTGAAGGGCTGCCCCTCGCTCCCGAGCGCGCCCTACGTCGGCGGCAACCTGCGCGACGCCCCGCTCCGCGCCATCTGGGACACCTCCACGCTCGCGTTCGCGCGCGACCGCGACCCCGACGAGCTCTGGGGCTTCTGCAAGGGCTGCTACTACGCCGCGGACTGCAAGGGCGGCTGCTCCTGGACCGCCCACACGCTGCTCGGGCGCCGCGGCAACATGCCGTACTGCCACCACCGCGCCGACACCCTCGCGCGCGCCGGGAAGCGCGAGCGGCTCGTGCCGGTCGAGGCCGCCCCGGGCGAGCCCTTCGACTTCGGGCGCTTCGAGCTGGTGGAGGAGGCGCTGCCGTAGGGCGTCGGCGTGGCGTTCCGGGCGTGTCCCCCGCCGAAGCGGCGGGGGCCGGTCCCCTGCGGGCTCGCCCTTCGGGCTCGGTCCCGCCGAAGACGGCGGGACCGGCCGGCCGCGGGCCGGCCGCCGCTCCGGGCACCTCACGCAGCGCACTGGCGGGCACCCTCGCCGCCGGGTCGGGGCGGCCGTGTTCCTGCGCTGACCCCCCGTCCATGACCGCCCCGCGGCCATCCAGGGCGCATCATCCCGGATGCCCCCCCGTCCATGACCGCCCCCCGGCGCACTCCGCGCCGACGCCGCCCTACGCCGCCACCGCCCGCCGCTCACGACAGTGCGCCGCCGCGATGTGCCCCGCCCCGTCGGCCTGGTTGCGCGCGCGGCGGATGGGCGCGACCCCCTCGGCCAGGCCGATCGGCCCGCGCGACACGGTGCCGCTCGCCACGCCGAGGAGCCACGCCGCGTTCTCGACGTAGAAGCGGACGGCATCCTCGAAGTGGGGCCGCTCGAAGGACACGCGCGCCGTGCTCGACGCGGCGGCGTCCACCAGCGCGGCGCACGCGCCGGGGAGCTCGGGGGCGCGCGCGAAGGCGTCCTCCACGCGGTCGGCGTCCTGCTCGAGCCAGCCGAGGAAGGCGTCGAGCCAGGCGCGCTCGCGGACGCGCGGGCGCTCGACGTCGAAGGGCGCGTGCGCCTCGCGCGCCGCCGTCAACACCACCGCGCTCGCCTCGGCGTCCACGCGGAGGATCGCCGGGTTCACCGCGGCGCCGCCCACGATCTGGGTGTTCGCGCGCCGGATCACGTCCGCGAGGCGCCCCGCCGGCCGCTCGTGCCCGCCGGCGCGCAGCCGGCTCCACAAGGCCTCGGCGCCGCCCATGTCCCCGCGCAGCGTGTGGGCGAACGCGCGCAGGTGCAGCGCGAGCGGCACGCCGTCGATCGGCGCGAGGCGCTCCTCCATCATCCGCAGGAGCGGCTCGTGGAGGTCGGCGTCGTTCCAGCGCGCCCAGGCGGCGGCGTTGAGCGCCGCGGGCGCCCACAGCAGCGTCAGCGGCCCGCGCACCCGCGATCCCAGCTGGTGCAGCTCCGCGGCGAGCGCGCCCCGCGCCTCGTCGCGCTGGTGGCGGAAGAGCGCGTGCATGAGGTCGCGCGCGGTGGTGTCGGCGTCCGTCCAGCGGGCGACCACGCGCGCGTACACGTCCATGTCGCTCGCGTAGGGCCAGTCGGACAGCGGGTGCTGCCAGAGCAGGTTGGCGAGCACGCGGTCCGAGGGGCTCCACCGGTCGGCCGAGAGGAGCTCGTCCGCGACGTACAGCCCGCCGACGTAGAGGTAGAAGCGCGACCGGTCGTCCACCGGCCAGCGCACGCGCGGCGTCTCGGCCGCGTCGCGCAGCATCGGGCGCAGCCGCGCCTCCGGGATCTCCACGATCTCCGGCCCGGGATCGGCCTCCGGCACGTGCCCGCGGTCGACGTGCTCCAGGAGATCCTCGCCGGTGGGGGTGAGCCGCACGAGGCGCTCGCGCCCCGCGACCACCGTGAAGACGAGGTCGTGTCGGCGCAGGTCCGCGACCCGCCGGCTGGTCATCTGCTGCTCGGAATCGGTGGCGGCCCCCGCGCGTGGCTTGAGCCGCGACGCCTCGGCGAGGCGCTGGTTGGAGAGCTCCCCCGCGTCCCGCAGCACGCGCAGGATGCGCAGGTAGTGGGCGTTCCGGGTGACGGCGCGCACCTCCTCGGGGAGCGCGGCGACGTCGTCGCTGCGTAGCAGCGTGAGCGCCGCGTCGATGGCGCCCTCCTCGAAGGCCGCTTCTTCGGCCGAGAGCCCGCCGCGGGCCGCGTCGATCGCCTGGAGCGCGCGCCTCAACGCGTCCACCGAGCGGGCTCCTGGCGCCGCGTCCCGCAGCTGCCGGGCCACCGCGCCGAGCAGCGCCCCCCGCGCCGCACCGAGATGCGTCGGTCCGTCCGGCTCGCCCGCCGCGCACGCCCCGAGCGCCCCTTCGTAGCTCCGTACCGCCGCCTCGAGCGCGCTCATCCGGCCTCCTCGCGCTGTCTACGCCGACTGATATCGGATCTTCACGGCGCGAGTCAAGTCAAATCAACCGTCCCCGATCTGTCGCGCGTCGTCCGGGCATTCGTGCAGTCGGGATCTCGCGCGACATCGCGCGCGGCCATCCTGCGATGGCTTCTTCTCCATGGGGCGGGGGGGCGAGCCCCCCCGCAACGCCCCCCGCACCTTCGTGTGCTGGGCATCCGCACGGCCGAGGACGCTTCTCGGCCGGCCGCGCGCGAAGCTCCCCGCACGCGACGAGACGGGGGGCGTTGCGGGGGGCGGAGCCCCCCGCCCCAAGACCTACCCCTTCCGCCGCCGCGCGAGGCCCACCCCCAGGAGCCCGCCCAGCACCGCGAGCGCCGACATCGGCGACTGCGCGCTGTTGAAGCAGCCGTACTCGGGGGTGATCGGGGCCTCGGTGCCGCAGAAGGCCGCACCGTCGGGGTTGGGGTCGTCGCCCGCCGCGAGCTCGTCCGCGTCCGTCGTGCCGTCCCCGTCGCTGTCGACGGCGTCGGCCACGAGCGTGTCGAACGCGGTGCCGAGCAGCTCGAGCTGCCCGCCGCCGGTGAGGCCGCGGTCGATCAGCGCGAGGCCGAACTCGCGGGTGACGGTGCCCGCGCCGCCCACGTTGGTCTCGTGGCACAGGACGCACGTGGGTAGGCAGGGCATCTCCGCGAGCGTTTCGATCTCCAACGGGTACGTGGAGGAGGCCCAGGCGCTCGCCAGGAAGAACGGTAGCAACATGGGCGCCTCTACAGGTAGAAGTGGGCCTGGACCAGGCCGTAGGGCCGGGGCTCGGCGCCGGGGGTGCAGAAGATCACGCCGTACCCGAGGTCGCCGCGGACATCGACGCGCGACGCGAGGAACCACTGGGAGGCGATGCCCGCGCGCCAGACGCCCTCCCCCTTCGCGGGCAGGTCCCGCGCGCAGTACTCGCCGAGGCCCATGACGTGCACGCCCTGGACCGGCTCGTAGTCCACGACCGCCAGCCCGGCGATGCCCTGCGTCCGCGTGCCGTCCTGGTTGTCCAGGAGCACGTCGGCCTCGGCCATCACCGCGAGCTTCTCGACGGGAGACGCCCGCGTGAAGAGCCCGTGCGCCATGAAGGTGCGCGGCGCGAGCGTCTCCACGTCGGCCTGGGACTTCGTGAACAGGCTCGAGATGCCGACCTCCAGCTTCTTGCTGATCGCGTAGGCGGCGTACGCGCTGTAGCCGCGCTTGCGGAAATCGTCGGGCCGGACCTGGAAGTTGCCGGCGATGCCCATGAGCTCCGCGCGGATCTTGCGCGTGCCGTAGGACACGGCGAGACCCACCTGCTGGTCGTCGTTGATCGTCGTGCCGGTGGCGCTGCGCACGTAGAGGATGTGGTCCTCCGTGCGGATGCCGAAGGGCAGGTTCATGCGGCCGGCCTTGATCATCAGGCCCTTCACCGGGGTGATGCCGGCCCAGTACTCGCGGGACACGAGGTTCCAGCCGGAGTCGCCGCTCGAGAGCCAGGCCAACTCGCCGCCCTCGCTGACGCCGCCGATGCTCGCGGACGCCGTGAAGATGCCCGC
Organism: uncultured Enterobacteriaceae bacterium; assembly: GCA_964457335.1. Classification (GTDB taxonomy): domain Bacteria; phylum Myxococcota_A; class UBA796; order UBA796; family SXON01; genus CAJBVW01. Next base: position 2,102 of record CAYWGD010000099.1, on the reverse strand, counting down.
GTGCACCGCGGCGCGCGCGTCGGCCTGCATCAGGATGGCGCGCACGTTGCCGGGCTGCGGGATCACCATGCCGCGCACGTCGGCCTGGAGCTCCAGCACCTCGGGGAGCTTCGCCGCGCCGAAGAGGAACTGCGAGATCTTCTCGGGGTCGCCCTTCTCCTTCCCGTAGTGGGTGCGGAGCAGGATCTCCCCCTGCGCGCGGCCGTAGTCCGTGAGCGTCCCGGCGCCGGCCGGATCCACGTGGCACTGGGCGCACGCGGTGTAGCCGTGCTGCACCATCCACGGGTAGGCGGCGGCGGAGCGGGGAAAGAAGGCGAAGAGCGCGACGACCAGCGCCGCGAAGACGTGGACGCTAGGGCGCATCGAGCAGGTCCAGCGTCACTTCCGCGCGCATCTTGGGGTCGACGGTGACGCCCAGGTAGCTGGGGATGGCGATGCCGTGCTGCGCCACGTCGAAGTCGAACTTGCCGGTCACGCGCCAGCCCGACTTGGACTTCTGCGTCGTGTAGGCGACGGTGACCGGCTTGGCGACGCCGTGCACCGTGAACTCGCCGGGCACGGTGCCCTGCTTCTTCTCGCCCACGTTCGCGCCCCATTGGACCGCGGCCTTGTCGACCGTGAGGATCGCGTTGGGGAACTCGGCGACCTTCACGTACTCGTTGTTCATGTGCTCGTCGCGCAGGTCGATCCCGGTCTTCACCGAGGTCATGGGCACGGTGAAGCTGAGCTTCGTGCCGTCGTCGGCGGCGGTCACCGTGTTGGTGGTGCCCTCGATGTCGAGGAAGCCGGGGCTGCCGGTCGCGAAAAAGCTGACCTTGGGCTTGCCGTCGACCTTGAGCGCCGCGTTGGCGGCGAGCGGGAGGGCGAGGGCCGCGACGAGCGCGGCGGCGGCGAGGGGGCGGATGCGGGACATGGGCTCTCCTGGTCGAGGTTCGGGAGGTTGACCCCCGAGCTCCTCTCGGGCTTCCGGCCCGCCTGGCAGGCGAGCCGTCGGGGTCACTATAAGCAGCGCCCCCCAGCCGCGCCCACCCGCTCACCCGGGCGCCCACAGGAAGCGTATCCGCGGCGGATGCGCTCTCCCGCGCACCATCAGCTTCCGCGCGTGTACGTCGCGCTCGTGACGTCCCGCGTCTCCAGGGCGCCGAGCTCGCAATCCGCGAGCGTCACCCGCGGCGCGCCCCCGTCGCCGGGCTCCACGTCCTCCACCCGCAGCGCGCACGCCGTGCCGATCGGCTCGTCGAAGAGCACCGCGAAGTGCCGGGTGAAGTGGTGGTGCTCGGGCGAGTAGAGCAGCGAGAAGTGATCCCGCAGGTCGAACGCCGTGCCGTCGAGCGTGCCCGTGGCCCGCACGAACGCGGAGGGCTCGGTCCCGGCCACGCTGTCGCCGATCTGGAGCGCGAGCTCGACGTCGCCCCCGTCGAACACGATCACGTGCGTGTCTTCGCGCCAGAGCTCGCTGCCGCAGCTGTCGAAGCCGCGGGAGCTGCCGTCCCAGGTGCCCGTGCCGTTCGTGTGCAGCATCGGCCCGTAGCCGGCGCTGGAGTAGGGATCGGGCGGGTCGCCGGCGAGCGACATCGTGTCGAAGGGCTCGCCGCTCGGGGTGGAGAGGCCCAGGGTGGTCTCGAGCGTCCAGGTGCCGGCCGCCGAGCCGGACATCGCCTCGATCCAGTGGGTCCGCGCGTAGTCGAGCCCGCCGTAGGAGGTGCGCTCGGTCGTGGCGGTCCCGCCACCGTCGGTGGAGAGGCCCGTTCCGTCGGCGAACGCGACGCACACCGGGAGGCCGAGGGCGTTCGTCCCGGCGTCGAGCGGCACCGGGTAGCTCCCCTCGACCACGCGGATCATGGCCCGCGCGTCGAGCGCCTCCTCGAGCGTGCGCCAGTCTTCCGGCTTCACGCACCAGACCGCGTCGTCCGTCGCGTCGGCGCGGCCGTCCCAGGTGGTGTCGCCGACCGCGGAGGACGCGTCCGGGCACCACTCCCACACGTCGACGTCGGTGTCGGTGTCGGTGTCGGTGTCGGTGTCGGTGTCGGTGTCGGTGTCGCTGTCCGTGTCGGTGTCGGCGTCGCCGGTCTCGGCGGTGTCGTCGGCGCCCGTGTCGGGGA
>CAYWGD010000098.1:0-26980 GCA_964457335.1 uncultured Enterobacteriaceae bacterium | reverse complement strand
GCCGGCTGCGCGCCGGCCGACCGGCCCGGGCCGTGCGCCGTCTCGGGGCGTGCGGCGCCGCGCGCCCGGGCCGCCCTCCGGCCCCCCTCGCGCTACCTCCGCCCCGCCCTCAGGCGCTTCCACAGCTGCCGCCCCGCGAAGAGCTCCACCGCGGGCCGCAGGATCTTCCCGGCGGCCGCCTCGTCGCGCAGCACGGCCACCGCGCGCTCGGGGGGCATGCCCTCCTTGTAGGGGCGGTCCGACGCGGTGAGCGCGTCGTAGATGTCGGCGATCGCCATGAGTTTCGCGCCGAGCGGGATCTCGGGCTCCGAGAGGCGGCGCGGGTAGCCCGTGCCGTCGAGCTTCTCGTGGTGGGCGTACGCGAGGTTCGGCACGTTCTTGAGCTCGCGCGTCCACGGGATGACCTTGAGGAAGCGGTAGGTGTGCTCGACGTGCCGCTCGATCTCGAGGCGCTCCTCGGGGTCGAGCGAGCCGCGCGGGATGCAGAGGCGCTCGACCTCGCGCGGCCGCAGCACGAGCTCCTCGCGCTGCCCGCCCGAGAGGCGCCAACGCTCGGCGACCGCGCGGATGGCCAGCCGATCCGGGTCCGTGATGGGGACGTTCGGGCGGTTCAGGCGCCGGACCAGCGCGAGGTCCTCCTGGAGCACGGCGAGGCGGGTGTTGAGCTGGTGCTCGGCGAGCTCCTCCCGCACCGACTCCAGCACCGCCTCGAGCGCGGCGAGGCGGAAGCGCATCTCCACCTCGGCGATCTCCCAGGGGTAGAGCTTCGTCGCCTTGAGCAGCACCTCCTCGCGCACCCCGACCTTGCCGAAGTCGTGGAGCATCGAGGCGTAGTGCAGCTCGGTGAGCTCCTGCGGCGAGAAGCGCACCGGCGCGAACGCCGGCTCCTCGCTGTCGCTCACCTCGCGGGCCAGCAGCGTCGTCAGCTCGGCCACGCGGTGCGAGTGGCCGCCGGTCGTGGGATCCCGCGCCTCGATGGCGGTCACCGCCGCCTCCACGAAACCGTGGAAGAGGAGCTGGATGTCGCGGTAGAGCCGGTGGTTCTCGAGCGCGACCGCCGCCTGCCCGGCGATCGAGCGCGCGAGCGCGACGTGCCGGTCCGTGAACGGCATCGTCTTCTCGAAGCTCGCGAGCGGCACGCCCGGCACGGGCTTCCGGTTGAAGAGCGCGAGCGCGCCGATGACGCGCGTCTCCCGGTCCTTCAGCGGCACCATCAGGATCGAGCGCGTGTGGTAGCCGGTCTGCTCGTCGAACGAGAGGTTCGGCCGGTACGGCAGGGACGGGTCGAGCCGCCGCACATCGTCGATGTTGAGCGGCACGCCGCGGGACGCGACGAAGCCCGCGAGGCTCCGCTCGTCGATGGCGAGGGTGCGGCGCGTCGGGAAGAAGGGGATCGTGTCGTTCTGGGCGGCCGCGAAGTGCAGCTCCCCGTCCTCGACCAGGTACACCGTGCCGCCGTCGGCCTGGAGCAGTCGCCGCGCGTGCGTCAGGAGCTCGTCGAGCAGCAGGTGCCGGTCGGTGATGGCGGAGAGGGCGTAGCCGATCTCGTTGAGGACCTCGACGGTGGCGCGCTCCGCCTCGACCCGCGCGCGCAGCTTCTCCTGCTCGACGAGGTTCCGGAGGACGCGCGGCAGGCGGGCCCCGGCGGCCGCCGGGTCCACCACGTCGTAGGCGTCGAGCTCGGGCTGGCGGCTGATCGCGATGACGCGGGGGCCGAGGCGCGCGGTCGCGAGGGCGCGCGTGAGGTCGACCACGTAGAGGCGCGACGCCAGGTCCGTCGGCATGGCCGCGTCGGACCGTACGAACACCGCGCCGCTCGCGATGGCGGCGGCGCGGACCTCGCGCGCGTACGGCGATGCGTCCGGGACGACGGCGACCTCGATCCGGGGGAGGTCGCCCAGGGGCGGGGGAGTGTTCGCGTCCACCGCGCCGGATCGTAGCCCGAGCGCGGCCCCCTGGCGTGTCGCGTCGCCACGCGGCGTGGCGGAGAGGAGGCCGATCTCCTCGGATCGCAACGGACTACGCGCGGCGGAGCGCGATCGTCAATCCCCCCTTCGTGGGGGACGGATCACGAAGGGGGGCGATTGCGCGCGGCGCCCTATTCGAGGTCCGGCGCCTCGGGGTGGGTCGCCTCCAGCTCCTCGGCCATCCGCGCCATCGCGTCCAGGATGGCGGCCAGCCGGGCCGGCTCGAGCACCTCGGGCGTGGGGCGGACCCACCGCGTGACGAGGGCGGCGTCGGCCGCGGTCGTGCGCGTGTCGGCGGCCGCGGCCGGCCCGGCGGCCGCCGCGGCGTCGTCCGGGAGCGCGAGGGGCTCGGGCGCCTCCGCGGCGCAGTCCACGCCCACCATCAGCACGTCCCCGCCGCCGGCGGGGCGCTGCCAGGTGAGGGTGAAGGGCCGGCCCCGCACCTCGCCGAGCACGGTGAGCGGCTCGACGCGGCCGTCGCCGCGAACACGCGCCCCGCGCGCCGCCGCGAACGCGCGCAGCGCCTCGGCCGGCCCGACCCGTCGCGGGATCCACCCGAGGCCGAGCCACAGGAGCGTGCCCGCCACCGCGCCGAGCAGGAACAGCCCCAACGCGCCCACGCCCCACCTCCCCGAGTCCATTAGACTACCCGAATGTTCCTCTCCCCCTCCCGCCCGCGTCGGCTGGCGCTCCTCGCCGGCCTCGCCGCGCTCGGGGCCTGCGAGTCGATGGAGAGCCGGGGCGACCCCTTCGCGCCCGCGCCCGCGCCCGCCGCAGCCACCGCCGCGCAGGCGCCCGATCCCGCGTTCGCCTTCCCGAGCGAGCCGCCGCTGGTGATCACGAGCGAGGAGCTCGCGCAGGGCGACCTCCCCTCGGCGCTGGCGACCGCGGCGGGGGTCGATGCCAACGCGATCGTCGGCGCGGAGGCCGCGCCCGCGCCCGAGGCCGCCGCCGTCGAGGCGCCCGCCCCGGCCGTCCCCGCGCCCCTCCCCACGGGGCTGCCCGCCACGGTGCAGTGGCCCGTGCGGCTCGTCTCCACGCTCCCCCAGGCCCAGCCCCCCCGCGCGATCCTCGGCCTCCCGAGCGGCGAGGAGCGGGTCGTCTCCCCCGGCAGCATCCTCGCCGAGCAGGGCCTCGTCGTGATGGCGGTCACCGCCGACCGCGTGCAGCTCGCGAGGATCGAGCCCGCCGGCGACCACGCGCGCATCGACACCATCGAGCTGTCGGCGCAGTACCCCACGGCGCGCTGATCAGAGGCGCCGGATCCACAGCGGCGCGCTGACCGCCCAGGCCGCCTCGTCCAGCCACGGCCGCCCGCTGTCCCCGTGCGCGACGGCCACCACCCAGGTCGTCCCCGCGGGCACGGCCCACTTCCAGTGGCCGGCGCCCTCCACCGGGTGCACGATCTCGCCCGCGCTCGTCCACAACGACACGCTGCGGAGCCCCATCCAGCGCGGGCCCAGGAGCCGCACGTCCAGCTCCCAGCCCTCCGCGACCTCCCCGTTCAGCGCCAACGCGAGCCGCGGGCCGTTCCCGGCGGTGGTGCGGCCCGCCACGATGCCGGCCTCGTAGGCCACGAGGTTGCGGTCCGCGTCGACCTCGATCCACGTGCGGGGCCCCACCGGCGCCACGTCGATCCAGTCGTCGAGGAGCGCGAGGTAGATCTCGAGGGCGTCCACGCTCGACATCCAGAAGGCGTCGGGGCGCGGGTCCCAGTCGTGCGGGTCGGCCTCGATGCGCGCCCGCTCCACCCAGAAGCCGTCGACGACCGTGAGGCGCGCGTTCGACTGCCCGCCCTCGCTGGCCGCGAGCAGGTCGAGCGCGTCGAGGCCCTCCCAGGGCACGGCGCCGTGGGCGGGCCGCTTCCCGTTCTGCGACCAGGGCCAGGACCAGACCACGCCGCTCGCCCGCGAGCCGGCCACGGCCACGACGTTGTCGTGCTCGTCGACCGACACGCCCGGCACCTCGTCGTCGGCGAGCATCACCGCGAACCCGACGCCCTCGCCGGCGAGCTCGGTCGCGGCCCGCGACGGGGTGATCCCGCTGCCCGCGTCGGGCGCCACCTCGACGGCCAGCGCCGCGAGGACGGCGTCCTCGTCCGCGACCTCGCGCACGAGCGTCACGGTGCGCTCGACGTCGCCGCCCGGGAGCGGGAGCTCGGCGACGCTGTGCGTCGGCCCGGCCCAGATGTGGAACGTCCGTACGTCGGGCCCCACGGGCAGCCGCCCGCCGCCCGCCGGCACCGGGATCGCCGTCCCGTGCCCGTCCACGAGCATGGCGCGCAGGTCCGCGCCGGTGTCGTCCGCGACGCGCAGCTGGAGCCAGCCGCAGCCGCGCTGGACGAGCCCGTCGTACACGCAGCCCTCGCGCTCGCCGGCGAGCCCCGCCCCGGCGGGGATCCACGCCTCCGCCACGCCGTCCACCACCGGGAAACGCGCGAGGTCCGCCCCCTCAGCCACCACCACGACCGCGTCGGCGTCGACCTCCTCGCGCACCGACGCCCCGTCCGGCCAGAGCGACTCCGGCGAGAGCGCCACGTGCGTGACGCCCTCCATCCGCACGGCGCCGCTCGACCCCGCCCCGACACCCGCGACCCCGAAGAAGCCGTCGACGTCGGCGAGGGTGGGCCCCGTCCGCACCACCTCCGGGCGGCCCTGGAGCGACCCGGCGGTGGCCCCCTCGATGAACAGCGCGTCGGAGTCGGCCGCGAGCCGGTAGCTGAGCCCGGGCAGGTCGAGCCGCGCCTCGCCGTCGCCGTTCACGGCCTCGATCGTGGTGCGGTCCCCGTCCGGGAGGTACTCCAGCAGCAGGTCCTCGCCGCCGGGCACCGCGGCGTCGATCAGGGTGCCGCCCTCCTCGTCCAGGTGCGTGAGCGCGGCGTACGTGCCGCGGATCACGTAGCGGGCGTGGGCGTTCTCGAGGAGCCAGTCCCCGACGCGGCCCTCTCCGCCGTCCACGAGCTCGTCGCCGCAGGGGATCTGCCGCGCGCGCACCTCGCCGGGGGCGAGGGTGCGGGGGTCGCACCCGGCTTCGTCGAGCCGGGCGGAGAGCGGCGAGCAGCCGAGCAGCGCGAGGAGGAGCACTCCGCCTATTTAGCCTCGGCCAGGTTCCCGCTGAAGCGCAGCGCGACGGGGACCACGCGCACCTGCTTCGACCAGCCCTCGGGGATGTCGCCGGTGGAGTAGGACCACACCCGCTTGTCGCCGGGCTTCAGCGGCTTCGTGTACTCCTCGGGGAGCGGGAGGCCGCCCGGCCCGGACTGGCCGGCGAGCGGGTAGCTCATCGCCGCGAGCTTGCCGCCGTCGGCGCCGAGCAGCTGGACCTCCATGTTCAGGTAGTCGAGCGTCTTGTCGCCGGCGTTCTGCACCTCGACGGTGAAGCCCCAGCCGTCCTTCGGGCCCTTCGGGTCCTCGGCGAGGTTGACCTCCGCGACCTTGACCTCGCCGAGCACGAGCTTGTCCTGGTAGCCCGCCACCTGGACCCGGTTCGTCGCCTTCTTCTTCATCGAGGCTTCGGCGTTCGGGTTCTCGTCGACGAACTTCTTCCACGCCTCGGTGGTGTTCTCCGCCTCGGCGATCTGGAAGTGGGCGGCGGCGCGGCCCTCCTCGAGCTTCTTCATCTGGCGCGTCTTGGGGAAGCGCTTCATGACGGCGTCGTAGTCCTCGAGCTTCGTGCTGCTCAGCGCCTTGTCGACCAGGAGCTGCTCGAGCCGGGCCTCGGCCTTCAGCCGGTCGGAGCCCGCCGGGTCGGCCGCGAGGAAGGCCTCCCAGGCCTCGATGGTGTCGACCTTCTCGGCGTCGCCGTAGGGATCGGCGCAGGCGGCGAGGAAGAGCAAGAGGAACGCGGTGGTGCGCATGGGAGAGCCTCCAGGAGCGGGAGACTACCACACTTCCGAACAGTTGTTCCGTTTGCTCGTCGGTTTGGCATCAACCGTGCGGCGGCGCGGGCGCGCCGCGGAGCTTCAGCCGCCCTCGGACTGCTGCTTCACCCACGACACGGCGTTCGTCAGGCCTTTCTTCGAGATGGTGTCCTGGATGAACTGGGGCACCCACCCGTCGAAGCGGATGTCGACCGAGTACTCGAGCCGAGACCGCGGCGGCTCCGCGGTGATCGGCGTGACCCGCCAGTAGCCGACGGACTCGTCCAGGTCGGACTTCCGACTGTAGTCGAGCGTCCAGGTGAGCCAGCCCGCCGTGGGGTTGTAGGTGTGCTTGATGAAGTACTCGACGGTCATCCCCATCGGGTCGAGCACGAAGCGCGTGTAGATGTTCGCGCCGTCGCGCTTGTAGACCTCGCACGCCTCCACGTTGTCCACCCACCTCGGGTACATCGGGTAGTTCACGATGCGCGACCAGATGGTGGCGGGCGGGGCCGCGATGTCCATGAACGCGACGCCGTGGCCGCCGTTGCCGCGCCGGACCTGCTTGAGGACCAGCTCCCCCGCCGCGAGCTTCGCGCTCTCCTCGGGGGAGAGCGTGACGGCGGGCGGCGCGCCCTGGTAGGCGGCGACGATGCCCTGGTGGGGGTGCGGCGCGGCCGCGTCGGCGGCGAGCGCGCTCACGGAGAGGACGACGAGCGGGATCAACGGGGCTCCTCGGGCGGCGTAGAAGCTTACGAACGAAGCCCCTGTATCCTTCGTGTCAAAAGACTTCCCGCCGTGCTCGGGTCGATGTATCTTGCCAGCCTCGTGAGGACCGCCATGCGCATGCTCCCCCTCCTCCTCCTCCTCGGTTGCCCCACCACGGACGGGGCCAAGGACGACGTCGACACCGACGGCGACGGCCTGTTCGACGCCGAGGAGGCCGAGCTCGGCACGGACCCGAACTCCGACGACTCCGACGGCGACAGCCTGAAGGACGGCGAGGAGCTCAACGACTTCGGCACCGACCCCCTCTCGGAGGACTCGGACGAGGACGGCTACCACGACAACTGGGAGCTCGACGAGGGCACCGACCCGAACGACGAGGAGAGCCGCATCTACGAGGGCGGCTGGCCCTACAACCCGAACAAGGACGACATCGCCGACCCCGGCTTCGAGGGCACGGCGGCCGAGGGCGAGCTCCTCCCGCGGTTCCAATGGGTCGACCAGTTCGGGCAGGAGGTCGACATCTACGACTTCGCCGGCCAGGGCAAGCCCGTCGTGATCGACCTCTCCGGCGTGTGGTGCTACTGGTGCAACGAGCTCGCCAAGCTGATGGAGGGCAAGCGCAGCGCGCTCGCCGGCTACGGCTTCGACGACGTCGACCTCTACCTCGAGGAGGGCGACTACTACTTCATCACGGTGCTCGACGCCGACGTGAACGGCCGCGGCATCGACGAGGAGGAGATCGTCGAGTGGTACGAGGAGTACCCCAACGAGTTCATCCCGGTCCTCGGCGACAAGCGCCAGCAGCTGGCCGGCTGGATCGACCCGTACGGCTACCCCACGCTGCTCATGGTCGACGAGAACATGGAAGTCACCCTGTTCGACAACCAGGACTACTCCGCCGTGCTCTTCGAGCTCGAGGAGCAGTTCGGCGGCAGCGGCGAGTAGCGCCGGGGGCGGAGCGCCCTCCACGCAGGCGGGGCGGAGCCTTCGGGTTCCGCCCCGTTCGTTTTTGCGTCAGCCGCCGGAGCCGGCGCCGCCCGGGCGCGTCATCGCCGCGGGGTCGAGGAGGCGGTCGAGGTCCGCGTCGGGGAGGACCTTGCGCGCGCGGGCGACCTCGCGCACGGAGCGGTCCGTCTTCGCGGCCTCCTTCGCGATGTCGGCGGCGAGGTCGTAGCCGAGGACGGGCGCCAGCGCGGTGCCGATGGAGAGGTTGCGCTCCAGCGTGGCGGCGCAGCGGGAGCGGTCGGCGTCGAGCCCGTCGACGCAGCGCGCCGCGAAGGTGCGGGACCCGTTCGCGAGGAGCTGCACCGAGCGGAGCAGGTTGTCGGCCAGCAGCGGGAGCGCGGTGTTGAGCTCGAGCGCGCCGCCCTGCGCGCCGAGCGCGATGGCGGCGTCGTTCCCCATCACCTGCCAGCCGACCATCACGAGCATCTCCGACATGACCGGGTTCACCTTGCCGGGCATGATCGAGCTCCCCGGCTGCGTGGCGGGCAGCACGAGCTCGGCGAGGCCCGCGCGCGGGCCGCTCGCGAGGAGCCGCACGTCGTTCGCGATCTTGATCAGCGAGACGGCGATGGCCCGGAGCTGGCCCGACGCCTCGACCACGCCGTCGCGCGCGCCCTGGGCCTCGAAGTGGTCGGTGGCCTCCACGAAGGGGAGGCCGGTGTCGTCGGCGATGCGGGAGATGGCCTTGGCGGGGAACTCCACGGGGCGGTTGAGCCCAGTGCCGGTGGCCGTGCCGCCGAGCGCGAGCTCGAGCAGCGCGTCGCGGGCGCGCGTGGCACGCGCCACGGCGAGCTCGGCCTGGCGGGCCCACCCGGCGATCTCCTGGCCGAGGCGCACCGGCGTGGCGTCCATGAGGTGCGTGCGCCCCGACTTCACCACGTCGTCGAGCGCCGCCGCCTTCGTCGCGAGCGAGGCGCGCAGGTACCGGAGCGCGGGGAGGAGGTCCTCCTCGATGGCGAGCGCGCCGGCGACGTGGAGCGCCGTCGGGATCACGTCATTGCTCGACTGGCACATGTTCACGTGGTCGTTCGGGTGCACGGGCGTGCGGCTCCCGATCTCGCCGCCCATGAGCTCGATGGCGCGGTTCGCGATCACCTCGTTCGCGTTCATGTTCGTGCTCGTGCCGGAGCCGGTCTGGAACACGTCGATCGGGAACTGCGCGTCCCACTGCCCGTCGGCCACCTCCTGCGCCGCCGCCGCGATCCACTCGGCCAGCGCGACGGGGAGGAGCCCGAGCTCCTCGTTCGCGTGCGCGCACGCGCGCTTCACGATGCCGAGCGCCTGGAGGAAGCGGCGCGGCAGGCGCTGGCCGGAGATCGGGAAGTTCTCGATCGCCCGCTGGGTCTGGGCGCCCCAGTAGGCGTCGGCGGGCACGCGGACCTCGCCGAGCGAGTCCTTCTCGATGCGGTGGCGCATGGCTTCTCCGGAGGCGAAGCCCCTGCTTATCCGGAGCGGTGGGCTCCACCGGGTTAGAGACGGGGGGCGTTGCGGGGGGCCGGCCCCCCGCCCCAAGAAGAAGAACCCCGAGAAGCACGTGGCGAACGATCGGAGCGTGGAGGTCCGGCTCATCGAGGTCTACACCTCGGTGCAGGGCGAGAGCACCTGGGTGGGGCTCCCGTGCGTGTTCGTGCGCTTCGCGGGCTGCAACCTGCGCTGCACGTGGTGCGACTCGACGTGGACGTTCACCGGCGGCGAGCGGACGTCGATCGAGGCCGTGGTCGAGGAGGTCCGCAAGACCGGGATCCCGCTCGTCGAGGTGACCGGCGGCGAGCCGCTCGTGCACAAGAGCGCGGTGCCGCTGATGCAGGCGCTGCTCGACCGCGGGCTCACCGTGCTGCTCGAGACGAGCGGCAGCCGCGACATCGCGCCGGTACCCGACGGCGTGCACGTGATCCTCGACTTCAAGCCGCCCGACAGCGGCGAGGAGCGCGCCAACCTCTGGTCGAACGTCGAGCACCTGCGCAAGAAGGACGAGGTCAAGTTCGTGATCGCGTCGCGACGCGACTACGAGTGGGCGCGGGAGAAGCTCGTCGAGCACCGGCTGCACGAGCGGGCGGGCGCGGTGTTGTTCTCGCCCGCGTTCGGGCTCGTGGACCCCAAGGAGCTGGTGGCCTGGATCCTGGAGGATCGGCTCCCGGTGCGCTTCCAGCTGCAGATGCACAAGGCCGTCTGGCCGCCGGATCAGCGCGGCGTGTAGCCGCCAGGAGGATGGGATGGACACCGTGAAGCTCGGCGTGGACGGGATGACCTGCGGGGGCTGCGTGCTCTCGGTGGAGAAGGCCCTGGGGCGCGTGCCCGGCGTGAAGAAGGTGACGGTCTCCCTGGAGAAGAAGGAGGCGGTCGTCGAGGGGGACGGCCTCGACCGCGCGCGGCTCGAGAACGCCGTGCTGGACGCGGGGTACGACCTCCGCGGTTGATCCGAACGCGCGCGCGTCCGGACGGTTGTTGACGGGTCCCTGACAGAGCCCTGACGAGTCCTTTACAAGCGCTCGAGCGCGGCGGTATCGTGCGCCTCCGATGCCACTGCTCGCGCTGCTGCTGGGCTGCACGTCCTCCCCCGGAGACACCGGCCCCGCCGGCACGTTCGTGCCCGGCGACGAGCCGACGCGGTACGACCCGCCGTTCGGGGTCGGGATGCCGCGCCCGGCCGAGCCCATCGCGGATCCGGCGAAGCCCGAGGCGCTCGCCCACCCGGGCACGGCGCCCTTCCCGAACGTGGACGTGCTGATCGTCGGCGCCGGGCCCGCCGGCCTCGCCGCGGCCCTCGAAGCGTCGCGCACCGGGGCGACGGTCGCGGTGCTCGAGCGCGAGGACACCTTCGGCGGGAGCGCCAACTGGGCCGGCGCGCTGATGATGTTCTCGGGGGCGCCCGAGCAGGCGGCCGCGGGCGTGACCGACTCGGCCGAGCAGCTCCTCGCGGAGTGGCCGTCGTTCACCGGCGGCGATCCGAACGACGCCTGGGTGCAGGCCTTCGCGACGCGGAACGTGTCCGACGTGCACGACTGGCTCGCGGCCCTCGGGGTCGGCTGGAACGGGCCCGCGAGCGACTCGTCGGCGGGCACGACGCCGCGCATCCTCTCCGTGAACGGCGGGGGACCGGCGCTCGTCGCGGCGATGGAGGCGCCGCTCGGCGGGGACGTGATCCTGTACGAGGCCGAGGCCACCGAGCTCGTGCAGGACCGGACCGGGCGGGTGATCGGCGCGACCTGGCGCGACCTCGCGCTCGACGAGGCCCACTTCGCGCGCGCCGACACGGTGATCGTCGCGACCGGCGGCTTCCTCCACGATCTCGACCGGGTGCGGGCCGAGCGCCCCGACCTCGCCGACAGGGAGCTGCGCTGGGGCAGCTGGCCCGGGGCCGACGGGAACGGGCTCGCGATGGTGGAGGCCATCGGCGGCGCCACCGAGAACCTCGACGCCGTCGGGCTCTACGCGCACGGCGTGCCCGCGATGACCGAGTGGGACGAGCTGCGCACGCCGTTCCTCTCCTCGGTGCCGTGGATCAACGTCACGGGCGCGCGCTTCACCGACGAGTCCGACACGAACGGTTTTGCGACGGGCGAGGTGCGCGCCGAGCAGCCCGACGGCCTCGCGTGGGCGATCTTCGACGCCGCCATCGCGGCCAGCGCGTCGTTCGAGCCGTCCGAGCCGGGCGCGTCGACCTACGACATCGAGGACATGCTCGCCGCCGGCCTCGTCACCGAGGCCGACGACCTCCCCACGCTCGCCGCGTCGCTCGGCGTCGACGCCGACGTCGTGAGCACCGAGGTCTCGAGCTTCAACGACTTCACGATCGGCCTCGCCGTGGACGCCTACCGGGAGACGCCGTCGCGGGTGACGCCCGTGGTCGTGCCGCCGTTCTACGCCGTGCCCGTCGCGATCACCGTCGCGAAGGGCTTCGGCGGCGTGGACGTCGACCTCTCGGGCCGCGTGCTCGACACCGACGGCGCCGTGATCCCCGGGCTGTACGCCGCGGGCGAGCTCACCGGCATGGCCGGCGGCACGCTCGTCGGGAGCTACGGCTTCACCGGGTCGCTCACCGCGGTGATCCTCGGCGGGCGCGTCGCCGGGGCCGCGGCGGCGGCCGAGGTCCTCGGCGAGTAGCTCAAGAGGCTGACCGGGAATCCTCCCGTCGCCCGCTGGGCGCCTCGGGCGCCCGCCGCGCCCCGGCCTCGATTACAGGCCTCGGGCCTGCGCACTCGGCCGGGGACGCAGCGGGCATCCCGATGCGCCTCAGCGGGCTCGGTCCGGATTTCCGGTCAGCCTCTTCAGCTGCCTTCGTGCGTCAGGCGGTAGTTGAGGACGAGGCAGGAGACCGCGTTCGGGAGCGGCCCGAAGGTCGCCTCCATCTTGCCCTTGTCGCCGTTGAGCACCGCGTCGCAGGGCAGCACGATGGAGCGCGCGATGAGCTCCGCCGTGCGGTCGAGCACCCACTGGCCGCCCGCGGCGTCCTGGAGCGCCACCGCCGGGGAGCCGCGGGTGAAGTCGATGGGGCTCTTCTTCGCGTCCGCGAACCTCGCGCCCGGGAGGTCCGCCGCGAAGAACTTCGCGATGCGCGCCACCGACGAGAAGGTGCCGTCCACGTCGGGCACGAACTTCGCCTTCTTGCCGAGCTGGTCCTCGAGCGCGGAGACGACCTTGGAGAGGTTCTCGCGGTCGTCGTCGCCGTCCGCGCGGATGCAGGTGTGCTCGCCCTGGCGGACGACCTCGGCCTCGCTGGGCACGTTCGTGTCGAGCGGGGGCTCGCCCGCGGCCTCGGCGGTCTTCGACAGGAGCTGCGTGCGGGCGACCTCGTCGGTGGCGATGTCCGTCGCGTCGCCGCCGACGTAGGCGTCGAGCGCCACGCTGCCGAGGCCGAGGTTCTTGGCCTGGCGGTACGTGAGCCGCACGGGGCCGCGGCCGCACACCTCGGTCTCCTTGGAGTCGAGGAGCCGATCCCACTTGCCCTGCACACGCGAGCGCGTGGCCGCGAGGTAGGGGAGGAGCTTCTTGGTGTCGGGGTCGAAGGCGTCGGACTTCTCGATGCGGTCGCGCCACTTCGCGAACTCCTCGGGGCGCGCGGACTCCTCGTAGAGCCAGGCGTAGAGGTCCGGGTTCTCGATGATCTTCTTGGCCTGGGCCTTCACCATGCCGACGAGCGCGGTCTCCTTCTTGAGCGCGAGGCCGACGGAGCGGGAGCCGGTGACGGAGCCCGCGAGCGCGTCGAAGGCGTAGTTCTCGACGTCGGTGCCGATGTTCTCGGCGTAGGCGAGGTTCTCCCGGCACTGCTCGGCCTCGACCTTCGCCTTGCCGAAGTCGCTCCGGTACTTGAACATCCCGCCCATCGCGCCGCAGCTCGAGACGTACCCGAACAGCATGACGGCCCCGAGGATCAGGATGCGGGGCTGCCAGATCGCGCCGGACTTGACGAAGTACCAGGCGCGCATCGCGAGGGAGACGGGCGAGAACGTGTAGAGGCGCGCGAGGAAGAGGTCCTTGCCGGCCGACGCGAACTTGCCGGCGGTGAGGTTCTTCCGGCTCCGGTGCGACGGGGTGCGCTGGGCCTTGATCTCCGCGGGGAGCTCGCCGAGCTCGATGAAGAAGCGCGGGCCCTCGGGGGTGACGAGCGAGAAGGAGTCGCCCGGCTTGACCGCGGTGGGGGCCTGCACCTGCACGGGGCGGCGCGCGTCGCCCTTCCAGAGGAACACCGCGGCGGTGCGCTCGGACGGCGCGAGGATCATGCTCGCGCCACCCTGCCGGATGACCTTGCAGTGCTCCTTGGCGACGCCGAGGGACTCCGGGAGCGTGATGTGGCAGCGCTCCTTGTTGGACCCGAGGCGCGCCTCCAGCCCTTCGAACGGCCCGAAGCGGGTGCCGCCGAACTCCGGGGAGAGGACGAGGTAGAGGACGAGGTCGTTGCCGAGGGCCATGAACGCTCCGCGGCGGAGTATACGCCGTGCCCGCGCCGCCGTGCTTTCGGGGGCGGCGCCCGGCGCGACGGGCGTGGTAGAGTCCCGCCGCCGTGAACATCTTCCTCATCCCGTACACCTGGATGCGCCACTTCTCGGTCGCCTTCGTGTGCGCGGGGGCCACGCTCCTCGCGTGGTGGCTGGTCCTGGCGGTCGCCGTGCTCTTCCCGGTCTGGACCATCGCCTGGGACGGGCCGATCTACATCTCGGCGCTCGCCGGCGCGGTGGCGGGGGCGAGCACGCTCGCCGAGGCCTCCCTGCGGCGCGCGCCGCTCTGGAAGCGCACCCTCCAGACCGTCGGCGCGGCGGCGATCTCCTGGGCGCTGGCGCTCGCCGGCTACTGGAGCTGGACGGCGCTGGTGGGGCCCATCCTCTTCGACGACGCCGAGGCCCTCGACCTCGGCGAGCCCACGCTCGTCTCGCTCAAGTACCGCGTCGCGGCGTTCCTGTTCGCCGGCACGGTCGCCGGCGTCGGGCCGCTCCTGTTCCGGAAGGGCCAGGGCTTCTTCTCGCACCTGGGCGCCGGCGTGGCGGCGGGGCTGCTCGCGGGCGCGTCCTGGTACACGCTCGGCTACCCGAAGTCCTTCATCGGCTTCAGCGACCTCTACCTGGCGAGCGCCGGCGGCGCGCTCGTGTTCGGCGGCACCTTCGGGCTCCTCGCCTGGGGCATCCCCGACAACCTGTACGCGGGCTGGATCCGCGTGGTGAGCGAGACGCGGCACGGCCGCCGCATCCCCGTGGACGGCCTCGACGGCGGCGCGCGCGAGCGCTTCCTCGGCCACTTCCCGCGCGGGCTCGACCTCTTCCTGCCGGCCGAGGACGGCGTCATGGAGCTCCACATCTCCGTGATGGTGACGCGCAGGCAGGAGTACCGGGGGCGCGGGCTCACGCTGCAGCCGACGCTCGTGCGGCGCTTCCTCGAGCGCATCGACCTCCGCTACGACGCCCGCCGGCCCGCGCCGCTCGAGACGAAGCTCTCGTCGGGGGACCGGATGTTCCTCGGCCCGCCGTCGGACCCCACGGTGGTCGAGTTCATCATGCTCCCGCGGGAGGAGCGGTGATCCGGCGCGCGCTCGGGGCGCTCCTGGGCGGGGCGCTCGCCGTCGCGTCGCTCGCGGGCTGCGGCCAGAGCGAGCTCGTGCCGGTGCGCGGGACCACGGTGCGCGTGGCGCCCCCCACGGGCGGCGGCGAGGGCAACAAGACGCTCGCGCTCCACATCTTCCACACCGAGGACGAGTGCGCGGCGACCGTCGCGCCCGAGGACGTGCCGCTCTGCCTCCCCTACGTGGACCGCGCGTCGGGGCAGGTGCGCGTGGCCTTCCAGATGCGCGTGGACAGCGAGGAGTGGCGCGTCCCGCTCACGGAAGAGAACGTCGAGATCTTCCACAAGAACCAGCGCCCGCGGGAGGGCCGCGCGGACTTCCAGGTCATCCCGCACGATCCGAAGCGCGCGGAGCAGCTCTTCATCCTGCTCATCGACAGCTCGGGCTCGATGTCGATCGTGGACGACCCGACGACCGGCCGCACGCGCATGGACAAGCTGAAGGCGGCGCTGCTCCGCAAGGACGTCGTCGAGGCCTTCTTCCCGGGGGACGTGAAGACCTCCGTGGTCCCGCTCGTGTTCAAGGGCTCGGGGCCCCCGGAGCCGCTCGGCGGGCAGTGGATCGTCGAGAACAAGCGCGACTACCGCCAGCTCGTCACCGACCAGCTCCAGGTGGGCTCGGGCTTCACCTACTTCTACAACGCGGTCGACTGGGCCACGAGCACGCTGCTCGAGAACCCGCAGATCAAGCAGGCGATCCAGGTCGGGAAGCAGGCGCCCACCGTCATCGCGCTCACCGACGGCTTCAACAACGAGCTCCCCGCCGACGTGTGCGCGGACAACGCGCCGCGCCTCGAGAAGATGCTCGGCCGGCTGGACTCCGTGCGGCGGGGCGAGACGATCGACGTTCGCTTCCGGCCCACGGTCTACACGGTCGGCCTCGGGAAGTCGGCGTGGCCCGCCTTCCAGGTGCCCGACGGCACGCAGGTCGCCCCGCGGGACATCTGCAAGAAGTACACGCAGCAGCTCATCAACGGCGGCATCGAGACGCGCGGCGTGGACAACGCGGCGCTCTCGTGGATCGCGCGGGTCGGCGGCGGGGCGACCTTCATCAGCCGCACGACCGAGGGGCTGGCCGACGCCTTCAAGGCCGCCGCGGCGGTGCGCTACCGCTGGTTCGAGGCCCGCTACAAGGTCGATCCCTTCTTCCTCCGGCGCTCCTTCGAGACGAAGCTGCGGCTCACCACGCTCCTGCGCTCGGAGGCGTCCATCCGGATCCACCCGAGCGGCTGGCTCGACGCGCCGCCCGGGATCGCCGGTCCCGACGGGTGGACGCACGCGGCCCCCTTCCGGGAGACGACGACGCTCGTCCTGCCCGTGCTCGGGCTCCTCGCGGCCCTCGGGTACGTGCCGGCCGCGATGTTCAACGTCCGACGGGCGCTCTTCTCGCGCGTCGCGCGCAAGCGGAAGGGCAGGTAGGCAGGCCGGCGCGCGGTTGCCGGTCGGTCCGGAACACCGTACCATCGAGCGGCCGCGCCACGCGCGGAGAGGAACCTTGGCCCGCTACATCAACCAGTACGAGATCATCGGCGAGCTGGGGTCGGGTCACTTCGGCAAGGTCTACATGGCCGTCGGGGAGGTCCCCGGCCGAGGGATCCACCCCGGAAAGCGGCGGGTCGTCGCGGTCAAGAAGCTCCGCGAGCCGGACCCCGAGTCCGTGCGCCTGCTGTTGCAGGAGTTCGCGCTGCTGGACCAGGTGAAGCACCGCAGCATCGTGCGCGTGTTCGAGTACCTCGAGGACGAGACGGCCGTCGTGATGGAGGTCGTGCACGGCGTCACGCTCCGGACGGTGCTGGACGAGTGCGCGAAGCAGCGCGAGCAGGTGTTCACCGAGGCGGCCATCGAGATCGGCTGCGAGCTCGCGGACGCGCTCTACCAGGCCTACACGACGCCCGGCGACAACGGCGAGCGCCTCCAGCTCGTGCACCGCGATCTCAAGCCCGAGAACGTGATGCTGACGAAGGCCGGCGAGGTGAAGATCCTCGACTTCGGCCTCGCGCGGGTCGACAACGCGGACTTCGCCCGCGACGACCCCAACCGGATCAAGGGCACGCCGGTCTACATGGCGCCCGAGCAGGCCCGCGGCGAGGACATCGACCACCGCACGGACCTCTTCGCGCTCGGGCTCATCCTCTACGAGCTCCTGATGGGGCGGCCCGCGTACCGCGTGCCGATGGACGCGCCCGATCCGATCGCGGCGGTGTACGCGGCCATCGAGGGGGGCGAGCTCTCCGAGCAATGCCGCGAGTTGGAATCCAAGCTGCCGGGCATGGGTCCCATCGTCGCGAAGCTGCTCCAGGCACGCCCCCGGAACCGGTACCAGACCGGTCACGACCTCCTGGTCGACCTTCGGCGCCAGCTCTACAAGGACCGCGGCGTCTATCTCAAGGAATTTTGCGAATTCTTCTACGGGAGCCTCTTCAAGCTCCCCGATCTGCCCGACGCTGACCCAGGGCAGGGAGGTACCCGGATGTCCACGAACGACAAGGCGCCGAGAAAAAGTATCGAGGAGCGCCTTCGGGAGTCGATGAACAAGGACGCCGCGCCGCCGCCGGCGACCCCCGCGGCCGCCGAGCCGGGCGGCCCCAAGGCGCCGGTGCCGGTGCGCCGCGTCCCGCCGCCGGTCCGCCCGGTGACGCCCGCCGCGGCGCCGCCGCCCGTGGCCGCCGCGCCCTCGCCCGTGACCCCGAAGATCGTGCCCCGATCGGCCTCCGCCGCCCGTCCCGCCCCGAAGCCGGAGGAGGACGACATCGTCCCGCCGTCGGTGAAGGGCGCGAAGCCCGCGCCGAAGGGCGGCCCCACGAACGGCCCGAAGAAGATGGTCGGGGCCCGGAGCCCGGACGAGACGGGCATGCTCCAGATGGTGCCGCTCTCCGACAACGAGGACGAGAAGGAGGCCGGCGCCGACCCGAGCGCCACGTCGTTCTTCGCCATCCCTGCGCCCAAGGCCGAGCGGCCCAAGACCGCCGCGCCGCCGCCCGGGGCCGCGCCCACGCCGGTCGCCGCGCCGGCCGGGCCACCCGGCGCCCGCCCCGCCTACGGTGGCCCCCCGGGCTACGCGCCGAACCCCGTGGCGGCCGGGCCCGCCGCGCCCGCCGCCGCGCCCCAGCCGCTCGTGTCCGGCCCGGTCGTGAGCTACGGCGGCGCCGCCGGCGGCACGCCCTTCCAGGTCGCGGGCCCCACCCCGACGGGCAATTCGAACTCGGAGTCGCGCGTCCAGTCGGTGCGGGTGTTCGCCATCCTGCTCGGCGTGTTCGCGCTCGCGTGCGTGGCCTTCCTGTCGGTCGTGGCGCTCTGGTTCTTCAACACGAAGGCCGAGGAAGAGAAGCCCGTCGCCGCGGTCGAGGCGCCCGCGCCGGTCAAGAAGGCGCCCAAGCAGGACACCGGCACGCTCGCGCCGAAGCAGGTGGACGCGCCCGCGCCCCGGCCGAAGCAGCCGCGCACGCCGCGTGAGCCCACGGGGAGCTCGACGCCGAAGCCGAAGCCGCTCGGCGCGACCGCGGCGGTGAACGTCACCTTCACCGGCGCGATGATGCCCACGAGCGTCGAGATCTCCTGCCCGGGCGGCTTCCGGGAGCGCAAGAGCCTCTCCGGCGGCACCGCGTCGATCCCGAACGTGCCCACGGGCGAGACCTGCCAGCTCCACCCGAAGGGCGCGGGCGCCCCCACGTCCGCGTCGGTACGCGGCGGACAGTCGCCGAACTGCACGATCGTCGGGACCACGACCAGCTGCAAGTAGGTCGCGCTTCGCGTAGACTCGCGCGACAGATCCGGAGGAAGGGAAATGCACCTGTTCGTGATGGCGTGGCTGCTCATGCTCGGCCTCGTGCGCCCGGCGGCGGCGTCGGGGCTCGACGTGGGCGGGGCGCCCGCGCCCGACGGTGCCCGCGGCTCCGTGTCCGGCGCTGCTCCGGACGTCGCGTTCAAGGACGCGAAGTCCAAGGAAGAGAAGGAAGAGGCCATGAGCGCCGCCGAGAAGGAGGCGGAGCGCAAGCGCAAGGAGAAGCTCGCGCGCGTCATCGTGCTCAAGTGGCCGGACAACAAGAGCGTCGACTACACGGACAGCACGATCCAGCGGAACGTGAAGTCCCGCATCGCCCGTCCGGACGCGCAGTTCTTTCCCGAGGTCGATCTCTACCAGAACGGCCGCAAGGTGCGTGACAAGACGGTGGTGCCGGCCATGCAGCCGGCCGCCGTGCCCGACCAGAACCTGCAGCGCGTGCGCGCCGCGGTCGACGAGGTATCCGGCATCCCCTGGAACGCGATGCAGCCCGACGCGTGGGGCATCAAGGCCCAGGAGCTCCGCGAGATGGTCGAGCTCATCTGGTTCGTGGACAAGGTCGAGCAGCGCGAGCCGCTGTTCCTCCTCTACACGCAGATCGGCCGCGCCGCCGAGAACCAGAACCAGAACGTGCCGCCGTTCTACGAGCAGATCGGCAACATCCCGGTCAACTACTACTTCTACCTGGCGGCCACGATGGCCTACCAGGACCCCGCGCTCATGTCGAAGCTCACCGATCAGGATCTCAACGGCGCCATCGCCTTCATCCTGACGCAGCTCCAGCAGGGCGGCTTCCCCACGCTGAAGATCGACTTCGAGCAGGAGGGCGAGGACTTCGACATGGAGGTCTTCGCGCAGTCCTACGAGATCTACCTCAACGGCATCAAGACCGACCCCAGCGAAGAAGGCCAGATGGACATCTTCCTCGGGCGGACCGACATCTACCTGAAGCGCACCGACAGCGGCCACGGCCTGTCGGAGCGCCTCGAGGTGTCGAAGCTCGAGGACAAGATCTACTTCGTGCGCGACACCGCGCGGAAGAAGATGGGCGTCGACTTCATCGAGCAGCTCTTCCTGCACCCCAACGAGTGCACGCCCGCGCTCGACGGCGACATCCTCAACTACCTCGCCATCTACGCGAAGATCCACGAGAAGGCGGAGATCTACATCGCGGTCCCGCAGTACGGGAACCCGAACCGCGTGTGGGTGTGGCGCTACGACCGGCCCTCCGCGAACCTCCAGCTCGTCGGCGGCGGCGCGGACGGCTTCCCCGTGCGCTTCGCGCTCGTGGTGATGGGCGGCGTCATGTACAACGACGCGACGCCGGCCATCAAGGAGGACTTCGTCACCGACAACCTGGAGAACCAGGTGTCGGCCCCCGGGGAGACGCCCAGCGCCGAGGACGTGGTCGACGTGCAGCTCAACCCGGCCTACATCCCGGTGAACTTCGAGCTGCGCGCGCACTACAACCGGCTCATGGTGGCGTTCGGCGCGGAGTTCGGCTTCAACGCCAACGCGGACTCGGTGTGGGTGGAGAACTACTTCCTCCCCGGCAACGAGGACGCCGAGGTCTCGCAGCTCAAGCGGGTCGACAACTCGGTCGACACCGACGGGGACGACGTGATCTCGGAGGAGGAGAAGGACATCTCCTACGTCGGCAACGGGCTCCTCTACAACCGCCAGACGATCAACCGGAACCTGTACCTGGGCGTCTCGGGCGTGCTCGGCCGCGACGCGGGCATCGGCTTCGGGCCGCGCATCGGCGCCCGGATCGGCTGGACGAACGTGCCGCACGCGCTCCAGACCACGGCGCACGTCGGCTGGGCCTTCCAGCCCCCGGGCGTGAAGGCGCTCGGGGACCGGGTGCGCCCCTTCGTCGACGTGGACGGTCGCGTGGGGGCCTCCTGGCCCTTCACCAACAGCCTCGCCCACGGCGACTCCGCCATCACCGTCGCGCCGGTCTTCGGGATCGTCGCGGGCATCGGCTCCACGTTCTAGGAACCTCCGGGGCTCCCCGTGCTGATCTCCCTCCTGACCGCTTCGATCGCGTCCGCCGCCGAGGGCTCCGGGCGCGCCACGCTCGTGTGGATGTCCCCCGAGCTCCCCTCGCAGGAGCTCCGCCAGAAGGCGGAGAAGCTCGTGGGCTCGGGGGCCGTGCACGCCGCGTGGGGGGACCTCGCGTTCCCGCCCACGGCGTTCGGCCCGCAGGACGAGGCGCGGTTGGCGGCGGTCGACCGCGCGACCACCGACGCGCGCAAGCGCTGGGACGAGTTCGACGCCGAGCGGGAGATCACCGCCGGCCTCGGCGCCGCCGTCGGAGCGGTGGACGTGCTCCGCGACGATGCCGACCGGAAGCTCCTCGCCAAGGCGCTCCTGCTCCAGGGCGCCGCCGCGCTGCGCATCGTCCCGGAGGCCCAGTTCTCGACCGCCGCCGACGTGGAGCCCTACCGCCTCTTCGTCGGCTCGAACGCGGTCGTCCGCCCCTTCGTGGACGCCCTGGCGCTCGAGCCCGAGGGCGTGTGGACGCGCGAGGACGTGCTCGACGGCTCCGCGTTCACCCGCCTCGCCGCCGATCGCGAGGCCGCCGCCGGCCAGGCGCACGCGACGCTCTCCGTCGCGGAGATGCCCGCGGGCATCTCGCTGGTCGTGGACGGGCGGCCGCTCGCCGCGGGCGCCACCACCGCCGACCTCGCGCCGGGCCGGCACTACGTGCACGCGATCGTCGACGGGAAGGTCGCCGGGCGGCGCCTCGTGGACGCCGCCGCGGGCGCGGCCCTCCCGTTCGAGCCCGTCGTGTCCCGCGGGGAGCTGGACGAGGCGCGGGCCCAGGTGCTCGCAGGCTCGAAGGACGTGCCCGAGGACGTGGCCAAGGCGGTCACCACCGTCGCCACGCGCGGCAGCACGCTCACCCCGACCTTCCTCGCCACGCTCGACGACAAGGGCAAGGTGCAGCTGCTCCCCTACACGGGCGGGGCGGCGTTCCAGAAGCGCGAGGCGGTCACGGTCATCCTCGCGGGCAGCGTCGGCGGCGCGGTGATCCAGTCGCCGGCCTTCGTCGACGCCGTCGGCGAGCAGACGAACGGCTTCGGCGTGGGCGGAAACCTCGGCGCCGAGCTCGGCATCTACAACCTCGCGGTCTACGGCGGCACGTCGCTCGTCCTCACGCCCACGCAGAGCATGCGCTACGCGAACGGCGACAACACCGAGAACGTCGACACCAACGCCTACTTCCTCCCCTACGGCGGCCTCGGCGTGTACCTCCCGCGGCCCGACCGGAAGAAGGTCCTGGTGCTGCTCGGGGCGCACTACGGGTGGATGTCCCCGGGCGCGATGGGCATCGGCGGGCGCGCGAGCCTCGGCATCCCCACCGGGGACGGCACGTGGTTCCGCATCGAGCTCGACGCGCTGCGCGGCGTGCAGATGCCCGGGTTCCCCGCCGAAGGCGAGCCGACCGTGTACGGCGGCCTCCGGCTGGGCTTCGGCCGCAAGCTTTGACGCGGGCGGCCGCGCGCGGCTGATCCACCGGGCGAGAGAGCGGTTATCCTGCGTCCCTTCGGGGATCGCCATGCTCCTCTCGCTCGTGCTCGCCGCCCACGCCGCCACCGCCGGCTCCGTCGCCCCCACCTGGAAGTGGCCGGCCGGCGAGGCCCAGCGCTTCCACATCGAGACCGAGATCGTGACGCCGCGGAGCATGCGCTACTACGCGGCGAACAACGTCGACGCCCGCGCCGGCACGGTGAAGGTGCGCGCCGACACGGCCTGCACCGCGAAGCCCGAGGGGAAGATCCAGGTCGTCCGCTGCACCTTCGCGTACTTCGACATGAAGGGCGTCGCCTGGGTGCCGGACGAGTCGGCCAAGCTCGACCTGATCATGGCGGAGTGGGCCAAGAACCTCTCCGCTTCCACCGTGGAGATGGAGCTGTCCGCCGACGGGCGCATCCGCACCTTCGACGTGCACCCCGGCAAGGAGCAGTCCAACCGGCGCGAGGGCTACATCCAGGAGCAGCAGCGCGTCCTGCTGCAGCGCGCGTTCGCGGCCTTCGACCTGCCGATCACGACCGACGAGAAGGACTGGGTGCGCGGCTGGGCGCAGAAGGGCTCCTCGGCGCTCATGCAGCTCCAGACCATCGGCGGCACGGCCGGCGCCTTCGACATCAAGCACATGCACGAGGGCGAGCGCGACGGCCTCGTCGTCATCGAGACGACCGGGCGTGGCACGCTCTCCGCGGGCGCGGCGGTGGATGCCTCGACGGGCGGTCGCCTCGTGGACGTGCGGCTCGGCGGCGAGACGCTCTTCGACGCCGAGCGCGGCATGCTGGCGTGGCGCGACTTCACGATCGACGGGCAGCTCACCGTCAGCGCGCAGGAGGCCGGCAGCGGCGCCGAGTACTTCCAGGTGGGCGCGATCCAGTGGGTCGACGAGTTCCCGCCGCCCGGCGAGATCCCGCTCTCCGTGGCCGCGATGCGCGCCCCGCGGCTCGACGGCAAGGCGCCCGAGCTCCCCGCCGGCGTGGCGCTCGTGCCCTTCGCCGAGCTCGGCATGACGCCGCTCTTCGTCCAGGGGCACCCCGACGCGGCCAAGCCGCTCGGCCTCCCGACCGTGAAGGTGAAGGCGCGCGTCGTGGTCGGCGCGGACGGCCTCCCGAACACGATCAACGCCTACGAGGGCTTCGCGGCGCTCGGCCCCGCGACGGAGCAGGCGCTCCAGGGCGCCCGCTTCCCCGCGAAGGGCGCGCCCTACGCCGTGGACCTCGACGTGGAGTGGCGGCCCGCGGAGTGAGCCGGGTTCGAGTGAGCCCGGTGGAGTGAGCCGGAGTCCTCCCGTCCGGTGGCGCCGCCGAGGGGCCTACAGGTCCTTCACGAACTCGTAGTAGTCGCCGAAGTGCACGCGGTTCACCTGCTTGCCCATCTTGATGAGCTCGCGGGCGATCGCCTCCACGGCGTGGCGCATGCACACCCGCTCGCGCCGCGCCGACGCCAGCACGCAGGCGTTGATCGCCGCGTTCACGATGGCGCCGCCCGCGATGTTGAACTGGTGCGAGAGGTACCTCAGGTCGAGGTCCTCGCCCCGGGGCGCGTAGGGCGGGATCGCCCGCTCCCACAGCTGCTGGCGCTGCTCCGGCGAGGGCATGGGGAACTCGACGACGGCGCCGAAGCGGCGGAGGAACGCCTCGTCGATGTTCTCCTGGAGGTTCGTGGTCAGGATGGCGCAGCCCTCGAACACCTCGAGGCGCTGCAGGAGGAAGCTCACTTCCTGGTTGGCGAAGCGGTCCTGGGCCTGCTTCACCTCGCCGCGGCTGCCGAACAGCGCGTCGGCCTCGTCGAAGAGGAGCACGGCGGTGCCGCCCTCGGCGGCGTCGAAGATCTCGCGGAGGTTCTTCTCCGTCTCGCCGACCCACCGGCTGATGACGCTCGAGAGGTCGACGCGGAACATGTCGAGCCCGAGCGTGCCGGCGATGACCTCGGCCGCCATCGTCTTGCCGGTTCCCGGGCCGCCTGAGAACAGCGCCTTGATGCCGTAGCCGCGCGGCCGGATCTTGTTGGCGCCCCAGCGGTGGTACACGTTCTCCTGCTCGGACAGGTAGTTCGTGAGGTGCTTGAGCTGGGTCTCGATCTTCTCCGAGATGATCAGGTCCTTCCAGGTGTACTGGGGAACCACGTGGAGCGCGAGGCCGCGGAACTCGGGCCGGCTCCCCTCGCGCGCCGCCGCCCAGATCGCCTCGACGTTCGGCTCCTTCCCGCCGGACTCCGCCTCCGCGCGCTCCAGCACGCGGTCGATCGTCGTGCCGCCCACCGAGTAGAAGCGCTCCGCGATGTCCGCGGCGAGGTTCCCGTTCCAGCCGCGCTGCTGCAGCGCCGACGACCACGCCTCGTTCCGCTCCTCCAGCGTGGAGCGCGACACCTGCACCGTCACGCTCGGGCGGTCCTGCCCGAGCAGCGCGCTGATGGCGCGCCGGTCGGAGCCGCCGATGAGCACGGGGTAGGGGAGCGCCGCGAGCGCGCCGCCCATGATCATCAGCTGCGTGCGGAGCGCCGGGTCCTCCTGCGAGGCCGCGACGTTCACGAGGTAGGGGAGCGCGCCGCTCATGCGGAGCTCGCGCACGAGCTCGAAGGGCTCGTCGATGTAGTTGCGGGCGCGCTCGAGGTCGATGCGCACGAGCGGTCGCTCGCAGCGCCGGGCGATGGCCTGGGCCACGCCCTCGCGCATGCCGATCGTGCTCCCGACCACCGCGACGGTGATCGCGCGGCCGAGCGTGTCGCCCAGCTCGTCGATGCGCCTGCGCGTCGGGGCGGGGATGAAGGGCGCGCCGGAGGTGTCGACCGGCGTGAAGCCGACCGAGCTCGGGAGGTCCTCCTCCTCCAGGAGCCAGCGCAGCAGCCGCGGCGCGGGGTGCAGACGCCGCGACGTGTGGGTCTCGTGGCCGTCCGGCGGGTTGAGCAGGAGCAGCCGGTAGCGGATGAGCGGCCCGCCCGGCATCAGCCGCGCCTGCAGCCCGAGGCGCTCCGTGCGCTCCGTGCGGAGCACGCGCGTCGCCATGTCGACCGTCAGGTAGGCCTGGTTCAGGTTGTCGTTCAGGTACGCGAAGATGCGGCCGTACCCGGCGCTGATCTCGGGGGCGAGTGACAAGAGCAGCAGGTCGGCGTCGTCTCCGTCGAGGTCGAACGCGCGGCGGAGGCGGGCGAAGCGGCCGTCCGGCGCGTCCCGGAGCCCCGCGGAGGCGGCGACGGCGTCCTCCAGGCCGTCCGGGCCCGTCAGGTAGTCGATCTCGCCGTGGGCGCGGAGCAGCGCGTCCACCTCGTCGTCGGTGATGACGGAGCCCCAGAACTGGCCCTTCGCCCGCATCGAGGGGCGGGCGCGCTGCCGCCGCACGGCGCGGAGCAGCAGCAGGTCGGTGCGCCGCAGCCGGCGCGCGAGCTCTTCGAAGACGGTGCTCATCGGGGTCCTCGTAGCGCGGCGCTCGCGCCTACAGGAAGCCCTTCTTGTCCGCGAAGCGCTCCAGCGAGCCGTCGCGACCGTGGTCGAGGGCCTGGATCACCTCGTGGGCGAGCTTGTCGATGATGGCCGTCCGATCGAGGCCCTGCTCGAGGAGCATGTCGTAGCCGCGCTGGGCGGCCGAGTCCTTCTCCTGGCCCTCGCGCGTCTTCGAGCCGTGGCCGCCCTTCGAGCTGCCCGTCGTCTCCGGCTGGGCGTGCGACGCCTCGTGCGACTCCATGCCGCCGGCCCGCGCGCGGTGCAGCACCATGCGCTCGACGGTGCGCGCGGCGACCTCTTCCGCGTCCCGGTGCTCGTGGGTGCCCTGGCCGCCCGAGTGCTCGACGTGGAACTGCTCGTGGGCGTAGAGCGCCTGGTCCTCGGCCTTGTTCGGGTCGAACTCGTCGGAGACGATGATGCTCCGGTCGACGGTCATGGCGCGGGCGCCGAGGCTCTTGAGCGCGCGGCTCGCGAGCTCGCCCGAGAACACCTCGCCGCCGCCCGGCATCGAGCTGCGCTTGAGCGCGCCGCGCTCGGCGCGGGACGCCAAACGGTCCGCCGTCGGCGAGCCGCCGCGCTCCGAGCGCAAGGTCGTGCGGTTGGTGGACGCCATGGGCCCTCCGGGTCCCCGATGATACCCCGTCCGGCGTGCGCTTCCTACTCCCGGACCTCGCGTATCACCGAGGGGCGCTGCGCCCCGGCCTCGCCGTCGCGATCGACGGCGACCGGCTCGCCGCCCCCGTCCCCGCCGCCGATCTGCCGCCCGGCGCGCAGTCGGAGCGGCTCGCCGGCAAGGCGCTCCTCCCCGGCTTCGTGAACGCCCACTCCCACGCCTTCCAGCGCGGCCTGCGCGGGCACGTCCAGTTCACCACCGGGCCCGACTCCTTCTGGACGTGGCGCGACCGGATGTACCGGCTCGCCAACGCGCTGGATCCCGACGGCATCGAGGCCGTCTCCGCGCTCGCCTTCCTCGAGATGGCGCGCGCCGGCTTCACGACCGTGGGCGAGTTCCACTACCTCCAGCACGCGCCCGACGGCGCGCGCTACGCCGACCCCGACGAGCTCGCCCTGCGCGTGGTCGCCGCGGCGGCGCGCGTCGGCATCCACGTCGTGTTGCTGCGCGTCGCGTACGCCCGCGCCGGCTTCGGCCTCGACCCGAACCCCCTCCAGCGGCGCTTCTACGATCGCGAGCCCGACGACGTCCTCGCGGCGGCCGCGCGCCTGCGGGGGCGCGGCGTCTCCGTCGGCCTCGCGCCGCACTCCGTCCGCGCGTGCCCCGCCGGGTGGCTCCGCGCGCTCGCGGCGTTCGACGGCCCGATCCACGCGCACGTCGACGAGCAGCCCGCCGAGGTCGACGCCTCGCTCCGGGAGCACGGCCGGCGCCCGCTCCAGGTCTTCGCGGACGCCGGGCTCCTCGGCCCGCGCTTCTCCGCCGTGCACCTCACGCATCCCGACGACGCCGAGCTCGCCACCCTCCACGCCGCCGGCGCGCGAGTCTGCGTGTGCCCGACCACGGAGCTCGACCTCGGAGATGGCTTCTTCCCCTTGGAGCGGTTTCTTTTCTTGGGGCGGGGGGGGGGGGGGCCCCCCCCCCCCCCCCCCCCCCCCCCCCCCGC
>CAYWGD010000097.1:0-28278 GCA_964457335.1 uncultured Enterobacteriaceae bacterium | reverse complement strand
CACCGACACCGACACCGACACCGACACCGACACCGACACCGACACCGACACCGACCCGGCGCTGATCCTGTTCTCCTCCGGCGGCGGCGGCAGCAGCGCGGAGCCGTTCGTCGGCGAGTACATCGAGGAGAACTGCCCGACCGACTGCTCGACCAACACCAGCCCGACGCTCTCGCCCGCCGAGGTGTACGTCAACGGCGTGGTGGTCACGAGCCCGGCGCCGTCGGTCGGGGACACCGTCGCCGTCGCGATCGCGTACGAGGACGCCGAGTGCAACCTCGCGTGCGGCGCCCTCTACTACAGCTGGATGTCCCCGATGGAGAGCGAGGCGTCCGGCGGCTCCCTCCCGTCCAACCTCCCGTGCGGCACCACCGAGAGCGGCGTGTACCTCGGCTTCGACTTCGGCACGGTGGAGCCGGGGGAGTACAGTTGGATGCTGCACGCCGAGGACGCCTGCAGCGGCGACACCACGCGCATCGAGGGGACGTTCACCGTCACGCCGTAGCGATCACTCCGCCCGGCGCGGCGCGTCCGCCGGCGGCTCCGCCTCCCCGAGGTAGAGCCGCCGCAAGAGCGCGCGGTTGTGCACCAGGGGCGCGTCGTAGCGGCCGAGGCGCGCCCCGCCGAGCCCCACGGGCGCCCCGTCCATCTTGCGGAGGAACCGCGCGTCGTCCCGCACCTCGAGCCAGCCGAGCGCGAGCGCCGCACGCGCCACGAGGGGGGCCAGAAAGCGCAGGCGCGGCGCCTCGATCCGCACGAACGGGAACACGTGGAGCGCCGTGCGCCGCTCGGTCTCCGGGACGAGGAACACGGCGGTGCGCACCACGAGCGGGCGACGGGCCCCCGACGGCGCGGTCCAGTACATCGTGAAGACGGCGTGCACCGGGTCGAAGCGGGTCACCCAGTCGTTGTGGAACTGATCTCCGGGTGCCAGGAACAAGGCACGCAGGACGGGCGACCAACGTTGGGGGCCGCGGTAGCGCACCTCCGAGCGGTCGGGATGACGCTCCCACGCGAACTCGACCTCGCCGAGCCGCTCGGGGGTCCAGCCGAGGCGGGCGTGGATCCAGGGGAGGTGCTCGTCCTCGGAGAAGTTGTCGAGGACGAGCGGGAGCGGGGCCTCGGCGCGCACCACGAAGCTCCCGGCGGGGGTGAAGCCCGGGGCGTCGACGGACGGGAAGGCGGCCAGATCCGCGTCCGGCGGGGCGACCCAGAGGTACCCGTGCCGCTCCTCGACCCGGAGCGCGCGGGCCGCGCACGGCAGATCCGGGGAGGCGGGGCTCTCCCCGCGTCCGGCCGCGTCGAAGCGCCACCCGTGGTACGGGCACACGATCCGCCCGTCGGCCACCCACCCCTCGGAGAGCGGCGCGAAGCGGTGCGGGCAGCGGTCCGCGAGGGCGGCGGGGCGCCCGGCGGCGTCCCGGAACAACACCCAGTCCTCCCCCGCGAGCGTCACCCGCACGGGGGCGCGGCGGAGCCGCCGCGCCGGGAGGACCGGGTGGAAGCCGCGCGGGATCAGCGCCTCCGGCGGCGGGAGCGCAGGGCCCCGTAGATCAGGAGCGCGGCCTGGCCGGCGCAGAGCCCGCCGCAGCAGCCGCCACCACCGTCCTTGGGGTCGTCTCCGAAGAGCCCGTCCCCGCCGTCGCAGTCCTGGTCGATCCCGTCCGCGGTGACGTCGATCCCGCCGGGATTCGCCGTGGGATCGTCGTCGTCGCAGTCCTCTCCCCCGCCCGCGAGGCCGGCGTGGCCGTCGCCGTCCTTGTCGTCGTCGTTGCCGTCGCAGTCCTGGTCGACCCCGTCGTACCAGGTCTCGTCGAAGGTGCCCGCGCGCTCGGGGTCCGTGTCGTCGCAGTCGGTCCCCCCGGCGGA
The DNA here is from genome assembly GCA_964457335.1 of uncultured Enterobacteriaceae bacterium. Classification (GTDB taxonomy): domain Bacteria; phylum Myxococcota_A; class UBA796; order UBA796; family SXON01; genus CAJBVW01. The sequence continues at coordinate 26,409 of CAYWGD010000097.1, read as the reverse complement.
GCTGGCGTCGTCCCCGTCGCCGTCGCGGTCGGCGTCGTTGCCGTCACAGTCCTGGTCGATGCCGTCGTACCAGGTCTCCTCGGCGCGCGGGTTCGCGTCGGGGTCGGTGTCGTCGCAGTCCGTGCCACGGTCGCCGCCCGGGTAGCCGTCCTCGTCCCGGTCGGAGTCGTTGCCGTCGCAGTCCTGGTCGATCCCGTCGTACCAGACCTCCTCGGCGCCGGGGTTGATGTCCTCGTCGCCGTCGTCGCAGTCGTCGAGCTCGTCGTAGCCGTCGTCGTCACGGTCCGCGAACGCGATCGTGATCTTCATGTGGAGGCGCGTGCCGGTGAGGTCGCTGATGCCCCAGTAGAGCGTGCCGTTGTCGTTGGCGTTGCTCGTGTACCCGGTCTCGACCGCCTCGGCCCACATCGGCACCGGGTCGTCGGCGTCGTTGTCCCAGCCGACCTCGAAGCCCTCGCCCGGCGTGTACAGGCCGACGCAGGTGTGGTTGGACACCTGGTTCACGTCCCAGGAGACGGTGCCGCTCGACACCCACTCGCCGGTCTCGGAGGTGAGCGACGCCCCCTCGAGGCCGGACTCGTCGGCGACGTACCAGCTGCCGCTCGAGCCGTTGAAGTACCAGAGCCCGAAGTACACCATCGTGTCGGGCTCCGTCGCGCGGGCCCACACCTCGACCTCCTTGATCACGAAGCCGTCCTCGCTTTCGAAGCAGAGGCCGGCCCACTCCACCTCTTTCCAGTCGGCGTCGGTGCCGAACGTCCACGTACGATCGGCCGCGAGCGAAGCGGCGGCCAGGAGGAGCATTCCCATCGCGTGTCTCCGGAGGGGCGGCCACTGTAGCCGCGCCCTCCGCGACCCGCGTGTCCCCCTTGTGTGGGGGTGTCAGTACAACGTGCCCGACGTGTTCCCCGTGTAGGTGATGCTGGTCAGCACCGGCGTGCTGCTCCCTGCGCGGTAGATGCCGTAGGCGCCGGAGTAGGACACCGTCGCGTCCGACACGCTCACCCGCGAGCCGTTGCCGTAGGTGTAGATGTTGCCGTACGTGCTGCCGCCGTAGGACACCTCGACGTAGTCGAGCGAGCTCCCCGCGTCGTAGGTGTTGAAGTACAGGCCGTCCCAGTCCCCGGCCGCGGGCACGGACTGCGCGGAGGTGAACACGACCGGCTCGGCGGCCGTGCCGTTCACCACGAGCTCCCCGTAGCTGAACGTCCCGACCTGGAGCGAGGCGTAGTAGTTGAACAGGAACGTGGCGCCCGCCTCGATGGTGATGACCGGCGTGGTGCTCGCGTAGATGGCCGTGTCACCGTTCATGTAGAACGGCACGTCGAGATCCTGCCACGTGCCGGACTGGGTGATGGTGTCGGAGCTGACGTAGATGCGGTCGGTGCCGTTGCCGGTGTAGGTCGACCCGTCGTCGAGCTGGTCGAGCGACGTCGCGGGGAGGTAGAGCGGGTAGAGGCCGTTGCCGGTGACGGTGTTGCCGGTGAACGTGGGCTCGCCCGTCGTCTCCAACGCGCTGTTCGAGTCGAGGTAGAAGCCGTAGTCGGCGTTGTCCTGGATCGTGGTGTCGGAGACCGCGATCTCGTCGGTGGTCGAGGCGTAGATGCCGCTGTTGCTCGAGTCGCGGATGACACAGTCCTCGACGACCGTGGCGCCGCCGCCGAAGTAACCTGCCGGGCTCAGGTACAGGTTGGCGTAGCCGTTCGCGCCTCCGTACGCGATCTCGCAGCCGCGCAGGTAGGAGTCCTCGGAGTACCAGGTGAATTGGATCCCGTCCCAGTCGCCCGCCGCGGGGACCGACGCCGAGGACGTGAACACCACGCCATTGGTGCTCCCCTGGACGTCGAGCGAGCCGTAGTTGCCCGAGCCGATGTAGAGCCCCGCGCCCGTGTCGAAGCGCAGCTCCGCGCCGTCCTCGATGGTGAGCGTGGGGTGCGCGGTGCCGCCGACGGTGATGTCGCCGGTCACGTTCCAGTGGGTGTCCAGGGCGCGCAGCGTGACATCGGTGGCGATCGTGTCGTCGCGGAGCGCGACGTCGTCGGTGATGTTGCCTGAGTAGGCGCCGTCGTCGCCCAGCGCGCCGGCCTCCTGGGCGGGGATGCTCAGCCCCACGTCGTTGCCGGTGACCGTGTTCCCGGTGAACGAGAGGTCGCCGTCGAAGGTGGCGTAGTCGAACACGTACACGCCGTAGTCGGCGTTGTCCTCGATGGTCGAGTCGTGGATCGACGCGCTCGCGTACCAACTCAGGTACACGCCGCTGTTGGAGCTGTCGTGGATCACGGAGTCGGTGATCTCCACGTCGGCGTCGTTCGCGTAGGCGTAGACGTTGCCGTAGCCGTTGGCGCCGCCGTAGCCGATCGTCGCCCCCTCGATCGTCGCGAGCTGGACGTTGTCCCCGAAGTAGAGCCCGTCCCAGTCGCCGGCCCGCGGCGCGCTGCGCGAGGACGTGAAGGTGACACCGGTGGTCGTGCCGTCGACCACGAAGTCGACGTAGTTGGACGTGCCGATGTTGAGCGCCGCGCCCGACGCGAACTGGAGCTCCGCGCCGTCGGCGATGGTCATCACCATCCCGCCCGCGGCCCCGAAGGTCACGTCCCCCGCGATGTAGTAGGGCACGTCGAGGCCGTACCAGGTGGTCGTGCTCGAGACCGTCCCCGTGTACACGTACACGGCGTCCGACGTGTTGCCGGTGAACGCGTTGGTCGCGTCGATCTCGCCGACGTAGGCCGCGGGCACGGTCAGAGGGTAGAGCGCGTTCCCCGAGAGCGTGTTGCCCGTGAACGTGGCGCCGCCCGTGGTCGCGAGCTCGCCCGTCGTGGAGAGGTAGATGCCGTAGTCGGTGTTGTCCGACACGGTGCTGCCGGACACCTCGATCGTCGCGTTGGTCACGTACACGCCGCTGTTGGACGAGTCGGTGACCACGCTGTTCAGCAGCGTGAGGGTGGACGACGAGTTGACGAGGTAGACGTTCCCGAACCCGTTTCCGCCGCCGTACTCGATGGTGGCGCCCTCGAGCCAGCTCCCGCGGTCGTAGGCGCCGAAGTTGATCCCGTCCCAGTCGCCCGCGCCGGGGCGGCTGTCACTGGAGGTGAAGAGGACCCCGTCGGTGTGGCCGTCCACCCAGAGCTCGCCGTAGCTCGACCAGCCCACGTAGAGGTTCGCGCCCGGGTAGAACTCGACGGTGGCGCCGTCTTCGATGGTGAGGAGCGGCGAGGAGGCGGCCTGAACGTACACGTCGCAGGTGACGACGTGGATGTCCTCGCCGTCCCAGGTCTCGTCCGACGAGATGGTGCCACAGTGGGTGACGGTGTCGGGGCAGTCGTCGTCCGCGGTGCCGTCGCAGTCCTGGTCGAGCCCGTCGTCGCAGACCTCGGCGGCGGCGGGCGAGTAGCTCGACGAGCTGTCGAGGCAGTCGTCGTCGTTGTCCGCGTAGCCGGCGGGCTGGGTGCACGCGATCGACGTGGGGCTCGTCGCGCCGTAGCCGTCGCCGTCGCCGTCGTAGTACCAAGTGGAGCCGGCGCCGTCGTCCGCGGTGCCGTCACAGTCCTCGTCGACGCCGTCGCAGGTCTCGGTGCCCAGCGGGTTCACGTCGGAGAGCAGGTCGTCGCAGTCGTCGTCGTTCGCGACGTAGCCGCTCGGCGCCGAGCAGCCCCCGACGACGACGGCGGGGTCGCCGTAGCCGTCGCCGTCCGCGTCCGCGAAGAACGAGAGGCTGCCGGTCTCGTCGATGCTCCCGTCGCAGTCGTTGTCGATGCCGTCGCACGTCTCGGGGGCGGCCGGGCTCGTGGAGGCGACGGTGTCGTCGCAGTCGGAGTACGTCGCGACGTAGCCGGCGGGGGCGGTGCACGACGCGGTGGAGCTTCCGATGTCGCCGTAGCCGTCGCCGTCGGCGTCGGCGTACCAGAGGGTCGCGCCGTCCTCGTCGGCGGTCCCGTCGCAGTCGTTGTCGAGGCCGTCGCAGGTCTCGGTCCCGGCGGGGGACGCGAGCGCGGTGCCGTCGTTGCAGTCGCTGGCGTCGGCGGTGTAGCCGGCGGGCTGGTCGCAGGCGCTCGTGGACGCCGCCGGGTTGCCGTAGCCGTCCCCGTCGGCGTCGTAGTACCAGTCCGCCTCGTCGATGGCGCCCTCGTCGACGCTGTCGTCGCAGTCGTCGTCCGTGTCGTTGCAGGTCTCCGACGCCGCGGGGCTCGTGGCCGCCGTGGTGTCGTCGCAGTCGGTCGCGTCGGACACCGTGCCGGCGGGCATGTCGCACGCGACCGTGATCGCGTCGGGGTCGCCGTAGCCGTCGCCGTCCGCGTCGGTGTACCAGACCGTGCCCACGCCGTCGTCGGCAGTGCCGTCGCAGTCCTCGTCGAGGCCGTCGCACGTCTCGGTGGCGCCGGGGTTGGTCGTGGCGAGGGTGTCGTCGCAGTCGGTCGCGTCGGCGACCCAACCCGAGGGCTGGTCACACGCGAGCGACGTGCTCGCGGCGTCTCCGTAGGTGTCCCCGTCGGTGTCGGCGTACCAGGTCAGCTCCCCGGTGGCGCCGGCCTCGTCCACGTCGCCGTCGCAGTCGTCGTCCACCGCGTTGCAGGCCTCGACGCCGTCGGGCGACACGTCGCGCGAGGCGTCGTCGCACTCCTCGCAGGCGGCCCAGCCGTCGCCGTCGCCGTCCACGAAGCCCACCGCCCCGTCGCAGTTGTAGTCGACCGGGTCGAGGCAGTCGGCCTCCTCGGCGCCGGGGTGGATCGCGGCCTCCGCGTCGTCGCAGTCCTCGTTGTTGGTCGCAGAGCCCGCGGGCGGCTCGCACGCGAACAGCGGCGCGTCGGCGTCGCCGTAGCCGTCGCCGTCGGCGTCGCTCCAGTACGTGGCGCCCAGCTCCTCGTCGGAGGTGCCGTCGCAGTCGTTGTCGATGCCGTCACAGACCTCGGCGGCGCCGGGGTAGGCCGTCGCGTCAGCATCGTCGCAGTCGTCCGGGTTCTCGACGAAGCCCGCCGGGGCCTCGCACGCGAAGGTGGGGGCGGCCCCGTCGCCGACGCCGTCGCCGTCCACGTCGGCGTAGAAGACGCCCTCCACGTCCTCGTCGATCGCGTCGTCGCAGTCGTTGTCGATGCCGTCGCAGATCTCGGTCGCGCCGGGGCTCACGTCCGCGTTGCTGTCGTCGCAGTCGCCCTCGGAGACGGAGTAGCCGTCCCCGTCCTCCTCCTCCCCGCCGCCGAGCCCCGTCTCGCTGGGCACGCCCGTGTCCCCCGTGTCACCGGGCTTCACGACGTCGCGCGTGCAGGCGGCGAGGAGCGACAGGAGCGCGAGACGGTACATCGGACCTCCGGGGTCGGGCCGCGCGCGCGGCCGGGGCGCGCGAGTCTACCAAGGGAAACGCAGCTCGTGCTCGTCGTGGCCCTTACCGGGAGACCACGGGAGCCGCCGACCTCCGCCCCGGCACGGCGTCGCCGCAGCGCGAAGCGGCTGCCCGGACGAGGGCCCGAGACCGGGCTACCGTTTCCCCGTGCGACCTGCTCCCCTCGCCGCCGCCATCGAGCTCCCCGGCCGGGGCGGAAGCGTGGACGAGCGCCTGGCGCGCGCCGACCACGCGATCGCCGAGGCGCGCGAGCGCGGCGCCGTCGTGGCGGTGCTCCCGGAGGCGTACCTGCCCGGCTACGCACACGCGCCCGCCGAGGAGGGGCCCCGCGCGCGGACGTGGCTCGCCGGGGCAGCGCGTCGGCACGCGATGACGATCGCGATGGGCTACGTCGACGGCGACCGCTGCGTGCTCGGGGTCACGACCCCCGACGGGGCGCACGCCGCCTACACGAAGCGCTTCCTCTCCCCGGACGAGGCCCGCGCGTGGCGGCCCGGCACCGCGCCCCTGATCGCGACGACGCCGGCCGGGCGCTTCGGGCTCCTCGTGTGCGCGGACGTGCTGCACGTCGACGCCTGGGTGCCGTACATGGGGCGCGTCGACGCCGTGCTCGTGGCCGCGGCGTGGCCCGACTACCGCGGCCGCCTCGCGACCGTTCCCGCGCCGACGCGACCCGCGGCGCGCTGGCTCTTCCGGGACTCGAACCCCTACCGCGCCGAGCTCCTCGCGCGCGCCGCCCGCGCCGTCGGAGCGCCCGTCGTGTTCGCGAACGCGACGGGGCCGTTCCAGGGCGAAGAGAACTTCTCCGGCGGGAGCCGCGTGTACGGCGCCGACGGGGCCGTCCTGGCCGAGGGGCCCCTCGCGGTCGCGCCGCTCGTCCCGGGCGCGCCGAGGGGACCCTTGCGCCATTCGTTGCGCTGGGGGGCCTTCACGCGCCTGTACCGGTGGGCGGCGGCGGCGCGTCGTCCGGGAAGATGACGAGTCCCCGACGACGATCCGGCCCTGCCTGAGCTACCCTCCCGCGCCATGCGCGCCCTCCTCCTCCTCGCCCTCCTCCCCGCCTGCGTCGACTACGACCTCAACGAAAAGGACGAGAACGGCGGCGACGACACCGCCGGCGGCGGTGGCAACCCCGCCGTCGACCCCTCGGGCGACGGGGCGTGCGCGCTCCAGACCTTCGATCCCGAGGCGGTCGCCGCGAACGACAGCTGCGACTACGACATCGGCGGCTTCGAGCCGGTGGTCGAGTGGGGCGTGACCGGCAAGTGGTCGACGGCGCTCCCGGTCGTCGGGGACATCGACGGCGACGGGCTCCCCGAGATCCTCGTCGTGTGGTCGGCGGTGCTCGGGAGCGGCACGCTCGCGGCCTTCCACGGGGACGGGACGGAGATGTGGGAGGCCACGGGGATCCCCATCGGCTACGGCTCGGCGCCCGCCCTCGCGGACCTCGACGACGACGGCTCGCCCGAGATCCTCGTCGTCCTCGACAACGGGTTCGGTGCCGGGTACTCCGTGGCCGCGCTCGACCCGGACGCGAACATCCTCTGGGAGTCGGCCGCCTACACCGACGGCGAGTTCAACTACGCGACCGGCATCGCCGTGTCGGACATGGACCACGACGGGAGCCCCGAGATCGTGGCCGGGCGCGTGATCCTGAACGCCGACGGCACCCAGCGCGCCGAGGGCCGCGGGACCGGCATCGGGTCCAGCGCCGGCGGCTTCGGCATCATCGAGGGCGCGCACCCCGCGATCGCCGACCTCGACCTCGACGGGCAGGAGGAGGTCATCACCGGGAGCCACGTCTACGACATCGACGGGAACGCGATCATCCGCTCGACCGAAGGCGACGGCGCCGTGGGCGTCGCCAACCTCGACTCGGACGCGGAGGGCGAGTACATCGTCACCTTCGGGAACACGATCCGCGCCCACGACACCGACGGGAGCCTGATCTGGGGCCCGACGACGCACCGCAGCGCGAACATCTTCCCCGTCCCGGCCATCGGGGACATCGACGCCGACGGCGAGGTCGAGATCATCGTGGCCGGCGGCAACGAGCTCTGGGCCCTGAACGCCGACGGTTCGATCCTCTGGTCCGCGCCGGTGCACGACGAGTCGGGCGCGACCGGCGCCTCGATCTTCGACTTCGACGCCGACGGCGTCCCCGAGGTCGTCTACATCGACGAGATGCAGATGGTCGCCTACAACGGGAGCGACGGCGTCGAGAAGTTCCGGAGCACCGAGCACTCGTCGGTGACGATGTACGACTACCCCGTGGTCGCGGACGTCGACGGCGACGACCACGCCGAGATCATCATCGCCAGCCAGGGCACCTACGGCCTCGCGGTGTTCGAGGACGCGACCAACTCCTGGGCGCCCGCGCGCGCGGTCTGGAACCAGCACGCCTACACGATCACCAACATCAACGACGACCTGTCGGTGCCCGAGACCGCGACGCAGAACTTCACGGTCTACAACAGCTTCCACTCCGCCCTCGCCATGGCGCCCGGGGAGACGCTGGGCGACGAGCTGGAGTCGGAGATCCTCGACATCTGCGAGGACGACTGCGACGCCGGCACGCTCCGGGTGTGGGCCCGCGGGCGCAACACGGGCAACGGCGACCTCGACGCGGGCGTCCAGCTCGCGCTCTTCGGCGACCCCGGGAACGTGCTGCTCGGCACCGCCGCGACGACCACCGTGACGCCGGCGCTCACCACCACGGAGAGCGTGGAGTTCGTGGTCGACGCGGCGCTCCTGGCGGGCGTGACCAGCCTCGAGGTGCGCGTGGACGACGACGGCACGGGCACCGGTGTCATCGCCGAGTGCGTCGAGACCAACAACGCCTTCGCGGAGAGCGGCGCGTGGTGTGAGTAGCCGCCGCGCGGGCGACGGCCGGCGTGCCGGTCAGCTCCCCGCGCGCAGGTGCGCCATCACGACGCGGATGGCCTCGTAGTCGTAGGCGCCGCCGAGGTGGTCGAAGACGGGCTTCATCCGGTCGGCGCCGAGCTCCGCGGCCGCGTTCGCGATCGTGGCGTAGCCCGCCTCGTCCACCCACGGGGACACGCTCGGCGGCGACTCGCGGACGATCCACTCCACGAGGTACTGCAGCGTCGTGGAGCGCGCGCGCCCGATGCGCGCGGCCGCCTCGTCGAGCGGCGTGCCCGCGGCGAAGAGCGCGAACGCCTCCCGACGGATCTCCGACGGAGCGTCCTCCGCGGGGCGGGCGACGGGCCGTGAGGGCGCGGCGGCGTCGGTCGCCACGCCGTTCTCGGCGCACCACGCCGTGATCGCGGCGAGGAAGCGCTCCCCGAACTGCTCGAGCTTGAGCGCGCCCACCCCCTTGATGCCGGCGAGCGACGCCACCGAGCCCGGCCGCACCCGCGCCATCTCCTGGAGCGGCGCGTCCCCGAACACGACGTAGGGCGGCACGCCGAGCTCCTGCGCGATCCCCCGGCGGAGCTGGCGGAGCGCCTCGAAGAGCCGCTGCTCCTCGGCCGAGAGCGTGACCGCGGCGGTGCCGTCGATCCGGCGACGCTTGCGGGGCGCGGCGGCGAGCACCTCGGGCGGGCGCACCCGCAGGAGCCGCACCGGCTCGGCGCCCTTGAGGATCGGGCCGGAGGGCGGGGCCAGCCGGAGGACGGGGTACTCGCCCGTGTCGCGGACGAGCGCGCCGAGGTCCACGAGCTGGTCCATCAGCGAGACGAGCGTGTCCTTGTCGAGGTCCTTCAGCAGGCCCCAGGTGGAGAGCTTGTCGTGGCCCTTCTGGACGATGCGCGCCGCCGCCGAGCCGCGGAGCACGTCCGCGACGTAGGCGGCGCCGTAGGCGTCGTTGCGTTCGCCCCGGAGGCGCGCGACGCAGGAGAGGATCTTGCGCGCGACCGTCGTGGAGTCGGGCACCTCCTCGAGCTCCTCGTTGCACACGTCGCAGGCGCCGCAGCCGCCCTCGCCGGCGTAGGGCTGGCCGAAGTACTCGGAGAGCGCGCGGTGCCGGCAGCGCGTGCCGGCGGCGAAGCGCTGCATCTGCAGGAGCAGGTCCCGCTGCGCCTGGAGCACGCTCGCGGGCACGTCCACCTCGCTCTCGTTCGACGAGCGCTCCATGAGCTGCGACCAGCGCACGGCATCGGCGGAGCTGTAGAGCAGCACGCACTCGGCGGGGAGCCCGTCGCGGCCGGCGCGGCCGGTCTCCTGCTGGTAGGCCTCGACCGACTTGGGCATCGAGGCGTGCACGACGAGCCGCACGTCACCGCGGTCGATGCCCATGCCGAACGCCACGGTCGCGACGACGATGTCGAGCCGCTCGGAGAGGAAGTCCTCCTGCACGCGGGAGCGGCGCGTGGGGTCGAGGCCGGCGTGGTAGGGCTCCGCCTTCAGCCCCCGCGACGTGAGCGCGTCGGCGACCTGCTCCGTCTGCTTGCGGCTGATGCAGTAGACGATCGCCGCCTCGCCGGGGCGGGTGCGGAGGATGGCCTCGATCTGGTCCTCGCCCTGGCCCACGCGGGGGAGCACGCGGTACGACAGGTTCGGCCGGTCGAAGGTGCCGACGAGCACGGCGGGGTCGTCCATCCGGAGCTGGCGGACGATGTCCTCGCGCACGCGCGGGGTGGCCGTGGCCGTGTAGGCGTGGACCGGCACGCCGGGGAGCGCGTCCCGGAGCTCGGCGAGGCGCCGGTACTCGGGCCGGAAGTCGTGCCCCCACTGGCTGATGCAGTGGGCCTCGTCGATCGCGACGGCGGCGACGGCGCGGGCGGGGTCGCGCGCGAGGGAGGCGAGCCAGCCGAGGAAGCCCTCGCCCAGGAGCCGCTCGGGGGAGACGAACAGGAGCCGGATCGTGCCGCTCTCGACGCCGCGGCGGGCGGCGGCTGCGTCCTCGGCGCCGATCCCGCCGTGGAGCGCGGCGGCCGGGTACCCGGCGATCCGCAGGCCGTCGACCTGGTCCTTCATGAGCGCGATGAGCGGCGACACGACGAGGGTGAGCGCGGGCGCGCCCGGCGGCCGCAACAGCGGCGGGAGCTGGTAGCACAGGGACTTCCCGCCGCCGGTGGGGAGCACGACCAGCGAGTCCCGACCGGCGAGCGCCGCGGCGACGGCCTCGCGCTGCAGCGGGCGGAGGGTGTCGAAGCCCCAGTACTGCGTGAGCGTCGCGGCGAGCTCGGCGGGGGCGGGGAGCGCGGACATCGGGCGGTCTATCCCGGGAGGCCGGACGGGGGCGACGCCGGCCCTACCGCCGCCGCACCAGGTCCGCCGCGCCGGCCACCACCGCCGCGGCGACGGTCGTGCGCTCGATCACCATGAGCGGGACGCACGCGACCGCGAAGCGCAGCCCCTCCTCCCGCCGCAGGTAGCCCCAGAGGTCGGACTCCCAGGCCACGAGCGCGGCCGCGAGCCCCGCCGACAACGTCCACCGCCCGGCCAGCGCGGCGCCGAGCGCACCGACGCCGAGCGGCACGCCCACGAGGTAGTGGAGCTGCCGCCGCTCGCCGGGGCCGTCCAGCGCGACGGAGGCGTCCCCCCGGAGCCGCCGCGCGAGCGTGGTCTTCGCGTGGTGGCGCGCCTTGTGGAAGTCGTTGCGCAGGGCGCTGACCAGCGTGAAGTGGTGCCGGTGCTCGGCCGCGAGCGCCTTGTCCAGGATCACGCGCTCGCCGCGGTCGAAGAGCGTGCGGCCGAGCTCCACGTCCTCGACCGACACCGTGCGGAGCCGCGTGTCGAAGCCGCCGGCCGCCACGAAGGCGTCGCGCCGCACGGCGGCGAGCATCGTGGTGAGGTGCCGCGTCTCGCGCGCCTGGGACAACGTGAAGTGCCGGTGCGTGTGGTTCTTGTAGCGGCTCACGACGCCGCGGTGCGGGTGCGCGGCCGTCACCGTGCCCCAGATCGCGGCGGCGTCGGGGTCGGCGGCGAACCCCTCCGCGAGGCGCGCGAAGGTGTCGGGCGGCACGACGATGTCGGCGTCGACGAACACGAGCACGTCCCCCGCGGCGGCGGCCGCTCCGGCGTTGCGCGCGCTGGCCGGGCCGGCGTTGGCCTGGCGGAGGAGCCGGATCGGGGGCGTCCCGACCGGCACCGCGACCGGCTCCGGCGAGCCGTCGTCCACGACGACGATCTCGGCGGGCGGCGGGTCGCAGGCGAGGAGCGCCGCGAGGCAGCGCGCGAGGTCGTCGCGGGCTGCGGGCGTGCGCGCGAGCACGGGGACGATGGCGGAGAACCGGGGCATGGCGGGAAGGTAGCCCCTCGCTCGACGGCGTGAGCCGCCGGTCGCCTACGGCACCGAGATGGTCACGCGGAACGCCGCGTCGCCGAGCGCGAGGCAGTCGCGCGGCCAGATCCACCACGCGCCCGCCCCCGTGAGGTCGGCCGGCGAGGAGCCCCACCAGCCCGTCGCCGCGCCGTACTCGCAGCCCTGCCCGGTCCCCCAGGCGCTGTCGTCGTAGGCGGTGCGGTGCCAGTCGGTGCCCGCGGGGGGCCGGCCGTCGTACACCTTCCAGCTCCCGTCGCCGGTCTGCGCGACGACGGCCCCGTCCACCTCGACCCGGCCGATGAAGCCGCTGATCGCCTGGTGGGCGTCGGTCGCGTACACGGCGAGCGTGTAGGTGCCGCACTCGAGCTCGACGGTCGACCAGACGGTCTCCCACCACTGCTCGTACGGGCCGAGCTCCTGGCCCGCGATCCAGGCCGTCCACACGTCGTCCGCGGCGAGGCCGATGCGCACGGTGTGCGTCGCGGCGCAGGGGTCGCCCTCCTCACCGGGCACGTCCACGGTCCCGGCGCCGGTGTCGCCGGTGTCGCCCTCGACGGCGCTCGTGTCCGTCTCGGCGCCCGGCTCGTCCCGGGGGGGCCGGTCGCCGGGTTCGCGCTTTCCGTCCGAGAACTCGTAGTCCGAGCACGCGACGAGGAGAGCGAGGAGCACGGGACCTCCGACCACGTCGAGGCAGCTCCGCAAGCGTCGTGCCACGCGCGGACGTCGTCCGGGCGCGTGTCTCCGGCGGATTGGGGCAACAACGCCCGGGATCCCGTCGCCCCGGGCATGGGGTGCCGCCGCCCCACTCCCCACCGGCCGGGTCCGGATCATCGTGACCACGGAGGGTTCGTGGGAACCGGCCACCCGGCGGGCGCGTGGATCGGGGTACACCGCCGGAGCCTCCCGATGCGAGCGTTCGCCCTCGCCTTCTCCTCGATCACCTTCCTCGCGGCCTGCGACGGCACGTCGAAGCCGCCGGCGTCCACGCCCGAAGCGGACGCCGACACCGACGCGGACACCGACGCGGACACCGACGCGGACACCGACACCGACACCGACGCGGACACCGACACCTGGTCCTGCGCGACCGCCACGGCCCCCACCTGCACGGGCACGGCCACGAGCGACCCGGTCGACGGCACCCTGGAGGTGTCGAGCCTCACGGAGGTGCGGTGGACGCTGGACCCCGCCGACCCCGCCGCGCTCGCATCCGTCGTCGGGGCGGACGGCGCGACCACGGTCGTCGGCGACACCGTCGTGTTCACGCCGTCGGTGCCCCTGGCCGCCGGCCGGAGCCACACCGCGCGCCTGTGCTGGTGCGGCGGGGAGGCGCAGAGCACCTTCGTGACCGAGCCCGCGACGCCGGTCTCCGACGCGGCCGCCCTGGTCGACCGCACGTGGGCCCTCCCCCTCGCGGGTGGCGTCTCCGTCGAGCCGATCGTCCTCGGGCCCGTCGTCCAGGACTGGATCGACGAGCAGCTGCTCGTGCAGGTGCGCGCCTGGGAGGATCCCGAGCTGCGCTTCATCATGGCGTGGAACGACCCGTTCACCGAGGAGCTCACCCAGCACTCGTCGTTCGGGACGGTGAACGGCCCGACCTCCTTCGACGGCAACCCCTCGTTCCGCCTCGACGTGGACGAGTCCTGGAGCTTCCAGGGCTACCTCGGCTGCGAGGCCTACGACGTCTCGTTCGGCGGGCGCTTCTCGCCGGACGGCTCGCGGGTCGAGGGCGCCCGGCTCTCGCTCCTGGCCGACATCTCCCCCTGGACCGTGTTGTTCGAGGACGTCGAGACGCCCGACGAGCTCTGCGAGGTGCTCGCCGCGAGCGGCGACGTGTGCGAGAGCTGTCCCGACGGGTCGCCCTACTGCATGCGCTTCACCTACGAGGACCTCACCGGCGAGGAGATCACGCCCTTCGAGATCGCGGCGCGCGCCGACCCGAACTAGGCGTTAGGCGTTCGGCCTCCCGAGGCCCACACGTCCGCGCCCGCCCACGCCCCCGCGCCCCTCCCCGACCTCCGGTCGCGGCTCCGCGATCGCGTGCTCGCGCTGGTCCGGTGGCTCCTGGGGGACATCCCCGAGCGCGTCCGCGAGCCCGACAGCGGCGCGCTCGTCGTGTGGGTGTCGTTCGCGGCGGCCATCGGGATGTGGCTGGGCCTGCGCCATCAGCCGAAGGGCGACCCCGTCCTCACCGGCACCTGGCGCATGCTCGTGCACGGCGGCATCCCGCTCGTGGCGGTGGCGCTCTGGGAGCTCCGCGAGGCGTGGCGCCGCGGCCCCACGCCCTCCCCCGCCGCGATCGGGCTGTCCGTCGGCGGCATCGCGCTCGTGCTCGCGCCGATCGCCGCCCGGTTCACCGACGCGGGCCTCGCGGCCCAGTCGGCCCAGTCCTTCGCCAACATGGCGCGGCCCGGCCTCCTCGGCGGCGCGCTGCTCCTCGCGGGGCTCTACGCCGCCCGTCGCGACCTCACGAAGTGGGGCATCGGGCTCGGCGACTGGCGGTGGTGGCTCCCGCACCACGGCGTGCTGCTCGCGGCGCTGGTGCCCGTGCTCATGCTCACGACCTGGATCGTGGAGCCGCTGGCCGCCTACTACCCGGTGAACAAGGCCGCCCGGACCTCGCTCGACGGCTTCGCGTGGGCGCACCTCGGCATCGCGCTCGACTTCATCGGCTGGGAGTTCCTCTTCCGCGGCTTCCTGCTGTTCGCGGCGGCGCGCCGGGGCGACGCGCTGATGGCGATCCTGCTGCACGTCTTCCCGTTCTACCTGCTCCACCACAACAAGCCGCACATCGAGCTGTTGTCGAGCTTCGTCGGGGGCATCTTCGCGGGCTGGTTCTGCCTGCGCGCCGGGAGCTTCCTCCCGCTCTACGTGATCCACCTGACGATGATCACCGTCGTCGGGTTCACGTCGTTCATGATGCGGAACTGGATGTAGCGACCCTCCGCTTCGATCCTGCGACGACCTGCGACACGACCGTCCGCCCTCGCGCCCGGCCGCCGCGTTACCGGTGCCGCCCATGGCCGCCCGGGACTGGATCCCCCGCTTCTCGGTGACCCGCCCGGTGACGGTGGTGACGGCGTTCCTCGTGGTCGTCGTCGTCGGCATCATCGCGTCCGTCCGGATCCCGCTGCAGATGATGCCGTCGGGGTTCTCGCCGCCGTACCTCTGGATCTGGATCCCCTACGAGGACTCGACGCCGCTCGAGACCGAGTCCCGCGTCGTGAAGCCGCTCGAAGAGCAGGTCGCGACGGTGCCGGGGCTCAAGTCGCTCGAGAGCGAGGCGAAGTCGGACAACGCGAGCCTCTCGCTCGAGTTCCACTCGTCCATCGACATGGACGAGGCCTACAACGCCGTCACCGACCGCATCGAGCGGGCGATGCCCTCGCTCCCGACGGACGTGGAGCGCACCTGGATCTGGCGCTTCGACCCGACCGACGAGCCCGTGATCTGGGCGGGCATCTCGGTGCCCGACGACGTGGAGGACGTGCACTACCTCGTGACGCGCGTGGTGCAGAAGCGGCTCGAGCGCATCCCCGGCGTCGGGCGCGTCGACATCTGGGGCGTCGACGAGGCGGTCGTGTGGATCGACTTCGACCGCGAGGCGCTCATGAGCCACGGGGTCGATCTCGTCGGCCTCATGGACCGCCTCGGGAGCGACAACTTCCAGCTCGCGAGCGGGCAGGTGACCGATCGCGGGCAGGTCCGCTATGTGCGGGCGCTCGCGCGTTTCGAGGCGCTGGAGGACATCCAGCGCTGGCCGGTGAAGCCGGGGCTGACGCTCTCGGACGTGGCGTCGGTCGAGTACCGCGCCGCCGCCTCCTCGGACATCAACCGCATCGACGGCAAGGAAGGCGCCGCGCTCGCGATCAACAAGGAGTCGAGCGCCAACACGGTCGAGATCTGTCGGGAGATCCGCGAGGCCTTCGCCGAGCTGCAGGCCGATCCGCGCCTGGAGGGCTTCTCCTTCCCGGTCTTCTTCGACCAGGGGGAGCTCATCCAGGAGTCCGTCGACACGCTCGAAGAGAGCGCGATCGAGGGCGGCGTGCTCGCGGTGCTCGTGCTGATCCTCTTCCTGCGGCAGTGGCGCATCACCGTCCTCATCGCCGCGACCATCCCCGCGTCGCTGCTCCTGACCGTGACGGTGCTCTACTTCCGGGGCGACTCCCTCAACCTCCTCTCGATGCTCGGGCTGATGCTCGCCGTCGGGATGGTGGTCGACAACGCGGTGGTCGTGGTCGAGACGATCTTCCGGCGGCGCCAGGAGGGCCAGGATCCGCGCACGGCCGCGATCGAGGGCACCTCGGAGGTGCTCCTCCCGATCACGCTCTCGACGCTCACGTCGGTCGTCGTGTTCCTGCCGGTCATCCTGATGAGCGAGGACGCGAGCTTCTCGTTCTTCATGGGCGCGCTCGGGCTGCCGGTCGTGTTCATCCAGGTCGGGAGCCTGATCATCACGCTCCTCTTCACCCCGCTCTCGACGGTGTGGCTCGGCGGCAAGGAGATCAAGGAGGACAGCCGCTGGATCCGCGCGCTGACCGCCCGGGTGGACCGCGGCGTGACGGCGCTCCTGCGGAACCGGGTGGACACGTTCGTCGGCATCGTCGCGGCCGTGATGCTCACCGTGATGCTGCCCGCGCAGTCGGTCGGCTGCAGCGGCGAGGCCGACGGGAACCTCAACGACTTCACCGTGCGTTTCGAGGTGCCGCCGGCCTTCACGTACTACGAGCGGCTCGCGGTGGTGGAGGCCTTCGAGAAGATGGTCGAGGACCATCGCGAGGCCTGGGGCGTGCGCGTGTACCGCACGCGCATGACGTCCTCGAGCAACAACGGCCGCCTCTACGTGTACCTGCACGACGACGGCGCGCTCCCGCGCGAGGCCGTGCTGGACGAGGTCGAGAAGGCGCTCCCGGACCTGCCGGGCGTCGTGCCCGAGGTGGGGTGGGGCGAGGGCGAGGGCGGCCAGAACGCCTCGATCGAGATCCGGCTCTTCGGCGAGGACACCGAGGTGCTCGCGCGGCTCTCGGAGGAGGCCCGTCGGCGCATGCGCACGGTCGAGGGCGTGCTCGGCGTGCACACCGACGCGGAGACCTCCGGGAGCGACGAGATGCGCCTGCTCGTGAACCGGGACAGCGTCGCGCGCTACGGCATGAGCGCGAGCATGGTCGGGCGGCTCGTGTCCTTCGCGATGCGCGGGGCGCCGCTGCCCCCCTGGTACGCGGGCGAGAAGGAGGTGCGCGTGTTCGCGCGCTTCGGGCTCGAGGACCGATCCAGCGTCGACCAGCTCCTCGACTTCGAGATGGGCTCGCCGACCGCGCAGCGGGCGGTGCCGCTCCGGAGCCTCGTGGAGTCGGGCGTGGGGAAGGGCTGGGGGAGCATCCGCCGCCAGGACCGCCGCACCGCGCTCGGGCTCACCGCGGACCTCGCGCCGGGCACCGAGAAGGAGAAGGCCTACGTCGCCGTCGAGCAGGCGCTCGCGGGCATGGAGTGGCCCCGCGGCTACGGCATCGACCGCGGAAACGCCTGGGCCGAGCAGCAGGCGAGCGACGCCGCGCGGAACCTCGCGCTGATCCTGTCCGTGACGTTCGTGTTCCTGATCATGGGCGTCCTGTTCGAGAGCTTCCTGTTGCCCCTGACGGTCATCATGACGATCCCGATGGCGATCCTCGGCGTCTACTGGGGCCTCTGGGCCACCGGCACGCCCTTCGACGCGATGGCGGGCGTGGGGCTCGTCATCCTCATCGGCATCGTGGTCAACAACGGGATCGTGCTCGTGGACGTCGTGACCGAGCTCCGCGCGAAGGGCGTGGACCGGGAGACGGCGCTGCGCGAGGCGGTCCGCACACGCCTCCGCCCCATCCTGATGACGGCGCTCACCGCGATCGTGGGCGTCATCCCGATGGCCGCGGGCGACGCGACGTTCATCGGCATCCCCTACGCGCCGCTCGGCCGCGTCATCCTCTCGGGGATGCTCGTGGCCACGGTGCTCACCCTGTTCTTCGTCCCCTGGCTCTACGCCGTGCTGGACGATCTGCGCGCCACCGGCGGCCGTTGGCTGGCCTGGGCGTGGCCGCGCCGCGCGAGGCCGTCATGATCTGGTTCACCGTCGCCATGGGAGCGGGCGCCGCCATCGCGGCCCCGATCGAGCTCACCTACGAGCAGGCGCTCGCTCGCGCCGCCGAGCGCAACCCGGAGGTCCGCGGCGCCGACCTCGACGTGGACGCCGCGAGCGGCGCGCTCCTCGCATCGCGCGCGCCGTTCGAGCCGAACGTGAACGCGAGCACGTCGTACTTCTCGAGCACGAACGAGGGGACGGGCCAGCTCGGCAACTTCTACGCGGACACGAGCGGCTGGAACGCGCAGGTCGGCGTCTCCCAGACCTTCGCCACGGGCACGACGCTCGCGCTCGACCTGCAGAGCTCCCAGAACAAGTTCCTCTACCGGCTCGTCGACACCGCCCTGGACCCCTTCACCGGCGATCCCCAGTACCAGTCGAGCCTGTCCGTCTCGCTGACCCAGTCGCTGCTCGAGGGGCACCGCCTCGCCTGGAACCTCCAGGCCGTGCGCGCGGCGCAGGGCGCGGTGTCGGCGGCCGAGGCCAATCGGAAGGTGGCGCGCCAGGAGGCCCTCGCCAGCACGGCCACGGCGTACTGGAACGTCCGGACGCAGGCGGCGCTCGTGGCCATCGCGGAGCAGACGCTGGCGATCTCGGAGGAGCAGCACCGGGTGACGCAGGCGCTCGTGGACGGGGGGCGCCTCGCGCCGGTCGAGGCCACCCGCGCGCAGGCGGCGAAGGTGCAGGCCGAGCGCGCGCTCATCGACGCGCGGGCGAACCACGCGGCGGCCCAGGACGCGCTCCTCCTCCTGCTCGGCGAGGATCCGGGGCAGGGCGTCGTGGTGCTGTCGAACCCCGAGCCGCCGGCCCGGGTTGCCCTCGACGCCGACGCCGTGGTGGCGCGCGTGATCGAGGGGAACGCCCAGCTCGCGGCCGCCCGCGTGAACCGGGAGACGAAGCGCACGGCCGTGGTCGCGGCCCGCCACGGCCTCCTCCCTTCGCTCGCCGCCACCGCGTCGTACGCGCTCCGCGGCTACGAGACCGACCTCTCGGGGTCCTTCGGCGAGCTCGCGCGCGCCGAGCTGCCGGAGTGGTCGATCGGGGCGCAGCTCACGATGCCGCTGCTGAACCGCAAGGACCGCGGGAGCCTCTCGCAGGCGGAGGCCGAGGCGACGGGGGCGGAGCTCGACGTGGCCGCGCTGGAGGGCACCCTCTCGCAGCAGGCCCGCGCGCAGGTCCGCACGATCGAGGCCGCGGCGCGCGACGTGGAGCTCGCGGAGCTCAACGTGCGCCTCGCCGAGGAGACGCTCGGGGCCGAGCGGGCCCGGCTCGACGAGGGGCGCGCGCTCCAGAAGGACGTGATCACCGCGATCAAGGACCTGGATGCCGCGCGCGTGGAGCTCGAGCGCGCCCGGGCCGCCTGGCAGGACGCGCTGGTCGCGCTCCGGCGCCTCGAAGGCGCGCTGTAGATCGGGGGCGCGCGCGGGGCCCCGAGGGCCGCGCCACCCCGAAACGACGGGTCGCGCCCCGGTTCCCGCCGTTCGACCGAAAACTTCCGGTGGGTCGGCCCGCCTCCGATCCCCACGGGCAGAGGCTCCTGGAACCCTAGCCACCCTCACGGTCGGGAAGAAGGCGTTCGTAAGTTCAAACCTGCGGTTTTTCCGGCCTGGGCGTGGTAGCTTCAGCTCGTCCGGAGGTGCGTCATTCCGCACGAAACACAGGTCGTTCTTCCTTCTTCTTCCACGGAGCCGACGAGGGGGTCGTCGGTCTTCGGTCCCGAGCCCGAGCGCGCGTCCGACGCGCTCCTCCGCGCGATGCGCCGCAGCTGGCGGAGCGTCGAGGCGGCCTCCACCCGAACGCCGCGCGAGACCTTCGCGCCCGCCGCCGTCGTGGCGCGGGCCGTGGGCACCCTCGTGCTCGAGGCGGCCACCCACGACGCCGGGAACGCCACGCCCGGGGCCGTCGCGGGCTGCGCGTCCGGCGTCGCGCGGATGGTGGACGTGGCGCTCGCCCGGCTGGTGCTCGACGCCCTGCCCGGGCGCGCGGGCGCCCACCTGGATCCGCCGCGCCCGACCGCTGGCTGCACGCGGACGACGCGACGCGCGGAGGCCTTGTGGCCGCAGCGGGCGCGGATCCCGCAGCCCGCCTTCTGGAGCCGGGAGGACGTGTGGGCCCCGCGCCTCGTCGGCGAGGCGCACCCGCCGTCGTCCGGGCTCGGCGCGCTCTGGCCGCGGGTGCCCGACAGCGCGCACGCCCCCGAGCGGCGCGCCCGCGCGGCGTGCGGCCCCAGCTGCGATCGGCGGCTCCAGGAGCTCGCGTGGCGCCTCCTGGAGCAGGAGCTCGAGCCCGCGTCGCGCCGGATCCCCGGCGCGGCCGGAGGTGCGTGGTGAAGCATCACGCGCACGTCCAGATCATCGGCCGGCGAGAGGGGCGTGGGACGCTCTTCGACGCCTGGGTCGACGGGGCGGAGGCGATCCTCCGCTGCGAGGACCCCGCGCTCCCGACGAGCGACCCGCGCTCCGCCTTCTTCGGCGGGCAGGGCCTCCGACCTCCGTTCCGGCCGAGCGCGCACCACGAGGCCCTGGTGTGGGGGCGGGTGGAGCCGACGCGGGTGGTCGCGCACGGCATCGGGCCCGAGGGCCCGTACGTCGCGCTGCGGCGCCTCCCGGGCCTCTCCCTCGCGGCGCTCGCGCCCGCGACCCCCTTCGACGCGGGGTGCATCGAGGCGGTGTTCGTCCACCTCGCGACCGAGCTCGCGGCCCTCCACTCCGTCGCAGTCCTCCACCGCGATCTGCGGCCCGGCAACGTGCTCCTCGTGGAGGGGCGGGCGCGGCTCGCCGGGCTCGCGTCCGCCCGGATGGACGGAGTCGGCCCGCCGCTGCCGTCCGGCCCCGGCACCATGGCGGACGACCTCGCGGCGCTCGCCGCCGTCGCGACGTGGATGCTCGGTGACCGGCCGCTCTCCTCGCTCGGCGCGGCCCTGGCGCGGGTCCTCGCCGCGATGCGGGCGACGGACCCGGCGGCGCGTCCGCGGTCCGCGAACGAGCTCCTGGAGGCGCTCGGCGAGCCCGGCGGGCCGCCACCGGAGGTCGGGCCGCCGCACCCCGCGCTCGCCGCGTGGCCCACGGCAGCCTGGGCGGACCGACCCGTCGCGCAGGGGAACGTGTGGGAGGTCGTGCGCCACGCGGACGCCTCCGACCTCGACCGCTGGGCGCTGGGCGCGGTGGCCGGCCGGCTCCTGGACGCCGACCGCGGCACCGACGGCTGGCTCGCCCTCGGGGCCCTGTGCTGGATGCTCTCGGAGCGCACGACCGGCGTCGAGCGCGAGGCGTTCCGCGCGCAGGTCGAAGAGGCGCGGGGCCGCGCCGGCGCCGCCTGGCACCCGGGGTCGAACGCCCTGGCCGCGCTCCTCGCGGGGGGCGAGCGCGTCGCGGCGCTGTGCGACACCCACCAGCCCCGCCGCGCGGCCGAGCGGGCGCGCGAGCAGGGCGGCGCCGGTGCCCTGGCCGTCGTCGGCTGGCACACCGGCGACGAGGGGCTGCTCGACGAGGGGCTCGCCGAGGCCCGCACCGACGACCTCGACGCCGTGCGGGTCGCGGCGTCCCGCCTCCTGCTCACCGCCCCCAAGGAGGCGCCCGCCTCGGCCGCGCGGCTCGCCTTCCCGGACGCCCAGCTCGAGGCGGTGCGTCGCCTGTGCGCGACGGGCGCCGAGGCCGACGCCTCGCGGCTCGCGGCGTACTTCCCGGAGCCGGGCGGCGCGCGCGCCCGCCTCCTCGTGGCGCTGGCGGTCGGCGAGATGGCCGAGTCGCTCGCCATCGCGCGGGTGCTGGCCGTGCGGGGCGCCTGGGACGCGACGGTCGCGGCGACGCTGCTCGCGCACGCGCCCGACGGGGACCCCCTCCGCGTGCAGGCCCGCCGGGTGCTGCACGGGCTCGCGCCGCGGGAGGATCTCGCCGGCCTGCGGGCCCGGGCCGCGGACACGGTCGCCGCGGACCCGCGCGACGTGGTCGGCTGGTCCGGGCTCCTGTGCGCCCGCGTCGGCTTCGGCGAGATCGCCCGCGCGGCGGGGGAGCTCGAGCGCGAGGGGCCCACGGCCACCGCAACGTCGTGGCGCCTGTTCGTGCTGGAGCTCGTCGCGGCCGGCCGGCTGGAGGACGCGCGCGTCGTGCTCGCGGACGCCGCGCGGCGCCATCCCGACGACCCCGCCCTCTCCGCCGTCGAGGCGTGCCTCGCGCTGCTGGACGGCGATCCGGAGGTCGCGCGGCGGTCCGCGGAGCACGCCCTCGCGCAGGGGCCGAGCTCGCCGTGGGCCTGGATGGCGCGCGCGGCCTGCGCGACGTGGACGGGTGACGCCGAGCAGGCCCGCCAGGACCTCGCGTCCGCGGCACGCGCCGGTGCCCGGGGCCGCGCATTCCAGGCGCTGGAGGGGTGTGTTCCGCCGACGCCCGATTGACGCAGGGCGGCGGCGGGCGCCATCATGGGAGGCTCACGAGGTCCGCATGACGGGCACCAACGCCGCCCTGCACGAGCTCTCGCAGTACTGCGACATGGCCGTGCGGCACAGCTACGACCAGTACGAGAAGCACGGGACCCTCCTCTCCAAGGCCGTCGCCGCGTTCCGCGACGACACCGTGTGGGACGAGAAGTGGGTCCCGGACGACTTCGACGTGTGCGACGCGGCGAGCCACCCCGTGTGGCAGGGCTTCACGCGCGAGCAGAAGATCGCCTGGAACCACCTCCAGTGGGCGCTCGACTACTCGGCGGTGGCGCAGGGCGAGAAGCAGATCATCGTGCTCAACAACTTCGCCGTGCGCGAGTACGGGAAGATCCTGCCGTCGGTGTGCGAGCTGGAGCGCCGCGAGAGCTTCGAGGAGACCGACCACATCGAGGCCTTCTGCGTGGTGCTCGAGGGCATCCGGGCCCGCTACTTCAAGACCCGCACGACGCCGCTCTGGTCGATCCCGGCGTCGGGCTTCACCAACGACACGCTCAACCGCCTCTCCCGCCACGCGCTCGGCACCGTGGCGAACTACCTGCTCGGCGCCAACTTCCCGACGTTGTTCTTCCTCGCGCGCGGCATGAAGACCCACGGCTTCAAGCCCTTCGAGAACAGCATCGTCTCGAACGAGGAGGGGCACGCGGCGATCCGGATGATCTCGCACCTGCACCGGCTGGACGAGTCCCGGCACATGGCCACGTCCCTGAACCTCGCGCGGCTCTCCAGCGCGGTGCTCGAGTCCCTGCCTAAGGACAACCGCTTCCTGTTCCGCATGGCGGTGCAGGCCGCGTTCCCCAAGGGGCGCTCGGCCGACTACCGGCTCGTGTACTGGCGGCAGGTGCTCGACCAGGCGACGATCTACGCCGACATCCCGAAGCCCGAGCGCGACGCGCTCTACGCGCACATGGAGAGCCGCATCCACGCGAACCTCCAGTCGCTGCACGAGCGGCAGGCGCGGCTCACCCGGCAGGCGAACAAGCGCATCGTCGAAGAGTGCGGGCTCTCGCCGGAGATGAAGCGCCTGTTCGTCGACGTCATGCGCAGCGACGCCGCCTACGCCGCGACCGTCGACGCCGTGAAGCTGGACAAGCTGAACACCTGATTCAACGGCCCGGACAGAATCTGTCCGGGCAGTCGGATTTCGGACGAGCGCGCGGAGGCCGCCGGGCTAAGCTCCCGACGTGACGCGCCGTACCGCTGCCGCCGCCTCCCTGCTCTTCGGGATGAACCTCTCGATCCTCGCGGTCGCGTGGTTCTTCCGCCAGACGGTCGCCCCGGGCTGGAAGAAGGGCCCGCTCATCGACCCCGCGTCGCCGTACGCGCCCGAGAACGCGATGGTGCTCTTCGCGTTCGCGGCGTGCGTGTTCCTGGACGTGTACGTGCTCGTGCTCGCCGCGTGGCGGCGGCGGGGCGCGCCGCGCTGGGCGCCGTGGGCCGCACTGGCCCTGGCGGCGGGCGTGTCCGAGGCCGGGGTGCGCGGCTGGCTCGTGTACGACATGGTCACGTACTTCCGCCCGCACCCCACCCTGCACTGGGTGGTGCGCCCGAACCTGCACGACTTCGACAACCTCAAGGGTGGCGGCCGGATCGACACCAACGCCGACGGCATGCGCGAGGTGACGGTCCCGCGCGAGAAGCCCGACGGCGAGTACCGGGTGCTCGTCCTGGGCGACTCCTCCAACTTCGGCCACGGCGTCGAGGGAGACGAGGTGTGGTCGAGCGTGCTCGGCACGCTCGTGCCCAAGGTCACCGTGCTCAACGGGGCCACCCCGGGGTGGACCACCTACCAGGCGGTCGAGTTCTTGCGGGAGACGGGCCTCGCCTACCGGCCCGACATGGTGATCGCGGGCTTCAACAACGACCCGGGGCCGGAGTACATCTCCGACCGGGACCGGGTGCCCGGCGGCGCCGTCCGCGCGGCCAACCGGCTCCTCTTCCGCTTCGAGACCTACCTCCTCACCCGCGAGGTGCTCCTCTCGATCGTGCGGCACGGGAGCGCGCAGTACGTGAAGCGGGACGCCGGGGACGAGCCGCTCTACGGCAAGCTCTCCGCGGAGGAGTCGGCCGGGCTGATCCCGCGCGTGAGCCTCGACGACTTCCGCGCGAACCTCGCCGCGCTCGACGAGCTCGCGCCGGAGCTCGTGTGGGTGAACATGCCCATCAACCGGTCGGAGCCGGAGCTCGTCGAGCGCTACGTGAACCCGACCTACCGGGAAGCGGCCCGGACGCTCGCGGAGGAGCGGGGCTTCCGGCTCGTGGACGTCGACATGCGCTGGCTCCGCACCCGCGAGACCGGCCTGTTCCAGGACGGGCACGTGTTCCACCCGAACGCTGCCGGGCACCGACGCATGGCGGAGCAGATCGCGCAGGAGGTCTTCGAGCCGTCGCAGGTGGTGTCGGGGCCGCCCCCCGCGCCGACCGAGGCCACGCTGCGCTTCGGCATCTCCTCGCTCACCCCCGTGCACGCGCACGTCCTCGCGGTGCTCCGGGCGATGCCCGAGCTCGCCGAGGAGCACGGCCTCGAGCTCGCGCTCGGCGACTACGCGAGCGGCAAGACGCAGGGGGACGACGTCGCGAAGGGCGCGCTGGACGCCTTCTTCACGTGCGAGGTGCCGGCGATCCAGATGCTCGAGGGACGCACGGACGTGCGGGCCGTGGCGGCGCCGGGCTCGCTGGGGCGCATCGCCGTCGTCGCGCGGGGCGTGTCCGAGATCGCGGGCCTGCGGGGGCGGAAGGTCGGTCTCGCGCCAGGGTCCACGCCGGCCATGGACTGGCGCACCTGGGGCGCCAGCGCGGGGGCCGACGTGGTGGAGCACGGCACGGACGAGCTCTTCGCGGCCCTCGAGGACGGGCGCATCGACGCCGCCGTGAGCTGGGACCCCTGGGTGGAGGACTGGCTGCGGAAGGACCCGTCCCTGAAGGTGCTGGCGGAGCGGGAGTTCCGGTCGGTGCTGGCGGTGTCCGTGCCCTGGAGCACGTACGAAGCGGGGCGCGGCCGCCGGCTCGTGGCGCTCGTCGAGGACGCGCTCCGCGTGGCCGCGGCCGATCGTCCCCGGTGGGACGCCGCGGTGGCGACGCTCTCGGGCTGGCCCGTGGAGGTCGTGCGCGCGGTGGCCGATCGGAACGTGATCCTCCGCGACGGGGCGGGCTCGCTCGGGTGGACGGACGCCGACACCCAGGGCCTCCAGCGCGCCGCCGCGTTCGCTGCGGCGGGCCGGGTGCGGGGGCCCGAGCTCGTCGGGCTCGAGCTGCTCGACGGACAGTGGCCCGCGCCGCGCGTGGCAGCGGGGAAGGGCGGGCCCGGAAAGCGGCCGCCGGGTCCGCCGCCGCCCGGGGCGAAGGGCCCTCGTCCGGGGCCCGGCGGTCAGGGACCGGGCGGGCTCGGCGGGCCGCAGGGGCCCGGCGGCCACGGGCCCGGCGGGCCCGGCGGACCCCAGGGGCCCGGCGGGCCTCCCCCCGGACCAGCCGGAGCCGGCGCCGCGCCGGGGGTGGGCGCCCCGCAGGGCGGGGAACCGACGCCTCGGCCGTAGGAAGAACGCCCGCTCCCGCGGGTACGACTCGGGCCCGACCACCGCCCTCCGGGGCCTCGTGCCCCGCCCCACGAGGGCGCGCCCAGGCCCGGGCCGCGCTTGACGACGCAACCTGAACGCCGGAGACTCCGCTCGATGCCCCGCCCCGCATGGCTCGTCGTCGCCGCGCTCGCTGCCGTGCACGTCAGTCTGTCGGTCGCGACGGCGGCCCGGGTTCGGGCGCCCGTGACCTACGTGTTCACGCCGCTGGTCGACGTGGTGCCGGGCGGGGTGCCGCTCACCGCCGGAGAGGCGGCCGAGCTGTCGGCGGAGGCCAAGAGCCGGGTGGACGCACGCGACATCCAGCAGGCCTACGCGCGCATGGGCTCGACGATCTCCCTGGACGACCTGCTGCGCGGCGTCGAGGCGGTCGAGGCGAGCTCCACCCCGCTCACGGACGCGCAACGGACGCGGATCCGGGCGATCCTCGAGGCCGCCCGCGCCGATCACGCGGCGGTGCTCGAGGTCCAGGCCGAGATCCTGGACCTCGAGGCGAAGCTGGACGGAGAGGTGGCAGCGGTGCTCGCGGGCCTGCCCGCCGAGACCCGCACGCGGGTGACGGCCCGCGCGGACGCCGAGACCGGCCCGGCCCGGGGAGCGGCTCCCGGTCCGGGTCCCCGCGGTCCGGGCGGGGGCGGTCCGGGCGCGGGCGGTCCGGGCGGGAGCGGTCCGGGGCCGCGTCCGCCCGGGCCAGGAGCTGGGGTTGGCCGCCGGCCTGGCGCT
>CAYWGD010000096.1:1688-28754 GCA_964457335.1 uncultured Enterobacteriaceae bacterium | reverse complement strand
GTGACGCGCCGCCGGCAGGCGGCGCGGCGCGCCAGCCGAGGCCGCAGGCCGAGCCCGCAAGGGGCCGACGGCGGGGACGCACGGCGCGCGGGCACGCGCGACGGGCGCCCCCGCCGGGCCGCCCGTGTGAATCCCCGTCCCGACCGCGCGTACGCTACATTCGCCTTCCCCGGAGCACACATGCGCATCTCCCTGGTCCTGCTCGCCGCCCTCGCGCTGGGCGGCTGCGTCCCGAAGTCCCAGTACATGAAGCTCGAGAGCGAGAACGCGAAGTTGAAGGAGCGCATCGAGCGCCTCGACAACGTGGCGGAGGCGCAGCTGAAGGCCTACCGCGAGCTCCTCTCCGACTTCAAGCCGCTCATCGACCGCGGGCTCCTCAAGATCGAGGTCGTGGACGGGCGCATCACGCTCGGCATGGCGTCCGACGTGTTGTTCCCCTCGGGCTCGGCGGAGCTCTCGCAGGCCGGCAAGGACAACATCGCCGAGATCACGAGGGTGCTCGCGAACCGGGCCAAGGACCGCGACTTCCAGGTCGAGGGCCACACCGACAACGAGCCGATCAACACGGCGCAGTACCCGAGCAACTGGCACCTCGGCGCCGCGCGCGCCATCGCGGTCACGCAGTTCATGGTGTCGCGCGGCTTCCCCGAGGACCAGATCTCCGCCGCGTCCTTCGGGGACAACGCGCCGGTGGCCACGAACGGCTCGGAGTCCGGCCGGGCCGAGAACCGCCGCATCGAGATCGTGCTCCTCCCCGAGCTCTCCGACCTCCCCGGCTACAAGCGCCTGATGGGCGAGCAGAAGGGCCGCAAGCGCGGCCGCAAGACCAACAAGTAGCGCCGGTCCATCGCCGAGGGGTGGGGCCGCGACGCGCTGCTTCCACCCTCGCCTTTCGATCTGGCGCAGGCTCGGCTATTGTGACGATCATGTTCCTGCTCCTGGCCGCCTGCACCCTCCCCCCCAGCGACCCGGGCTCCTCGGGCATCGTCCCCTCGCTCGACGACGATGTCGTCGAGGACCCCTGGGGTCAGGACACCGACACCGACGGTGGGACCGACACCGACGACACCGACGAGCCTCCGCCCATCGAGGAGGAGGACCCGCCGGCGCTCCTGCTGAACGAGGTGATGCCCAAGAACGGGTGGAGCCTCAACGTGAACGGCGGGTACCCGGACTGGATCGAGCTCTACAACGCCTCGGTCGACGCCATCGCGCTCGATCGCGTCACGGTCACGGACGGGTCCGGCCGCGTGTGGATGGGCATCGAGGGCGAGCTCCTGCCCGGCGACTACTACCTCGTGTACGCGGACGAAGGCGACGGCTTCGACCACGCCCCCTTCACGCTCGACGGCAACGGGGACACGCTCACCGTCGCGGTCGACGGCTGGGTGACCGACCGCATGGCCACGGGCGAGCTGGACGCCGACATCTCCTGGGCCCGCTTCCCCGACGGGGGCGAGTGGGCACCCACCATCTGGACGACGGCCGGCGAGTCGAACGGGACCGTCCCCTCCGACACGCTCGACACCAACTCCACGATGTTCGGGCTCTTCGGCGTCCACACCGTGAACATCGAGCTCTCCACGGCGAACGTGTCGTCGCTGCGGAGCAACTACATGACCTACGTCGACGGCGACATCACCATCGACGGGAGCCTCATCGAGAACGTGGGCGTGCGCCTGCGCGGCTCCTCCACGCTGCGCACGATCGACCAGAAGTGCTCGTTCAAGATCGACTTCAACCGCTACGAGGAGATGCGGTACCGCGGGCTCAAGAAGCTGCACCTCATCAACATGGTGTGGGATGCCGCGCACATCCGCGAGTACGTGTCCTACTACATGTTCCGGGAGTTCGGCGTCCCGGCGATCCGCAACAGCTACGTGTGGGTCGAGCTCAACGGGTCGCCGAAGGGGCTGTACCTCTTCTCCGAGGTCTACGACGACGAGTTCCTCGAGAGCTGGTACGGCAACAGCGACGGCTACCTCTGGGAGCCCGGCAGCGGCGACTTCACGAGCGGCGGGAGCGGCTGGGACTGCGAAGAGGGCTACCCCTGCGACACCAGCGTCATCACGCCGGTTCGGCAGCTCCTGCAGAGCACCGCCACCGACGGGAACGTCGCGGCCATGGAGGAGCTCGTCGACCTCGACAGCGTGCTGCGCATGATCGCCGTCGAGATCGCGGTCGGCCAGTGGGACGGCTACTGCTCGCCGCACAACTACCGCGTCTACTACAACCCCGAGACGGGCCTCATCGACATGATGCCGTCGTCGGTCGACCTCACCTTCGACAACCTCGGCTACAGCTGGTACGGCCACGAGTACTTCTCGTGCGGCGGCCAGATGTTGTCGTGGTGCCTCTCGAACGACAGCTGCGAGCAGCGCTACGTCGACATCCTGAACGATCTCGCGGACCGCATCGAGGGGGACGACGAGGCCACGAGCTTCCGCCTCGAGGAGCTTCTCGACGAGATCGAGGTCATGATCGACGAGTACGCGGTGGACGACGCCGCCACCGGCCTGTCCAGCTACACCTACGCGCAGCACCAGACCGACTACGCGTACATCCGGGCCTACCTGCTCAACGAGCCGTCCCGCATCCGGGAGCAGATCGACGAGCGCGGGTTCTGAGAGAGGCAATCGGGCACCCGGACCGCCCCAGGACGGGCGGCCGGTGCGGAGGCCGGCGTGCCCGGGGCGCGCGTCGGCGGCTCCGGTGCCCCCGCGGCGTGCCTCCGGAGGGTCCTTGTCGCTTCGCCTCGTGCTCGCCGCCCTGTTGTTCTTCGCGCTCGCCTGCGCCGTGAACGAGAACCGCGCGGACCGGCTCCTCGAGCGCTCCGTCGCGCTCCGGGCGCTCCCGGAAGGCCCTGAGCGCGACGCCGTGCGCGATCTCCTCGACCGTGCGTACTTCTGCGCGCGCGCGGACGTGATGACAGGCCCGACCCAGCTCGCGATCCTCCACAGCTTCGAGGACGCGGCGGCCGACGGCGCCCTGGCGACGGCCGAAGTGGAGGCGCTCGCCAACGCCGTGGAGCCCTGCGCCGGGGCCGGGCCGACCGGCGCCGCGCTGGCCGACGCCCTCGTCGAGAAGCGCCGGGCGGAGGACGCCCTCGCCGCCGCGAAGCCCCCGATGGCGCCGATGGCGCCGAAGACGCCGAAGACGCCGAAAACGCCGGCGGAGCCCCGCCGCTTCGCCGACTGGGAGAAGCCCGGCAGGGTCCTCGAGGCGACGCAGCGCGCCGGCTGGACCCTCCTCGACGAGTGCGTGTTCATGGACGACGCCGAGGACATGCACAAGTGCCTGGTCCAGAAGGACGGCCGCGTCGGGGAGATCTACCTGACGGAGTACCGCGACGAGGCGGCGGCGCGCGACGCGATGAAGAACACGATGCCCACCGCATCGGAGGCGCGGGACGGCGCCTGGGTCCTCACGATCTACGGGTGGGAGGAGAAGGAGGCCGAGACCCTGCTGACCACCCTCGCGCCGCCCGGTGAGCCGCTCCGCGCGCTCTCCGCCGAGGTGCTCACCCAGCGGATGGAAGCGGCCGGCTGGCGCAAGGACGAGTGCGCCGTGGCGGACGGGGGGAAGGAGGCCCGCTGCGTGTTCACGCGGCCCGGGGGCCTCGCGACGACCGACCTCGACATCTCGGAGCCCGCCCCGCCGGGCGCGGAGGAGCGGGAGGTCGTCAACGGCAAGGCGGCCGTGCTCCAGGGCGACGCGGACCTCGATGTGAAGATCTCCTCCGCGGAGGTCGCCGCGGGGCTCATGGAGGCCCTCTTCGCGCCCGACACCGCCGCCACCGCGGCCATGGAAGCGCCGCCCGCGGCGCCGGCGGCGAGTAGCGGCGCGCCGGCGGCGAGTAGCGGCGCCGGCGGCGAGTAGCGGCGCCGGCGGCGCCCGCCGTACGCCGCGCGGCGCTCCTGGCGGCTCCTCCCCGGTCAGCGCCCCTCGGGCAGCGGGATCCACTCCGCGCGGTCGTCCGGCGGCAGGGTGAACCGTCCCTCGCGCCAGTCGGCCTTGGCCGCCTCCAGGCGATCGAGGCGCGACGACACGAAGTTCCACCAGAGGTGGCGCGGGCCGAGGCTCTCGCCCCCGAGGAGCGCGACGGTGGCGGGCCCTTCGGCGGTGACCGAGACGTCGCCCGCGCCGAACACGACCATCTGGCCCGCCGTGAAGCGCTCGGTCCCGACGGTGACGGCCCCGGCGAGCACGTAGGCGCCGCGCTCCGCGTGCTCCGGCGGCAGGACGACCGAGGCGCCCGCGTCGAGCTCCGCAACCACGTAGAAGAGCGGTGAGCGCGTCGGGACGGGCGCACGCGCGCCCCAGGCCGTCCCGGCCACGAGCCGGGCCCGCACGCCGCGCTCGTCCCAGCTCGGGAGCGCGTCGGCCTCCACGTGCTCGAAGCCCGGGTCCATCTCCTCGTCCTCGGCGGGGAGCGCGACCCAGGCCTGCAGCCCGTGCACGTCGCCGCCGGCGGCGCGCTCGGGCGGGTCGGTGCGCTCGGAGTGGGCGATGCCGCGCCCGGCGGTCATCCAGTTCACCGCGCCGGGGCGGATCACCATGCTGGTGCCGAGGCTGTCGCGGTGATGGATGGCGCCGCGGAGCAGGTAGGTGACCGTGGCCAGGCCGATGTGGGGGTGGGGCCGCACGTCGATGCCCGTGCCCGGGGCCATCGCGGCGGGGCCGATGTGGTCGAGGAACACGAACGGGCCGACCATGCGGCGGCGGGCGTAGGGGAGGATCCGCCCCACCTCGAAGCCTCCGAGGTCGGTGCGGCGCGCGTCGAACACGAGCTCGATCAAGGGATCTCCGGCGGACGGTCCCGCACCGACCGGATAACGCGCCGCCATGCTCATCCGTCTGCTCGCCGGCTCGCTCCTCGGCTTCGCCCTCGGCTGCGCGGGCGGTTCGCCCGAGCCCGCCGCGACCGCCCCCGCGACTCCGCCCGCGACGACGCCCCCGGCCGCCGCGCCAGCCCCCGCCGCCGCGACCGCGCCCGACGCCGGAGCGACCGCCGCCGGGTCCACGCCGGCCCCGACGGGCGAGCGCCCGCTCTACTACGACCGCGCGCTCACCCCCGCCGACCTCGAGGGGCGCACGCTGCGCGAGCTCTCGCTGATGCGGAACACCATCTTCGCGCGCGCCGGCCAGCCCTTCGCGAAGCCCTGGCTCGACGCGCACTTCCGCGCCCAGCCCTGGTACGCCCCGCGCGACGAGCAGGACCTCTCGAAGGTCACCGAGATCGACCGCGCGAACGTCGAGGCGATCGTGAAGGCCGAGCAGGCCTTCACCCGCGACGAGCTCCTCGCGCGGCGGCAGGCCATCTGGGCCAACGGCTCCGCGTCGTCGAAGGAGATGATCGAGCTGCGGCTCATCAGCGCCGCGCTCGGTGAGTGGTCGGGCGGCGACGAGGTGCCCAAGGCCGAGCGCAACCCGCTGGAGGACCCCACGGTGCTCGACGGGCAGCTCACCCTCGCCCAGATCGAGGAGATGTCCCGGCGCGATCTGCGGCTCCTTCGCAACACCATCTACGCGCGCCGGGGCCGCCCGTTCCAGTCGGCCGTGCTCCAGGGCTACTTCTCGGACAAGGAGTGGTACAGCGCGAACAAGTCGTTCAGCGAGGCCATGCTGACCGAGGTGGACAAGCGGAACATCCAGCTCGTGCAGAGCATGGAGGACCGCCTCGGCGGTCCGATGCGCGAGTGGGAGCACCAGCGCGAAGAGGGCTGGTTCGTGGGTGCCTGATAAGGCACCGTCCGCGCCCCGGTGGGGCGCACCGCAGCACGAATCACTCCCCGAAGCGGGACTCCTCGACGGTCACCTCGCCGTCGGTGCCGATGCGCACGCGCCAGAGCTGGCCGTAGCCGCTCACGGAGGGGACGTCCGGCACGCCGATGGCCTCGAAGAAGTCGGGGAGCGTGTAGGAGTGCCCCGCGTGCAGGACCGTCTGGCCCGCGTGGGTGCAGCGGATGTGCGCGGCGAGCTCGTCCTCGGGATCGATGCCCGTCTCGACGACGAGCCCGTGCGCCGCCGCCGTGGGCGCGACGGTGTCCTGCGTGCGCCGGAGCTCGGTCGCGTAGATCGCCGCGAGCGGCACGTCCGCCATCACCACGGCGAGGGCCTCGGCGCGGGCGGTCCCCTCCTCCGTCAGCCCGGGATCGTCGCCCTCGGACTCCTTCTCGGCGTGCCGGACGGCGTACACGACGATCTCGGCGTCGGGCGCCCACGCGGCCGCGGCGACGCCCTCCCGGAGCGCGGGGTGCACGAGCCCGGTGTCGGGCGCGGCGCCGCCGGGATCCGTGTCGGGCGCGGTGTCCGGGGCGGCGGTGTCGGTGTCGGTGCAGTCGGTCCCGACGGGCTCGGC
The DNA here is from genome assembly GCA_964457335.1 of uncultured Enterobacteriaceae bacterium. GTDB lineage: Bacteria > Myxococcota_A > UBA796 > UBA796 > SXON01 > CAJBVW01. The sequence continues at coordinate 22,393 of CAYWGD010000096.1, read as the reverse complement.
CACGGCGGGGCTCTCCGCCGACGGCGGCGCCTTCGACGATTCGCAGCCCGCGAGCAGGAGGAGCAGCGCGACGAACGTGCGCGACATGCGCATTGGATAGCACAGGGAGGGGCGGGTCGCGGCCCTTCAGAGGCGCCCGCGGCCGCCCGCGCGCGCGAGCGGGGTGCCGCCGAGCGCGTCCACCAGGTCCAGCACGCCGTCGTCGGCGGCGACCGACGCGGGGGCGCCGCCGAGCCCCGCCGAGATGGGGACGACCTCCGCGGGCCGGCCGGGGGAGAGCTCCACGCGGAGCACGACGGCGTCGGCCTCGTCGGTGCAGGCGCAGTCGAAGAGCAGGTTGCCGAGGCCCCACGCCACCACCGCGTCGCCGTGCCGCTCCACGGGGCCGACCGCGTGGGTGCCGTGCGCGACGACCACGTCGGCGCCGCCCGCGACGGCGGCCTCCACGGCCGCGACCAGCGCGGGGGCGGGCAGGTAGGAGGGCGGCCCGTCCACGTGGAAGGCGACGACGCGCACACCCTCGGCGGCGGCGAGGTCCGCACCCAGCGTCGAGGGGACCGGGGACGCGGGGACGGCGGGCCCGCCGGACGCCGCGGGGCCGCGGCCGTCCCCGAGGGCGTACGCCAGGAGCGTGACGGGCACGCCGTCGACGTCGAGCCGCGCGGGGCCGGCCGGGCCGCCGACCGGGGCGACGTCCGCCGCGCGCAGGCCCGCGATCGTGCGGACGAGGCCGGCGTCGCCGTCGTCAAGGGCGTGGTTGTTGGCGACGGAGGCCGCGCGCACGCCCGCCGCGTGCAGGTGCGCGGGCGCGCCCGCCGGGTTCGCGAGCCGGACGGTCGCCCCGTCGATCCAGGCGCCGCCGGGGCCGTCCGCGAGCGGGCCCTCGAGGTTCACGACGCCGACCGCGCCGCCGACCGCGGCGACCACGCCGTCGAGGCCGCCGCGCGGGGTCGCGCCGAGGTGCACGTCGCCGCCGAACCAGAGGGCCGGCGCCGCCGGGACCTCGCGCGGATCGGGGTCCACGCAGCCGAGGGCGGTGAGGAGCGCGCCGATCATGCCCTCCGCTAACGTCGGTCGGGCACCGGAGCCTCCGACGTTGTCGCAGGCACGACGTCGACGCAGCGGCTCCGCCGGCTGCCCGGACGAGGAGCGCACGTCACCGGGATCGGGACATCGGGGATAGGTCCCCGCGATGCGGTCCGTCGCCCTGGCAACGATGCTCCTCGCCGCGTGCGCGGTCGCCGCGGAGCCGCCCGCCGCCGCGCCCGCGCCCCCGATCGTGGACCGCCTCCTCCCCTTCGGGCCCGAGCGCGAGGCGCTGACCGCCGCGTACCTCGCGGCCCACCGCACCGCGCCGCTCTCCGGCGACGCCGCGGCCGACACCCGCATGACGCCGCGCGTGATCGTCCTGCACTGGACCGGCGGGCCCACCGCCGAGAGCGCCTGGAACACGTTCGCGCCGGCCCGCCTCGCCGGGCGGCCGGAGCTCCGCGACGGCGGCGACCTCAACGTGGGCGCGCACTACCTCGTCGACCGCGACGGCACGATCACGCGGATGGTGCCGGAGGACCGCGTCGTGCGGCACTGCATCGGGCTCAACCACGTGGCGATCGGGATCGAGAACGTGGGCGGCGGCGAGCAGTGGCCGCTCACCGACGCGCAGGTGGCCGCGAACGCCGCGCTCGTGCGGTGGATCGCGGCGCGCCAGCCGATCACCCATCTCGTGGGGCACCTGGAGTACCGCGCGCTCGAGGGGCACCCGTACTTCGAGGAGAAGGACCCGTCGTACCGCACGACCAAGCCCGACCCGGGCGCGCCGTTCCTCGTGGCGGTGCGCGCGAAGGTGGCGGACCTGGGGCTAACGGGCGGACGGTAGCGGCCCACCTTGCCGCCCGCGCCCCCCGCGGTGAGATTCCCGGCCGTGCTCCCGCTCTTGTTCGCGGCCGCCCTCGCGGCGCCGGAGGTCCTTGTGTCGCTCGAGCTCACGAGCCCCGCCTTCCAGGCGGGCGCGGCCATCCCCGTGAAGTACACGTGCGAGGGCGACGACCTGTCGCCCGCCCTCGCGTGGACGAACGTGCCCGACGGGACGCGCACCTTCGCGCTGATCGTCGACGACCCCGACGCGCCCGGCCGCGTGTGGGTGCACTGGGTCGCGTGGGACATCCCGGCCACGGCGCGGGGCCTGCCGGAGGGCGTGGCGCCGAACGATCCCACGGTGGCGCAGGGCCGGAACGACTTCCACAAGCAGGGCTACGGCGGCCCCTGCCCCCCGAAGGGCCACGGCGCCCACCGCTACGTCTTCCGTCTCTACGCGCTCGACCGCCGGCTCGACCTGCCGCCGGGCACCACGCGCGCGGAGCTCGACGCGGCGATGCGGGGGCACGTGCTCGCGACCGGCGAGCTCATGGGGAAGTTCCACCGGGATCGGTGACGCGACGGCCGGCGACGCGAGCTCGAGCGGCATTCCGGACTACGGGGCTCCCGCGTTGTCCGCGGCGTGCCTAGGCTTTCGGGCTATAGCGCCGTTCCCCGGAGCCAACGTGCCGAACCGCCTCGCGAACGAGACGAGCCCCTACCTCCTCCAGCACGCCGCGAACCCCGTCGACTGGTACCCCTGGGGCCCGGAGGCGCTCGCGCGCGCGAAGGCCGAGGACAAGCCCATCCTGCTCTCGGTCGGCTACTCCGCGTGCCACTGGTGCCACGTGATGGAGCACGAGTCCTTCGAGGACGCCGACGTGGCCGGGCTCATGAACACGGGCTTCGTGAACGTGAAGGTCGACCGCGAAGAGCGCCCCGACCTCGACGAGCTCTACATGCGCGCGGTCCAGGCCTTCACCGGCGGGCGCGGCGGCTGGCCGATGACGGTGTTCCTCACGCCGGACGGAAAACCCTTCTTCGGCGGCACCTACTTCCCGCCCAAGCCCGCGCACGGCATGCCGTCGTTCCGCATGGTGCTCGACCACGTGCGCGACCTCTGGGCGAACGACCGCGCCCGCGTGGCCGACGTGACCGGCAAGGTGGGCGGCTACCTCTCCTCCGCCGGCCGGCTCCCCCGCGCCGAAGGGGCGCTCACGGACGACTGGCTCACGCGCCTCGCGGCGGCGCTCTCCCAGGAGTTCGACGAGGAGCACAAGGGCTTCGGCGGCGCGCCGAAGTTCCCGCCCCACGCGGGGCTCTCGGTGCTGCTGGCGCACTGGCGGCGCTCGGGCGACGATCGCGCGCTCCGGATGGTCACCCAGACGCTCGAGGCGATGGCCCAGGGCGGCATGTACGACCTAGCGGGCGGCGGCTTCGCCCGGTACTCGGTCGACGCGGAGTGGCGCATCCCCCACTTCGAGAAGATGCTCTACGACAACGCCCAACTCGTGCCGATCTACACGGACGCCTGGGCGATCACGAAGGACCCGCTCCACGCGCGCGTCGTGCGGGAGACGCTCGCGTGGGTGCTCCGCGAGATGACGGCGCCGGAGGGCGGCTTCCGGTCGAGCCTCGACGCGGACTCCGAGGGCGTGGAAGGCAAGTTCTACGTCTGGACGCCGGCGGAGGTCCGCGCGGCGGTGGGGCTCTTCGAGGGGATGAAGGTGTCCGCGCTGCTCGGGGTGACCGACCAGGGGAATTTCGAACACGGAAGCTCGGTCCTGCGCATGGAGGTCCCGCGCGAGCGCTTCGGGGACGCGGAGCGGGAGATGCTCGAGCGCGCGCTCCTGAAGCTGCGCGAGGCCCGGGAGCAGCGCGTGCGGCCCGGGCGCGACGACAAGGTCATCACCGCGTGGAACGCGCTCATGATCTCGGCGTTCGCCAAGGCGGGCGCGACGTTCGACGTGCCGGAGTGGCGCGGCGCCGCGGGGAAGGCGGCCCGCTTCCTGCTCGACACCCTGCGCGTGAAGGGGCGGCTCCAGCGCACCTGGAAGGACGGCCGCGCGCACATCCCCGCCTTCGCGGACGACCACGCCTTCCTCGTGAACGCGCTGATCGACCTCTACGAGGCCACCTTCGACTTCGACTGGCTCGCGGAGGCGAACGCGCTCGCGGACACGACGATCGCGCTCTTCTGGGACGAGCAGGAGGGCGGGCTCTTCTACACGGGCAGCGACGCGGAGGTGCTGCTGACGCGGTCGAAGCACCTCCTCGGGGGCGCGGAGCCGTCCGCGAACGGCGTGGCCGCGCTCGCGTTCTCGCGCCTGGACGCGCTCTGCGGCCGGACGGACCTCGGCGAGAAGGCCGAGCGCATCCTGCGTGCCTACCAGCCCCTGCTGGACCGGGCGCCGCGCGCGCTCGGCGCCGAGGCGATCGCGGCGGGGTGGCGTACCGGCCCGACCCAGCAGATCGGGCTCGTGGGTGGCGCGGTCGAGCACTTCCTCGAGGTGGTCCGTCGCGACTACCTGCCGTTCGCGGTCGTGGCGTGGATCCCGAGCGACCAGACGCCCCCGCTCCTGCCGTGGATGGAGGGCAAGAGCGCGATCGGCGGCGAGCCCACGGCGTTCTTGTGCGAGAACATGACCTGCAAGGTGCCCACGCACGATCCCGTGGACCTCGCGAACCAGATCGAGCTCGCGACGCACCCACACCGCGAGGCCCCGCCGGCCACCAAGGGACCGATCCGCCTCCGCGCGCCGGCGCTCCCCTCCGACCCCGGCTCCTGGCTCGGGAGCGCGCCGCTGCCGCTCGACGCGCTGCGCGGGAACGTCGTGGTGCTCGACTTCTGGACCTACTGCTGCATCAATTGCATGCACGTGCTCCCCGAGCTGCAGAAGCTCGAGGAGGCGGTGGTGGACGAGCCGGTGGTGGTGGTGGGCGTGCACGCCGCCAAGTTCGAGACCGAGCGCGAGGCGGAGAACGTGCGGAGCGCGATGCGGCGCCACCACGTGCACCACCCCGTCGTGGTCGACCCGACGCACACGGTGTGGGAGGCCTACGCCATCCGGTCCTGGCCCACCGTGGTCGTGCTCGACCCCGAGGGGCGGATCGCGTGGCAGAAGGCCGGCGAGGTGTCGCACGAGGAGCTCCTCCCCGTGGTGCACAAGCTGCTCGACGAGGCGCGCGCGGCGGGCACCCTCGCGGAGAAGCCCGCGTGGCGGCCCGGCGAGCCCACCACCGTTCCGGCGGGGCTCTCGTTCCCTGGGAAGCTGCACCTGTGGCCGGACTTCGTCGGCCAGGCGCACGGGCGCGATCCCTTCGGCCCGGACGCGCGCCTGTACGTCTCCGACACCGGCAACCACCGCGTCCTCGAGGTCGCCCTCACCCGCGGCCCCGACGACGGCTGGCCCGTCGCGAAGCGGCTCCGCACGTTCGGCGGCAACGGCGCCGGGTTGGTGGACGGGCGCTGCGAGTTCGCGAGCTTCCACTCCCCCCAGGGCACCGCCCGCGCGGGGGACACCCTCTGGGTGGCGGACACCGAGAACCACGCGCTGCGCGCCATCGACCTCACCCGGGGCGAGGTCCGCACGATCGCGGGCACGGGCCGCCTGGGCCGCGGGCGCCCCGACGGCGGCACGCCCCGCAAGACGCCGCTCCGCTCCCCGTGGGACGTCGCCGTCTCCGCCGACCCGAGCGGCAAGCCGGCGGCCGTGTTCATCGCGATGGCGGGCATGCACCAGCTCTGGGTGTACCTGCCCGGCGACGACCAGATCGGCCCCCTCTGCGGCAGCGGCGCGGAGGACCACGTGGACGGCCCGCCCGCCGAGGCCGCGCTGGCCCAGCCGAGCGGGCTCTCGCTCGTCGGCCGCTACCTGTTCTTCGCGGACAGCGAGGTCTCGAGCATCCGCGTGTTCGACCTCGCGGAGCACCGCGTCGGCACGCTGGTCGGGAAGGGGCTGTTCGACTTCGGCGACGTGGACGGGAGCCCCGACGTGGCGCTGCTCCAGCACCCCCTCGCGGTCGCCGCGGGGGAGGGCGAGCTCTACGTGGCGGACACGTTCAACCACAAGGTCAAGTCGATCGACCTGCGCACCGGCGAGATCCGCACGATCGCGGGCGGCGCCGGGGAGCTCCGCGAGCCGGGCGGCCTCGTGATCGCGGGGGACTTCCTGCTCATCGCGGACACGAACAACCACCGGATCCGCGCGCTGCACCGGGGCACCGGGGAGCTGCGGGACGTGCACGTCGAGGGCTGAGCGGCATCAGGGCGCGACCAGGCTCTCCCGGAGCCGGAGCATGCTCTCCTGGCTCACGCGGATGCGCCCGGCACCCGGCTCGTCGAGGTCCAGGATCACGTAGAGGATCGCGGAGACGAGGACCACGAGGAGCGCGCAGGCGAGCCGGTGGGGCCCGCGCGACAGCCCGAACGAGAAGCCCACCGTGCCGATGCCGATGGCGCTCGCCAGGGCGAGGAGCACGAGGATGACCACGGGGATGCGGTCCTGCCTCACCGCGAGGCGGTCCGCGTGGCAGTCGATGACGTCGTTGAGCGACTCGACGAGCAGGGCGAGGGGCAGCGAGCCCGGCGCCCGGGAGGACTGCTCGGCCACGATCGCCCAGAGCTCCGCCTGGAGCGCCTCGGCCTCGGCCACGGCGGCCGCGAGCGCGGTGTCGTTCGCCGCGCCGAAGAACGCGAGGCGCGTGTTGACGTACCGCACGATCAGCGCCCGGGCCTCGACGCGCTCCGGCCCGGACAGCGCCTCCGTACGCAGCCACATCGTCCCGATCGCGTCGGACTCCGCCAGGACCAGCGCGCGACGCGCCTCGAAGCGGGTGATCGCCATGGAGAAGCTGAACGCGAGCAGCAGGCCGACGATCCCCAGGACCGAGGCCTGCAGCGCCAGGGCCTGGCTGTAGAGGCGGTCGGGCGAGTCGGGGAAGGCGCGCGCGGCGAACCGCCAGCCCAGCTCGGCGGCCACCAGCTGCGCGACCAGCACGACCCCGACCACCACCACGGGCCCGACGCCCGCCCCCAGTTCCAACGGGCCTCCTCTCCTTCTCGTAGGCGCCGGCGACCCGACCGGCCGCGCGATCAGGGGGGGAGATCCACGTAGAAAGTGGCGCCCCGCCCGGGGGCCCCCTCCGCGCGGATGCGGCCGCCGTGGCGCGACACCGCGCGCGCCGCGATCGCGAGGCCGAGCCCGAGCCCCTCGAACTCCCCGGGCGCGTGGAGCCGCTCGAAGGGGCCGAAGAGCTTGGCGGCGAAGGCCATGTCGAAGCCCACGCCGTCGTCCTGCACGCAGAAGCCGCCGGGGGTCGCGCGCACCCAGACGTGGCCCGGGTCCCGCGCGGCGGTGAACTTCCAGGCGTTGTCCAGGAGCGCGTCGATCACGGTGACGAGGAGCCCCTGGTCACCCCGGAGGACGAGCCTTTCGTCTACCCGCGCCTCGACGTGGCGGCCCGGCTCGGCCGCGGCGAGGGCCGCGAGCCGCTGGCGCGCGAGCCTGGTCACGTCGACGTCCTCCACCCGGAGGTCCACGCGCGCCACCCGCAACAGCTCCAGCAGGCCATCGAGCTGGCGAGCCATCCGCTGCGCGTTGGCGCGGATGCGGGCGAGGCCGGGGCGGCCGCACTCCGAGGTCTCCTCCGCCAGCATCGCGGCGTACCCGTCGATCGCGCGCAGCGGCGTCCGGAGCTCGTGCGACACCGACCACGAGAGCTCCGCGAGCTCGCGCTGGGCGCGCTCGAGCGCGTCGGCCTTCTCGCGCAGGGACGCGGCGAGCGCGCGCGCCCGCTCCTCCCGGTCGCCGGCGAGCTGCAGGGCCACGAGCAGCCCCGCGGTGAGGCCCGTGAACACGAGCCCGACGAACAGGGCGACGCGGGGGAGCGGGCCACGGACCGACGCCTCCAGCTCCGGCGCCGCGCACACCTCGAGGCGCCACCCCAGGTAGAAGACGCCCACGGCGCGCACGCTGCAGAACGAGGTCCGCGGGCCCGGGTCCTCGTAGAAGACCTCGTCGCCGACGGAGAGGCGGATGCGGTGCCCGTCCACCTCGCCGATGGTGGCGGCCAGGAGCTGTCGCACCTGGAAGACGCCGCCGAGCCAGCCGTCGAAGCGGTCGTCCGTGTAGAGCGGAAGGAACACCAGCACGCCGGTGCCGCCGCTCAGGAGCTCCACGGGCGCCGACACCACCGCGCGGTTGCGGAGCCAGGCTTCGTCCAGCGCGGCCCGCCGCGTGGGCTCCGCGGTGACGTCCATGCCGATGAACGCGTCGTAGGTATGGGGGATGACCCACGCGACCCGCCCCTCGGCGTCGAGCCGCTCGATGGCGCGGAAGCCGCCGTAGTGCGCGACGTAGTTGGCGGCGTCCTGCTCCCAGAGCGCGCGGGGCGTGCCGTGGGCGATGTCCCAGCGCGCGGCCATCCGGTCCAGGGCGAGGAGCCGCGCCTGGAGCTCGTGCCCGATGCGCAGGACGAGGTCCGAGGCCTTCACGTCGACCGCGCGGATGAGCGCGCGGTCCTCGGCCCGCTCCACCTCGAGCGCCAGCATCCCCGTGCCGACCACACCCGCCGCGAGCAGGAGCGCGAGGGTCACGGCGCGGCGCGCCTCCCGGGACACCCGGCGCAGGCCCGCGGGGCGGTCCACCGCTCACCGCGCTCCGGCGTACACCCGGGCGGTCACAGCTCCGACCAGCGCGGCGACGCGGAGAACGCCGCGTGGATGAGCCCCACGTGCGAGTAGGCCTGGGGGAAGTTCCCCCACATGCGCCGGGTGGCCACCTCGTAGTCTTCCGACAAGAGCCCGAGCGGGGAGAGGGCGCCGCGCGCACGGTCGAGCACCTGCCGGGCCTCGGCGGCGCGGCCGGCCATCGCGAGCGCCTCCACGAGCCAGAAGGTGCAGATGATGAAGCCGACCGTGGGCCGGCCGAAGCCGTCGTCGTCGCGGTAGCGGAAGAGCCAGCCGTCGCTGGCGAGCTCGCGCGCCACCGTGTCGATCGTGCGGTGGAGCCGCGGATCGTCCTCGGGCAGCATGCGCAGGCTCGCGACCTGCAGCAGCGAGGCGTCGAGGTCCGCGCCGCCGTAGGTCGCGACGAGGGTGCCCATCTCCGGGTTCCACGCGCGCGAGAGGAGCTCCTGCCGGATGCGCTCCGCCTCGGCCGCGTAGTGGGGCGCCACGCCGGGGAGGTGGCGCGCGGCCACCTTCGACATGCGGTCGGCGGCCGCCCAGCACATGAGCCCCGAGAAGGTCTGCGGCCGGGGCGCCGTCCGGTGCTCCCAGATGCCCGCGTCAGGGGTGCCGGCCACCTGCACGGCGCGGTCGGTGAGGCGCCGGAGCAGCTCGAGCGCGTGCGGGGTCTGCTCCTGGCGGAAGCGGTCGTCGAGGAACACCGGCGCGAGCGCCAGCACCATCTCCCCGTAGATGTCGTGCTGCCGCTGGGTGACCGCGCCGTTGCCGATGCGCACGGGCCCGTGGCCCTCGTACCCGGGCCAATTCGGGAGGATGTGCTCGTCGAGATCCCGCGAGCCGTCGACGCGGTAGAGCGGCGCGAGGTCGAGGTCCGGGCTCGCGCCGGCCAGGTCGAGCAGGTACTCCACGAAGCGCTCGCGCTCCTCGAAGTGCCCGAGCCGGCGGAGCGCGGCGAGCACGTAGTAGGCGTCGCGGAGCCAGCAGTAGCGGTAGTCCCAGGTCCGGCCGCTCGCGTCCGGCGCCTCGGGGATCGAGGTGGTCAGCGCGGCGACGATGGCGCCGGTGTCCTCGAAGCAGTGCAGCTTCAGCGTGAGCGCCGAGCGGATGACCTCCTGCTGGAACAGGGAGGGCATGTTGCAGTGCTTGACCCACTTCTGCCAGTAGCGGACGGTGTCGCCGAGGTTCCGCGAGCAGAGCGACGCGAGCGGCGTGTCGACCGGTCGGCCCCACGACAGGACGAGGTGACGGCGGCCGGTGAGCGAGAACGCGCGCCCGTCCAGGTAGGAGAGCGGGATGTCGGTCGTGAGGCGGAGCGGCTGCGCGTAGCCGAGGTAGCGGACGTGGGTGCTCCCGAAGCGCTTCTGGGGCTTCCGCTTCGACCACCCGAGCACCGGCTCGCACCACGCGCGCACGCGCGGCGTGCCCTCGATGGGCTCCACGACGCGCATGATCTGGACCGGGCGGTAGGGCCGCTCGTGGTGGAAGAAGCGCGGCGCGAAGTCCACCACCCGGAAGCTGCCGTCCGGCGTCGCGAAGGTCGTCTCGAGCACGTTGGTGTTCGGCAGGTAGGCCTGCGTCCCCAGGCCGCCGCCGGCCGGAGCCACGCCCATGCTGCCCCCGGCCTCGCTGTCGAGCAGCGCCGCGAACACCGGGTCGGAGTCGAAGCGCGGCAGGCAGCACCAGGGGATCGTCCCATCCCGCGCCACCAACGCCGCGATCTGACAGTTCCCGATGAGCCCGAGGTCCTCGATCGGCAAGCTCCCCAATCCCTCCTCCCGCGGCGCCGTGCGGCCCTCTGCAACGGTAATCGCAGGGGCTACTCGCGGGGAAAGACGCGGAGCGGCTCGTAACGGGCCCCTTCCGAGGAGAGGTGGCTCCGGTAGAGCACCACGTGCTCCGGCACGAAGCGAGCGACCTCCCCGAGCTCGAGCAGCCCGGTGGCGACGCGGTCCGCGCGCCCCTCCCGCACGCGGCCGACGGTGAGGTGCGGCACGTAGCCGCGGGGCTCGGGCGGCAGCCCCACGTTCCGCACGGCCCGCTCGATCGCGCCCGCCAGGGGCTCCAGCGCGCTCTCCACGCCGATCCAGAGGACCCGGGGCCGCCGGACGTCGGGGAACGCGCCGCCGCCCACGAGGCGCACGGGCGGGGGCGGCATGCGGCGCACCCAGGGGGCGGCCGCGTCGGCCAGGGCCTCGGCCGTGGCCTCCTCGACCTCGCCGCAGAAGCGGAGGGTCAGGTGGAGGTTCGACCGGCGTGTCCACGACACGCCGGGCGCGAGCCCGCGGAGGGGACGCAGCGCCTCCGCGATCGCGTCGAGCACCGGGTCGGGCAGGGGGATGGCGAAGAACACGCGCATGGGTGGGCGCCGTGTCACGGCGCGGCTCAGAAGGTAACCATCGACGAACGTGCCGGGGCGCGGACGCGGGCGGTGGGCACAGCCTCCTTTCACCGCGGGAGGAAGCATGAGCATCCGCAAGCCCAACCTCGGAGCCGCCGGGCGCGGCGAGCTCGACGAGCCCCTCAAGCCGCCGGGCATCGGCCCGGCCGACCGCGGCGCCCTCGCGGGGGATCCCCGCTGGCCGGTCGGGACGCCGCCGAAGAAGCAGCCCGCGGGGACGCCACCCGTGCGGCAGCCGGTGGGCGGGAGCGTCGATCAGCCGCTCGGGACCGAGGAGGACCGCCAGCACCCGGAGCGCCAGCGCCCCGGCGCGGAGCGGCAGCGCTCGCCCGACGAGATCGAGATCGGCGACCCCGAGCGCGAGGACGACCGGCGGGAGGACACGAACGGCGGCTTCGACGAGCCCTGACAGGCGGCGGCACGGGAGCCGCCGACGCCCGCTCCCGCGCCGACCTCGCCGCAGCGCCGGAGGCGGCTGCCCAGCGCAGGGCGCACCGGACGCCCCGGCGTGACGAAGGCGTGAAATCGTCCCGCCGGTAGCGCTGGCGCCTTGTCCGGGACCGGGCGCATCATAGAGGGGCGCGCCCGGGAGCCCCCATGCTCAGCACGGTCCTTCTTCTCGCGGCCTGTAGCGACTCGACGGTGAAGTCCTCGGACAAAGCGCCTTCGGTCGCGATCGTGAGCCCGCTCGACGACGCCGCGTTCGACCCGTCGCAGCCGGTCACCCTCTGCGTCCAAATCGACGACGAGGACGCGCTCGAGGAGCTCGACATCCTTGTGCAGTCCAGCGAGGGCGGCACGCTCTGGCAGAGCGGCGACTCGGCAATCACCGCGTGCGAGGGCGGGAACCTCGGGCTCGAGCTGACGCTGATCGGGACGACGCAGACGATCGGCGTCTCGGTCATCGACACCGGCGGGAAGGCCGGCGACGCGCAGATCCGCATCGTGCCCGCGGTGAACACCGTGCCCTCGTGCGAGATCGCGAGCCCCACGGACTACGCCAGCTACGAGATCGACGACGCCATCCCCTTCTCCGCCACCGCCTACGACGGCGAGACCGCGTCGGAGAACCTGCTCGCCGTGCTGGAGAGCGACCTCGACGGCGTGTTGTGGGAGGGGAGCCCCGACTCGAGCGGCGACATCGTGACGAGCGACCTCGCGCTCTCCGGCGGCGCGCACCTGCTCACGCTCACGGTCACCGACGAGCGCGGCTCGCTCGACGTGTGCGGGGTGCACGTGGACGTCGAGGCCTGCCTCGACGCCGACGCCGACACCTACACGACCTGCGACGGCGACTGCGACGACGCCGACCCCACCGCCTACCCGGGCGGCTTCGAGGTCGCGGACGGGGCGGACAACGACTGCAACGGGACCGTGGACGACGAGACGGCGCTCACCGACGACGACGCCGACGGCTTCACCGAGCTCCAGGGCGACTGCGACGACGCCGACGCCGACGTGAACCCCGACGCGACCGAGACCTGGTACGACGGCGTGGACCAGGACTGCGACGGCCAGGACGACGACCAGGACGGCGACGGCTTCGCGCTCGCCGACGACTGCGACGACACCGACGCGGCCGTGCACCCCTACACCGACGAGGTCTGGTACGACGGCGTCGACCAGGACTGCGACGGCAACGACGACGACCAGGACGTGGACGGCTACGGGCTCTCCACCGACTGCGACGACCTCGACGCCGACATCAACCCCGGCGCGACCGAGATCTGGTACGACGGCACCGACCAGGACTGCGACGGCGCCGACGACGACCGCGACAGTGACGGGTACGGGCGCTCCTCCGACTGCGACGACGTCGACCCCACCGTGAACCCCGGCGAGGCCGAGGTCTGGTACGACGGCGTCGACCAGGACTGCGACGGCAACGACGAGGACCAGGACGGCGACGGGGTCGCGTACACGAGCGACTGCGACGACACCGACGCCTCCGTCGCCCCCGGCACGTCCGAGGTCTGGTACGACGGCGTCGACCAGGACTGCGACGGCAACGACGACGACCAGGACGAGGACGGGTATGCCTACGGCACGGACTGCGACGACACCGATGCCTCCGTGAACCCCGGCCGCGCGGAGACCTGGTACGACGGCACCGACCAGGACTGCGACGGCCGCGACGACGACCGCGACGAGGACGGCTACGGCGTCGCCGACGACTGCGACGACCTCGACGCCACGTCGAACCCCGGCGCCACCGAGGTCTGGTACGACGGGACCGACCAGGACTGCGACGGCAACGACGACGACCAGGACGGCGACGGCGCCGTGTACGGCGTCGACTGCGACGACACCGACGCGACGGTCAACAGCGGCGAGCCGGAGGTCTGGTACGACGGCGTCGACCAGAACTGCGACGGCAACGACGACGACCAGGATCTCGACGGCTACGCCTACGGCACGGACTGCGACGACACCAACATCAACGTGTACCCGGGCGCGACCGAGACCTGGTACGACGGGGTGGACCAGGACTGCGCGGGCGACGACGACTACGACCGCGACGCCGACGGCTACACCAACACCGACGACTGCGACGACACCGACCCGGGCACAAACCCCGGCGAGACCGAGCACTGGTACGACGGCGTCGACCAGGACTGCGACGGCAACGACACCGACCGCGACGAGGACGGCTACGCGCACACCGTCGACTGCGACGACCTCGACCCCGACGTGAACCCCGGCGAGACCGAGGTCTGGTACGACGGCACCGACCAGGACTGCGACGGCGCGGACGACGACCAGGACGAGGACGGCTACGACGTGGCCGACGACTGCGACGACACCGACCCGGACGTGAACCCCGGCGAGGCCGAGGTCTGGTACGACGGCACCGACCAGGACTGCGACGGCAACGACGACGACCAGGACGGCGACGGCCACACCGTCGACGACGACTGCGACGACACCGACGCGACCGCCAGCCCGAGCGGCACCGAGACCCGCGACGGGACGGACAACGACTGCGACGACCTCTGCGACGAGGGCGTGATGAGCGAGGGCGAGCTCGTCGTCACCGAGTACATGAAGGATCCGTCGGGCACGGTGAGCGACAACTACGGCGAGTGGTTCGAGGTCTACAACGCCTCGTCGACCGTCATCCGGACCTGCGGGTGGGAGATCGCCGACGACGACGGCGAGTCCCTCTTCATGTCCGACATCCTGACCATCCTCCCCGGCGAGTACGCGCTGATCGTGCGCGACAGCAGCGCCACGCGGAACGGCGGGCTGACCCCCGACTACAGCTGGAGCGGCGACGGGACGTTCCAGCTCGGCAACGGCGCCGACGAGATCGTGCTCTACAACGACGGGCAGCTGATCGACCGCATCGCCTACCAGGAGAGCTGGGGCGACTCCGCCGGCTACAGCATCAGCCTCGACCCCGGCGCGCTCGACGCCACGTCGAACGACACGGGCTCCAACTGGTGCCACACGAGCTCGTCCTACTACGCGAGCAACTACGGCACGCCCGGCGCGGCGAACGACGCGTGCCCCTGATGCACGACGTGATCGTGGTCGGGGGCGGGCCCGCCGGCATCAGCACGGCGCTCCACCTCCACGCGATCGACCCGGCCACCGCCGGGCGGACGCTCGTTCTCGAGAAGGAGCGCTACCCGCGCGAGAAGTACTGCGCCGGCGGCGTGGGCGGGCGCGCGTTCAAGGCGCTGGCGCGGATCGGCGTGACGGTGGACGTGCCGTCGGTGCCCGTCCGGGGCGTGACGCTCCGGCTGCCCGGGCGCGAGCTGCAGGTCACCGAGCCCGGCTTCGGCGCGGTGGTGCGGCGCGTCGAGTTCGACCACGCGCTCGCGAAGGTGGCGATCGCCCGCGGGATCGAGGTGCGCGAGGGCGCCGCGGTGAAGGCGGTGGAGCCGGGCGCGGACGGCGTGCGGGTGACCCTGGCGAGCGGCGAGACCCTCGCCGCCAAGGTGGTGGTCGGCGCGGACGGCGTGGGCGGCGTCGTGCGCCGCGGCATCGGGCTCGACGGCGGCAGGCTGCGCGCCCAGGTGATCGAGTGCGACACCGAGCCCGTGGCGGGCGATCCGCCGCGGGACATGTTGCTGTTCGACGCCTCCGACCGCACGCTCGGCGGCTACGGCTGGGACTTCCCCACGCTCGTGGACGGGCGGGAGAAGGTGTGCCGCGGGGTGTACGTCATCCGCACGCTCGGCGCCGACAACGTGCACGAGCGGCTCCGCGCCTACCTGGCGGCCCGCGGGCTGCGGATGGAGGACTACCGCCTGAAGCCCTTCGGCGAGCGCGGCTTCGACCCGGCCGCCCCGCTCTCGGCGCCCCGGGTGATCCTCGTCGGCGAGGCCGCGGGCATCGACATCGCGAGCGGCGAGGGCATCGCGCAGGCCGTGGAGTACGGCGCGGTCGCGGGGCCCTACCTCGCGCGCGCGCTCCGGTCGGGGCGCCTCGACTTCGCGGACTGGAAGCGCGCGGTCGACCGGAGCCGGCTCGGCGTGAACCTGTTCTTCCGCACGTTCATGTACCGGAGCTTCTACCCGGACCGGGAGCGCGCGGAGCGCACGGTCTCCGGCAACCAGGGCGTGCTGGAGCTCTTCGCCCAGGAGTTCGCGGGCTCCCGCCTCCGCCTCGGCTCCATGGCCAGCGCGTGCTGGAGCACCCCCGCCGCCGAGGTCCCATGGCTGCTCGGCGTCGCGCGCGGCATCACCCGCGACTGGCGCTAGCGCTTCCCGACGACCGAGGCGATGCGCGCTTCGTAGGCGCGGAGCAGGTCGGGGAGCGTGCGGCTGATGCCGAAGCGCTGGATCGCGGCCGGGACCCTCCCGGACTCGGACCACCACTGGTAGTTCACCAGCGCGGTGCCGTCGGGCTGCGGCGTGACCTCCCACCAGCCGGTGGTCGAGCGCTCCCAGTCCACGTCGGGCGCGACCTTGCCCTGGAGGCCCGGCAGGAACGGCGCCGGGTCGACCATGCGCCAGCAGGTGCGGAAGTTGCCGCCGACGTCCCCGCTCTCCAGACGCACGACGAGCTGCCGCTCCACGTGCACCGCGTTCATCAGGAACCCGATGTCGAAGCGCATGTACACGTGCTCGGCGTCGATCCGCTCGACGGCCTGGTAGCCGAACTTCTTCGGCACCCACTCGTCCTGGGACTCGACGTCGAGCAGGACCTCCCGCCAGGCCGAGGGGACGTGGGCGCTGTCCAGGCTGAAGCGCCCGCCCACCACCGCGTTGCCCTCGAACGTGCTGCGCCCGGTCACGACGCCCGGGTCGTCCCCATCGGGGGGCGGCGGGGGGAGCAGCGAGAAGATCGGGTCGGCGCAGACCGCGAGCGCCGGCCCGGCGAGGACGAGGGCGAGCAGCACCTACTTGGCGGCGACGGTGGCCGTGAAGTGGCCGGACGCGGCCACCGCGGCGACGAGCTTCTCGTCGGTCGCCTTCTTCTCGTCGATCGCGACCTCGGCGGTGCCGGCGGCGGCGTCGACCACCGCGCCCTTCACGCCCTCGACGCCGAGGAGCGCGGTCTTCACCTTGTCGGCGCAGGCGCCGCAGCTCATGCCGGACACCGTGAGCTTCACGTGCTTGCCGTCGGCCGGGAGGGCCTCGGTGGACGCGGTGGACGACGCGGGCATCTTGCAGGCGGCCTTGTCGCACTTGCCGTCGCCACACGCGAGGGCGGCGCCGGAGGCGGCGAAGGAGAAGGCGAGGACGAGGGCGAGGCGCTTCATGGGAGGCTCCGAGTCGCCTCGATCTACACCGGCTCCCGCGCGCCCACAACCAGCCCCGCCGCGCCTGACCTCGCGTGCCGACCCGCTCGTCAGCCGGCGAGCTCGCGGTACCGGCCCCGGAAGTAGAGCAGGGGGTCCCCGTCACGAACCGTCAAACCCTCGACCCGGCCGATGAACAGCGTGTGATCGCCGGCCTCCACCGCCGCGTGCAGGGAGCAGTCGATCCACGCGAGCGCGTCCGGGACGACCGGGGTGCCCATGTCCGGCCGGGCGAGCTCCACCGTCTGCCCGGGCTGCTTCCAGCCGGCGTAGTAGTTCGAGATCGCGTCCTGGCCGGCGGCGAGCACGCTCACCGCGAAGCGCCCCACGCGGGCGAAGGCGTCGTGCGACTTTGCGCGCTTGTCGACGGACACGAGCACGAGCGGGGGGGCGAGCGACACGGAGATGAAGGCGCTGACGGTGATGCCCAGCACCTCGCCCCCGTCCTCCACGGTGACCACGGTGACGCCGCTCGCGAAGCGGGAGAGGGCGTCCTTGAAAGCTTTTGCGTCGACGGACATCCGCGCGCCATAGTTCGCGCGTCGGGGCGGGGCAAGGCGGGCGGGCCCGCGCCGGCTCGCGACCGCAGAAATGCCCTGAAATGGCCTGCCCATCGGCCCCGCGCTAGGGGTACAGCAGGAAGCTCCATGTCCCTCCGCATCCGCTTCGGCGCTCCCCGATCGAACTGGATCCCCCTCGGCGTCTCCTCCCGCAGCATCGCGTTCGACGAGGTGCTCTCCTCGGTCCCGTCCGACCCCCTCCGCGGCATCGCCGACGCCGCGCTCGCGGCGGCCGGCGGCCAGTCCGGCGGCTGCGTGCTCTTCGCGGGGCCGGAGGAGTACGCGCTCGCGTTCCAGCCCGCCGCCCGGGGCATCCGGCTCGAGATCGTCCGGTGGCCGGATCACCGCCGCGAGGAGGGCCGGGGCGCGCTCGTCTTCCAGGCCACGGGCTCGCCCGCGACGGTGCTGGTGCCGGTGTGGCGCGGGCTCCGCGAGCTCGGCGGGCGCTGGCCGGCCGAGCCGGACTTCTGGCGGGCCCCCTTCCCCGAGGAGACCGTGGCGCGCCTCGGCGGGGCGCTGGGGGCCTGCTGATTCAGGGGCAGCCGGGCTCTTCGCCGGCGTTGTTGTCCTCGGCGCACTCGACGACCCGCCCGGCGCCGGTGCCGTCGTCGTCCACCGCGACCCGCACCGTCGCGCCGGACGCGACCTCGAAGCGCGCGCCCGCGGACACGCCGCCCGTGCCCACCACCGCGTCGGTCCACGTCGTGCCGGCCGCGACCCCGTCGACGTAGAGCGTCACCGGCACCCCGCCGCGCAGCCCGGCCATGCCCTGGTTGCCGACGGCAACGTCCACCACGAGCCGCCCGTCGGCGCAGGCGTCCGTGCACACCTCGATCACGGGCACCGCGTCGGGCAGCGCGCCGCCGCTCACCGGGTCGACGGTCCCGCTGCGGAACGTGTTCCAGGTGGGCCAGTTCGGCGTCGGCGTGGCGGGGACGCCGAGGTCGTCGTCCACGTTCGTGACGCTGTAGGCGTGCTGGTTCCACACCCGGCGGTTGGTCGCCCAGCTCCCGTCGGCCGAGCCGAGCACGTAGAGCCCCGTCGCCTCCGCGTCGGAGTGCGTGCCGCCGTTCGGGACCACGATCTCGGTGAGGCCGTCGCCGTCCACGTCGACCACCACGGGCAGCTCGTGCAGCGTGCGGGAGCTGTGGGCGTCGTCCTGGAGGCGGACGTCGCCGCTCCGCCCGTCGAGGATCCAGAGCGCCGTCTCGTCCGCGTAGACCACCTCGAGGCCGCCGTCGCCGTCGAAGTCGAAGAACGCGGCGCCGGTCGAGGACGACGACCAGTCCGAGACCGGCACGCTCCAGAGCACGGTCCCGTCGGCCTCGTAGGCGGTGTACGCCTCGGCCGTGGCGACGCCGATCTCGGGGAGGCCGTCGGCGTCGAGGTCGCCGATGGTCGGCGGCCCGCCGAGCCCCTCGCCGAGGAGCGCCCACGACGCGCGCGGCGCGCAGTCCGCGTCGTGTACCCGCAGCCAGCCGCTCGCGACGACCACCACCTCGCCGGCCCCGTCCGCGTCGAGGTCCGCGGCGGCCGGGAAGCCGTCGGCCGCGCCGGTGACGCAGCGCGTGGTGCCGTCGGGCGCGTAGAGGGCCGCGCCGCTCACGACCTCCTGGGTGCCGTCGCCGTCCAGGTCGGCGGCGAAGCTCATCCAGCCGGCCTCGGCGAACTCCATCGGGCGGCCGCCACCGGCGTCACCGGAGGCCCGCCACGCGCCGGAGGCCCCCTCGAGGAGGACCGGCCCGACGATGACCTCGACGGTGCCGTCGCCTTCGAGGTCGGCGAGCGCCGGGGCGTGGCCGCCGCAGGGGACGGCGGGCTCCTCCGCGAGCCACCGGAGCGCGCCGTCGGGGGTGTAGGCCGCCACGCGGCAGGGCTCGGAGCCCGGTGGGGGCGGCATCGGAGCGGGCGCGCCGGCCGGCGGGGCCGGGCCGAACAGGCGGCTCCAGGGCCCGGAAGGCGCCGGGCGCACGACGATGCCGGTGTCGTCCGGGTCGTCGCCGCCGCCTCCGCCGGGCGGGGCGGTGTCGTCGCCGCCGCCCGGGTCCTCGGGCGGGCCCGACACCACCGTCACCACCGCGACGATCTCGGGCACGCCGTCGCCGTCGAGGTCTCCGAGCGCGGCGTTGCTGTAGCGGTACGGGAACACCTGCGTGGTGCCCCAGTCCACGCGCGAGACCGCGGCGAGCGGCGTGCCGTCGCGCCCGTCGAGCACGCGGAGCACGCCGTGGGTGTTGTTCGCGTCGGCGCCGCCGTCGTCGGCCACCACCACGATGCAGGGCGGGTCGTCGGCGTCCACGTCGCCGTCGGCGTCCCCGTCCCGAAGCGGCCCGACCACGGGCGCCATCAGCACGTGGCCGTACTCGGGGAGCTCGAGGCCGTCGCCGAGCTCCCACTCCACGACGGCGTCGAGGGTGCCCGTGACCGGGGAGGAGACGCAGGACTCGTCGACGCCGACGGCGTCGAGCAGCGTCGCCTCGCCGAGGCACACGGCGGTGTCGGCCTCGCCCGCGGAGTCGGGCGCGAAGAAGGCCCCGGTGTCCGTGGTGTCGCGCTCCGGCTTCGCCTCGTTGATGCCGTAGTCGCTGCACCCCAGGGCGAGCCCGATCAGCGCGATGCGAGCGGGCGCGGCGTGGCGGACGTGGTCGATCACGCCAGGAGGTCCGCCACGAGGCGCGGGAGCGCCACCTCGGCGCCCTCGGCCACGACCTCGTGGAACGGCCCCCCGGCGGGCTCCGGGTTGATCTCCACGCACCGGGCCCCGGCGTGCCGGGCGAGGTGTGAGAAGCCGGCCGCGGGGTACACGAGCCCCGACGTTCCCACCGACACGAAGAGATCACACGCGAGCACGGCCCGGGCGATGCGGTCGAGGGCGTACGGCACCTCCCCGAACCAAACGATCGCGGGGCGGAGCGGCGCGCCGCACGCGGCGCAGGTCGCGGTGGGATCCTGCTCCCCGGCCACGTCCACCCAGGGGTGCTCCTCGTCCGCCGCGCACCGCAGCCTGCGCAGCGCGCCGTGCATCTCGATCACCTCGCGGGCGCCGGCGCGGTCGAGGAGCCCGTCGATGTTCTGCGTCACGAGCGTCACGCGCACGGGGCCCCAGGCGGCCTGCAGGCGCGCCAGCGCCGCGTGCCCCGGGTTGGGCTCGATGCCCGCGAGCGCGAGCCGCCGCATGTCGTAGAAGCGCCGCACCAGCGCCGGGTCGTGCGCCCAGGCCTCGGGCGTGGCCACGTCCTCGACGCGGTAGCCCTCCCAGAGCCCGCCCGCCCCCCGGAACGTCGGCACGCCGGACGGCGCGGAGAGCCCCGCCCCCGACAGGACCACGACGCGCTGGACGGAGGTCGCCATCGCATCCACCGTACCACGCGGCCCGGGGGCCGTGGCGCGGGGGGGGGGGCCCGGAGGGTGTCAGGAATTGCGAATTGACACCTACGGCTCCGCCGTAGG
>CAYWGD010000096.1:0-1678 GCA_964457335.1 uncultured Enterobacteriaceae bacterium | reverse complement strand
CGCCCCCCCGGGTGGGGCAAGACGCCAATTCCTGACACCCAGAACCCCCCGTGAGGTCCCGGGAAGGCGGCCGCCCCCTGCGCGGCCGGTCCCGGGCCGCGGCCTCCGCGGCCCGGGACCGAGGCCCTCCGGGCCGAGCCTGGAAGGGACCGACCCCCGGGGCGTCTTCGCCCCGGGGGGCACGCCCAGCCGGATCAGCGCCCGCGCAGGCGATCGACGAGCCGGCCCAGCGTGCCGGACCGCGCCTCCGGGACACGCACGGGGCGCTCGCCGCGGAGCACGGCCTCGGCGAAGGCGCGCACGCCGGGCGGGTCGAGCTCGCCCGCGAGGTAGCCGTCGGCGCGCCAGGTGTCGACGACGACGTCGACCGGGCGCGGAGGGCGGCCGTGCGCGTACACGGCGACGCGATCGATGGGGCGCACGTCGGTGCGCAGCGTGCGGCAGGCACGGAGCACGTCGTCGGCGTTCTGGCGGTCCATCGCGAAGAGGACGAGGTCGGGGCGGCGCGCGCGCGCGGTGCGCAGCGGGTCGTCCCCCGGCGTGAGCGAAAAGACGTCGAACGCGCCGGAGAGCGCGGCCACGACGAGCAACCGGAAGCGCGGACCGTCGTCGACCACGAGGACGCGGGGCTTGGCGGGGCGGGCGTCCACGCGACGGCATCATAGCTTGCGCCCGTGTGCTCCCGAGGACATTGCCCCGGGGGGGGCGACCCTGATACCGTGGGCCTGACCGGAACCCAGGGGAGCACATGTCGTCCGAGAGCACCGACCGGCTGAACGAGATCTCCGCGGAGCTCGCCGGCATCCTCGAGTCCCGCATCCAGGAGCTGATGGCCGCCATGAAGGCGGCCGAGCAGGCCACGCGCCAGGTCGTCTCCACCGAGATGGAGATCCAGCGCTACCGGCAGCTCCAGGAGGGGCTCTCTGGCGAGATGGGCGAGCTCGGGCAGCAGATCGACGCCCTGCGCGCGCGCGCCGACGAGGTGCGGTCGCAGCACGGCGGGCTCACGTCGGAGCGGGATCGCCTCCGCGAGCAGGTCGACCGCTTCGAGCGCGAAGTGCGCGAGGCCGACGCCCAGATCGAGGACCAGCGCGCGCGCCTGCGCGGGCTCGAGGAGGAGAGCGAGGCCCTCCGCCGTGAGAACACCGACCTCCGCGGGAAGATCAAGACGCTCGAGGAGAACGTGGCGCGCATGAAGAAGCTCCGCGAGGAGCTGATGATGAGCATCTCGGGCCTCACGCAGCAGATGGCGGCGCTCAACATCGGCGCCAAGGAGTAGCCGGCCATGGCCGGAGAGCCCCAGCCCGGGCACGGGGGCGACCCGGAGGCCCTCGAAGCCGCGCGCGCCGTGCTTGCCACCCTCGCCGCGGGCCGGGCCGCGCTGCTGCAGCTCGCGGCGGCGCACCTGCCCTTCGACCGCGTGCTCGCCCTCCACCGCGCCGCGCTCGACGACTCCACGTGGCTCGAGGGCGCGAGCGGCATGATCGAGCGGCGCCTCGCCGTGAGCGGCCGCGCCGCGGGCCCCCTCCCCGCCCCGACGGCTTTCGTCGCGCCGGTGGCGCCGACGCGCCCGGCGACGCCCGCACGCGCGGCCACGCCGGCGGCGGCACCAGCGTCACCCCCTCCGGCGATGGCGCCCACACGCGCTGCGACCGCCCCCGCGGCAACCGCGCCGCCC
>CAYWGD010000095.1:0-28917 GCA_964457335.1 uncultured Enterobacteriaceae bacterium | reverse complement strand
GGAGCCCACCTCGGCCCGACACGGAGCCCCGCCGGTTCGCGCGGCTCTGCGCCGCCGAGGCCTGGGCGGAGGCCGCCGCCGCCGCGGCGCCGCTCGCCCATCTCGAGCTCGACGCGGGCGAGGCCGGCCTCGCCTGGGGGACCGCGGTCTGGGGCCTCCGCGCGGCGCTCGAGGCCGACACGGTCATCGGCCCGATCACCACGCTGATCGCTCGCGCGGCGCTGGCCCTCGGGACGCCCGGCGCGCTGCGGTCCGCCGCGCGGGTGGTGGCGCAGGCCGCGGCCCGGGTCCCCGAGGATCGCGCGGTCGACCGCGTCGCCGCCCTGCTCGCGGCCGCCGCGGCGCCCGACCCGGGCGCGCTCGACGCGCTCCCTCCGGTCGACGACCCCGCGCTCGACGCGGCGCGCGCGGACCTCCGCTTCGCCCATCACGTCGCCGTCGACCCGAGCGGCGCCGCCGCCCACCTCGACCAGCTCGCGTCGCCGGGGCACCCGGACGCGCGGAGCCGCCGGCTCGCGATGGACGCGCGGCTGCGCCTCGCCGCGGGGCGCGCGCACGAGGCCGTGGTGCTCCTGGAGCGCGCGCTGCGCGAAGCCCCGCCGGTGCTGCTCCGGCTCGACCTGCGCACGCTGCTCGCGGAGGCGCTGCTCGAGGCCGGCGCCCACACCGAGGCGCTCCGGGAGGCCCGGGAGATCGTCGCGGCCCCCGCCCCCCGCGGGCGCCGCCGCGCCGCCGCCCCCGCCGCCGCCGCCGCCCGCGCCGCCGCCGGGCGCGGGGGCGGGCGCGGCGCCGCCTCGCCGGCCGCGATCGCGGACGCCGAGGCGCTCGGGCTCGACTGGCTGACCGCGCGCGTGAGCCTCACGGAGGCGGCCGCGGCGTGGCGGGAGGGCAGCTACGCCGAGGCCGCGCGGCTGGCCCGGCGCGCGGTGGCCGCCGACCCGCGCGGCGGGCCGGTCCCCACGCTCGCGCGTGCCCTGGAGCTCGCCTGCGACCTCGACGCGCTGCCGTCCGCCTGCGCCGCGGTCGTCGGCGCCGCGGATCGGCTCGGCGACCCCGCGATCGCGCTCCAGGTGCGCGGGCTCGTGGCCCTCGCGAGCCCGCCGCGCGCCGGGGCGCTCCTCGCGGACGCCGAAGCCCTCGCCGCGCGGGTCGGTCGGCTCGGCGAGGCGCGCGCCGTCCTCTCGGGGGCCGAGGCCGTCGCGTTCTGCCGCGTCCGTGCTCGCCGCCGCCCTCAGCCCGACGCCGAGTAGTAGAGTGACGTAGGGAGGGGACGTGTCGAGGACGGGCAACGCGGCGGAGGGCACCCTCCTGCACGGGCGCTACCGCCTCCTCGAGTGGCTCGGCGCGGGCGGGACCGGCACGGTGCACCGCGCGCTCGACACCATCACGGGCGGCGTCGTGGCCGTGAAGATCCTCTCCCACCTCACGACGTCGGCGGCGCTGCGGCACCGCCGGGAGGTGCTCGCCCTCCGCGCGCTCCAGGCCCCCGGCGTGGTGCGGCTCCTCGACGAGGGCGCGAGCGACGGGCGGCTCTTCCTCGTGATGGAGCACCTCGACGGCGAGCCCTTCCCCGGCGGCGGGCGCCGCACCTGGGAGGAGATCGCCCCGACCACGATCGCGCTGCTCGAGGCGCTCGCGCGCGTGCACGCGATGGGCGTCATCCACCGCGATCTCAAGCCCGCGAACGTGCTCGTGGACGCGAAGGGGCGCCCGGTCCTGCTCGACTTCGGGCTCGCGCGCGGCGACACGCTCGGCGACGCCATCACCCGCCCCGACGCGGTGGTCGGCACGCCGCGCTACCAGGCCCCCGAGCAGCTCGCCAACCAGGCGCTCGACCCGCGCACCGACCTCTACGCGGTGGGGTTGATGCTCTACGAGGTGCTCGCCGGGCGGCCCCCCCACCCGCTCGACAACCTCTCCGCGCTCGTGGCCGCGCGCGTGTGGCGGGACGCGCCGCCGCTCCAGTACGCCGCCCCGGAGGCGCCCCCCGAGGTCTGCCGGGTCGTCGACCGGCTGCTCGCCCGCCTCCCCGAGGGACGGCCCCGCTCGGCGGTCGAGGTCCTCGACGCCCTGCGCGAGCTCGGGACCGACGCGGGCCGCGCCCCGATCCCCTGGCTCGGCGGCGACGCGCTCCTCCGCGCCGCGCTCGACGCCGTGCACGCCCAGCGCCCCTTCGACCTCGTGGGGCCACCCGGCAGCGGCCGGACCCGCGCGCTCCAGGAGATCGCGGCCGGGCTCACCCGCAGCGGCCGCCGCACCGCCTGGACCGCGCGCGGCGCGCGCCCGTTCGAGAGCCTCGCCCCGATCGTGGGCCAGCCCGAGACCGTCGAGGTCCGCCCCGACGCCCCCACCGAGGCGCCCGACCCCGAGGACATCGCGCGGCAGCTCCTCCGCCGCCTCCGCGAGACGCTCGCCGGCGGCACGGTCGTGCTCGTGGACGACGCCGAGGAGGTCGATCCCTGGTCGGCCGACCTCCTCGAGGCCGCGCGGGCCGAGGGCCCGGTCCTCCGCGCCTGGCGCGCCGCGCCGGGGTCGTCGGGGGCGCCCGCCGAGGCCTGGCCCCTCCCGCCGCTCACCGAGGTGCAGCTCCGCCCGCTCTTCCGCGGCCCGGACCGCCTGCTGCACCTGCGCGAGGACGCCGCGCGCGCGCTGCACGAGCGCACGTACGGCCACCCCGCGCGGATCGTGGCCGAGCTCGCCGCGTGGGTGAGCGGCGGCTTCGCCACCTGGGAAGACGGCCTGTTCGCGCTCGACCGGACCGCGCTCGACCGGCTGGAGGGCGGTGTCTCCGTGCAGGTCCCCACGCTCCAGGGCGGCGTGGGCGCGGCGCGGCTCAAGCGGGGGCTCGAGCGCGCGCTCGCCTGGGTGACGCTCGCGTGGCCCCACTCCACGCGCGCGCTGCTCCACGAGGTGTGCGACGGCGAGGCCTGGGAGGTCGACCTCACCCTCCGCGAGCTCGAGCGTGTCGGCGCGGTCCGCCGCACCGCCGACGAGCGCTACGAGCCGCGCGTGGCCGCCGTGTCCCTCCAGGAGTGGAGCGCCGAGGAGCGCCAGCAGGCGCACGCTTCGCTCGCCACGCACCTCCTGCCGGGGGTCGCCGGGCGCTTCGGGCACCTCGTGGCCGCCGGGGACCTCGCGGGCGCCGCGGGCGAGGCCCGCCGGGTCGCGGGGCGCCACACCGCGGACGGCTACCTCGGCCGCGCGCTCGGGGTGCTCTCCCAGGGGCTCCACGCGGCGCGCGAGGCCGGCGACACGCACGCCGAGGAGCTCCTCCTCGTCGAGGCCACCCGCACCGCCCTGGCCGAGGGGGTCGCGGGCGCGGTGAAGCACGTGCGCTACGAGCTCGGCCGCTCCACGCCGACCCGCCGGACGCGCGCCCTCGACGCGCTCCTGGCCGGGGGACTGGCGCTCGTGTCGGGCGACGCGGCCGGGGTGCGCGAGGTCGCGGGCACGCTCCCTGTCTTCGACGACCCCACGCTGGAGGTGTGGCGTCGCGCCATCGTGCTCCACCCGCTCTTCGGGGAGGTCCGCCGGGCCGAGGCCTGGCTGGAGGACTGCCTGGCCTGGGCCGGGGACGACAGCTTCCTCCTCGGGCGCGTCTACGGCTGGATGGGCCTCCTCCGCTACCGGGAGGGCCGCTACGCGGAGGCCGCCGACTGGCACATGCGCGCCCTGCCCTTGAAGGAGGGCGCGGCCGACCGGCTGTCGACGCTGATCAACGCGGCGTCGTGCTTCATGGAGGCGCAGGACCACGAGCAGGCGCTGTCCTGGGCGCTTGCCGCCGAGTCGCTGGCGGCCGAGCGGCGGCTCGTGACGTTCGAGGCGCGCGCGGTGTGGATCCGGCGCTCCGTGGAGTATCGGATCGGCGTCGCGTTGGAGCCGGACGCCGAGCTCGTCGACGCGGTCGGTGGCGCCGGGTCGATCCGGATCGAGGCCATGCTGCTTCTCAACGAGGCGGCCATCGCCTGGCGGGCGAACGAACCCCTCGCGGGGAAGCTCGCCCGGCGGGCCGCGTCGCTCTACGAGGCGGACGCAAACCCGGGGGCCCGGCTCACCTGCCTGGCGCTCGCCGACCTCGCCGAGGGAGTCGCGGACCCCGCCCGCTGGCGGGCGCTCGCGGAGCAGGGGCTCCGCCTGTCGTCGGTCGTCCCGATGACCCACGTGATGGCGTTCGTCGCCGCGGCGGGGGTGGTCTGGGAGCCCGGCTGGACCGAGGCCGTGGAGCGCGCCCTCGCGAGCCAGCCGTCGGGAGACCCGCAACTTCGACGCGCCATCCTTGCCGACGTCGAGGTCGCGACGTACGTTGCGAAAGTGGCTGATCGGTCGGTTTGAAGAGACCGGCGCCACCGGAGCGCATCTTGCCGAGCTTCTATGACACCGGCAGCTACAACCTCAAGGACATCCTCGACGGCAAGTTCGTCGGCAAGGTGCACGTCGAGTCGCCGCCCTCCGACGCGGGCGGCGGCCGGAGCTACGTGATGCACTACGCCCTGGTGAAGTCCTCGCCCGAGACCGGCTGGGCCGTGTACACGAAGCCCACGCAGGCCGCCGCGCGCGAGTTCAAGTGGGAGGGCACCGGCGAGACGCTGGCGCAGTTCCTCTCGTGGATGAACGACTCGAGCCGCCGCGCGAACCTCCGCTACGTGATCACCACGGTGCGCGAGCAGGACACGATCCCCGGGTAGCGGCGCGAACGCTGCTCGCGGCCCGGCGCCCGCCGTCAGTCCGCGAGCAGCGCGTCCACCGTCTCGTAGATCGCGGTCTTCCCGGGCTCCTTCGGGTCCGGGTAGCCGCGGATGCGCCCGGTCTCGTCGACCACGACGAAGCGCTCGCCGTGCAGCACCGCGCTCGGCTCGCCGGGCGCGGAGGTCTTGTCCATCACCATCTTGAAGCCGCTCACCACCACCGTCTTCACGTCGCCGATCGGCCCGGTGAGGAACAGCCACCGCGCCGGGTCCTGGCCGAAGCGCGCGCCGTACGCCGCGAGCACGGGCGGCGTGTCGGTGGTGGGGTCCACGCTGAAGGACACGAGCCGCACACGGTCGTCGCCCGCGTAGTGGGCCTGCACCTCGGCCATGTGCCGCGAGAGGATCGGGCACACGTCCGGGCAGGACGTGAACATGAAGTCCGCGACCCACACCTTGCCGGCGAAGGTCTCCTTCGTCACGGTGGCGCCGGTGCTGTCGGTGAGCGTGAACGCCGGCACGTCGGCGAGCGGCGGGTAGCGCTCCTCGGTCGACGGTCCGAGGGTGCACGCCAGGAGCCAGAGCATCACTTCTCCTTCAGCCGGGTGATCGCGCGCCGCGCGGCCTCGTGCTTGTGGGCCTTCATCGCCTGCTCGTAGGCGGCGATCGCGCGCTTGTCGTCCTTCAGCGTCTCGTAGGTCGCGCCGATCCGGAACCACGCCGCCGACCTGAGCGGCGCCGGCACGTCTCGGAAGCCCACGTAGGTCTGGAAGGCCTTCAGCGCGTCGGTCGGCTTGCCCGCGCGCGCGAGCACGATGCCGCGGAAGTAGTGCACGCGCTGGTTGTGCGGGTCGTCGCCCAACACCTCGTCGTACACCCGCAGCGCGTCCGGGTAGCGGCGCAGCGACGTGTACACGCGGCCGATCGTCATGTTGTTGATGACGTTGTCGGCGTAGCGCATCCGCAGCGCGAGCGAGCGGTCGAGCGCGCTCTGGAGCTTCCGCTCCTCGATGTAGGCGTAGGCGAGCGTGAGCGTCGCCCCGGGCGCGAGGAACACCGCCTCCGTCTCGGCCTGCCGCATGAACGCGAGGCCCTCGGCGCGCTTGTCCGGGAAGTCCGGCAACAACGACGAGCTCTTCGTCACGACGGTGCGCCAGTACAGGTACATGCCGTCGCCGAGGCGGGTGTCCGCGAAGCCCGGGGCGAGCTGCTTCGTCCGGTCGAGGAGCCGCATCGCGTACAGCGCCCGGTCGAGCGCGCCCACGTACTCGCCCTTCCGGAGCGCGAGGATGGCGTCCACCGCGGCGAGGCCGGCGCCGAGGAAGGCCTCGAAGGCGTCGTTGCCGGGCTCCTTCGCGCCGAGGGCGAGCTGGGACTTCGCCTGGTCCGCGGCCAGCCGGTAGGGCTGCTCGTAGCGGAAGTCGAAGTTCTCGAACATGAGCGCCTGGTAGAGCAGCGCGACGCCCACCGGGCCGATCCCCGAGGTCGGGTAGCGCGTGGTCAGCGCGTCGAAGGCCTTCCGGGCCTCCTTGTAGCGGCGCTCGTAGAGGAGCTCGAGCGCGGCCCGGGTGGCCTCCACCTGCGCCACGTCCGCGCCGAGCGCCGCGGCCGCGACCTGCGACGCGACGGGCACGGGCGTGTCGAGCGTGGGCGGCTCCACCTCGATGGCGGGGGACACGACGCTCCCGACGGTGTGCTCCGAGAGCGGGTCGTCCTCCTGGGCCCACGCGAGGCCGAACGCGAGGAGCGCCGCGATCATCGCGCTGCGGTTCGGGGGTGGTTCCGCACGGCCGCGTCGAGCACCATCGCCTCGATGCGGATGCCGTCGAGGCGGTTGATCTCCTGGATGCCGGTCGGGCTCGTGACGTTGATCTCGGTGAGCCAGCCCCCGATCACGTCGATGCCCACGAACAGGAGCCCGCGCTCCTTCAGCCGCGGCCCGATGCGCGCGCAGATCTCGCGGTCGCGGTCGTCCAGCGTCGCGGGCGCCACGCGCGCGCCCGCGTGCATGTTCCCGCGGTGGTCGGTGCCCGACGGCACGCGGAGCATCGCGCCGACGGGCTCGCCGTCCACCAGGATGATGCGCTTGTCCCCCTGGACGATCTCCGGGATGTAGCGCTGCGCCAGGATCGACTTGGTGCCCTCCGCCGTGAGCAGCTCGACCATCGAGCGCAGGTTCGGGTCGCGCACCGACGCGAGGAGCACGCCGCGGCCGCCGTTGCCGTCCCAAGGCTTGAGCACCACCCGGTCGTGCGTGCCCGCGAACGCCACGATGCGGGCGATGTCGCGCGACAGCAGCGTGTCCACGCAGAGCTCGGGGAAGTCGAGCGTGTGGATCTTCTCGTTGTGGTCGCGGATCGCCTGGGGGTGGTTGTACACGACCGTCCCGGTCGGCACCCGCTCGAGCAGCCATGTCGAGAAGATGTACTCCATGTCGAAGGGCGGGTCCTTCCGCATCCACACGAGGTCGAACTCGCCGAGCTCGACGTCGCCCTTCCCGCCGCGGAAGAAGTGCGGCGGCTCCGCGGTGGTCGTGACCTCCTCGGCGTGCGCCCACGCGCGCCCGCCACGCAGGAACAGGTCGGCGGGCCGGCACCACGACACGGGCCAGCCGCGGGCCGTGCTCTCGCGCATGAGCATGTAGGTCGAGTCGCCGGCGATGTTCAGGCTCTCGAGCGGGTCCATGACGAACAGGGAGCGCACGCGATCTCCGGGGGAGCCTCCGATCTACCGGGGGGGGCGCGCCCCCCGGGGGCCGGGGGGCCGGCCCCCCCCCGGCGGGGGGCGGCGCCGCTTGGGGGGCGGCCCGCGCGGCCGCCCCCCGGCCGGGGCCGCTCGCCGTTGCCGGAGCGCGCGCCCTCCCGCGCCCCGGCCGCCTTCCGGTCGCCTCGCGCGGGGTGTGGCGCGGGGTGTCAGCCGCGGGGTGTCGCGGGGGGTGTCACGCGGGGGGTGTCAGGAATTGATCATTGACACCTGTCGGTCCGGAAAGGTCAAGGTGTCAGGAACTGACGATTGACACCTACGCTGCGCCGTAGGTGTCAATCGTCAGTTCCTGACACCGGCTCCCTCGCCCGCGGGAAAACGCCCACCGCTCCGCGCGCGAGGGGGGCCGCAAGGCGCCCCGGGCGCGGCCGGATCCAGGGCCGCCTCCGGCGGCCACGACCCGTCCGACGGCCCGGGGCGGTCCGCGGGCACGCAGCCCGCGGACGGAGCGGAGCGACCGTGGAGGACACCCGGTCCGGCCTCCGGCCGGACGCGCCCCCCCCTCCTACTTCCCGATGCAGAAGCGCGCGAAGAGGCGGTCGAGCACCTCCTCGCGGGTGTCGCGCCCGACGAGCTGGTCGAGCGTCGCGAGCGCTTCGTACACGCGCTCCACCGCGACGGCCGGCCCCGCGGTCCCGAGCGCGGCGGCGGCGTCCCGCGCGCACGCGCCGAGGCGCGCGAAGGCGTCGCGCTGCCGCTGGCTCGCGACGATGCCCGCCACGCCGCCGGGCTCCTCCCCCACGATCGCGGCCGGGAGCCCGTCCCGGAGCGTGTCGACGCCGGCCCCGGTCACCGACGAGACGACGTGCGCCCCGGCGGGCGGGGCCACGACGAGCGGCCGGTCGGCGTGCGTGACGACGACGAGCCGGGGCCGACCGGCGGTGCGCGCGAGGAGGTCCGCCGCGGTTGGATCGAGGGGCCGATCACCCGGGACGACCACCAGCAGGAGGTCGGCGTCCGCGACCAGGTCCGCCGCGAGCGCCATCCCCGCGGCCTCGACGGGATCGGCCTCCCCGGCCGGCCGCTCCCCGGCGGTGTCGTAGAGCACGATCCGCGCCCCCGGGAGCACGAGCGCGCTCTCCACCACGTCCCGCGTCGTGCCGGGCATGGGGCTCACGAGCGCGCGGTCGCGGGCCAGGAGCGCGTTGAAGAGGCTCGACTTGCCGGCGTTCACCGGCCCGACCAGCGCCACGCGCGCCCCCTCGACCGCGATGCGCGCCGCGCGGGTGCCCGCGATCACGTCGTCGGCGTCGGCCGCCACGGCCGCGAGGCGGGCGGCGAGCGCGGCGTCCCCGTCCACGAGGAGGTCCTCGCCCGGGTAGTCCAGCGTCGCCTCGAGCTCGGCGGCCACGTCGACCAGCGCGTCCCGGAGCCGCTCGCCCCGCGCCGCGATCGCCCCGTCGAGGCCGGCGCGCGCGACCGCGAGGCCGGCCCGCGAGGACGCGCCGATCGCCTGGAGCACGGCCTCCGCGCGCGTGAGGTCCATCCGCCCGTTGAGGAACGCGCGGCGGGTGAACTCGCCCGGGTGCGCGGGCCGCGCCCCCCGCGCCATCAGCGCGTCGAGGAGGCGCTTCACGAGCAGCGGGTTCCCGTGGCAGGAGATCTCCGCCACGTCCTCACCCGTGTAGCTATTCGGGCCCGGCATCCAGGTGAGGAGCCCGTCGTCGAAGACACCCGCGTCGTCTCGCAGGCGTGCCAGGCGGACGCTCCGCGGCGCGGGCAGCGGCCCGCACACCGCGCGCACCAGCGGCGCGAGGTCGGGCCCCGACACCCGCACCACCGCGATGGCGCCGTGGCCCCAGGGCGTGGCGCAGGCGCAGATCGCGTCGCGCGCCATCCGGACCGGCTACTCGGCGCTCTCGCCGCCCTCGTCGCTGCCGCCGCCACCGCCCTCGACGGCGTAGATCTCGATGCGACGGTCGTGGCCCTCGCCCACCGAGCGGGAGCCGACGCCCTCCATCTCGGCGATCTCGACGTGCACGATGCGGCGGTCGTAGCTGTTGAGCTCGCGACGGATGAGCTCGGGCTCGCCGGTCTTGCGCACCTTCTCGGCAATCTTGCGCGCGAGGCGCTTGAGATCGTCCACGTCGGTGTCGCTGCGGCGCGGGCGGTCCTCGTCCCGCGGCCGGCGGTCGCGCCGCTCGCCGCGGTCCCCGCGGTCGCCCCGGGCCGAACGCTCGCCGCGCTCGCCGCGCTCGCCGCGGTCCCCGCGGTCGCGCTCGCCCCGGCGCTCGCGGTCGCCGTAGCCCCGGCGCTCGCCCTCTTCCTCGCGGTCGGCCCGCGCGATGTCGATGCGGAAGGTGTGGTTCGGGAAGCGCTCGCCCACCGCCGACACCAGCAGGTGCTGGATGGCCTGGAGCGTGGTGCCGCCGCGCCCGACGAGGTGGCGGCCGGCCTCGCCGGCGTCCACGTGCACCACCACGGTGCCGCTGCGGAGCTCGGCACGCACGGTGCCGGTGCGCTCCATCGAGGCGAGCAGCCCCTTCATCCAGTCCTCGGCCGCGAGCACCGGCGCGAGGTCCTCGGGGTTCTTCGCCCAGGCGAAGATGCGCACGGTGTCGGCGCCGATGCCGGCGCCCTGGGCGCTGCGGAAGTGCGCGAGGTCGATCTTGTGCTCGACCTGGGCGTAGGGCACGCCGAGCTGCTCGGCGGCGGACTCGAGGGCGGCGCGGAGGTTGCGGCCTTCGGCGGTGACGTGGTTTTCGGGGACGGTGGACATGGGGGAACTCCTCACGCGGGGGTGGGGACCGGCTTGTAGGACCGCGTGTTGTACCATTGCTGCAGGATGCTCAGAACCGTATTGAGCGCGTAGTAGAGCGACAATCCGGCGGGGAGCCCGAACATGAACAGCGCGAAGACCAGCGGCATGAGCCGCATCATCTGCGCCTGGGTCGGGTCCATGCCCGTCATGGGCGTCATGCGCTGCTGCAGCACCATGCCGACGGCCATGAAGAAGGGGAACGCGCCGTAGGGGTCCGGCGCGGACAGGTCGCGGACCTGCAGGAAGTCCGCGTGGAAGAGGTCCGGCGTCGCGAGCAGGCCCGAGTAGAGCGCGAAGAACACCGGCATCTGGACCAGCATCGGGAGGCAGCCGCCGAGCGGGTTGACGCTGTGCTTCTGGAACAGCGCCATCGTCTCGCGCGTCTGCGTCTCCTTGTCGTCCTTGTACTTCTCCTGGATCTCCTTGAGCAACGGCTGGACCGCCTGCATCGCCTTCCCGCTCTTGTAGGCCTTCGCCGAGAGCGGGTAGAAGCAGATCCGGACGAAGAACGTCAGCGCGATGATCGACAGGCCCCAGTTGTTCAGGACCGAGTGGAAGATCGAGAGGAAGAACAGCAGGATCTTCGAGAAGAACCCGAAGAAGCCGAGGTTGGCCGCCTCGTCGAGCCCGTGCCCCACCTCCGACAACCGCTCGACGTACTTCGCCCCGGTGTACATCGTGAAGCGGAGCTCCACGGGGCTGCCCGGCGAGAGCGAGGTGGTCGGCCCGACGAGGAACGCGCCGTGGCGGTCACCCACGGGGGCCCAGGTGAGCGTCCCCCAGGCGGGGTCCGCCGGCGCGAGCGCAGCCAGGAAGTAGCGGTTCTCGACGCCGAACCAGGACACCGGCCCCTCGAGCGCCTCGGGCGCGGCCACGTCCTTGGGGGCCGTGAGCTGCTCGTGATCGCCGTCCACCACCGCGGAGGGGTGCGGCGCCATGTCGTACACGCCCTCGAGCGTCCGGAAGTCGTCCGCGAGGCCCACCCAGAGCGGGCCGTTGAGCGGCACGGAGGCCTCGAAGCGCACGGTCACGTCGAACACGTCGGGCGACGTGGTCTCGGCGAAGGTCTTGGTGATCGTGAGCCCGTCGGCGCCGACCTGGCGCAGCACGACCGGGTTCTTCGACACGATTTCGTAGGCGCCGTCGGCGCCGAAGGCGCCGCGGCCCGCGGAGGCGAAGTTGCCTTCGGGCCCGATGAGGGAGAGCACGCCGCCCTCCTCGCCATAGGGCCGCCAGGAGCCGGGGGACTTGCCCGTCACGGTGTTCCAGACCCAGGTCCACCACGGCGTGACCTTCACGGCCTCGAGCTGGTCGGGGATCTGGAGCGTGGAGATGCTGCCGCCGCAGGTGGACACGGCGAGGCGGGCGATGTCCGTCTCGATGTCCACCTTCTCGCCGGTGCACGGCCCGGTGGGCGCGGCGGCGAGAGGGGCCTCCCCGGGCACGGCCGCGGGCGGCGCGCCGGCGGGCGGCGCCCCGGTGGTCTCGGCGGTCTCCGTGCCCTCCGCCGGAGGAGGCGGCGGAGTCGGCCCGAAGAAGGCCGACCACACGTAGAACACGGCGAGGCAGAGGACGATGGCGATGAGCGCGCGGCGCTCGTTCGGATCTCTCACGGAGCGCCCCCCGGGAGCGACGGTGGCCGCGGCACGGGATCGATCCCGCCGGGATGGAACGGATGGCAGCGGCAGATGCGGCGGACCCCGAGCCAGGAGCCGCGCCACGGCCCCCAGAGCTGGATCGCCTCCGCAGTGTAGCGGCTGCAGGAAGGATAGAAGCGGCACACGGGCGGCATCCAGCCGTGCATCGTGCGCTGGTAGCCACGGATGAGCGTGAGGAGGAGCCACCTCATCGCCGCGCCCCGGTCGGGCACGCGCGGCTCACCGCGCCACCTTCGAGAACAGCTCGCCGACCTCGCCGCGGAGCGCGACGAGCCCGGCCTCGGCGGCCTCCGAGCGGGGGATGAGGACGAGATCCCACGGGCCGGCGCGCGGCCCCGGCACGGTCCGGACCGCCTCGCGCAGCCAGCGCTTGACCCGGTTCCTCGTCACCGCGGTACCCACCTTCCTGCTCACCGTCAGGCCCACCCGGGACACCGGCTCGGTGCCGCGACGGACCACGAGCAGCAGGTGGGCGGACCGGATCCGGCGCCCCTCCCCCTGCACGCGTGCGTAGTCGACGCTCTTCCGGAGTCGCTCCCGGACGGGAGGCTCGTCAGTCGTGCTTGTTGGCAACGGTGGCGGCGAGGCGCGTGCGACCCTTCGCGCGACGGCGAGCGAGGACGGCCCGCCCGGCGGCGGTCTTCATGCGCTCGCGGAACCCGTGGGTGCGCTTGCGGCGGATGTTGTGCGGCTGAAACGTACGCTTGCTCATTGGAACCTCCGTGCCCTGTGCGTGCCTCTGGCACGGCGCCGCCTTCTAATGCCCGCCGTGTACGCCGGCAAGGCGGAGATCCTCGGATCTTCGCGCCTCCGGGCGTTCGAAGCTCCCGAATTCTTCGACGTCCCGACGTCGTCGCAGCTACTTGCGGGCGATCATCGGCCTTGAGAGATCAGAATCACTGCGGTACACCGGAGCCACGGGCCTCGGAGATACCGTCGTGGCACGGCGGGTGACGGGGTCCGGACGGCCGCGATGGGCCGGAGGGGTGACGTGTCGATGGAACAGGCGTGGGATCGCTTCTGCGCGGCGCTGGAGCGCAAGATCGGCGATCAGAACATGGAGATCTGGATCCGGGGCGCCCTCCGACCAGAGCAGATCCAGACCGACCGTGTGCGGCTGCGTGCCGACAGCCAGTACTACCACGACTGGATCCGGGACAACCTCTTCGGGGACATCACCTCGGCGTGGGCCGAGACGGCGGGCCGCCCCGTCCAGGTGGAGATGACCTGGAACGGCGCCCCCCAGGACGACGACGCGCCGGTCCCCATGCCCGCGCGCCGCGCCGCCACGCACCTCGACCGGTCGCGCACCTTCGACAATTTCGTCGTCGGCAAGTGCAACGAGTTCGCGCACGCCGCCTCGATCGCGGTGGCGGACGCGCCCGGGCGCGCCCACAACCCGCTGTTCATCTACGGCGGCACCGGGCTCGGCAAGACGCACCTCGTGCACGCGATCGGCAACCGCGTGATCAGCCGCTCCGGCGGAGCCGCGGGCGTCTACTACTGCACGGCCGAGAACTTCTTCACCGCCATGGTGCGCGCGCTGCAGACGCGCTCCATCCCGGAGTTCCGCGAGCGCTTCCGCACCGAGGTGGATCTCCTGATCCTCGACGACGTGCAGTTCCTCGCCGGCCGGGACCGGACGGAGGAGGAGCTCTTCTACGTCTTCGAGGCCATGCGGGCCGAGGGCAAGCAGATCGTCATCACCTCCGACGAGCCGCCGCGAAGCATCGGAAAGCTCGAGCCCCGGTTACGGACACGGTTCGAGCAGGGGCTCCTGGCCGACGTGCAGCCGCCCGACGTCGAGACGATGATGGCCATCCTCGGCACGAAGGCGAGCGCCATGCGCCTCGACATCCCGACGGACGTCCAGTACACCATCGCCCAGCGCGTCCGGAACAGCGTCCGCGAGCTCGAAGGCGTGCTCAACCGCCTCTCGGCGCTGCACTCCTTCTACGGGCAGGCGATCTCGATGCAGTTCATCCAGGACCGGATGAGCGACATCATCCCGCCACCCGCGCCGCCCCCGAGCGCCGAGCAGATCATCACCCGGGTCGCCGAGCACTACCACGTGCGCGCGGCCGACATCCGCGGGAACCGGCGCCCGGCGAACATCGCCCACCCGCGCCAGGTGGCGATGTACCTGACCCGTCGCATCACGGGGCTGTCCTTCCCGGAGATCGGGCGGGAGTTCAACCGCGACAATTCGACGGTGCAGCACGGCTGCAAGAAGATCGAGTCCGACATCAAGACGAACCCGAACCTCCGGGCCGAGCTCGAGATGTTGGAGAAGATGTGCCGAGGGGGCGCCTGACCCCTCCCGGGCGTGCCCCCTGTGGACAACCCTGCGGATGGCCGGGGGACCGCTGAGGGAAGCGCCTGGGGATGACCGGACGGGTTGTCCCCAGCCGCCCGCGCGCCACCGACCCCTGGGGAGAACCCCCTCGTTGTCCCGCCGCGATGCGTGAGTTATCCGGCGCCACTATCAAGCCCAAACCCGAAGAATCCCAGAAATCCACAAATCCACAGGGGCTCATGGAGATCATCAGATCGATCTCAGCTGAGAAATCAAAGATCCCCTGAAATCGGAGCCGAAGCGCGATGGAGTTCCTCATCACCCGTGACGACCTGACCCGTGCGTTGACGCGCGTGCAGGGCATCGTCGAGAAGCGCAGCACCACCCCCATCCTCTCGTCCGTGCTCCTGCAGGCGCGGCCCGAGGGCGTGCGCATGGTCGCCACCGACAAGGCCATGACGTTCCTCGGGGACTTCGCGGCCAACGTCCGCGAGCCCGGAGAGGTCGCGGTCGACGCGGCGAACTTCTTCCAGATCGCCAAGGTCCTGCCGCCCGACGTGGTCACCGTCCGGCTCGGCGAGAACCTCCGGGTCGAGGTGAAGTGCGGCAACTCCTCGTTCAAGCTCAACGGCTACGCCGCGGCGGAGTTCCCCGTCACGCCGCCGCTCGACCAGTCGCGCGTGCTGACCATCGCGTCGACCGAGCTGCGCCGGGTGATCGACCAGACGCTGTTCGCGGTGGCCCCCGAGGACAACCGCTACGGCCTCAACGGCGCCCACGTCGAGGACATCCCTGGCGAGGAGCGCACCGTGCGCTTCGTCTCGACGGACGGCAACCGCCTCTGCTGGTCGCAGGCGCCCTACGAGGGCGAGCTCGGCATCGCGCGCAAGATGCTCCTCCCGCGCAAGGCCCTGGGCGAGATCCGGCGCCTCCTGGACGGCTACGACGGCGCGGCCGAGATCGCGTTCGGCGAGCGCGCGGCGCTCTTCCGCGTGCCCGGCGTGATGCTGCACCTGCGGCTCCTCGAGGCGGACTTCCCCGACTACCGCCAGGTCCTCCCCACGAGCTTCAAGCGCAAGGTCGTGCTCGAGCGCGACCAGCTCCAGGAGTCGCTCAAGCGCGTGTCGATCTTCGCGACCGACGGCGCCCACTCCGTGCGCTTCGCCTTCTCGGGCGACGGGCTGGTGCTGACCGCCCGCAAGCTCGACGCCGGCGACTCCCGCGAGGAGCTCCCCGCCGATCTGTCCGGCGAGCCCATCACGATGGGCTTCAACGCGCGCTTCTTCCTCGACGTGCTCGGCGTCCTCCAGGGCCCGCGCGTCGTCGCGGAGCTCGGGGACACCCTCTCCCCGTGCCTCTTGCGCGACCCCGACGACGAGCGCGCCCTCTTCGTCATCATGCCCGTCCGGCTCGACTAGCTGCTCTTGGGGCGGGGGCGCCGCCCCCGCAACGCCCCCGCCGGGGGCGCCGCCCCCTGGACCCCCGCCGGGGGGCCGGCGGCCCCCCGGACCCCCCGAGCCGGCACGTCCCTCGACACGTAGGCGCCCGTGAAGCTCCTCCGCCTCTCCGTCGCCGGCTTCCGCAACCTCCCCCGGGGGGTGCTCGACGTCGACGCCCCGCTGGTCGCCTTCGTCGGCGACAACGGCCAGGGCAAGACGAACTGGCTCGAGGCGATCGGGCTGCTCGGCACGCTGCGGAGCTTCCGCACCGCCCGCAGCGCCGAGCTCGTGGCGTGGGGCGAGGCGCGCGCCGAGGTCGAGGGCGTCGTCCGCTCCGAGGGGATGGTCCGGAAGTTGTCCTGGAGCTTCAGCGAGAGCACCCGGACGCTCCGGCGGGACGACCGCGCGATCGACGCCGTGACGTGGCTCTCCGGCTTCCGCGCCACCTACTTCGTGCCCGGCGACATCGCGCCGGTCCGGGGCGAGCCCGCGCTCCGGCGGGCGCTGCTCGACCGCGCGGTGCTCGCGGTGCGGCCCGGCTACCTCGCGGTTGCGCGCGACTACAAGCGGGTGCTGGACCACAAGGCCGCCCTGCTGAAGACCGGCCGGGCCTCCGACGCCGAGCTCGACGTGCTCGACGCCCAGCTCGCGCCGCTCGGCGCCGCGGTCAGCCGCGCGCGCGCCGAGTTGGTCGACGCCGTCGCGCCCGCGTTCGCGCGCGCCTACGGCACCTTCGCCGGCGCCGAGGCCGCCACCGTCGCCTACGAGCCCTGGCTCGGAGAAGGCGACGAGGCGACGCTCGCGGGCCGCTACGAGGAGCGCCTCGGAAAGCAGCGGGCCGCGGAGCGAGCCGCCTTCCGCACCCTCGGCGGCCCCCAGCGCGACGACCTCGCGTTCTCCGTGGAGGGGCGGGGCGCGCGGGCGTACGCCTCGCAGGGCCAGGCGCGCTCCGTGGTGCTCGCGTGGAAGCTGGCCGAGCTCGAGGTGGCCAGAGCGGTCGGCGAAGCGCCCCTTTTCCTGCTCGACGACCTCGGCAGCGAGCTCGATCCCGGGCGCACCGCGCGCCTCGTCGGCTTGCTCGGGTCGCTCGGCGTGCAGATCTTCCTGACCACCACCGACGCGCGCTACGTGCCCCGGGATGCCGTGTCCGGCGAGGTGCGCGTCCTGCGCGTGGTCGCCGGTGCGGCGTCCGTGGCGTCGCCCGGCGATGCCCCGGATCGGCCGACAACCGGTTAAGCCCTTTCGGTTCGGAAGAGGCAGAACGGATGGATCCCACGGGGCCGGCCCCAGCCAAGGACTACGGCGCGTCCAGCATCCAGGTCCTGGAAGGCCTGGACGCGGTGCGCAAGCGCCCGTCGATGTACATCGGCGACATCGGCTCGCGCGGCCTGCACCACCTCGTGTACGAGGTGGTGGACAACTCGGTGGACGAGTCGCTCGCCGGGCACTGCTCGCACATCAAGGTGACGCTCCACGAGGACGGCTCCTGCTCGGTCGAGGACAACGGCCGCGGCATCCCGACGGACATCCACCCCACCGAGGGGCGGCCCGCCGCGGAGGTCGTGCTCACCGTGCTCCACGCCGGCGGAAAGTTCGACCGGGACAGCTACAAGGTGTCCGGCGGGCTCCACGGCGTCGGCGTCTCCTGCGTGAACGCGCTCTCGGAGCGCCTGCAGCTCGACATCTGGCGCGACGGCAAGCACTTCACCCAGAAGTACGCGACGGGCGCCCCGGTCACGCCGCTCTCGGTCGCCGGCCCGTCGGAGGGCAAGCGCGGCACGCGGGTGCAGTTCTGGCCCGATCCCATCATCTTCCAGGAGACGGTGGAGCTCCAGTACGAGGTGCTCGCCAACCGCCTCCGCGAGCTCGCGTTCCTCAACCCCGGCCTCTCCATCGAGCTGAAGGACCTCCGCGACGAGCGCGGGGAGAACTTCCACTACGAGGGCGGCATCGTCAGCTTCGTGGAGCACCTCAACAACGCGAAGGACGCGGTGCACCGCCCGCCGGTGTACCTCAAGGGCGGCAAGGAGGGCCTCGAGGTCGAGATGGCCCTCCAGTGGACCACCGCGTACACCGAGACGATCTTCAGCTTCGCGAACAACATCAACACGATCGAGGGCGGGACGCACGTGAGCGGGCTCAAGGCCGCGCTCACCCGCACCGTCAACGCCTACGCCACCGCGAACAACCTGTTCAAGGGCGGCAAGCAGGAGAGCATCACCGGCGAGGACATCCGCGAGGGCCTCACCGCGGTGCTCTCGGTGAAGATCGCCGAGCCGCAGTTCGAGGGGCAGACCAAGACGAAGCTCGGCAACTCCGACGCGAAGGGCCTGACCGAGGCCATCGTCAACGAGCAGCTCGCGTTCTTCCTCGAGGAGAACCCCTTCGTCGCGAAGACGATCGTGATGAAGTCGATCGAGGCCGCCCGCGCCCGTGAAGCCGCGCGCAAGGCGCGTGACCTCGCCCGCCGCAAGACGGTGCTCGACGGCGGCGGCCTCCCCGGCAAGCTCGCGGACTGCCAGGAGCGCGATCCGGCGAAGTGCGAGCTCTACCTGGTCGAGGGCGACTCCGCGGGCGGCTCCGCCAAGCAGGGCCGCAACCGCAAGTACCAGGCGATCCTCCCGCTCCGCGGGAAGATCCTCAACGTCGAGAAGGCGCGCTTCGACCGGATGCTCGGCAGCGAGCAGATCCAGATCCTCGTGAGCGCGCTCGGCTGCGGCATCGGCGAGGAGTTCGACCCCGCCCGCCTCCGCTACGGGCGCGTCATCATCATGACGGACGCCGACGTGGACGGGTCCCACATCCGGACCTTGCTCCTCACCTTCTTCTACCGGCACATGCCGCACCTCGTGACGAACGGGCACCTCTACATCGCCCAGCCGCCGCTCTACCGGGTGAAGCGCGGCAAGTTCGAGAAG
The DNA here is from genome assembly GCA_964457335.1 of uncultured Enterobacteriaceae bacterium. Lineage (GTDB taxonomy): Bacteria > Myxococcota_A > UBA796 > UBA796 > SXON01 > CAJBVW01. The sequence continues at coordinate 10,397 of CAYWGD010000095.1, read as the reverse complement.
TACCTCCGCGACGACGCGGCGAAGGACGCCTTCCTCTTCGAGCAGGGCGCCGCGCACCTCACCGTCGTGTCGGAGAGCGGGGTCGAAGTCGAGGGCGAGCAGCTCTCCGACCTGTCCAAGCGGCTGACGCAGTACACGAGCCGCCTCGCGCGGCTCGAGCGTCGCTACCAGAAGGTCGTCCTCGACCAGTACCTCCACCTCGCGAGCCCCCCGCCCACCGACCGGGCGGGCTGGGACGCGCTGGCGGAGGCGCTGAAGGCGCGCCTCGCCGAGGTGGCGCCGAACCTCGACGTGCTCGAGGTCGCGGTGCAGACGGACGCCGAGGGCGCCCCGCTCCTCGCGGTGCGCACGCTCCAGGAGAGCCACGAGCAGGTCACGCTCCTCGGGAGCGCGGCGAGCCAGGCGGACCAGGAGTCGCTGCGGCGCCAGCGCGAGGAGATCGCGGCGATCCTGCCGCTGCCCGCGCGGGTGCAGGGCAGCGTGGTGCGGCACACGTACCTGGAGCTCCGGCAGGACATCCTCGAGGGTGCCCAGAAGGGGTTCGAGATCCAGCGCTACAAGGGCCTCGGCGAGATGAACCCCGAGCAGCTCTGGGAGACGACGATGGACCCCGAGGCGCGCACGCTCCAGATCGTGCAGGTGGAGGACATCGTCGGCGCGGACACGGTGTTCTCCGTGCTGATGGGCGACCAGGTGGAGCCTCGTCGCGACTTCATCCAGCAGAACGCGCTCAACGTGCGCAACCTGGACATCTGAGGAGGCACCCGATGCGCGGCAGCCGTATCGCCGGGATGGGGCACCACGTGCCCGACCGCGTCGTCACCAACGACGACCTCAAGCAGTGGATGGACACGTCCGACGAGTGGATCCACCAGCGCACGGGCATCCGGGAGCGCCGCTGGGTCGACGGGAACGTCGGCGCGGCCGAGCTCGGCGAGCACGCCGCCCGCGAGGCCCTCGCGGAGGCGGGGATCGCCGCGGAGGAGCTCGACCTGATCCTCTTCGCCACGCTGTCGCCGGACATCAACTTCCCGGGTTCGAGCTGCCTCTTGCAGGCGCGCCTCGGCGTTCCGGGCATCGCGACGCTCGACATCCGCAACCAGTGCACGGGCTTCATCTACGGCCTCGCCACCGCGGACGCCTACATCCGCGCGGGGATGATGAAGAACGTGCTCGTGGTCGGCGGCGAGGTGCACAGCTCCGGGCTCGACCTCTCGACGCGCGGGCGCGACGTGACCGTGCTCTTCGGGGACGGCGCGGGCGCCGCGGTCGTGACCGCCACCGACGGCGATCGGCGCATCCTCGACTCCGAGCTCCACGCGGACGGCCGCTACGCCGAGATCCTCATGCTCGAGGCCCCCGCGAGCCGGCACACGCCGCGCCTCACCGACGAGATGCTGGCCCGCGGCGCGCACTTCCCCCGGATGGACGGCAAGGCCGTGTTCAAGCACGCGGTCGAGCGGCTCCCCGAGGTCACGCGGAGCATCCTCGCCCGGAACGGGCTCACGCTCGACGACGTGGCGCTGCTCGTGCCGCACCAGGCGAACATGCGCATCAACGAGATGGTGACGCGCCAGCTCGGCTTCCCCCCCGAGAAAGTGGTGCACAACATCCAGCGGTACGGGAACACCACCGCGGCCTCGATCCCCATCGCGCTCCACGAGGCCGCCCAGGAGGGCCGCATCCAGCCGGGCCAGATCGCGCTGCTCGTCGCGTTCGGCGCGGGGCTCACCTGGGGCGCCACGCTGGTGCGCTGGTAGATGAGCGCGCCCGTCGCCGACTCGGCCCAGCTGTTCCGGTCCCGCGTGCTCTTCGTGAGCGGCAAGGGCGGTACGGGCAAGACCTCGGTGGCGGCCGCGATCGGGCGGCTCGCGGCCGCGCAGGGCCGGAAGACGCTGGTCGTCGAGCTCGACAACCAGCGCCCGTCGCTCACGGGCATCTTCGGGTCGAAGCCGACCTACACGCCCACCGAGGTGGCCCGGAACCTCTCGATCTCGAACGTCGAGTGGGTCGAGGCGCTCGGCGATTGGCTGGAGGACATCGTCTCACTGCCGCGGGTCGTGCGCCTCATCATGAAGAACCACATCGTCAGCGTGTTCCTCGAGGCCACGCCGGGCGCGCGTGACCTCGTGGTGCTCTGGCGGGTGATGACGCTCGCGCGCAGCTACGATCTCGTGGTGGTCGACATGCCCGCCTCGGGCAACGCGGTCGCGATGCTCTCCGTGGCGTTCACGGCGCGGCGGCTCTTCGAGGCCGGGCCGATCCGCCGCTGCGCGGACGACCTCGTGAACCTCTACACCCAGGGGGACACGCGTCTCGTGCTCGTCGCCCTCCCCGAGGAGATGGTCGTCAACGAGACGATCGAGACCACGCGGAAGGTGTGGGCCGACCTCGCGCCGCTCCGGGTCCCGATGGTCGTGCTCAACCGGTCCACCTCGCCGTCCTTGTCCGACGCGGAGAAGGAGCTGCTCGGGAAGCTCCTGGCCGAGCCCACGGACGGGCTCGCGCGCGAGGTGGTGGAGGCCGGCCGGTGGGAGGCCCAGCTCGAGCAGGCCACCGCCGACTCCCTGGCGCGCCTGCGGGCGGATCTCCACGTCCCGGTCCTCGTCCTCCCGGTGCTCGCGCGGGGAGAGGGCGCGCTCCGCGTGGTCGGCCAGCTCACGGCCGCCCTCGCGCGCACGAGCTCGGTGCCGGTCGACCTGCGGGGGGGCGCATGACGCTCGACCAGCTCGTCCAGCGGCAGCGACTCCTGGTGTGCGTCGGCTCCGGCGGCGTCGGCAAGACCACGAGCGCGGCCGCCATCGCGCTGAAGGCGGCGCTCGAGGGGCGCCGGGTGCTCGTGCTCACCATCGACCCCGCCCGCCGCCTCGCCAACTCGCTCGGCCTCTCCGAGTTCGGCAACACCGAGGTCCGGATCGACCTCGGCGACCGCACGAGCGGCGAGCTCTGGGCGATGATGCTCGACGCGCCGAGCACCCTCGACGACGTGATCCGCCGCGTCGCCAAGGACGAGGCCACGCGCGAGGCGATCTTCGCCAACAAGATCTACCGCCACATGGCGGGGAGCTTCTCCGGCAGCCAGGAGTACATGGCCACCGAGCGGCTCTACGACGTGCACAGCTCCGATCGCTACGACCTCATCGTGCTCGACACGCCGCCCGTGAAGAACGCGCTCGACTTCCTGGAGTCCCCCGGACGGCTGGCCCGCTTCCTCGATCGCCAGATCATGAAGTGGTTCCTGACGCCCTACGAGGAGGAGAAGGTCTTCGGGAAGCGGCTCATCATGAGCACGTCCGCGGTGGTGTACCGGCTGTTGGGCCACATCTTCGGCCGCGAGTTCCTCGACGAGCTCTCCGTCTTCTTCACGCTCTTCCGCGACCTCTACGACGGCTTCCGGGAGCGCCACGAGGCGGTCGGGCGGCTCTTCGCCTCGAACCAGACCGCGTTCCTCGTCGTGAGCGCTCCGACCGAGCCCTCGGTCGACGTGGCCCGGTTCTTCCTCGACGAGCTCCGCACGCGGCGCCTCCCCATCGGCGGCGTCGTCGTCAACCAGGTGCACGCGGCCACCCAGGCCTCGCCCGACGTGGAGGCGCTGATCGGGGAGCGGGCCCGCGCGTTGGACGCCGCGACCGCAGGGCCGATCCTGGCCCGCCTGGGGGCCGCCCACCGTCGCCTCCGCGACCTCGCGGCGCTCGAAGCCTCCCGCGTGGAGGAGCTCCGTCGTTACGCGGGACCGGGGCTCTGGCTCAAGGTCGTGCCGCGCTACCCGGAGGAGGTCAACGATCTCGGCGGCTTGTTGCGCCTCCACCGGAACCTCTTCGACGCCGGCTCGTGAAAGCCCGAGCGGAAGACCTCCCGGCTATACTCCCCGCCCGATCGGTGACCACGATGCTGTTCGCGCTCCTGACCCTCCTCCTCGCGGCCTTCGCGCCGGCGCATGCCCAGAGCATGGCGCTGGAGCCGCAGAACCGCGTCCACGTCGGGCTCAACATGGTCGACGGTCCGTCGGGCTTCGGCGTGACCGGTGGGCTCGACTCGCGGCTCACGCGGCTCATCGCGCTCGACATCGGCGGGTTCGCGTCGCCGGTGCCGATCGCCCAGGACTACACGTGGGATGGCCCGGCGGACGCGGGCACCCCCGACTACTACCGGCTCCGGCACGGCATCTACGCCACGCCTGGCCTCCGCATCCCGCACGCCCAGCCGAAGCGCTGGGCCTGGGACGTGTTCGTGCGCGGCGGCGGCGGCGTCATCTGGGCGGCCAACCTCTCGCCGGACGCGCCGTCCGACACCGACACCTACTTCTCCATCCGCCCCGACGTGGCGGGCGTCGTGGGGGCGGACGCGCTCGTCCGTTTCGGTCGGTACGGGGCGCGCCTGTTCGGCAAGGCCTGGATGTTCGACGTGCTGCAGACCAGCCCGGCGAAGAACTTTTTCGTCGTCCGACCGCAATACGGGATCGAAGCCCTGGTCCAGTGGTGACGCGGTCCTTAGATCGAATTCTTGCGGGGGCTCTTGACGGGCGCCCCGTTGTTCGCGATCCTACAACTGCCTTCAACCCGAGAGAGCCACGGGCCTAAATGTCCCGCAATGTCTACGTGGGGAACCTCCCCTACCGCATCACCGATGACGAGGTGCGGGAAGTCTTCTCCCAGAACGGCCGTGAGGTCGTCTCCGTCAACCTGATCATCGACCGTGAAACCGGGCGTCCCCGTGGTTTCGGGTTCGTGGAGATGGCCAGCGAGAAGCTCGCCGAGGACGCGGTCGCCGCGCTCGACGGGTTCATGCTCGATGGTCGTCCCCTCAAGGTGAACATCGCCCGCCCCCGCGAGGGTGGTGGCGGCCCTGGTGGTCCTCCGCGGCGTCCGCGCCCGGACGGCGCCGGTCCTTCCGTGTATTCCCGCTCCGGCGGCCCGCCCCGTGAGGGTGGCGGCTACGGTGGTGGGGGTGGTGGCGGCTCCTGGGGCGATCGCCCCCCGCGCCCGGCCGGTGGCGGCTACGGCGGCGGCGGGGGTGGTGGCTACGGCGGCGGTGGTGCCGGCGGTGGCGGCGGCTCCTGGGGTGACCGTCCTCCGCGTCCCGCAGGCGGCGGCTACGGCGGCGGTGGTGGTGCCGGCGGTGGCGGCGGCTCCTGGGGTGACCGTCCTCCGCGTCCCGCGGGCGGCGGCTACGGCGGTGGTGGCGGCGGCTACGGCGGTGGTGGCGGCGGCGGCGGCTACGGTGGTGGTGGCGGCGGTGGCTACGGCGCCGGTCGTCCCGGCGGCGGGCGCAGCTTCGGCGGGCGCCGGCAGACCGAGTCCGCGATCGACGAGGAGCGCAGCCGCAAGACGGCCGAGTGGGAGCGCCGCAAGGGCGCCCGCAAGAAGGGCCGTGACGACGAGGACGACGGCGGTGGGAGCGACACCGACTGGTAGCCGCGCGCAGGTCCCGCCTGCGTGAACGAGTCCGGGGGCCGGCCGCGAGGTCGGCCCTTCGGCGTTTTGGGCTCCGCTTCTTGGGGCGGGGGCCCCCCCCCGCAACGCCCCCCGGCGGGGGCTCCGCCCCCGCACCCCCGGCGCCCGGGCGCCGCTCGGCCGCCTACTTCGGGCTGGCGACGGCCGTCGGGGCGGCCAGGGTGCCGTCCTGCGCGACGCGCACCGTGGTGCCCGGGAAGTCCTGCTCGCCGAGCACGCGGACCAGGTCGGCGGCGGCGTTCTCCGGGTCGGGGACCGGGATGCCCTCGCCGACCTGGCGCGTCCCGAGGATGCGCCCGGCGGCAAACGCTCCGTCACGGGCGAGCTCGACCTCCAGCACCGCGCCGATGCCCTGGTTGCCGGAGAGGTTGAAGCGGCCGTAGGTCGCGAAGTTGCCCAGCGAGTAGGCGATGAGCCGGCCCTTGTAGAGCTCCATGGCGCGCAGCACGTGCGGGCCGTGCCCGAGCACGAGGTCGGCGCCCGCGTCGACGACGGCGTGGGTGAACACCCGCAAGTCCCCGCGGTCCTCGCCGTAGAAGGTCTCGGGGCCGACGGGCACGCGCGTGGCCTTGCCGCCCTCCGCGCCGCCGTGGAAGCTCACGACGACGAGGTCGTTCTCCGCGGCGAGGCCCTTCACCAGCGCCACGGCGGTGTCGGTGTCCAAGAGCCAGTGCCCCGAGGGGTTCGTGTGGAAGCCGATGAGCGCGATGGTGAGCCCGTTCTGCTCCCAGCGCGCGAGGGTCCCGGGCCGGCCGGAGTAGCGGATGCCGGCGCCCTGGAGCGCCTGCTCCGTCTGCGCGCGGCACTCCTCGCCGAAGTCGACGGCGTGGTTGTTGGCCGTGCTCACCACGTCGAAGCCGGCGTCGGTGTACCAGCGCATGTAGCGGGTGGGCGTCCGGAAGGCGTAGCAGCTGCCCGGGGCGGCGTCGGGCTTGCACTTGGCGGAGGGGGCGTCGAGGTCGCAGAGCGGCCCCTCGAGGTTCCCGAAGGTCACGTCGGCGTCCCGGAGGAGATCCCGCACGGCCGTGAAGGTTCCGGCGCCGTCGTCCGGCGGGAGGGCGCCCTCGGGGAAGGCGGTGCCGATCATGAGGTCCCCGACGGCGCGGAGGCGGAGCGTGGCGTCCGGGGGGGCCTTCGAGGCGTAGGTGGCGGGCGCCTTCTGCCGGGCGGCCGCGGCGAGCCGGCGCACCTCGACCTGCCCCTTGGCGGCGGGGAGCTGCGTGGCGACGGCCTCGTAGGCGGGGTCCAGGGCGGCGAGCCCCTCCCAGGTGCGCACGACGGCGTCGAAGTCGCCCTTCACCCAGTAGCCCCAGCCGAGCTGCCAGCGGCACTCGAGCAGCGCCGGGTCGGCCTCGACGCAGCGGGTCAGGGCGGCGACGGCGTCGTCGGCGCGCTTCTCCTTCAGCGCCGCGATGCCGGCGGCGAGGTCGGCCTGCGCGGGGGATACCGCGCCCGCGGCCGCGCCGGCCGTCTTGGCGCCCGCGGGCGCGGCGGGGGTGGCCTCGGACGGGGTGGCCTCGGGGGGAGCGGGCACGGCGCCCGCGGGCGTCCCGTGGGTGGGGGAGTCGGGCGCGGCGAGGGCCGGGAGCGCGCAGGCGAGCGCGAGGGCGGGGATCATCCGCATGAAGACACCAGGGCGGCGAAGAGCCGTCCGTCGAGCAGCTCCGGGTGCCACTGCACGCCGACGCAGAAGGGGTGGCCCGGGAGCGCGACGGCTTCGACCACCCCGTCGGGCGCGCGGCCCACGACGGCGAGGGGCCCGGGGTCGGCGACGGCCTGGTGGTGCGTGGAATTCACCACCTCCCCGAACAGGGCCGCCCAGGCAGCCTCGGCGTGGACCGGGTGCCAGGGGGCCGCGGGGTCGGTCGGCTGCTCGTGCTCCAGGGCGCCCGGCACCTGGGTGCCGATGTCCTGCACCAGGGTGCCGCCCAGGGCCACGGCGAGGGCCTGCATGCCGCCGCAGATGCCGAGCAGGGGGAGACCGCGCTCCACCGCGGCGCGCGCCAGGGCGAGCTCGAGCGCGGTGCGGCCCTCCTCGATCCGATCGACGCGGGCGACCGCGGCCTGGCCGTAGTGGCGCGGGTGGATGTCGAACGCGCCGCCGGTGATCACGAGCGCGGAGACGCGGTCGAGCAGCGCCTCCGCGGCGTCGGGATCGCCGGGCGGCAGGAGCACCGGGATGCCGCCGGCCGCGCGGACACGCTCCACGACGGACTCGTTGAGGTAGACCTGCGCCCGGCCGGGGCGCACGCGGGGGCCGAGCGGCGCGGGCGCGCCCTCCCGGCGATCACAGGTGATGGCGACGACCGGGCGGGACACGCCGGCCGGAATAACGGGCGCACGCGCGTCCGGGTACGATCCGGCGCCAGGAGGAGCCCTGCCCGGCATCGCGGTCGTCACGAACCCCCGCTCGCGTCAGAACCGGCGCTACCCGGCCATCGCGGGACAGCTCGCCTACCTGCTCGGCGAGCGCGGCCAGCTGGCCCAGCCGAAGGACCGCGTCGAGCTGGTGGACGCGGCGCGCCGCTTCCGCGACCACGGCGTGGACGTGCTCGCCATCAACGGCGGCGACGGCACGGCGCACGTGGTCCTCACCGCGTTCCTGCAGGCCTACGGCGCCGATCCCCTCCCCCGCATCGCGCTCCTGCGCGGCGGCACGATGAACACGGTGGCGAGCGGCATCGGCGTGCGCGGCACCCCGGCGGAGCTCCTCGGCGCGCTGGTGGCGCGCTACCACTCGGGCGAGCCCTTCCCCGAGGTCGAGCGCAACGTGCTCTGCGTGCCCGGCGAGACGCCGCAGTACGGCTTTTTGTTCGGGAACGGGCTCATCTCGAACTTCCTCGAGATCTACTACGAGGGGGCCGAGCCCTCGCCGGCCAAGGCGGCCTGGATCCTCGCGCGCGCGGCCTGGTCGGCGCTCACGGGCGGGAAGATGCTCGAGCGGCTCATGCGGCCCATCGAGCTCGAGGTGGAGGCGGACGGGGAGGTGTGGCAGCGGGCGTCCTACCTCTCCATCGGGGCTGGCACGGTGGACGACATCGGGCTCCGCTTCCGCCCCTTCCACCTCGCGCCGCGGCACCCGGGGCACGTGCACGCGGTCGCGTTCGGCTGCCCGCCCGCGGCGCTCGTGGGCGAGCTCGGGCGCATCTGGCTCGCGCGCCCGACGGCCCACCCGGGCATCCGCAGCGCGGTCACGAAACGTCTCGTCATGCGGGCCAACGCCCCCATCTCCTACATGATCGACGGAGATTTCCACACCGGGGAGCAGACGCTCACGGTGGAGGTCGGCCCGCGTTTGCGGCTGATTTTGCCGTAGTCGCGGCCTTCGCCGGGCGGGGGACGAGCGGGTGCGCGGGTCGGACGTCGCCTGGGGCTTGACGCTCCGTCGGCGGTGATTCTCTCTTGGGCGTCCGGGTTGGCTGGCACGTTTCCCTCGCGCCGGCGGCCCCCCAACCAACGACCATTCGGAGTCTGCCATGTCGCCCATCATGGAGCTGGAGCGCACGCTCTTCGGCCTCGGCCCCTTCTCGCGCCGTATGGCCCACTTCTTCCCCGAGATCATGGATCACCCGGGCGTGCTCAACGCCCCCGCCGCCGGCGGTTGGGTGCGTGTCAACGTGTGGGACGCCGGCGCCAACGTCGTCGTCGTGGCCGAGGTGCCCGGCCTCACCGAGAAGGACGTGCAGATCTCGTTCGACAAGAACGTGCTCACCCTCTCCGGGGAGCGCGCGCCGACCGCGCCCGAGGGCTACGCCGCGGTGCGCCGCGAGCGCCCGACCCTCCGCTTCTCGCGCTCGGTCCGCTTCGGCGTGCCCATCGACGTGGAGGGGATCACCGCCGTCGTGAAGAACGGGCTCCTCACGGTCACGCTCCCCAAGCGCGCCAAGGCCGTGGCCCGCACCATCCCCGTCCAGACCAACTGACACACCCGCAGGAGGCTCTCATGCAGACCACCAACGGCGCGACCCCGCGCCCCGAGCGGCCCGTGCTCGCCCCCCGGGTCGACATCTACGAGTCCGACACCGACGTGCTCGTCACCGCCGATCTCCCCGGCGTCCCGGAAGAGGGCGTGCGCCTGAACCTGGAGCGGGACGAGCTCACGCTCGAGGCCACCACCCAGCTCGGGGAGAACCCGGGCGACGCGGTGGCCCAGGAGTTCGCCAACGTCGACTACCGCCGCGTGTTCCTGGTGCCGAAGGGCATCGACGTGGAGGGGATCACCGCGAAGCTCGAGCACGGCGTGCTCCGCGTGCGGCTCCCCAAGACCGCCCAGGCCCAGCCGCGGCGGATCGAGGTCCGCACGAGCTGATCGGCCGGCGATGCGGTCGAGCCGAGCGGCCGGCCGCCGGATGCCCACTCACCCATCTCCGATGACAGGCGCCGGGTGACACCGCGCCGGGTTGGTTCCACCGACCTGGCGCGCGCCCGGACCGAACGAGCTCCGTCCTCCACCCGGTGACCCGGGACCACGGGGGCCACTCGCGCCGCCGCGGTGGGGGACGACTCGGCCCATCGCGGGATGGCCGCGACGGACGGCGCCCGCCTACTTCCGCCGCGCGGTGTAGGCCGTCGCCTGCTTCGCGTCGGGGTGCCGGAGCGCGCCGCTCAGGGTCGTGCCCGCGAGCTTGCCGTCGATCCACCACCCCGGGGAGGCCGCCTCGGCGAGCGTGAAGCGGCCGGCGTCGTCGATCGTGCCGGCGAGGCGGAAGCTCCGGTGGGCGGTGCCGACGAGCACGTCGAGGCGGCCGCCGACGCGGTCGCCGCCTTCGGCCGTGAGCGTGAGCGTGAAGGGGCGGCCGTTCCAGGTGCCCTGCCACGCGCCGGCGACGCGGCTCGCGGCGGAGGCGCGCGCGTCCTCCGGGACCGGGGCGGCGTCGGCGACCACGGGCTCGGCCGCGGTCGGGGGCCCCGCGGTCGGGGACCCCGCGGCGGCGACGCCCGCGG
>CAYWGD010000094.1:5930-29141 GCA_964457335.1 uncultured Enterobacteriaceae bacterium | reverse complement strand
CCGCGGACGGCGCGGACGGCGCGGTCGCCGCGGTCCTGGGCGTCGCCGCGGACGGCGCGGACGGCGCGGTCGCCGCGGGCCTGGGCGTCGCCGCGGACGGCGCGGACGCCGCCCCCTCCCCCTCCCGCGGCGCGAACGCGAACTGCACCTTGCCTTCCCGCCACTCGATCGCGGCGTCGAAGGGCTTGCCCGCCTTGCTCTTGAAGCCCTTCACGAGCTCGGAGCGGCCCTCCTTCAAGAGCTGCCGCACCATGCGGGCGCTGATCTTGCGGGTGGACATCGTCTTGAAGACCACGAACGCGCAGGCGCGGCCGGTGTCGCAGGAGAACACCGACGGGCGCTCGCGCACCGGCGCGCCGCAGAGCGGGCAGGGGCCCAGCCGCGCCGACGGCTCCTTGTCGGAGATCTCCGCCGGGGGTGGCGCGGCCGCGGCGATCGCGGCGACGACCTCGCGCACGTGCGTGGCCACGTCCCGCATGAAGGCGTCCCGCGCGTCCCGGCCTTCCGCGACGGCCGCGAGGCGCGCCTCCCAGCGGCCCGTCAGCTCGGCGGACTTGAGCTCGTCGAGCGGCACCGCGTCCACGAGCGCCGTCCCCCGCTCGGTGGCCCGCAGGTCGCGGCCCTGGCGCTCCACGTACTTGCGGGCGAGCAGCGTCTCGAGGATGGCCGCGCGCGTCGCCGGCGTGCCGAGGCCCGCGTGGCGCATCGCGCGCTTGAGCGCCTCGTCGTCGAGCGTGCGGCCGGCGGTCTCCATCGCGCCGAGCAGCGTGCTGTCGTTGTAGGGGCGGGGCGGGCGGGTCTTCTCCTCGACCACGCGCACCTCGGCCGCGCGGGCGGGGTCGCCGCGGTCCACGTTCGGGAGGTCCACCTCGCGGCTCTTCCCGGGCGGGTCGACGGCGCGCCAGCCCTGCTCGCGGCAGACGCGGCCGCGCGCGCGGTAGAGCAGCGGGGGGAGCTCCGGCGCCCGCGGCGACGGCGGCACCTCCACGATCAGCGTGGTGGCGTCGAAGATCGCGTCCGGCGAGAGCGCCGCCATGAGCCGGCGGGCCACGAGGTCGAACACCCGGCGCTCGTCGGGGTCGAGGCGCGCGGCGTCGGGCGTGCGGCCGGTGGGTAGGATGGCGTGGTGATCGCCGACCTCGGCGGCGTCGACCACGCGCGGGCCGGGCGCGATCGGCCTGGCGAGCAGCGCGTCGGTGAACGGCCGGTACACGGCGAGCCCACCGAGCCCCTCGAGCACGGCGGGCAGCCCCGCCACCTGGTCCGGCGTGATGTAGCGGGCGTCCGTGCGCGGGTAGGTGATGAGCTTGTGCTTCTCGTAGAGCGCCTGCGCGATCTGGAGCGTGCGCGGCGCGGAGAGCCCGTAGCGCTCGTTGGCGCGGCGCTGGAGCGACGTGAGGTCGTAGAGCAGCGGCGGCTGCTCGCGGACGCGCTTGCGCTCGGCCTCCGACACCGTGCCCGCGCGGCCGTCCGTGGCCGCCGCGATCGCCTCGGCCGTGCCCTTGTCGAGGAGTCGCTCGGCGGGAGGCGCCTCGCGCTCGCCGTCCGGCCCGCCCTCCCTCTCGCGCTCGCCCCGGTCCCGCGCGCGTTGGAAGAACGTGGCCTCCCAGGCGCCCTCCGAGCCGTCGGGGTTCGCGGCGACGAACCGCGCCTTCACGAGCCAGTACGGCTCCGGGACGAAGGCCGCGATCGCGCGGTCCCGCGCCACGATCATCGCGAGCGTGGGCGTCTGCACGCGCCCCACGGAGAGGAGCTGCTCGCCGCCGCCCTGCCGCGCGAGGCACGTGAGCGCGCGCGTCGCGTTCAGGCCCACGAGCCAGTCGGCCTCGGAGCGGCAGCGCGCCGCGTCGGCGAGCGCGTCGAAGTCCGCCCCGGCCCGCAGGCGCGCCCAGGCGTCGCGGATCGCCTCGTCGGTGAGCGAGCTCGTCCAGAGGCGGCGCACCGGCCGGTTGCAGCCCGCGAGCTCGTACACGTAGCGGAAGATGAGCTCGCCTTCGCGGCCGGCGTCGCAGGCGTTGATCACCTCGGTCACGCCGCGGTCGCGCAGGAGCTTCTTCAGCGCCGCGAAGTGCTCCCGCACGTCCCCGTCGCGCACGCGGAGGTCGAAGCGCGTGGGGATCATCGGCAACGTGTCGAACGACCAGCGCTTCCACTCCGGCGCGTAGTGGGCCGGGTCCTCGAGCTCCGCGAGGTGCCCGATGCACCACGTGATCCGGAGGTCGTCGCCCTCCAGGCAGGCGTCGCCCTTGCCGCGGACCCCGAGCACGCGCGCGAGGTCCCGCGCCACGGACGGCTTCTCGGCGACCACCAGCTTCACGGCCCCTCGCGGCCGGGGGCCCTAACTCGGGTCCGGGGGGTGGGCGTGCCCCCCGGGGCGCGGACGCCCCGGGGGTCGGTGTCCTCCAGGCTCGGCCCGGAGGGCCTCGGTCCCGGCCCGGGGCCGGGACCGGCCGCTGCGCGGCCGCCTTCCGGCCACCTCACGCGGCGCGCCGGTCGACAGCGAGGTGTCTCACGACGGTGACGCGGAGTCCTTGGCCGCCATCTCCGTCCGAAGTCGGCGGATGCTTGCTCATCCCCCGACCTCGGACGGTATTTCCGTCCGAAGTCAGCGGATGCTTGCTCATCCCCCGACCTTGGACGGTATTTCCGTCCGAAGTCGGCGGATGCTTGCTCATCCCCCGACCTTGGACGGTATTTCCGTCCGAAGTCGGCGGATGCTTGCTCATCCCCCGACCTTGGACGGCCGCCGCCTCGCCGCCGGCGCCCTCACCGGCCCCCCGCCGCCCTAGGACGGCATCGACTCCCGGAACGACGGCCGCGTGGCGATGCGGGCGAACCAGTTGACCAGGTTCGGCACGCCGTCGATGTAGCGGTCGCGGCCGGCGAGCGGGGCGCCGGTGGCGAAGACCGGCGCGAGCAGCAGGTCGGCGAGCGAGAGCTCGTCGCCGGCGAGGAAGGGCGAGGTGGCGAGCGCCGCCTCGAAGGGCGCGAGCGCCTTGCGCGCGGCGGCCGCGGCGGCGTGCACGGCGTTGTCGTCCACCGCGACCCCGCGCGGCCCGAGCACGAAGCGCGGGATGAGCACGCCGCGCACGGCGGTGGGCGCCACGTAGTCGTTGAAGGCGCTCACCCACTGCATCATCGTCGCGCGGGCGCGCACGTCGGCGGGCTGGAGCGCGGGACCGGGGAAGGCCTCGTCGACGTAGCGCATGATCGCGGCGGCCTCGAACACGCGGAAGCCGTCGTGCTCGAGCACGGGCATCTTCCGGTACGGGTGCAGCGCGGTGTAGGCCTCCGACCGCATGTCGGGCCGCACGAATTCGTAGGCGACGCCCTTCTCGTGCAGCGCCATGCGGGCGGCCCAGGTGTACGTCGAGAACGGGAAGCCGTGGAGGGTGAGCGCCATCGCCGCGTCGTATCCCGCCGGGGGCTCGGAGCGGGAACCGGTCGACCCGAGGAGGCTCCGACGCGCACGCCGCGCCAGGTGCCCGGAAGGCGCCCGCGCAGCGGGCGGTCCCGGCGGGACGGCGCCGCGGCAGCGGCGACGGCCCGCCGGACCAAGCGGCGCAGCCGCGCGCCTGGAGGGGACCGACCCCTGCCCGTCCGCGGGCAGGGGGGGCGCCCCGGGACGACGTCGTCCGCGGACGCTCGCTCGCGAGCGACCCTGCCGATCCACACCGATGCCTTACGATACCCGCACGCCCCGAAGGTCCATGCGCACGCCCGACGCGACGCCCATCCCCTCGCTCGTGGAGGAGCGCACCGTGGAGGTCCGCTTCCTCCGGCCGTCGCGGGTCGTGGGCCTTCGGGAGGCGCGGGGGTGGCCCGCGCGGCTCCTCGCCGAGGCCGAGGCCGAGGCCTACGCCGTGGACGCGCTCGGCGCGGACGAGCTCGTGTCGGCGGTCGCGACGGGCACGGAGGACGCCCGCTCGATGCGCGTCGAGGCGGCGGGCTGCTCCGCCGTGGACCCGCTCGTCGGGCCACGGGACGACCTCCTGGTCCCGCTCCACGACGCGCTCGACCTGTTGGCGCCGGAAGAGCTCACCGCCGGCCCCGTGCCCGCCTCGCGGCGCGCGCTGATCGTCCGCTACCGGCTCCCGCCGGGCGTCGGGCCGCTGCGCGTTCCCGACGACGAGCGCCGCGCCATCGGACCCATCCGCTGGACCGTCACCTGGACGGACACCCCCGGCGAGCTCGTGGCGCACGCGGTGTGCGAGGTGCGCGCGGGCGCGCTGGGCCTGCTCGAGCGGCGGAAGGTGCGCGCGTGGGCCGACCGGGTTCGTGCCGGCGCGCGGCTCACCCTGGTGCTGCGGCCCTTCCAGCTCGCGGACCGCGACCTCGCCGCGTCGGTGGCCGGGCTCGACCGGCTCGTGGCCGACCACCCGGGCGAGCCGGCCTACCACGGGATCCGCGCCCTGCTCCGCGCGCGGCTCGGCCATCGGGAGGCCGCGCTCCGTGGCCTCGACGCAGCCGAGATCGACCCCGGCGCCCGCGCGTACTGGCGTGGCCAGGTGCTCCTCCACGAGGCGCTCGGGCGGCAGCGGGTCCGCGGGGTGGATCGGGACGGGGCGGTGGAGGCGCTCCAGGCGGCCGTCGCGGCGGGCTTCCCGGAGGCGGAATTCCACCTTGCCGGCGCCCTCACGCTCGGCGCGAGCGGCTTCCCGTTCGGGCCGGGCGCCCGGCTGGAGGAGGCCGCCGCCGAGCTGCTCGCGCGCGAATACCTCGGGCCGATGGAGCTCGACCTCCTCGAGACGCTCGTGCGGCTGGGCCGGCACGAGGAGGCGGTCGCGCGGGTCGAGCAGGAGGCGCCGCACCTGGACGGCGAGGGAGCGTTCCTCCTGGCGCTCGCGGCGACGCGGGGCGTGGACACCACGATCGACGCCGCGCAGGCGCGCTTCGACGGGCCGAAGGAGCGCCTGCGCGCGCTGGGCAAGGCGGGCACGCTCGCGTTTGGACTCCGCGCCTACGCCCTCGGGGAGGCGCTCCTGGACGCGGGCGCGGCCGCGGTGGATCAGCCCCCGGAGCTCGTCCGCGGCGTGCTCGGCCGCCCCGCGCCGCGGGCGTCGCTCGGGCTGGAGGAGGGCCACCCCGCGCTGCTGCTCGGGGACCTGCTCCGAGCCTGGCTGGACCGGGACGAGGCCGCCCTCGCGCGGCTCCGCTCGGCGCACGCCGGCGACGTCGGCGCGCTCTTCGGCCCGCTGCGGCGGGAGGCCGACGAGCGAGGAGTGGTGTTCCTCGTCGACCTCGCGCACGGGGGCGCGGAGGTGCTGGAGGTCGTGCCCGGCGTGGGCGCGGTCGTGCGGGCGCGGCTCCTGATGACCGACTTCGACGCCTGGCTGACCTGGGAAAACGGCTGGCGCTACCTCGGGTGTGATGCCACGGCCGGGGATTTGGCCGAAGAGGCGCTCCGGCGGCTCGACGCCGGCGACCTGCCCGCCGCCGGGGCGTGGGTGCGGTGGCTCGTGGAGGCGCACGAGGGGGTGGGCTGGACGCGGCACGGGCGGCGGCCCCGGCCCCTCGTCGATCGGCTCCTGCGGCCGGGCGCGGCCGAGGAGGCGGGCCCCGAGCCGCGGAGCGCCGCCGGGCTCGCCTGGCGGGAGATGCGCGTCGACGATGCCGCGCAGCTCCGCGCGGTCGCGGAGACCTTCGCGATGGACGCCACCCGCCGCCTCCCGGACCTGCGCGGCCTGCCCCCGGCGCTCGAGGCGCGCCTGCTCGAGGTGCTCGAGGGCCACCTCTTCGACCTGGGCCGCCGCCAGGACGCGCTCGCGACCATCGACCGGCTCCTCGCGCTCGTCCCGCCGACGCGGGCGCGCCGGGCGTTCCGGGCGAGCGTGCGGCACGGCCTGGGGGAGGGCGAGGCCCTCGCGGAGCTCGACGCGCTCGCGGAGGAGGCCCCCGACGACTTCGACGTGGCGATGCGTCGGATGTTCGCCCACGCGCGGCTCGATCACGACGCGGCGCTCGACGTGGCCCGCGCGGTCGAGCTCCCCGGGGACGCGACGGCGTCGTCGGTGAACAACGTCGCCTGCCACCTCCTGTTCGGCGACGCCGCGGACCTCGGGCGCGCCCGCGCGCTCTGCGAGGACGCCTGGGATCCCACCGACCCGCACCCCCGGCTCGCGAACACCCGCGCGGTCACGCGCGCGCTCCAGGGCGACCTCCTCGGCGCGCTCGCGGCGTGGCGCGAGGCCGTGCACGCTGGCGACGAGCGCTTCCCCCTGCCGGACTGGCACTACGTGCACGGCCGCCTCGCGGAGGGGCTCGGGCTCCTGGAGGAGGCCCGCGCGGCGTACGCGCGGGTGCCAGCGCCGGAGGCCGGGAGCCGGCGCTACGACACGCGGGCGCTCGCCGACGCGCGGTTGGCGGCGCTCGAGCGCTAGCGGCCGCGCACAGGGCGCTCGCCATCGCCGCCGCGCTCACTTCCCCTCGAACAACGCCCCGAGCTTCGCCAGGGTGGACGCCGCCGCCCAGACCTGGTCGGCGGTCGTGCGGTCCGTGACCACCGTTGTCCACTCGCCGTAGCCGGGGCCGAAGAAAAACGAGGAGGCGAAGGGCGCCGCGGCGAGCAGCGCGGCGTCCACCTCGGCGCAGAGCGCCGGGTGCTCCGCGAGCGCCTGGGCCCACGACACGGGCAGGCCGCCGAAGCGCTCCACGTCGGTCGACTCCGGCGCCGCCAGCGGGGCGCCCCGGACCCGCAGGATGGCGTGGTGCTCGTCCGGGGTGGGCAGCGACACCCGGATCGTCACGTGCGCACGCGGTTTGGCGCCGCGCGCGGGAGGTTGGCCCGGCGGCACGGGCTCGGTGGGCGCGGGCCGGGTCGGCGCGTCCCCGTAGTCGTGGTAGCCGGTGCGCCGGAACAGGCGGATCTCGACCTGCCGCCCGCCCACGACGCCCCCGAGCAGCGGGTAGCGGTCGTCCACGTCCGCGGCGGTCTCCCCCCGCCGCAAGAGCCGGCTCTCCTTCGCGGGATGCAGCTCCCCGTCGCGGAGCTCGGCGTAGAGCGCGTCCGCGATCGCGTCGGGCGGGCCCTGGTAGAAGGCGTCCGAGGCGAGGAGCGCGTCGAGCTCGCGGTCGTGCGCGGTCCCGCGGCGGAGCCACAGGGCCAGGCCCACGAGCAGCACGAGGGCGACGACGACGAGCACGGGCACCTCCGGCGGTCCGCCGAGCGTACCGCGCCGCTCTTCTCGCGCAGCGCCATGCGGGCTGCCCAGGTGAAAATTCCAGAAGTGGGAGCCCTGCAGGATGACGGTGGGAGCGGCGGCCGCGGGAGTGCTACGCTGCGACCATGCTCCTCTTCGCGCTCCTCGCCTGCGCTGGGGACGGCGCGCCGCCGCCCTCCGACACGGGCGACAGCGGCGACTCCGGCGCGGCCGACGCCGAGTCGGACACCGCGGACACCGCCGACACCGCCGAGGGCGACACCGCCTGCGTTCCCGGGGAGGAAGCGTGCAACGGCGTCGACGACGACTGCGACGGCGTGGAGGACGAGGCCGACGCCGTCGGGTGCGAGGATCGCTGGCTGGACGTCGACCGCGACGGCGCGGGCACCGGCGACCCCGCGTGCCTCTGCCGCTCGGAGGGCGACCACGTGGCGCTCCACGGCGGCGACTGCGACGACGCGGACTCCTGGCGCGCGGAGGAGTGCTCCACGCCGACGGAGATCGCCGAGACGGCCGTGATCGTCGGGGAGATCGACAGCCTCTCGCTCGGCGACGGCTCGCTCTCCGCGTCGGGTACGCTCGCGGGGACCGGCGCGTGGCTCTACGTCCCCACCGACGAGGAGGGCCTGGTCGTGGCCGTGCCCGACGGCGGGCAGGTGGGCGCCGGCGCGATCACCGTCGCCACGGTGGCCGTGCGCGTGGCCGGGGTCGGGGACCTCGACGGGGACGGCGTGGACGACCTCGCGACCTCCTACGCCTCGCGTGTCGACTACGCCTCGAGCTACCCCGATCTCGACATCTACGAGTACTTCTACAACGTCGGCATGGTGTCGGGGCCCGTCGCCGGCGCCGTCTCGCACGACGACGCGGCCTTCGAGGTCGAGACGCCCTGCTCGGGCTCGGGCGCGGGCGTCCGGGTCGCCGACGACTTCGACGCGGACGGCCGCGCCGACGTGGTGAACAGCGGATGGTGCGACGGCGACCTCCGGCGCTGGACCACCGGCGGCTGGGAGACGCTGGTCGCGGGGTACGTCGGCTCGGTCGGGGACGTCGGCGACGCCGACGGCGACGGCTTCGACGATCTGCTCGTGGAGGAGCTGCTGTTCTACGGGCCCGATCCGGGCGGCTGGACCGCCGCGGACGCGGACGTGGTCCTGGAGAGCGCCGCGGCGTCCGCGGGTGACCTCGACGGCGACGGCGACCCCGACTTCTTCGTGACGGACGGCGTCACCACCTGGATCCTGGACGAGCTGGACGAGGGCCGCGTCGAGGACCTCGCCGTGGCGACGATCGGCGCCGACGACTACCACGAGGCCTGTCCCGTGGTCCACGCGCTCGGCGACCTGGACGGCGACGGCGCGGACGACCTCGCCCTCCCGTACGAGGGCCTCAGCGTGCTGTTCGGGCCCCTGAACGGACGCCTGGCGCTCGCGAACGCGGATGTGCACGTGAGCGCGCCCGCCGGCCAGTACTCCTTCGGCGAGAACACCGCGCGCGTCGAGCCGCCGGACGGCGTCCGGGTCGCGGTCGCCGCCGAGGACGTGGATCTCGGCGCGCCGAACGGCGGCGCCGTGTACGTGTACGACTTCGGGGAGCTCTGACCCGACGACGGTCTCAATCACCACGCCGCGCCAGGTGCCCGGAAGGCGCCCGCGCAGCGGGCGGTCCCGGCGGGACGGCGCCGCGGCAGCGGCGACGGCCCGCCGGACCAAGCGGCGCAGCCGCGCGCCTGGAGGGGACCGACCCCTGCCCGTCCGCGGGCAGGGGGGGCGCCCGGCGCCCGAGCACGCGCACCTCGGGCAACCCCCGCCCGCCGTCGCGAGGTGGCGGATAGGCTGGCCGCTCCGCGCGCCCGCCGAGGGGACGAACCATGACCACCCGACTCGCCACCTGCAGCTGCGGCCAGCTCCGCGTCACCTGCCGCGAGGAGCCCGTGCGCGTGTCCGTGTGCCACTGCCACGCCTGCCAGCGCCGGACCGGCAGCGCGTTCGGGGTGCAGGCCCGCTTCCGGCGCGACAGCGTCGCGATCGTGGGCGAGGCCACGCGGTACGGCCGCGTCGGGGACGGCGGCACCACCATCACCTTCCACTTCTGCCCGGCGTGCGGCTCGACCGTGTACTACGAGCTCGCGGGGCTGCCCGACTTCGTCGCGGTGGCGGTGGGCGCGTTCGCGGACGCGGGCTTCCCCGCGCCGACCGTGTCCGTGTACGAGGCGCGGCGGCACACCTGGGTGGACGCGCCGATCGGGCCGGACGTGGAGCGCTACGACTGACGGACGGGCGCCTGCTACCATCGCGAGCGTGGACCGCGCCTACGACACCCTCCCCCTCGCGCCGGGCCCCGCGATCATGGGCTGGTACGCCGCGATCCGCGAGGACGCGCTCGACGCCTTCCGGCGCATCGCCGAGGCGGGGCCGCTCGTGCGCTACCGCATGGCCGGCCAGGAGATGCTCCTCGTCAACGACGCCGACGGCGCGCACACGGTCTTCGTGTCGGGGCACGAGGACTACGAGAAGACCGCCCTGATCTACGGCCGGCTCCGGCTCTTGCTCGGCGACGGCCTGGTCACGGCGGAGGGCCCGAGCTGGAAGCGGCAGCGCCGGCTCGTGAACCCGGCGTTCCATCGCGAGCGGATCCAGGCGCTCGGCGACGTGATGCAGGCGCTGGCGCTCGACACGCTGGAGCGCTGGGGGCCGTGGGCGGCCTCGGGCGCCCCGTTCGACCTGTCGGCGGAGACCTCGCGGTTCGCGCTGCGGGTGGCCGGACAGACGCTGATGGGGGCCGACGTGGCGGACGACGCGAGCGAGGTCGCCTCGTCGCTCACGGTGGCGCTGCGGCGGATCGACGAGCTCATGGACACGCCGCTCCCGCTCGCGGAGTACCTCCCCACGCCGGCGAACCTGGCCTTCTACCGGGCGCGGGCGCGCCTGTTCGGGCTGGTCGACCGCGTCGTCGCGGAGCGGCTCGCGGCCGAGGACCCGGGCGGCGACCTCCTCGGCATGCTCGTCGCGGCCCACGAGGACGGCGACCGCCTCGACGCCCGGCTCCTGCGCGACGAGGTGCTCACCCTGCTGCTCGCGGGCCACGAGACCACGGCGACCGCCCTCGCCTGGACGGTGCTGCTGCTCGCCGATCACCCGGAGGTGCGCTCGGCCCTGCAGACGGAGCTCGACGCGCTCCCGGATCCCGTCGGCGCGAAGGACCTCGGCGGCGCCCCGCTGCTCGACCGGGTGCTCGCGGAGAGCTTGCGGCTCCAGCCGCCCATCTGGGGCGTGGCCCGGACCTCGCTCCGCGAGCGGTCGCTCTGCGGCGTGCGCGTCCCCGAGGGCACGATGCACTTCCTGCTGCCGTGGCTGCTCCACCGCCACCCCGCCTACTGGGCGGATCCCGCCGCGTTCCGGCCCGACCGCTGGCTCGACCCCGGCGGGATCGACGAGCGGGCGTACCTGCCGTTCCTGGCCGGGCCCCGGATGTGCGTCGGCAAGGCGTTCGCGCTGCTCGAGACGAAGCTCTTCCTCGCGAACGCGCTGCGGCGCTACACGATCGAGGTCCTGACGCCCCGACCGGTCCCGCACGAGGCCGTCGTCACCCTGCGCCCGAAGAACGGCCTGCGGGTGCGGGCCCGGAGGCGTCGCTGAGCACGCCGCACACGGACATGGGCCGCGACCTGTTGCTCGCGGACGAAGCGCACCGGGAGAAGTACGGGGAGTTCCGGCGGTCGGCGCGCTCGGCGGCCTCGCTCGTGCCGCTCCTGCGCGTCCTCGACGCCAGCTTGCGGCCGCTCGAGGACGCGCTCCTCGGGCGTGGGGTGGACCGGCCGCTCGACCGCCCGGTGCTCGTCACCGGCAACTACCGCTCCGGCACCACGTTCGTGGAGAGCGTGCTGGCGGCGCACCCGGCGCTCGCGACCTTCACCTACATCAGCCAGGTGCTGCCCACGACGCCGCGGCTCGGCGAGCTGCTCGCCCGGATCGTGCCCGGCTTCGACGGCACCATGGTCCCGGCGCACCAGCCGAACCTCGAGATCGACATCCACTGGCCCTACGAGGGCGAGACGTTGTGGCGGCACTGCCGGTCGAACCCCTTCCGGCCGGGCCTCGCCACCGACGTGCTCGACGCCGACTTCGCGGACGCGGCCTTCGAGCGCCGCTTCGTGCGGGCGGCCAACAAGCACCTCGCCGTGCGGGGGCGCACCCGCTTCCTCACGAAGAACCCGCTGAACACGATCCGCATGGGGTTCTTGGGCCGCATGCTGCCGGACGCGCGCTTCGTGCACCTCGTGCGGCACCCCCACCGCGTGTTGCGCAGCCAGCTCGACATGGAGGCCGCGCTCGCACGGGCGATCGGCCCGACCAACCGCGACCTCAACGAGGTCTTCAGCGAGCTCTTCTTCCCCCCGCGGCGGCGGTTCCCGCGGCTCCCGCGCACCCGCGAGATGGAGGCGCTCGTCGGGGCCGATCCCGCGCACGCGGGGGCGCTCTTCGTCGCAGACGTCGACGACGTGGCCGACGCGGAGATCCGCCGCCTGGGCGACCGGGTGTTCGTGCTCCGCTACGAGGACCTCCTCGAGGATCCCGACGGCCGCACGCGCGCGCTGCTCGCGTTCGCGGAGCTCGAAGAGCACGGCGAGGCGGTGCTGGACGCCGTCCGGAGCGGAATCGACGCGGCCCTCGTGTCCCGGCGCACGCCGCTGCCCCGCTTCGCGCCCCACGTGGAGGCGGTGCTGCGGCCGATCGCCGCGCGGCACGGGTACGCGCCGATCGAAGCGAGCGCGGCCGGTTAGCCCGCCGCGGAGAGCGCGGGGGTCGGGGCGTCCGCCACCCCCAGCGAGAGGAGCGCGACCGGCCGCCGAGGGAGCAAGACGCGGAACACCAGGAGCCCGCGCGGGTCGTCCGCGACGCAGAGCCAGTTCGGCCGCCCGGCCGCGGGGCGGCGCGACACGCGCACCTCGAACTGACCGCCTTCCACCACGATCGTCCGGTGGTTGAGGTGGCCGCCGTCCAGCACGCGCGCGGAGCGGTCGTAGGCGCCGAGCATCCAGTACGGCGCGTCGGGGACCACCCCCCGGATGACGAGGTCGTCGCGCCGGCAGTCGAACACGGCGCTCTGGTAGACGAGGTCCTCGGAGCCCGCGCCTTCGCTCCGGTCCGGCCAGCCGAAGGCGCCGAACGGGACGTGCCGCCGGTACGCGCGGTAGACCAGGGCGGGCACGAGGAGGCGGCCCGCGACCCACGCGAAGCCGGTGGCGCCGCACACGGTGCCGAGGGCGCCGGCCACGAGCTCGGGGACGAGCGGCGCCATCAGATCCACCCCCCGTCGGTGAGCACGCGCCCGCCCTGCTCGACCCGCGGGAGCGGCATCGGCGCGGCGTGCCGCGGCTCGTAGACGCGCAGGTAGAGGACGCCGCGGCCCGTCGCGGGCGTCGTGAGCCGGGCGCGGTAGCGGCCGTCGGGGAGGCGCTCCACCTCGTCGTGGCGCACCGACGGGTTCACCTCGGTGAACCGGTAGCTCGTGAGGCTCCAGTACGGCGCGTCGGGCGCAACGCCCTCGATGGTGACGGGCCCGCGGTCGAAGCGCACCGGCAGGATCCAGTACTGGCAGTCCGGGTGGATCCAGCGGAAGCGGATCCAGCGCTCGATCCGGATGCGCGGGAGGTGCCCGTGCCGGAGCGCCTCCATCCACCGAGGCTTCCGCGGCCAGGCGAGCCAGTACCACGCGACGAACGCCGCGGCGGCCACGAGGACCAGCGGCGGGCCGAGCGCGAGGCCGAGGAGGAAGGGCTCGAGCATCCGGGGGGGAGTGTACCGAGGCGCGGCCGCACGGTCGACGCCACCCGTCCGGCAGGGCCAGCGCCTCCGGCGCGCCCTACTGCCCTTCCTTCACCATGTTCCGGTTCCACTCCGGGATCTTGATGGTGATGTCCTCGCTCCCGTCGGGCACGCACTGGCACGCGAGCCGCGACTGGGCGGTGAGCGCGGGCGCCTCGTCGAGCATGTCCTCCTCGTCGTCGGTGGCCTCCGAGCAGGAGTCGAGGCCCTTCTTCACGATGACGTGGCAGGTGGAGCACGCGACCACGCCGCCGCAGGCGTGGTCGATCTCGATGCCCTTCGCGAGCAGGGTGGAGAGCAGGCTCCCGGGCAGGCCGGGCTCGTGGAACGGGAGCTCGGAGGGCTCCACCACGATCGGCTTCTCGTAGCCCTCGATGCGGACCGTGTAGGGCTGCGTCGGGAGCTTCGTCTTCGGCGGCTTGACGTAGGGGTTCTTGCCGGACATCAGGCCTCCTTCAGGCCGAGCTGCTTGCCCACGTCGCCGGCCTCGCGGCCCTGGAGCGCGAGCGTGAGGTCCCGCTCGATGCGGCGCTGCGCGAAGGGCGCGGTGACCTCGTCGAGCTTGTGGGAGAGGTCGGCGATGCGCTTGCGGTCTTCGCCCTGGAGCGCCGTGCGGAGCGCGGTCACGACCTCGCCGATGCGCGCGCCCTCGCCGGCGAGCAGCAGGGCCGCGTCGGTGGCCAGGGCCTTGTCGACCGCGGCGAGGATGCCGTCGGCCTCGACGCGCGCCTCGATGAGCATGCGCACGTCCACGTCGGTCTCGGCGTGGTCGATGGAGTCCTCGAGCATGCGCTCGATCTCGTCCTCGGAGAGCCCGTAGCTGGGCTTGACCTCGGTGCGCGCCTCGACGCCGGTGTGCTCCTCGCGGGCGGACACGGTGAGGAGCCCGTCCGCGTCGACCATGAACTCGACCTTCACGCGCGGGATGCCGGCGGGGAGGCGCGGCAGGCCGCTGAGCGAGAAGCGGCCGAGCGAGCGGTTGTCGCGCGCGAGCTCGCGGTCGCCCTGGACGATGTGCAGGTCGATGGCGGTCTGGTCGTCCACGTGGGTGGTGAACGTCTGCGAGGCGGAGAACGGGATGGTCGAGCAGCGCGGGATGAACTTCTCGACGACGCCGCCCATCACCTCCAAGCCGAGCGAGAGCGGGATCACGTCGAGGAGCAGCAGGTCGTCGGACAAGCTGCTCGTGCCCGTGAGGATGTCCGCCTGCATCGCCGCGCCGATGGCCACGACCTGGTCGGGGTCGAGCTCGGTGTACGGCTCGCGGCCGAAGAGCTCCGCGACGTAGCTGCGCACGAGCGGCACGCGCGTGGACCCGCCGACGAGCACGACGGCGTCGACCTTGGCGGCGGTGAGCTTCGCGTCGGAGAGCGCCTGCCGGATGGCGGTGCCGGTGCGCTCGACGGTGGGGCGGATGAGCGCGTCGAAGTCGGCGCGGGTGAACGGGATCGACGCGCCGTTCACGGTGATGCGCGCGGTGTCGCCCTCGGTGAGCGCGTGCTTGGCGGCCCGCGCCTCGAGGAGCAGCCCGCGGTGGTGGGCCGCGGAGAGGTCGCCGGCGCCGGCCCGCTTCAGGGCCTCCTCGGCGAGGGCGCGGTCGAAGTCGTCGCCGCCGAGGTGGGTGTCGCCGGCGGTCGAGAGCACCTGGAACACGCCGTCGTTGAGCTCGAGGATGCTGACGTCGAACGTGCCGCCGCCGAGGTCGTAGACCGCGAACACGCCGCGCTCGCGCTTGTCGAGGCCGTAGGCGATCGCCGCGGCGGTCGGCTCGTTGAGCAGCCGGAGCACCTCCAGCCCGGCGAGCCGCGCCGCGTCCTTGGTGGCCTGGCGCTGCGCGTCGTCGAAGTAGGCGGGCACCGTGATGACGGCGCCACCCGGCTCGGCGAAGAGGCACTCGATCGCGCGGTGCCGCAGGACCTTGAGGATCTCCGCGCTCACCTCGACCGGCGTGACGGGCTCGCGGCCGGGCACGCGGAAGCGCACGAAGCGCTCCTCGGAAGGGTCCATGTCGTAGCGGAAGAGCGCGGCGTCCCGGACGCAGTCCTTCGGCGCGCGGCCCATGAAGCGCTTCACGGACGTGAAGGTGCGGTCCGCGAATTGCGCGGCCTCGTCGCGGGCAGCGCGCCCGACCGTGACCGAGCCGTCAACGTTGTAGCGGACGGCGGAGGGGAGCATGGCGCTCCCGTCGTCGTCGAGGAGGCACCGGGCCTTCCCGCCCATCACCACGGCGACGAGCGAGTTCGTGGTCCCCAGATCGATCCCGATGTTCGGCATGACTACAGCGTCTCCTCTCGCACCAGCCCGGTGACGTACTTCAACCGCGCGAGGCGGTCCTCCACCAACGCGAGGTCCCCTTCGCCGCGCTCCCAGGCGTCGAAGATGGCGTCGAGCTCCGCCCGGAGCTCGGCCTCCCGCTCACGCGCCAGCGCGGAGAGCGCCCCGGGCCGCTCCTCGTCGCGCTCGCGCCACTCGAAGATCTCCGCCAGGAACGCGGGGTCCAGCTTGGGCCCGCCCATCTCCTTCGGCTCCGCCTGCCCGGTCGCGAGGTAGCGCGCCCGCTTGTCCGGGTCCTTCAGCACCCGCCGCGCCTCGTTCAGCGCGGCCGTCCACGCGAGGGACATGCGCCGCTCCACCGCGGGGCGCCTGGCGAACTTGTCCGGGTGCACGATGCGCGCGACGGCCCGGTAGGCGTCCTCGACCAGCCCGTGCTCGATCCGGAATCGCCGGGGCAGGCCCAGGATCACGTAGGGATCGGGGTGAGCGGGCGGCGGCTGCAACGCCCCGCACCCGACGCACACCGGCCCTCCCACGGGCTCGTGGCAGCTGTGACAGATCACGGCGCGGCTCCTAGACGGAGAAGGACTCCCCGCAGGAGCAGGTGCGGCCGGCGAGCGGGTTGTGGAACTCGAAGCCCGTCTTCATCAGCTCGCTCTTCCAGTCGATCTGCGTGCCGTTGAGGAACAGGTACGACTTCCGGTCCACGAGCACCTTGACCTTCTGCTCGTTGCCGAACTCGAACACCTTGTCCTTGGGGTCGGCCGTCTCGGCGAAGTCCACGAAGTAGGACAGGCCCGAGCACCCACCGCCGCGGATGCCGATGCGGAAGAACGCATCGGGGGTCTGGCGCTTCATCGCCAGCTCCTTGATGCGGGTGACCGCGCGCTCGGTGAGCTCGATCGCCATGGCTACTTCGCGGCCTCCTCGTTGGTCTTGGCGGCCTTCTTCTTCTGGTAGTCGGCGATGGCCGCCTTGATGGCGTCCTCCGCGAGCACCGAGCAGTGGATCTTCACCGGCGGGAGCTTGAGCTCCTCGGCGATGATCGAGTTCTCGATGGAGAGCGCGTAGTCGATGGACTTGCCCTTCACCATCTCGGTCACCAGCGAGCTGGACGCGATGGCGGAGCCGCAGCCGAAGGTCTTGAACTTGGCATCCTCGATGATGCCGTCGTCGTTGATCTTGAGCTGGAGCTTCATCACGTCGCCACACGCGGGGGCGCCGACGAGCCCGGTGCCGACGTCCTCGGCGTTCTTGTCGAGCGAGCCCACGTTGCGCGGGTTCTCGTAGTGGTCGACGACCTTGTCGCTGTACGCCATGTGCCTGTCTCCCGGGGGCGATTCGTTTAGTGGGCGGTCCAGGACACCGACTTCAGATCGATGCCTTCCTTGACCATCTCGTAGAGGGGGCTCATCTCGCGGAGCCACTTCACCTTCTCGGTGATGAGGTTGACCGCGTAGTCCACGTCGGCGTCGGTGTTGAAGCGGCCGAGGCCGAAGCGGATCGAGGTGTGGGCGAGGTCCTCGCTGACGCCGAGCGCGCGCAGCACGTAGGACGGCTCGAGCGAGGCGGAGGTGCACGCGGAGCCCGAGGACACCGCGAGGTCCTTGATCGCCATCATCATCGCCTCGCCCTCGCAGTAGGCGAAGCTGACGTTGAGGTTGTTCGGGAGGCGGTGCTCCCAGGACCCGTTCAGGTAGATCTCGTCGATGTTGGCGCGCAGATCGTCCCAGAGGCGGTCGCGCAGGGCCTTCACCCGCTCGACCTCGCCGTTGGTGAGCGCCTCCACGGAGAGCTCGCAGGCCTTCCCGAGGCCGACGATCTGGTGCACGGCGTGCGTGCCCGAGCGGAGCCCGCGCTCCTGCCCGCCGCCGAACACGATCGGCTCCAGCCGGATGCGCGGGCGGCCGCGGCGCACGTAGAGCGCGCCGATGCCCTTCGGCCCGTAGATCTTGTGGCCGGAGATCGACACGAGGTCGGCCTTCATCTGCTTCACGTCGAAGGGGAGCCGGCCGAAGCCCTGCACCGCGTCCGTGTGGAAGATGACGCCCTTCTCCCGGCACACCTCGCCGATCTCGGCGATGGGCTGCACGGTGCCGATCTCGTTGTTGGCCCACATGATCGACACGAGGATGGTGTCGTCGCGGATGGCGTCCCGCACCTGCTGGGCGCTGACCAGGCCTTCCTTGTCGACCGGGAGGTAGGTGACCTCGAAGCCTTCCTTCTCGAGCGCGTGGCACGCGTCGAGCACGGCCTTGTGCTCGATGTTCGTCGTGATGACGTGCCGGCCCTTGTCCTTGTAGAAGCGGGCCACGCCGAGGATCGCGAGGTTGTCGGACTCGGTGGCGCCGGAGGTGAACACGACCTCCTTCGGATCCGCGCCGAGCATGGCCGCGGTCTGCTCACGGGCGCGCTCCACGCCCTCCTGCGCCGCCCAGCCGTAGGCGTGGTTGCGCGAGCCGGCGTTGCCGTACACCTCGGTGAGGAAGGGCAGCATGGCCTCGACCACGCGCGGATCGCAGCGCGTCGTAGCGTGGTTGTCGAGGTAGATGGGCATCTTCAGCGCGGACATGGGGGTCATCCGGTGGTCGGGGTCTGGACCGCGGCGACGAGCGCCGGCACTTCCTTCTCGGCGTGGTCTTCCACGCCGCAGGCGCGGCACGCGGTCTTGTGGGTGGCCGGCGCGCACGACCGGCAGGTGTCGAGGTAGTCGATCGAGGCCCCGAGCTCGGCCTCGAGCCCCTGGAGCCGCGCGATGGTGGCGCGCGTCTCGGCGAGCTTCTTGGCGTAGAAGCTGCGGAGGTCCCCCATCATGGCGGGGCCGTGGTGGTTGCCCTGCACCTCGACGAGGAAGTCCTTGATCTCCGGGAGGGAGAAGCCGAGCTCCTGGAGGCGCGAAATCCAGTGGATGCGCAGCAGCGCCGTCTGGTCGTAGAGGCGGAACCCGCCCTTCGTCCGCGACGCGGGCACGAGCAGGCCGAGCTCTTCGTAGAAGCGCAGGGTACGTTCCGTACGCCCGCTCTTCTCGGCGAGCTCGCCGATCCGCATGTTCTGGCCGGCCTCCGGCTCCCGCGCACCCACGGTTCAACCCTCACGTGAACGTAAGGGTTATAGTCGAGGGGCTCCGGCGCGTCAACGCGACGGGGGCCCGGCGGGGAGATCGGTGGGATCGGCTACGCGAGGGCCGGGCCGCGGTGATTAGCGCGTTTCGTCTTGGGGCGGGGGGGGCCGGGCCCCCCCGCAACGCCCCCCCGACGTGGGGGTGGGGTCTTCCGCTACCGACGGCGGCGGCGGAGGAGCGCGAGCGCGAGCCCGACGCCGAGCAGGCCCCGGCCCGAGGGCGTGCTCGCGCACCCGCAGGCCGGATCGGCAGGCTCGCCCGTGTCGGTGTCGGCCGCGGCGGTGTCGGTGTCGGCCGCGCCGGTGTCCGTGTCGGTGTCCGCGGTGTCCGCGGTGTCCGCGGTGTCCCCGGAGTCGCCGGTGTCCCCGGAGTCGCCGGTGTCCCCTGTGTCGGCCGGCTCGGGCGTGTCGGCGCCGTCGCAGTCCTGGTCGACGCTGTCGCCGAGCACCTCGGGGGCCCCGGGGTACGCGGCGGCGTCGGTGTCGTCGCAGTCGGGGTCGGTGGCGGCGGCGTAGCCGGCGGGGGGCTCGCAGGCGGCCACCCACACGGCGGGGTCGGTGTAGCCGTCGCCGTCCGCGTCCGCGAACCACGCCGCGGCGTCCACCGCGCCCACGTCGACCGTGCCGTCGCAGTCGTCGTCGAGCCCGTCGCAGACCTCGGGGGCGCCGGGGCGCACCGCCGCGCTCGTGTCGTCGCACTCGACACAGGCGGCCCACCCGTCGGCGTCGGCGTCGGCGTAGGCCACGGTCCCGTCGCAGTCGTAGTCGGTCGGATCGTCGCAGGCCTCGGTCGCGCCGGGGTGGAACGCGGGGTCGCGGTCGTCGCAGTCGCCGTCGACCGTCACGGTCCGGGCCGGCGCGTCGCACGCCTCGACGGCCACGTCGCCGTAGCCGTCGCCGTCGGCGTCCACGTAGAAGGTCGACGTGCCGATGGTCGTCGCGGCGTCGTCGGCGAGCCCGTCGCAGTTCTCGTCGGTGTCGGCGGCGTCGCAGACCTCGGTCGCCGCGGGGTTCACCGCGGGGTCGCCGTCGTCGCAGTCCTCGCAGGCGGCCCAGCCGTCGGCGTCCGCGTCGGCGTAGGCGACGGTCCCGTCGCAGTCGTAGTCGTTCGGGTCGGTGCAGGGCTCGGTGGCGCCGGGATGCCACGCGGGGTCGGCGTCGTCGCAGTCCCCGTCGACCGCGACGGTGCCCGCCGGCGCGTCGCAGGCCTCCACGGAGGCGGCGCCGTAGCCGTCGCCGTCGGCGTCCACGTAGAAGGTGGACAGGCCCGACGCCGCGTCGGCGTCGTCCGCGAGCCCGTCGCAGTCCTCGTCGGCGTCGGCGGCGTCGCACACCTCGGTGGCGGCGGGGCTCACCGCCGGGTCGGCGTCGTCGCAGTCGCCGTCGACCGCGACGTACCCGGCCGTGGAGCCGCACACGGCCACCGCGGCGCCGCTCCCGTAACCGTCGCCGTCGGTGTCGGCGTAGAGCGTGGTGCCCGCGCCCGTGCCGGGGTCCGCGTCGTCGCAGTCCGTCGACCCGGTGACGCCATCCCCGTCCTCGTCGGCGTAGCCGCGGTAGAGGTACGCGCGGCCCGTCTCGCTGTCGCTGTACGCGCCCACGAGCACGTCGTCGTAGCCGTCCTGGTCGACGTCGCCCGCGCCCGCCACGGAGAAGCCGAAGTCGGCGCCCAGCATCTCGCCCTCGAAGGTGCCCGACGCCGTGGTCTCGACGCCGCTCGCCGAGCCCGCGAAGACGTACGCCCGCCCCGTCGTGCTGTCGTAGGCGTAGGCGCCGACGATCACGTCGTCGTGGCCGTCGGCGTCCACGTCCCCGGCGCCGGCCACGGCCGACCCGAAGCGCTCCGAGGTGGTCGTCCCCTCGAGCGTCGAGGTGGCGGTCGTCGACACGCCCGCCGCGCCGCCGTGGAACACGTAGGCGCGCCCGGTGTAGCTCGACCAGGCGATCGCGCCGACGATCACGTCGTCGTAACCGTCGGCGTCCACGTCGCCCGCGCCGGCCACGGCGGCGCCGAACTGATCGCTCCCGGTCTGGCCGGGCAGCGTGGTGGTCGCCGTCGTGCTCAACCCCGCCGCGGACCCGTGGTACACGCGCGCGCCCGCGCTCGCGTCGCCCCAGGAGCCGACGATCACGTCGGCGTAGCCGTCCGCGTCGACGTCCCCCGCGCCCGCGACCGCGCAGCCGTAGCGATCCCCCGACCTCCCGCTCGTGAGCGTGACGGAGGAGGTCGTGGCCGCCCCCGTCGCGCTGCCCGGGTACACGTCCACCTGCCCGGCGCCCGCGAAGTAGTCGAGCGTGGCGACGACCACGTCGTCGTAGCCGTCCCCGTCGACGTCCCCGGGCCCCGCCAGGGAGCGCCCGAAGTAGACGCTCGGGCGGGTCCCGTCGATCGTGGACGCCGCCGCCGGGTCGACCCCGCCCGCGGCCCCGTGGAACACGTACACGCGCCCGGTCACGCCGTAGCCGTAGGCGGACACGACCACGTCGTCGAAGCCGTCGGCGTTCACGTCCCCCGCGCTGTCGACCGCGTAGCCGAACCAGTCGTCGGCGGCCTCGCCCTCGAGCGTGGTCGCGGCCGTGGCGGCCGGGCCGGCCGCGCCGCCGTGGAACACGTAGGCGCGCCCGGTCCCCTCGGCGCGGTAGGCGCCCACGATCACGTCGGGCCAGCCGTCTCCGTCCACGTCCCCGGCGCCGGCCACGGAGATGCCGAAGCCGTCGACGCTGTCCGCCTCCGACACGGTGGTCGTCGCCGTGGACGAGAGCCCGCCCGCCGAGCCGTGGTGGACCCACAGGCCCCCTTCGGGCGTGCCCGACGAGGACTGGTAGCCAAGGACCACGTCGTCGAAGCCGTCGCCGTCCACGTCACCGGCGCCCGCGGCCGCGGTGGCGGTGAGGCTCGTGGACGCGCTGGTCCCGACGCCGCTCGCGCTCCCGAGGTAGAGCCGGGCCGCGCCCGACGCCCGGCTCGTCTCGGCCTCGCCCACGATCACGTCGTCGTAGCCGTCGCCGTCGACGTCCCCCGCGCCCGCGACGACGTCCCCGACGTAGGTGCCCGACGAGGCGCCGGTGATCGTCGTCGTCGCCGCGGTGTCCAGGCCGAAGTAGTCGCCGTGGTAGACGTAGGCCCGGCCGCGTGAGGAGCTGTAGGCCCGTTCGCCGACCACCAGGTCGTCGTAGCCGTCCCCGTCCACGTCGCCCGCGCCGGCCACGGCCATCCCGAAGTAGCCGTTGACCGCCGCGCCGGTCAGCGTCGTGGCCGCGCTCGTCCCGATGCCGCTCGCGGAGCCGTGGAACACGTCGACGCGCCCGTAGGACGCGTGCAGGGGCGCGCCCACCACGATGTCGGCGTAGCCGTCGCCGTTCACGTCGCCCGCGCCGTCCACGGAGATCCCGAACCAGGACGACGCGGACGGGCCGGCCAACGTGGTCGCCGGCGTGGCGGCCACCCCGGCGGACGACCCGTGGTAGACGAACGCCGAGCCGTCCAACGCGCTCGAATTGCCGCGGGCCCCGACGATCACGTCGTCGTAGCCGTCCCCGTTCACGTCGGCGGCGCCCGCGACGGCACACCCGAACCAGCTGTAGGTCGTGCCCTCCACCGTGGTGGTGGCGGTCTCCGCGAGGCCGTCCGCGGAGCCGTGGAACACGTAGGCCCGGCCGACGTAGTTCTCGTAGTAGTACGCGCCGACGATCACGTCGTCGTAGCCGTCGCCGTCCACGTCCCCCGCGCCGTCGACGGCGTAGCCGAAGCTCGAGTACGGCGCCTCGCCGGTGAGCGTGGTCGTGGCCGTGGACGCGACGCCCCCCGCCGAGCCGAGGAAGAGGTACGCCCGCCCCGTGTCGTACGACCAGTCCGGGGCGCCCACGATCACGTCGTCGTAGCCGTCGCCGTTCACGTCGCCGGCCGAGGCGACGGCCCCGCCGAGCCCGTTCGTCGACGCCTCGCCCGACGCGGTCCACGAGGCGGTGCCGTAGAGGGGGTCGATCGCGATCGGGTAGGCGGCGCCGGCGTCGTCGACGGACACGGCGAAGCCGTCCTCCGTCGCGACCAGCCGGGTCGGGAGGACGGCGCCGCGCGCGTCCCAGGCCGCGATGTCGCGCGCCTCCCAGCGCCCGCCGCCGTCGAGCTCGAGCACGGCGGCGTCGCCGTCCACCACCACCCGCGCGCCGTCGACGACCACGCCGACCACCAGCGGCCCGTCGCCGGCCGGCCGATCGGCCACGTCCCAGCCCTGCCGGAAGCCCTCCGGCGTGCTCGCCCACCACTCCGTGAGCGCCCCGTCGGCGCGCTCCAGCCGGCGGACGCAGTCGCCGGTCGGCTCGACGAGCCCCTCGACGCAGGCGCCGAGCGCGCCGTCGTCGAGCGCGACGTCGACGCGGTCGTCGCCGCGGCCGACGCTCGCGGTGCGCACGGTGAGCGACTCGCCCCCGTGGGCGAGCACCGCGCCGTCGTGGTCGAAGCGCGCCTCCATCCCGGCGCGGCGGCTCGTCGCCACCCACGCGCCGTCCGCGGGCGCGAAGGCGTAGGCGCCGTCCGCGATCCGGGCGGAGACGCCGAGCCACCAGCCGTCGCCGGCCGGTGCGGCGGCCGCGGGGTCGGACGCGGCGGTGCTCGCGGCGGGGGGCGTGAACGTGTCGAGCTCGGACGGAGCGCCACAACCGAGCAGCGCGAGCAGGAGCAGCCAGGTCACCGGGGACTCCACGGTGGGGCCCACGAGTATCGCAGAAGATCCCATCGTCCGGAGGTGCCCCGCGGAGCGAGGGGGGGGCGTTGCGGGGGGGGGGGCGCCCCCCCCGCCCCAAGAAGTAGAAGAACCCGCACCCGCGCC
>CAYWGD010000094.1:0-5920 GCA_964457335.1 uncultured Enterobacteriaceae bacterium | reverse complement strand
GCCCACCCCGGGGGGGCCCTCCGTTATCCGCGCCCCCCCCCGGGGGGGGGGGGGCCCCCGCGGGGGGGGGGGGGGGGGGGGGGGGGGGGCCCCCCCCCCCCCTGCCCCAAGATGACGAAGACCCGTCAGCCGCGCCCGATGAGCACCTCGGCGGCCTCGACCCCCGACGAGACCGCGCCTTCGACACTTCCGCCGTTGACGACGTTTCGTGTCCAGTCGCCCGCGAGCACGAGGTTCGCGAACCCGCTCTCGCCGGGCGCGAGGCGGTGCTTCGTGGAGCCGGGGGGCGTGAGCACGTAGCGCTCCCAGGCGGCGACGTTGGCGCGCGTGTACTGCTCGTGCCACGGGTCGGCGCCGGGCGGCGCGGCGAGGACCCCGTCGTCGAGGGCGGGCCCGGCCTGCGACGGCGCGCGCGCGAGGGGCCAGACGCGGCCGAGGGAGGTCGCGGCCTCGGCGCGGAGGTGGTCGGCGACCCAGGCGGAGGCGGCGGCGCGGTCGGTGGTCGCGAAGAGCGCGGGCGGGGCGACGCTGCAGAGGTAGGCCACGCCCGCGGGCCGCTCGGCGTGGGCCTCGGCGTCGAGGACCTCCCCCATGTCGGCCCAGGTGCGGAAGAGCCCGGGCAGGCCGGTGCAGACGGGCGGCGTGCCCGTCCAGCCGAGCTCGGCGGCCCCGCGCGCGAGCCAGAGCTGCGCGGCCACCGTGGGCACCGCGCAGGTGGCGTCGACCATGGCGCGGTAGCGGGGGCTCGCGTCGACCAGGGCGGCGGCGACGCGGCGGTGGGCGGTCGAGGGGATGGCGAGCACGATGTCGTCGAAGTCGGCCCCGCGGCGGAGGGTGAGCGTGCGGAGCGCGGGGCCGGCGTCGGCCTCGGGATCGCCGTCGGCGACGCGCGGGAGCCGCTCGAAGCGGGGGCGGTCGGGCCACACCTCCAGCGGGCCGGCGGCGGTCTCGACCCGGACGAGCGGGTCGTACTCGCGCACCTCGGCCTGCACGCCGAGCTCGACGGTGTCGACGGCGCCCTCGCGGAGGCCGAGCCCGTCGAGGCGGTGGAAGAAGCGGAAGGCCACGCCGCGGTCGACCAGCACCCGGTACGCGGGCGCGAACACGGTGTCGCCCATGCCGGCGTTCATCCGCCAGAACGGCGCGCCGCGGTAGCCGGCGACGATCTGGAGGAGCGCGCGGAGGCCCGCCCCGGCCGCCATGGCGCCCCTCCCCGCGCCGGGCCGGCCGTCCGGGTAGGCGAAGCCGAGGTCGTAGAGCGCGCGCACGAGCGGCACGTCGGCCTGCGCGTCGGTGGCGCCGTGGCGGCGGAGCCAGGCGCGGAGGTCCTCCTCGTCGAGGCGATCCCAGGCGCCGGGCCGCCCGATCACCTCGCGGGCGCAGCCGCGCGCCACCGCCGCGGCGAACCCGGCGACGAGGCCCACCCGGGCGGCGGTCCAGCCGGCGTCGCCCGGGATCGGCGCGAGCGCGGCGGGGAGGCGGCGGGCCCAGGCCGCGACGAGCGCCGGCCAGTCGAGCGCGCCGGTGACGTCGGGGTCCCAGGGCCGGCCGGGCGTGGGCGGGAGCGAGAGCCGCCAGAGCTCGGGCGCGTCGTCGGGGCCGCCGCCGAGCACGGTGTCGTGGAGGGGCGAGAACGCGGTGTCGAGCGAGGCGAGGAGGCCCGTCGTGGGCGGGCGCGCGTCGTACACGTCGCGGAGGAAGCCGAACGCGGCGCGGTACCAGCCGAGCCAGAGGTGGAGCCCGTGCTCGAGGATCCGCTGTCCACGCGCCGGATCGCGACCGGTGGCGCCCTTGCCGCCGAGCCGCCACCCGGCCTGGACGACGGTCACGTCGAAGCGCGCGCGGAGCTCCGGCGTGCGCGTGAGCGCCCAGGCCGCGGCGACGCCGCCGCAGCCGCCGCCGAGCACGACCACGCGGCGCTTCGGCGCGCTCACTGCGGCCGCCCGGGGCCGAACCGGAAGCCGGTCTCCACCCGCCACGCCGCCCGCACCGACCCGTGAATGACGCCGGGCCCCGCGTCGAGCTCCGCGGCCGTGACGGTCACGGCGTTCGCCGCGCGCACCGGGTCGAAGCGGAAGGGCACGCGCACGAGCACGTCGCGCTCCATCCCGGCGCCGGACGAGCGGGGGTCGCCGATCCGCTTGTGCACGAGCACGGGGAGGTACGCGCCGCGCCCGGCGGCGTTCCACCGGCCGGCGAGCCGCCCGGCGAGCGCCGTGACGTGGCCGTGGCCCGGCATCCCGTCCCCGAGGTGCCCGACGATGCCCTCCGCCACGACGTCGACGGGGACGGCGTCCCCGACGGTGTGGCGCACGCGGAGCGCGAGGCGGTGGTCGATGACGAGGTCGGCGCCGTCGTCGCGCACGTCGATGCGGCCGGTGCGCTTGGGGAAGCCGTGGATCTCGCGGCCGAGCGTCATCGCCATCCAGGCGTCGACGTAGAGCTCGGGCACGAAGGCCGCGGGGCCGCCCGGCGCGAGCACGGGGATGAACGGGGTGATCTCGCGGTAGGTGAACGCGCGCGGGTCGCGCGGGTCGAGCGACGCGGCCCCGGCGAGGAGCGTGAGCCCGAGCAGGTAGCGGCCCCCGCACAGCGGGCGCACGCCGCGGGGCAGACAGGCGCGGATGCGGCGCGGGTCGCCCTCCACGGCGAGCAGCACGCCGCGCACGTCGGCGAAGCGCCAGGGCCCGGGCACCGGGACGGCCCAGGGCAAGAACGAGCTGTCGTCGCGACGCACGTCGACGGCGACGCGGCCCCAGAGGCCGGCGGCCTCCCGAGCGAGCGCGTCGCGGAGCGCGACGGGATCGGCCTCCGCGCGCGGCACGCCCACCGCGCGCGCGGGGGCGGCGGCGACGAAGCGCGCGTGCGGGCTGCCGAGGACGCTCCCCGCGAGGTCGAGGGTCCGGGGGGCGCGCCAGACCTCGACCGGGCGGTCGGCGGCGTACACGACGACCTCCCCCTCGGCGAGGAGCCAGAGCGCGTCGGGCGGGAGCACGAGCGTCTCGCCGGGGGCCGCGCGGCGCTCCAGGGTGGCGGCGGCGAACAGGTCGAGGCCGCCCGGGGGGAGCCGGATCGCGCCGCCGAGCGCGCTCGCGAGCGGCACGGGTGGGGCGTCTCCGAGGGCCACGCCAGCGGCGTCCGGCGGCGTCACGCGCCCTCCCCGATCGGCGTGGCGGGTCCGCGGCCCGGCAGCACGGTGCGTGTCGGCGGCGCCGCGAGCCACCCCTCGCCCGGGATCGGCCGCGCCGGCCCGCCGAGGGCCCGCGCGGCGGCGACGCCGCTCGAGACGGCCGCCTCGACGCTCGTCGTGTTCAGCGGCGTGCGCACCCACGTGCCCGCGAGCGCGAGGTTCGCGAGGCCTGAGTCCGCGGCCCCGAGGCGCACGGCGTCGGCGCCGGGGAGCGAGAGGTCGGCGAGATCCCAGGGCTCGACGTTCACGCGCAACAGCTGCGCCGCGAACGGATCGGTGTGCTGGTCGGGCTGGTGCAGGGTGGCGCCCTCGAGGAGGTCGGGGAGGTGGCGCGCGAGCTGCGCCCGGACGGCGCGCTCGGCGGCGCGGAGGTCGCGCGCGCGGGCGTCCGCGTCCGTGGAGGGCGCGGACGCGGCCGCGAGCGGCCACGCCCCGCAGAGATAGGCACAACCGCCCGGCGGGTGGGGCCAGCGCTCGTGCGCGATCACGGGCGTCATGTCGCACACGATCGACAGCGGGGCCGCCCAGCCGACCATCGCGAGCCCGTCGAGGCCCACGTCCGCCGCCGGCTCGCGGAACCAGAGCTGCGCGGCGACGGTCGGCACGAGGTGCAGCCGCTCCAGGCAGGCGCGGGCGGCGGGCACGGCGTCGAGCCAGGCCTGGACGGGGCTGTGGCCGTCGGGGTCGGGCACGACGCAGCCCATGGGCAGGGCGAGCACGACGTCGTCGAAGTCGCGGCCCACCTCGAGCGTGACCTCGGTCTGTTCGCCCCGC
Source organism: uncultured Enterobacteriaceae bacterium (assembly GCA_964457335.1). Lineage (GTDB taxonomy): Bacteria > Myxococcota_A > UBA796 > UBA796 > SXON01 > CAJBVW01. Next base: position 1,956 of record CAYWGD010000094.1, on the reverse strand, counting down.
GGCGCGAAGCGCGAGTAGAAGTCGACGCCGCGGGCGCGCAGCGCCTCGCCGTCTTCGAGCTGGCTCCAGTCGGGGGCGGGCGGGAAGCCGCGGAAGCCGCCACGCTCCACGAGCGGCTCGTACCCCGGCCGGGGCCGGGCCCCGCGCGCGAACACCAGCCGGGTGATGCGCTCCCCGTCGAGCTCCACGCGGGTGAGCCGGTGGTACCAGCGGAAGCCCACGCCGCGGTCGCGGAGCACCTCGTAGGCCGGCGCGACCACCGTCTCGGTGGCGCCCGCCGAGAGCAGCCAGGCGAGCGCGTGCTTGTAGGTGAACAGGATGCGGAGGAACAGGCGGGCGCCGGTGCTCGCCTCGAGCACCGGCGCGTTCCGGTCGCCGCCGCGGTAGGCGAAGGGGGCGTCGTAGAGCCCGTCGAGCACGCGGCAGCGGCGCAGCGACCGCGCGTCGGCGCCGTTGGACGCGAGCCAGTCCATGAGCTCGAACGTGCTGACGCGGCCGAGGTCGCCGTCGCGGGGGACGCCGTGCCGGGGGCTCAAGAGGCCGCGGAGGAGCGCGATGACCACGTCGATCGTCGCCACGAGCTCGCGGGCCCCGGGGTTCTCGCCCGCCAGGCGCGCCGCGCCGGCCACGAGCGGCCCGTGGAGCCGCCCCACCGCGCGCTCGATCCGCGCCGCCGCGCGCTCGCGCTGCCCCGGTGTGGACGCGCGCCCGAGCGCAGCGAGGCGGTCCGCGAGCGGGAGGAGCGCGGCCTCGGCGTGCCGGATCACCGCCTCCTCGTCGGGGCCCGGCCACACCGCGCGCCGCGCCGCGCCGGGCAGCGCGGGGAGGGCGTCGTAGCCGGCGAGGAAGGACACCAGCGTCTGCGGGAGCGCGCGCACCGTGTCGATCCACGCGGTCGGGGCGTCGGTCCAGGCGATGCGCCCGTCGCCGGGGCGGCGCGCGTTCCGCGGGTGGTGGCCGCGGAGCACGCGGTAGCCGCCGTCGTGGGGGATGCCGTACTCGCTCGTGTAGACCGGGCGGAGGCCGTCCCACACAGTGTCCCACGGGCAGTCCGCGGGGCGCTTCCACTCCGCCCAGATCTCCTCGGCGAAGCGGAACGTGTTCTCGTAGAAGCCGAACCAGACGTGGAGCCCGTGCTCCTCGTTGCGGCCCCAGGCCTCCGGCCGGTGCGTGCTCGCGAGGCGCCCGCCGGGGCGGTGCCCCATCTCGAACACGGTCACGTCCCACGCCGCGCGGCCCTCGGGCGTGCGGGTGAGCTCGTGCGCCGTCGAGAGCCCCGCCACCCCGGCGCCCACCACGACCAACCGGCGGCGGCTCACGCCCGTCCGTCCGCGGCGGCTCCCCAGGACCAGTCGCAGCCCTGGGAGGCGGGGTCGGGCGCGAAGCGGATGGGCAGCCCCTGGCGCGCCAGGAACGCCTCCGTCGGCCGCCTGCACACGTGCTCGCAGAGGTCGGGGCCGCCGGCCACCCGGAACGCGCACGCCGGGACGTGGTTCGCCGCGGGCGCGACGTACCGGACCTCCCCCACGAGCCAGCGCAACGTGGTGGGGGCCGCGCGCGCGGCGAGGCGCGCCGTGGCGTCCGGCCACCGGCGGGCGGCCGCCCGGAGCACGGCGAGGCCGACCGGGGCGAAGAAGATCGTGTCGAAGACGGCGTCGTCGGCGCGGCCGCGCGTGGCCTCGTCGAGCTCCGCGAGCCCGCGCCGCATCTCGGCCACCATCCCGGCGTAGCCCGGGGCCGGGGCGGGGCGGGCGCTCACGCCCGTGTACGCGCGGCGCGCGCGGCGCACCTGGATGCCGTCGAACCAACGGTCGAGCATGACCCGGTGCTTATTCCGGCGGGGGTGGGGCCGGCGATGGGGCCCGGGGGCGGCGCTGGCCGGCGCGGGCGACGGCGATGGCCGGCGCGGGCGCCGGGGATGCGCGGCCGGGTCGGGCCTGGCGCCGGCGATGGCCG
>CAYWGD010000093.1:25267-29329 GCA_964457335.1 uncultured Enterobacteriaceae bacterium | reverse complement strand
GTGACGCAGGCCGCGCGGAGGCGGTCGGCGGCGGCGGTCTCGTTGAGGTAGCCGAGGAGATCGACCGCCATCCCGAGCATCGGGTAGGGGTTGGCGCCGTCGGGGCCGACCACCTCGACGCTGGTGCCGTGCGGGTTCTCGAAGACGGTGACGCCCGGGGCGTAGCAGGTGCCGCACGCGACGGTGACGCCGCCGGCCATGCCCGCGGCGCAGTCGCTGACGATGTCGCCGAAGAGGTTGCCACAGAGCAGCACGTCGAAGTCGCTCGGGCGGCGCACGATGCGCATGCACAGCGCGTCGACGATGATGTCGTCGTGCTGGATCGCGGGGTAGCGGGCCGCCACCTCCTTCGACACCGCGAGGAACATCCCGTCGGCCTTCTTCAGGATGTTGGCCTTGTGCACCGTCGTGACCTTCTTGCGGCCGTGGCGCACGGCGTACTCGAACGCGAACGTCGCGATGCGCTCGCACGCGGCGCGCGTGGTCACCTTGACGGACTCGAACACGCCGTGGGTGCTCTCGTGCTCGAAGCCCGCGTAGATGTCCTCGCTCGCCTCGCGCACGATCACCACGTCCGTGCCGGGGGCGCGGGCCGGGAGGCCGTCGAGATGCTTCACGTGCCGCACGATGGCGTGCACGCCGAGCCGCTTCCGGAACTGGAGCGTGAGCGGCATCTTCCCGCCCACCGCGGGCGAGACGATCTTGCCCTTCACCACCACGCCGGTGCGCTTGGAGGAGGCGAGGATGGCGTCGAGATCGCCGACGGGCGGCACGTCCCAGCGCACGTCGACGCCGAGGGTGGCCACGAGGTCGCGCATCACGTCGGCCACCTGGGGGCCGATGCCGTCGCCGGGGATGAGGGTCACTTCGTAGGGCATGGCAACCTCTCAGAGAGCGTCGATGACGGCGTCGGTGAACTCCTCGGTGCCGGCCGACCCGCCGAGGTCGCCCGTGAGGTGCTTCGCGGCGGCGAGGACGTCCCACACCGCGCGCTCGATGCGGCTCGCGATCTTCCACTCGCCGACGTGCTCCAGCAGCATGAGCCCCGAGAGCAGCACCGCGAGCGGGTTCGCGAGGCCCTTCCCCGCGATGTCCGGCGCGGTCCCGTGCACGGCCTCGAACACCGCGGCCTTGCTGCCGATGTTCGCGCCGGGAACCACCCCGAGCCCGCCGGCGAGGCCCGCGCAGAGGTCGGAGAGGATGTCACCGTAGAGGTTCTGCAGGAGCAGCACGTCGAAGCGCGAGGGATCCATCGGGAGGAGGAGCGAGAGCGTGTCGACGCCGATGTCGAGCTGCTCGAGGAAGGGGTACTCCTGCCCCGCGTCCCGGAAGGCCGCGAGGAACGCGCCGTCCGCGAGCGGGTTGATCGGCGCCTTGTGGCAGCAGTGGATCGTGCGGCGACCGCGGTAGCGCATGTACTCGAACGCCCAGCGGGAGATGCGCTCGCCGGCCTTCGTCGTGGAGGTCTTGAGCGACACGACCGTGCCGGGCGTGACCTCGTGCTCGATGCCGGCGTAGAGGTCCTCGGTGTTCTCGCGGAAGAGCACGAGATCGAGGCCGGGCCAGGCGCCGGGCACGTTGGGGAGCGTGCGGACGGGGCGGAGGCCGACGAAGAGGTCGAGCTCCTGGCGGAGCGTGACGTTCGCGGAGCGGAAGCCACCGCCCTTGGGCGTCATGAGCGGGCCCTTCAGCCCGAGGCGGTTCTTCCGGATGCTCTGGAGGGTGACCTCCGGCATGGGCACGCCGTACTGCTCCATGGCGTCGCCACCGGCGGGGGCCACTTCCCACTCGATCGGCGCGCCGGCGGCGCCGAGGATGCGGCAGGTGGCGCCCGTCACCTCCGGGCCGATGCCATCACCCTTGAGCAGCGTCACGCGGTACTTCATGCGGCCCTCACGAGGCCGCCGGGCGTATCGCGCCGGGGGGCGCCGGGCATCCCGACGTCGTCGTGCTCAGGCGACCGGGAGCTCCACCCAGAAGGTGGAGCCTTCGCCGGGCGTGGACTCGCAGCCGAGGACGCCGCCCATCCGCTCCACCGCGCGGCTCGCGATCGCGAGCCCGATGCCCGTGCCCGGGTACTCCTCGGCGCCGTGGAGCCGCTCGAAGATCCGGAAGATGCGGTCCTGGTGCCGCGGGTCGATGCCGATGCCGTTGTCCGACACACACACGCGCACGCGCCCACCGTCGCGCTCCACGCCACGGAGGCGCACCTCGGGCGCCACCCCGGGCCGCACGAACTTGACCGCGTTCCCGACGAGGTTCGAGAACGCGAGCGAGAGCAGGAAGGGGTCGGCCAGGACGCGGGGGATGTCCGGGTCGACGCGCACCGTGGCCTCGTCGAGCCCCAGGGACGACACCACCTCCGCGGCCAGCTCCCGCACGCTCACGGGCGCGAGGCGCATGCCCGCGCGGCTGACCCGCGCGTAGCTGAGCAGGTCCTGCGTGAGCAGGTCCATGCGCTCGGCCGCGGCGCGGACCCGCGCGAGGAAGCCGCGCGTCGACTCCGCCTCGGCGATCACCGGCTCGGCCTCCAGCAGGTCGGCGTAGCGGTGGATGGTCCGGAGCGGCGCCCGGAGATCGTGGGCGACCGTGTAGGTGAAGCGCTCGAGCTCCTGGATGGTGCTCTTCAGCTCGGCGGTGCGCTCGGCGACGCGCTGCTCGAGCTGCATGTTCATCGCCCGGATCTCGCCCTCCAGCCGCTTCCGCTCGGTGATGTCGACGATCGCGGCGAGGACGAAGTCCCCGTAGGGCGTGCGGATGGGGTTCAGGCCGATCTCGATGGGGATCTCGCTGCCGTCGCGGCGGAGGCCGTACAGGTCGCGGCCGGCGCCCATCGGGCGGGCGCGGGGCTCGTGCCCGAACGCCCCCCGGGACGCCGGGTGCCGCCCCCGGAAGCGCTCCGGCACGAGCACGTCGACCGAGCGGCCGAGGAGGTCGGTCCGGTCGTAGCCGAACAGGGTCTCGGCGTGGCGGTTGAAGAGCACGATGCGGCCGGCCTCGTCGACCATGACCATCGCGTTCGGCGCGGACTCCACGGACACCCGGGCGCGCTCCTCCTCCATCTTGCGCTGCGTGATGTCGCGCCCGATGAGCGTGTACCCGACCAGGGCGCCGTCGGCGGCGCGGTGCGCGGTCAGCACGCTGTCGGACCAGAAGCGCGAGCCGTCCCTGCGCCGCCGCGCGCCTTCGATGGGGAACCGGCCCTCCGCGGACGCGACGTTCAGCGCCCAGGCGGCCTGCGCCGCCTGCTCCGGCGGGAAGTACGAGGAGAGCGGCGCGCCCACCATCTCCGCGGCGGTGTAGCCGGTCATCCGCTCGCCGCCCGGGTTCCAGCTCCGGAAGCGGCCGTCGGCGTCGAGCAGCGCGATCAGGTGGTCCTGCGCGTGCTCGACGAGCCACCGGAACTCCTCGTCGCTCGGTGATCCGCCGGGCGCCGCCCCGGCAGGCGATCGTGCCATCCTGTTCTTTCGCTCCCCCGAAGGGATGCAACACGCCGCGCCGGGCGATTCATGCACGTGCAGCCTTCGTTGCCCATCCTCCTCGTCGAGGACGACCCGGACGACGCGTTCTTCATGACCCGCGCGTTCGCGTCCGAGTGCCCCGCGGCCGAGCTCCACATCGTGCGCGACGGCGAGGAGGCCATCGCCTACCTCGCGGGCCGCGGGCGCTACGCCGACCGCGCCGCCCACCCGTTCCCGTGCCACGTGCTCCTCGACCTGAAGCTCCCGCGGCTCTCAGGCCTCGAGGTGCTGCGCTGGATCCGCGCTCAGCCCGCGCACGCCGCGCTGCCCGTCACGGTCCTCTCCGGGTCCGACCTCCCGAGCGACGTCGCCGAGGCGCGCACCCTGGGCGTCGCCGACTACCTGCAGAAGGCGGTGAGCCTGCCGGGCTTCATCGAGGCCGTGCGCCGCTTCTGCGTGTCGGCGGGCTGTCGCTGATCTTGGGGCGGGGGGCCGGGCCCCCCGCAACGCCCCCCCCCCGGCGCGGGCCCCCCCCCCCCCCCGGGCCGCCCCCCCCGCCCCCCCCCCCGGCGGCGGGGGGGGGGGGCCCCCGCCCCCCCCC
>CAYWGD010000093.1:5591-25257 GCA_964457335.1 uncultured Enterobacteriaceae bacterium | reverse complement strand
GTCGCCTACTCCCTCCTGCTGGGGGTGCGCCGGCGGGGCTACCCGGGGGCGGGGCCCGGTTTGGGGGTGTCGGGGGGGGCTGGGTGGTGTGGGGGGGGGGGGCGGGCCCCCCCGCAACGCCCCCCCCCCGGCGCTCACCCCCAGACGCGCCGGAGGCGCGCCCGGGGCCCCGGCGCCGGACGCCGTGTGCGCTACGCCCGCGCCCGCCCCCGGAACCCGAAGGGCTGGGGCGCCGGCCGCCCGCGGTCGAGCTCCTGGAGGCGGCGGACGCGGTCCTCGGTGGCGGGGTGCGTGCGGAACAGCGACGCGAGCCGGCTCCCGGTGAGCGGCGCCACGATGAAGAGGTGCGCGCTCGAGGGGGTGGCGTGCGTGGGGACGCGGTCGTTGCCGCGCTCGAGCCGCAGCAGCGCGTTCGCGAGCGGGCGGCCTTCGCCGACGAGCTTCGCGCCGTAGGCGTCCGCGGCGTACTCCCGCGAGCGGCTGATCGCGAGCTGGATGAGCGTCGCCGCGATGGGCGCGACGATCAGGCCGATCAGCATCCCGATGGGGTTGGCGCCCTCCTCGTCGTCGGAGCGGCCGCCGCCGAAGATCATGCTCCACTGGGCCATGTTCGCGAGCATGGAGATGGCGCCCGCCATCGTGGCGGCGATCGTGGCGATCAGGATGTCGCCGTTGCGGATGTGCCCGAGCTCGTGGGCGAGCACGCCGCGGAGCTCCTCCGGCGAGAGGATCTCGAGGATGCCCGAGGTCACGGCCACGGCCGCGTGCTTCGGGTTTCGACCGGTCGCGAACGCGTTTGGGCCCGCCTGCGGGAGCAGGTAGACCTTCGGCATCGGGAGGCCGGCGCGCTGGGAGAGATCCTGGACCATGGCCCAGATCTCCGGCGCCTCGGCAGGCCCGATCTCGTGGGCGCCGTACATGCGGAGCAGGACCTTGTCCGAGAACCAGTAGGTCGCGAAGTTCATCACCACGGCGAGGCCGAACGCGAGGACCATGCCCTGGTTGCCGCCGAGCAGGCGCCCCGCCCCGACGAGGAGCGCGGTGAGGAGGGCCATCAGGAGGCCCGTCTTGAGGTGGTTCAGCATGCCGAAGGGTGTACGCACCCCGTCGCGACCCGCCACGGGGCGCCCGGGCGCAGTGACGATTCTCGACGGACGGGGGCCCGATCCCCTACGAGGGCGTCACCGGCGGGCTCGGCGGCCCGTCGGAGCGGGGGCGCGTCGAGCCGGGGGCCCGGCCTTCACATCCACCCGCTCGCGCGCTCCGCGGCCTCCTCCAGCAAGAGCGCGTCGCCCCGCTGGCGACCCAGGGCGCGCAGCGCCCGCGCCGTCCAGGGCCCGTCGGCGCCGAGCTCGGCGAGCGCCTCGTCCAGGTTCACGGCGCCGCCGAGCTCCGCGCGCACCACCCGCGCCCGCCCCCGCGCGAGGGGCGCCTCGGCGAGCCGGTCGATCGCGTGGAGGACCTCGTCGGCGTCTCCCGTCACGACGGCGCGGCACACGCGCAGGTCCGCCGAGAGAAACGGCATGCCGCGGTCGTCGGCGTAGACGATCGCGCGGTCGATGGTGGCCGGCAGCACGGTCTCGCCGGCGACGGCCCGGGCCCGCGCGGCCCACGCCTCGGCGCGCAAGGCCCCGGCCCGCCGCCCGGCCCTGGCCCAGCAGGCGCCGGCCCGCTCGAAGCGGTCGGCGGCGCGCGCGCAGAGGTCGCCGGGGTCGTCGGAGAACGCCGCGCGCAAGAGGTCGATCTCGCCGAGCTCGGCCCAGGTCGCGCCCGTCGGGCCCGCCGCCTGCGGGTGCTGGCCGAGCGCGGCCGCGAGCACCTCCCAGGCGGCCTCGGCGCGGGCGACGAGCCCGTCCAGGCGGTCGATCTGCGCCGCGCGGAAGCGGCGGGACATGTCGGCTCCGACGAGCCCGAGCGCGGCGAGGCGATCGAGGTGCGTCCGCGCGTCCTCCACGCGGCCCTGCGTGAGGCGCAGCCCGAGGAGCGTGTCGAGCGCGACGGTCTCCTGCACCGGGTCGGCGGCCCGCGCGAGCGCGGTGGCGGCGATGTCGGCCGCGGCCTCGACCTGGCCCGCGTCGAGCAGCACCGCGGCGAGCTGGGCCGCGTCGGTGACGTCGTCCTTTCCGGCCTCGCGCGCGTACAGGAGCATCTTCGCGGCGGCGGCGGGCCGGTCGTCCCGGCGGAAGGCGTCGGCGGCGAGCGACGCGGCCTCCCGCACCACCTGCGTCTCCCGCACGCGCCGGGCCTTCTCCACGATCGCGGCGTAGCGCGCGCCGGCCTCGTCCCACCGGCCCCGCGCGGCCAGATCCTCCGCTTCGCGCCATTCGCGCCTGGACATCGTCACCTCGACGTCCGCGCCCCTATGCCGGCGGGCGCCCGAATGGATCCCGGCCGCGCGCAGGCGCCGCCCGCGTCGGCTAAACATGGGGCGGCATGACCGCCCGGCGCTTCCTCTTCTCCGCGGCCCCCGCGCTCGCCCTCCTCCTCGTGGGGGTGGCGCTCGGCGAGTGGAGCCAGCGGCAGGCGGAGATGCGCGACGCGATCGTCATCCCCTGGGACGCGCCGGCGTTGAAGTACGAGTTCGCGCCGGGCGGCAACCAGAACGGCCACGGCTTCAACGAGCGCGAGGTCGCGATCGAGAAGCCCGCCGGCACGCTCCGCGTCGCTGCCCTCGGCGACTCCGTCACGCACGGCGCGTTCGTCCCGTCGGCGCAGGCGTGGCCGCGCCAGCTCGAGAACCAGCTCGTGGCGCAGGGCCAGCCGGTGCAGGTGCTCAACTTCGGCGTGTACGGCTACGACACGGAGAGCGTCGCGGCGCAGGTGCGCGCGCGGCTCCCCGACTGGAAGCCCGACCTGCTCGTCTACGGCTTCTACGTGAACGACCCCATGCCGACCGAGCTCGTCACCGCCGACGGGCGCCCGGTCTATGTCGGCACGGGCCCGCGCGACTTCCAGGTGCTCACGCCGGCGCTCGACGCCTGGCTCCACCGCGGGAGCGCGCTCTTCCGCCGCTTCGAGGGCGCCGCCGCCGCGCGCGCGATCGAGGCCCGCGACCGCCGCGACATGCTCGACTGGGAGCGCTTCGCCGGCTGGCTCGACGACCTGCGGGCCGCCGCGGCCGACCTCGGCGTGCCGCTCCTGACGGTCATCATCCCGCCGCACGTGATGGTGCAGCCCGACCTCGGGGCCTGCGACGCCTCGGCCGGCATGGGCCCGCGCTTCTGCTCCGAGAACGTCGCGATCGTGGAGCGGGCCACGACGCTCGCCCGGGAGCGTGGCATGGAGCTCGTGGACGGCACCGCCGCCTACCGCGCGGCCGGCCCCGCGGACCTGCACGGCCGCGGCGACGACCCGCACCACCCCAACGCCGAGGGCCACCGCCGGCTCGCCACCGCGCTCGCGCCGGTCGTGGCGCAGAAGCTCGCGGTCACGAGGGGGGGCGTTGCGGGGGGCCCTCCCCCCGCCCCATGAAGACCCCGCTGATCCGCCTCGTCGCGGCCGTCCGAGAGGAGCTCGGCGAGCTTGACGGCGTCGCGCTCGGCGTGGGGGTCGTGCCCGCGGGGATCGCGGCGGCCCGCCTCCTGGAGCGAGAGCGCCCCGACGCGGTCGTGCTCGTCGGGACCGCGGGCGCGTACGGGGACCTTCCGATCGGCGCCGTGATCGCGGCCCGGCGCGTGGGGCTCGTGTCGGGGACCGCCACGCTGGGCCACGGCTACGTCCCGCTCGCGCCGCCCCCGCTCGTGACGGACGGAGCGCTCCGCGGCCGGTTGAACCTCCCGGAGGCCGACGTCGCCACGCTCGTGGCCATCACGACCGACCCTGCGCTCGCCACGCGCCTCGCGGCCGACTGGGCCGTCGAGCACATGGAGGCCTACGGCGTCGCGGCCGCCTGCGCCGGCGCCGGCGTGCCGTTCGCGGCGGTGCTCGGCATCACGAACCGCGTCGGCCCCGGGGCGCACGCGGAGTGGCGGGCCAACCGGGACGCCTGCCAGCGCGCGGCCGTCGCCGCGGTGGCGCGCCTCGTCGGCGGGCGATAGTCGCCGGGACCCTGTGAATTGGAGGAGCCCGTGGCCCAGAACCCCGTGATCCCGCGCGACCACGTGCACGCCCTGTCCGAGGAGTGCGCCACGCTCGGCGCCAGCTTCCAGCCCATCGCCAAGCGGCTGCTCGAGGACCAGGCGCGCCTGCTCCGCTTCTTCAAGGGGAACCTCCCGCAGATGGACGGGCAGGCCGGCGAGGTCTCGCTCTACCTGCTCGCGGTCGTCGCCCGCATCTTCTCGAAGTGTGGCGGCAAGCTCGCCCGCGTCGGCCCCAACGAGATCGCGCTCGCGACGAAGAAGATCGCCGCCGCCGCCCCCTCGCTCCTCCCCTGGGACGCCGAGTTCCCGGCCCGCGTCCGCACCATCGAGGACCGCGCCCAGCCGCACATCCTCGACGAGGCGCTCAACGCGCTGTTCGAGCGCGAGGAGAAGCAGGCGAACGAGGTCGACCTCGACCTCGAGCAGGCCGGCCGCGTGTTCCTGATGTTGTGGGCCGCCACCGAGGCGCTCGACGCCGCGTGGCGCGCGCCCCAGTCGCCCGACTGGCTCGCGGCCGAGTAGGATTCGCAGCGGGAGGCGTCATGGGCTTGCGCGACCGACTCAAGCAGACCGCGAAGGCGATCCTGGGCCGGCCCGAGCCGGCCCGTGCGGACGCGCGCCCCGAGCCGGCGCCGGTGACCACGCCGAGCGCGGCGCCGGTGACCACGCCGAGCGCGTCGACCGCGACGCCGGCGGCGAAGCCCGCCGCGCCCTCCCAACCCGCGAAGCCGGCCGCGAAGCCTGCGGCCACCCGGTCGGGCCTCCCCGCCGAGGTGACGCCCGACGGCTACCGCGCGGTGGCCACGTCCGGCCGCGTGACCACGGAGAAGCCCGGCACCTTCCCCATCGGCGGCGGCACCATCGTGGCGATCTTCCGCTACGGGGGAGCGCTCTACGCCATCGACAATGCCTGCGCCCACGAGGACGGGCCGGTTGGCGAAGGCGCGGTGTCGGGCAAGTGCGTCCAGTGCCCGTACCACGACTGGGAGTACGACTTCACGACCGGCGCCTGCCACACCGACCCCGAACGCTCCCTCGCCACCTACGCGGTGCGCGAGCGCGACGGCTTCATCTGGGTCGGCCCCCGGCTCACCGAGGGCACGGGCGCCCGTGGCGGCGACCACAACGACGGTTTGGAGACCATCACCCGATGAGCAAGACGATCGAAGGCGCCCTCCGCCAGGGCGTCACCTTCCAGGAGCTCCTCAAGTCGCTCGCCACGCTCTCCGACGCGGGCAAGCCGCTGCAGCTCCAGGTCGAGGCGCGCTCGGTGCCCTACCTCGCGCACACGGTGGTGGGCTGGGTGGACGGCCCGCCGACCTCGGTGGTCAGCTTCGTGTTCTCCGGCGCCGATCCCCACGGCGACGCCTGGCGACGCTTCACGCTCTCGAAGAAGGGCCCGTGGCGCTACGAGCTCGAGTGCTTCCCGACCGCGTTCCACAACGCGAAGGACCCGCTGTCGCCGGGCATCCCGCCGAGCGCGAGCAAGCGGGCGTAGACGCCGGGCGCGCCCCCGGCGAAGACGCCGGGGTCGGACCCTTCCGGGCTCCGCGCTCCGCGCGTCGGCTGGCGCGGCCCGATCGCTCGTCCGTGGGCGCGTCGACCGACCGCGGCCGCGCCGAGCCGGCCGCTGCGCGGCCGCCCTCCAGGCTCCTCGCGCGACGCCGCTCGAGAGCCCCCCCGCGCCGCGGGGTGGCCGAGGCGGCAGCGGGGAGGCGGCGACCGTCCGAGGTTGCGGGATGCGCGAACATCCGCCGACTTCAGACGGAAATACCGTCCAAGGTCCGGGGATGAGCCGACATCCGCCGACTTCGGACGGAAATACCGTCCAAGGTCCGGGGATGAGACGACATCCGCCGACTTCGGACGGAAATACCGTCCAAGGTCCGGGGATGAGTCGACATCCCGCGAGTTCGGACGGAAATACCGTCCAAGGTCCGGGGATGAGTCGACATCCGCCGACTTCGGACGGAAATACCGTCCAAGGTCCGGGGATGAGTCGACATCCCGCGAGTTCGGACGTGGCGCGCGGGCCCTTGACCAGCGCCCGGTCGGTGCGAACGATTCGCGCCGCGATGCGCTCGTGCCACCTCACGTTTGCCGCGGCGGGCCGCCACCCGCTCTTCCCGGGCGAGGCGGCCCGCCGCGCCGCCGTGCGCGCCCTGGGGCGCGTCGCGGGCGCGTGGATCGTGCTGTTCGCGGTCGTGGACGACCACGTTCACGTGGTGCTCTCCTGCGAGGAGGAGCGCGTCGGGCGGCTGGCGCGGGCGATCCTGCTCGCGTTGCGCCCCCTCGCGTCGGCGGAGATCGAGCCGGCACACGTGCGCCCGGTGCGCGACCGGCGCCACCTGGAGTGTCTCGTCGGCTACGTCCTGTCGCAGCCGCAGCACCACGGCCTGTCGGAGCACGCCGCTCTGACGACGGGCTCCTGCTACCCCGATCTCGTGGGCGCCCGCGTGGTGCCGGGGATGGCGATGCCGATCCTGCGCGCGTTGCCGCGCTTCCGGCTGCGCGACGCGTGCCGCCACGTCGGCCTCCCGGAGGTGGAGCTGCGCCCCGCGTCGCTCGACGTGGTGCGCGCGGCCGGCGCGGCGAGGCTCGTCGAGGCCGTCGGCAACGCGCTCGCGGTGGGGCCGCCGCTCGCGGGCAACGTCCCCGCGGTGGTGGAGGCCCGCGCCGCGGCGGTGCAGCTCGCCGCGGCGGCGGGTCTGCACCTCGCGGAGGTCGCCCACGCGCTGGGAGTGGGGCCCGACGCGGCGCGGAAGGTGGGCGCCCGGCCGTCCGACGAGCGGATCCACCGGGCCGCGCGCGTGCGGCTCGCGCTGGAAGCCGCGATCGCCGCGGCCCCTCGCTCGGCGGATCGACCTCCGGCGCCGTGACGGGAGACGCCGCGGCCCCTCGCTCGGCGGATCGACCTCCGGCGCCGTGACGGGAGAAGCCGCCGACCCACGCCACGGCGCACGCGCCGGCGCCGTGACGGAAGCCGCCGACCCACGCCACGGCGCACGCGCCGGCGCCGAAGCCCTCCGCCGCCGCCACCCCTCGCTCGGCGGATCGACCCACGGCGCGGCTCACGCGACGGCGCCGAAGCTCCCCGCCGAAGCGGGGTGACGGCCTTCGACACGCGCGTGAGGGGCCTGGAAGGCGGCCGCGCCCCGCGCGGCCGGTCCGGCGCGGGAGGGGGGCGCCGGGAAGCGTCCCCCACCCCCCCCCACCCAGGCGGCGGCGCCCAGCCAGCCAAGGCCCCACCCCCCCCCGGCCACCCCCCGGGGGGACCCCCCCCCCCCCCCGGGGGGGGGGGGCGGGGGGGGGGGCCCCCCCCCCCGGGGCGGGGGGGGGGGGGGGGGGGGGGGCGGGCCCCCCCCCCCCCCCCGCCCCGACCGAGGCGCCTGCGCCGAGCCTGCAAGGGCCCGACCCCCGCGCGTCCTCGCGCGGGGGGCACGCCCAGCCCTGTCAGGTCGCCCGCGGCGCCTCGACCTCGTCCTCGAGCGGGTTCTTGCCGGCGTTGCCGATGTCCTTGTCGCGCTCGAAGAACAGGTAGTGCACGAGGTACATCGCCACGCCCACCACGATGCAGGCGTCCGCGATGTTCCAGGTGGGGTACTCGGCGGGCAGCCCCTTGTCGTGCAGCCACTGCACGAGCGACGGGTTCTCCGTGTACCAGCGCACGAAGTCCGTCACCGTGGACTTGTGCAGGCGGTCGATGAAGTTCCCGAGCGCGCCCGCCATGATGAACGCGATGGTCGTGGACTGGAACTTGTCGTCGTCCGCGAGCTGCTTGAACATGTTCAGGAGCACGCCCACCGCGATGGCGGTGAAGACGTAGAACACGATCAGCCGGTACTCGTAGCCGTTGAACATGCCCATGGCCGCGCCCGGGTTCTGGGCGTGGATGAAGGACATGAAGCCCGGGATGACGTCGATCTCGCGCGGGCTCGTGGCGCTGTGCCCGAGCGCCTGCAACCCTTCCATCGGCCCCTGGAACGACAGCGGGTTCTCGGGCGGGAGCGGGGGGCCGCTGTAGCGCAGGGCCTGCACCGTCCAGAGCTTCGTCGCCTGGTCGAAGGCGAGGAGCGCCCCGGTGAGGAAGGTCAGGATCTTGAGCTTGGTGGTCATGACCGGGGCGGGATTAGCGCGGTCGCCCCTGGGCGTCGACCGGGCCGCGACAAAGCGTCGCAACCGGCCCCCCCGCAACCGAGCGGGGACCCGGCGGCGGGCGGCGATCCGACCAACGCCGCGTTATTGAACGGCCCCTCAGTGGAGCCCCGATGCAGCGCGAAGCGATGCCCGTCGATGTCCTGTTCGTTGGGGGCGGCCCCGCGTGCCTCTCCGGCGCGATCCGCCTGATGGATCTCATCCAGGCGCACAACGCCGCCATCGACGCGGGCGGGCCCGGCGAGCGCATCGCCGAGCCGACGATCGCGCTCATGGAGAAGGGCTCGGAGATCGGCAGCCACGCCATCTCCGGCGCCGTCCTCGACCCGCGCGCGCTCGACGAGCTCGTCCCCCACTGGAAGGACCAGGACCCCTACTTCGTGGAGCGCTACGTCGAGGAGGAGACCTTCGTGGTCCTCACGAAGTCGATGGCGTTCCCCGCGCCGCTCATGCCCCCCGGCATGGAGGACCACGGCAACCCCATCATCTCCATCGCCAAGCTCCAGAAGTGGCTCGCGGCGAAGGCCGAGGAGAAGGGCGTCATGCTCTTCACCGGCTTCGCGGGCACGCAGCTCCTCTGGGAGGACGACAAGGTCGTGGGCGTGCGCACCGGTGACAAGGGCATCGGCCCCGACGGGCAGCCCAAGTCCACCTTCGAGCCGGGCATCGACATCCAGGCCAAGGTGACGATCCTCGGCGAGGGCCCGCGCGGCACGCTCACGCGGCAGCTCATCAACCGGAAGCGCCTCGACGAGGAATCCCAGCCGATGGTCTACGAGATCGGCGTCAAGGAGGTCCTCGAGATGCCGCCGGGCACGGTCAAGAAGGGCGAGGTCATCCTCACCCTCGGCTACCCGCTCGATCTCAACACCTTCGGCGGCGCCTTCATCTACGCGCTCGCGGACGACAAGTACGCCATCGGCCTGCTCGTCGAGCTCGGGGCCAAGGACCCCGCGATGGACGCGCACTACCTGCTCCAGAAGCTGAAGGCGCACCCGTACATCAAGAAGAAGCTCGGCGCGGGCAAGGTCGTGAAGTACGGCGCCAAGGCCGTGACCGTGGGCGGCTGGGCCTCGATCCCCAAGCTCTACGCCGACGGCGCGATGATCGTGGGCGACTCCGCGAGCTTCCTCAACCCGGCGCGCATCAAGGGCATCCACCTCTCGATGAAGACCGGCATGCTCGCCGCCGAGACCGCGTTCGACGCGCTGCGCCGCGGCGACAGCACCGAGGCCGTGCTCCAGGAGTTCGCCGACCGCGTGAACGGCAGCTGGATCCGCGACGAGATGGAGCCGGCCAAGAACTTCCACGCCGGCTTCGAGAAGGGCGTGCTCGGCGGCATGGCGTCCGTCGGCCTCTCCATGGTCTTCGGCCCCGGCGACGAGATCAAGCCGTTCCACGCCGACTGGGAGCACATGCAGAAGGCGGCGCACGTGCACGGCCACAAGCCCTACCCGGAGCGCAACGAGGTCGAGTTCGACGGCACCTACATCGTCGACAAGCTCACCGACGTGTACCACTCGGGCACCAAGCACGAGGAGAAGCAGCCGGCGCACCTCAAGGTCGTGGACAAGGAGGTCTGCGCGACGCAGTGCGCCGAGGAGTACGGCAACCCGTGCACCCGCTTCTGCCCGGCGCAGGTCTACAACATGCACTTCAACGAGACGACGAAGCGCAACGAGCTGCACATCGACTTCTCGAACTGCGTGCACTGCAAGACGTGCGACATCCGCGACCCCTACCAGATCATCAGCTGGGTCCCGCCCGAGGGCGGCAACGGTCCGGAGTACGGGACGCTCTGAGCCGGCGCGTCGATCCGGTGACGGGCGGGCGACGTCCGTCACCGGCGGAGCCCTTCGACACGGCTCTGTGACACTTCGGTGATCTCTCGCGCGGGGCCGTTACGCCCGGGGTCGCGGTCGTTACGAGAGGGCCCGAACCGGAGGTCCCGTGTCATTGTTGGCGCTCGTCGCTTTCTCTGCCTTCGCCCAGGAGAAAGAGGAACCCAAGTTCCCCGCCGTGAAGCTCTCGGGCGTCATCTACCCGAGCTACTCCCTCGACCTCACCGGCACCGGCACGGCCGCCGGCCCGAGCCTCTACAACTCCTTCGACATCGACCGCGTCTACCTCCGCACGGACGTGGCGATGAACAAGCAGTTCGGCCTGCGCGTCACGCTCGACGCGGACCACATGAAGCCGGCCGTCCTCGCCACCGGGGAGGAGGTCGAGCTCGACACCAAGTACCGCGTGTTCGTGAAGCACGCGTACCTCGAGGTCAAGGACCTCGGCCCGATCAAGCTTCGCGCGGGCATGGTCGCCACGCCGTACATCGGGTTCTACGACGATTTCTGGAACAACCGCTACATCACCAAGAGCTTCACCGAGAGCGCGGGCGGGCTCGCGTCCGCCGACCTCGGCCTCAACGTGGCGGGCAAGCACGCGGGCGGGTTGGTCGACTGGAGCGTCGCGCTCGTCAACGGCGAGGGCTACTCCAAGCTGGAGACGGATCCTGGCAAGCAGGTCCAGGGCCGCCTCACGGTCGACCCGCTCGCGAAGATGGAGAACCGGAAGCTGCCCATCAGCGGTTTTGCGGCCTACACCGGGCACGACGGCGCGGACCCCACCTTCCACTGGGGCGGCGCGGCCGCCTTCGAGATGCCGCGGCTCTTCGTGTGGGCGGAGGTCCTCGGCCAGAGCGAGGGGAACGTGAGCGGCCTCGGCTACTCCGCCACGCTCAACCCGCGCCTCCCCAAGTACGCCGGCCTCATCGCCCGCTACGACCACTGGGATCCCGACACCAACGCGCAGGACGACGGCGAGAACACGCTCATCGCCGGCATCGACAAGGACTTCCTCGAGAAGGTGTCCGTGGCGATCACCTACGAGCGCTCCTGGATCGACGGCGCGATGGACGCCGCCGAGCACGGCATCGTGGTCCACACCCAAGCCGGGTTCTGATCCAAGCGGAGTTGGGCGCGTCCCCGCCGCCGAGCCGGCGGGGTCGGTGTCCTCCAGGCTCGCGCTCCGCGCTCGGTCGCCCGGCTGCGCGCCGGTCGACCGCGGTGGGCCGTGGGCCGTCGCGTGGCCTCCGGCCGCTCGCCCCGCGGCGCCCACCGCGCCTTCCAGCCCCCTCGCGCGGCGTGGAGTGGGGCCGTGAGGGCTCGTTTGCAGCTCGGCGCCCTTCTCCTCTTCGCCGCGTGCTCGCTCCCCCCGAAGGCGGAGGAGACGGCCGTGGACCTCTCCGCGTGCGAGTGCGGAGACGGCGACGTCTACCCGCCGCCCTGCCTCCCCGTGGCGCGGCGCGTGACTTCCCGGCGGAGGCCTCTCCCCCTGCCTTCCTCGGCGCCCTCAGCTGCTCCTCGCGCCTCCTGTCCAGAGGAGGCTCCCCTTGCCCGTCGTGAGTCGCGCCCGACCGCCGCAGCGAAACAACGTGCGCGCCGACACGACGGACATCGAGCGATCCTGGAGATCAGTCGCGCGGAAGCCCCAGGCCTTGCATGTTGCGCGAGCTCCAGCGTACGCTGGTCTGCCCACCGTGGAGGCGCACCGAATGCGAGTCTCTCTCTCTCTCTCTCTTCCTGGCCGTACTGAGCACCTGGTCGGCTGACGCGCACGCCTGCCCGGGGGGCTACGACGCGTACACGTGTGACGGGGGCGGCGCCGCTGCAGTCTGCCAGACCTCCGGTACCACCTACGAGTGTGACCTGACACGCAACGGCGACTCCAATCCCGCCGACGTTCTCGCCATCTACGACCCCGCGGTGTGCTACTCGGGGGACGACTATTGCGTGTGGGGCGAAGACTCCACTGGCGCCAGCTTCTGCTGCTCGGTGACCGACGGCAACCTCGAGCGGCTCACCATCCTCGGCGGTGCGGACCCGGACCGCATCCGCCTCTTCTACGGCGGGAGCAACCTCGCGAACCACGGCGGCGTGGCGGTGTTCACGGGCCAAGTGCTGGGCCGGGCCGGCGCAGACGACATCGAGGGCTCGAAGGACGCCAACGCCGACTACAAGGACAAGCTCCACGGGGATGCGGGCGCGGACACCATCCAGGGACACGCGGGCGACGACGAGCTCACGGGCGACTCGGAGGGCGATTTCCTCTACGGCGGGGACGGCAACGACGAGATCCGTGGGGGGAACCAGAGCGACACCATCCAGGGCGACATCGGGAACGACACCGTGTACGCGGGGGACGGCAACGACCTGGTGTCTGGGGGCGACGGCACGGACTCACTCCACGGGGACGGGCACGACGACACCATCTGCGGCGACATCGGGACCGACGTCCTCACAGGCGGCGGGGGCGACGACCTCCTCTGGGGCCCGGACGCGACGGACTCGAGGAACGGCGGGACCGCCATCACCAGCGACCTCTGTGACCCCAACGGCGCCAACACCGCCTGTGTCACGAGCCTGACCGTCCGCCCCGCGTGCGGCGGGCCGTAGCATGCTCGTCCTCGTCCTCGCGCTGATCGGCTGCGCCGGCCCGGCCGGGGACGGGGCGTGCTTTTCCGATGCCGACGCCGACGGGTACGGCGTCGGCGAGGCGCTGCCCTGCGCCGCGGGCCTCGCGGCGCGGGGTGGCGACTGCGATGACGATGACGCGGCCGTCCACCCCGCCGCCGAGGAGGCCTGCAACGGCGCGGACGACGACTGCGACGGCGAGGCGGACGACGGGCTCGCGGTCACCTGGTACCTCGACGAGGACGGGGACGGCTTCGGGCAGGAAGCGCGGGTGCTCTCCGTCGGCTGCCATGCCCCCGCGCTCGGCGCCGCCGCGACCGGGGACTGTGACGACCGCGACCCCGCCGTGAACCCGGGCGCGCCCGAGGCCTGCAACCTGCTGGACGACGACTGTGACGGGGATGTGGACGAGGACGCGGGCCCGCGCTGGTACGTCGACGCGGACGGCGACGGCTACGGCGACGCAACCGACCCCGGCACCCCCGCATGCGAGGCCCCCGCGGACCGGGTGGCCGACGGCGGGGACTGCGACGACGCCGACATCAACGTGAGCCCCGCCGCCGCGGAGACCTGCGACGGGCGCGACGAGGACTGCGACTTGGCCGTGGACGACGGCACCGGGCCGCGGTGGTACGCGGACGCGGACGGCGACGGCTACGGCGACCCCGCCGCGCCGCGCGACGCCTGCGAGCAGCCCGTCGGCCACGTCGCGGACGGGACTGACTGCGACGACGCGGACGCGCGCGTGCACCCCGGGGCGGCCGAGGCCGACTGCGACGACCGGACCGACTACAACTGCGACGGCTCGGTGGGCCGCGCCGACGCCGACGACGACGGCTGGGCAGCGTGCGAGGAATGTGCGGACGACGACGGGGCGCGGAGCCCCGACGCCACGGAGACGTGCAACACGGTCGACGACGACTGTGACGGCGTGGTCGACGAGGATGACGCGGCGGACGCGCTCACCTGGTACCTCGACGCGGACGGGGACGGCTACGGCGGCGACTGGGACCCGACGTGGGCATGCGCGCAGCCCGCCGGCTACGCCCCCAGCGCGGACGACTGCGACGACGCGGACGCCGCCACCAACCCCGGCGCGCCCGAAGTGTGTGACGACGGTGTGGACAACGACTGCGACGACACGCGCAGCGGGTGCGGGATCTGGGGCGACATGGCGCTCGGCGAGGCCGACGCGATCCTGCGGGGCGAGGCGCTCGGGGACATGGCGGGCTATTGGGTGGCCGGCGCGGGGGATCTCGACGGGGACGGGCTCGACGACCTCGCCATCGGCGCGATGAAGTCCGACCGGATGGGGCTCGACAGCGGCGCCGTGTATCTCGTCAGCGGGCACACCAAAGGAGAGGCCAGCCTCTCGACCGCGGCCGGCATCCTGGACGCCGAGTGGCTCGGTGATCGGCTGGGGAGCGCGCTCGGGCCGGTGGGCGACCTCGACGGGGACGGCTACGGGGAGCTTCTGGTCGGCGCGTACCGGGAGAGCGCGACCGACGAGGGGGCCGCGTATCTCGTGTACGGGCCGCCGTCCGGCACCGTCAGCGTCGCGTCGGCGCACGCGAAGCTAGTGGGCGAGGACGTGGGCGACTACACCGGGTTCTCGGTCGCGGCACCCGGGGACGTCGACGGGGACGGGGTGGCCGACCTCCTGGTCGGTTCGCGGAACCACACCGACGGCGCCGGCGCCGCCTACGTCGTGAGCGCGGACGTGAGCGGGACGCTCGACCTGGGAGGCGCGGACGCGCGGTTGGAAGGCGTGGGCTCCGATCACGCCGCGGTCGTCGCGGCCATCGGCGACGTGGACGGGGACGGACTGGCCGACATCGGCGTGGGGGCCTACGGGCACGACGAGCCCGCTGAGGACGCGGGCGCGGCGTACGTGGTGTGCGCCCCAGCGGCGGGCGTTTGGTCCATGGAAGATGCGACCGCCGTGTACGAAGGTGAAGCGGCCGTCGACAGCGCGGGCATGGGGCTGGCCGCCGCGGGCGACGTGGACGGCGACGGCTACGACGACTTCGTGATCGGGGCACCGTTCGAGGCCTCCGTGAACGAGGGAAACGGGGCGGCCTACCTGGTACGGGGGCCTCCGGCCGGTGACACCTCGCTTGGCGACGCCTGGCTCAAGCTCACGGGCATCGCCGACTACGGCGCTGCGGGCCGCGCCGTGGCGGGCGGTCACGACGCTGACGGCGACGGGTGGCTCGACCTCCTCGTGGGGGCCTACTATGGCGTCACCTCCGACCTTGAGGGGACGACCTACCTCGTGCGCGGCCCCTTCCCCTCCGGCGAGCTGAGCCTCGGCGACGCCGACGCCGCGATGGTGGGCGAGGCCGTCGACGACCACGCAGGGTTCAGCGTCTCCTTCGCGGAGGTGAACGGCGACGGCTTCGCGGACGTGTTGATCGGCGCCTACAACAACGACGTGGCCGCCACCTCTGCGGGCGCCGCCTACCTCCTGCTCGGTGGGGACGAGTGACCTGATCCCACGCCTACGGGGCACCCCGCCTGCCGCACCCCCGAAGCGCCACCCCACCGGGTTAGAACCCGCCCCCATGCCGCGCCTCCCGCTCCTCACCGCCGTCGCCGCTTTCGCGGGCTTCGCCGCCTGCACCGCCTCCGCCGACCCCACCGCGCGGGAGCCCGCGCCGAAGGTGCCGCCGCCCACCGCGGAGGGGGCGCCCGCCGACGCCGCGGTCACCGCCGCGCCCGGCGGCACGACCCCGCTCGTGCTCCCGCCCTCGCAGAAGATGCTCATCGAGGACGAGCGCAACACCATCGACGTGTTCCGCGCGGCCGCGCCCGCGACGGTCTTCGTGACGCAGACGCAGGTGGTCGTGGACTACTGGAACCGCCGCACGATGGAGGTGCCGGCCGGCAGCGGCACGGGCTTCCTGTGGGACGGCAACGGCCACGTCGTGACCAACTACCACGTGGTCGACGGCGGCCGGAGCTACACCGTCACGCTCTACGACCAGTCGGAGTGGCCCGCGAAGCTCGTCGGCGGCGATCCGCGCAAGGACGTGGCGGTGCTCAAGATCGAGGCGCCCAAGGATCGGCTCGTGTCGGTGCGGCTCCCGCCCACCGAGTACGCGCTCGAGGTGGGGCAGAAGGCCGTCGCCATCGGGAACCCCTTCGGCCTCGACCACACGCTCACCACCGGCGTCATCAGCGCGATGGACCGCGAGATCGTCGGCTACGGCAACGTCACGATCCGCGGGATGATCCAGACCGACGCGAGCATCAACCCCGGCAACTCCGGCGGCCCGCTGCTCGACTCGGCCGGCCAGCTCATCGGCATGAACACGATGATCTTCAGCAAGTCGGGCAGCTCCGCGGGCATCGGCTTCGCGGTGCCGGTCGGCACCGTGCGCCGGGTCGTGGACCAGGTCATCGAGAAGGGCCGCGTGGAGCAGGTGGGCATCGGCGTCGCCGTGCTCGACGACCAGACGGCCGCGCGCATCGGCGTGCGGGGCGTGGTCATCCGCCAGGTCGCGCCCGACTCGCCCGCGGCGAGGGCGGGGCTCCAGGGCCTCGCGCGGGCCCGGAACGGGCTCCGGCTCGGGGACGTGATCGTGGGCGTGGAGGACGAGGCGGTCGAGAGCTTCGACGACCTCTACAACGCCCTCGACGCGCGGAAGCCGGGGGACGAGGTCACGATCACGGTGCGTCGCGACGGGCAGGATCGGCAGGTGAAGGTGCCGCTGGTCGTGGTGAGCGACGGGGGCTGACCCGCCGGGCGCGCGCACCCCGCGCGCCCGCCCCGGCATCTCGAACGGGGCCACATGGTATACCTCCCGGCCGCTCCGGAGGTCCCCGTGCTCTCCCTCCTGCTCCTGTCCTGCGCGCCCTACCCCGAGGGCCTGCGCGCGACCCCCGAAGGCGACGGCCCGCTCGTCAAGGTGGATTGGGACGCAAAACCGCTCCCCGACATCCCCTTTCCAAACGACCTCGCCACGCGCGTGGATCCGTCGAGCCCCACCGGGCTCCGGCTCAACGTCCCGCTGGCCACGGTCACGGAGGCGGAGCGCCACTCGCGCGAGAAGCTGAACCTGATGACGGGCTTCGGCATCTACGCGCCGATCGCGGTCGCGTTCACCGAGCCGCTCGACCTCACCAACATCGCCACGCGCCACACCCAGGACACCAAGCTCGGGGACGACCAGTTCACCGACGACGCCGTGTTCCTCGTGGACGTCGACCCCGACTCGCCCGACTTCGGCCGGCCGGTGGCGCTCGACATCGGCCACGGTCGCTACCCGCTGGATGTCCCGGATCCAAACCGCTACTTCCCCAACGACAGCCGCGGCGCGAGCCCCACGCTGGCGTTCGAGACGGTCGAGGAGGACCTGAACGCCAACGGCGTGCTCGACTGGGGCGAGGACACCGACAACGACGGCGTGCTCGACCACCCCAACGTGTGGCCCGAGGGCGGCGACCCGCGCGACGACCTGCTCACCTGGTACGAGAAGGAGACCGACACGCTCCTGCTCCGCCCGGTCCGCCCGCTGCGCGAGAAGACCACCTACGCGGTCGTCCTCACCGAGCGGCTCGTGGGCGCGGACGGCAACCCCGTGCGCTCGCCCTGGGAGTGGGTGCACCACCTGCGGCAGGCCGAGGCCCTCTCGCCGCTCCGGGACGCGCTCCCCGACGTGGGCCTCTCGATGGACGACGTCGCGTTCGCCTGGGTGTTCACCACCGGCGACGTGACGGGCGACCTCCGCGCCGCGCGCAACGGGCTGCTCGGCAAGGGCTCGCTCGCGAGCCTCGATTCGGCTTTCCCGGAGGGCGTGACCGACGCGCTCCCGATGCACTCCATCGACGGGTTGGAGGAGACGCGCCTCCCCACGGAGCGCCTCGTCTCCACGCTCAACAACCTCGGGCTCTTCGACGGCGCGGGCGCCGACGTGCTGCTCGAGAACTACACCACCTTCGGCGACGTGGTCGTGGGCGGCCGCTTCACCACGCCCAACTTCATGGGCGAGCCCGGCCAGGACCAGGTGGAGTGGCCGGCCGTCGACGACTCCGACGACTACTGGCAGGTCGACGGGTTCAACGGCACGTGGTCGGCCCGCGCGGAGCCGGTGGCGTTCACCTGCGTGCTGCCGAAGGGCGTGCCGCAGCCCGCGCCGGTGGTGAGCTTCGGTCACGGCTACGGCTCGTCCCGCTTCGACTTCCTCGGCTTCGCCTGGGCGTTCAACCGCATGGGCATGGCCGCGTGCGCGTTCGACTACCCGGGCCACGGCCCGACGGTCAGCGCCGACGAGGAGGAGCTCATCGAGACGGTGCTCGACGCCACCGGGCTCCTCCCCTTCTACGAGCACCTCAAGGACGCGCGTTACCGCGACCTCGACAACGACGGCACCCCCGACTCGGGCGGCGACCAGTGGACGGCCGACGCCTTCCACACCCGCGACATGGTGCGGCAGGCGGCGCTCGACCACGCGCAGTTCATCGACAGCCTGCGCGCCTGCGGCACCGGCAAGATGGCCCTGCCCGACGGCGGCACCGCGACCACCTGCGACTGGGACGGCGACGGCACGCCCGACATCGGCGGCCCGGACGCGAAGTATTACCAGATCGGCGGCTCGCTCGGCGGCATCAACACGGCCGTCGCGGCGGCGGTCATCGACGAGGTGACCGCGTGGGCGCCGGTCGTGCCGGGCGGCGGGCTCCTCGACGTGGCGCTCCGCACCGAGATCGGCGGCGCGGTGGAGGCGATGCACGGCCGGCTCATGAGCCCGCTGTTCCTGGGCTACCCCACCGGCGACGGCGGGCTGCGCATCGTGCAGATGATCAACTCCGTGACCGACATGGAGGAGCTCACCGTCGCGACGATCCCGAGCTTCCCCGCGGGCGGCAAGGTGGTGCTCGAGAACCTCGCCAACGGCGAGGTCCGCGAGGGCTGGATCCCGACGGACGGCAGCTTCCGCATCGGCATCGCGGCCGACGCCAAGAGCGCGTGGGAGAAGCGCGCGCTGGCCGGCATCCCCGAGGACGGCCCGGCGAGCGGCGAGACCTACTGGCTCGCCGATCCCACCGAGGCCGGCGACCCGCTCTCCATCTCGTTCTACACGGCGGACGGCACGCTGGTCTCCACCGTCGACACCTGGGAGGCCGACACCACGTTCCAGGGCGTGACCTACCCGGCGGCGAGCCCGCTCGTCGCGGCCGCGGAGGGCTTCGGGTACGTGCGCGGCACCCCCCGCCTCCGCCGCATCGCGTTCGTGTTCGGCGGCATCCTCGAGGCCGGCGATCCCATCGGCTACGCGCGCAACCTCACCGAGGAGCCCTTCGACGGCGCCGCGCCCCGCAACATGCTGATGATGCCCACGCCCGGCGACAGCATCGTGAGCATCAACACCGGCATCGCGCTCGCGCGCGGGGCCGGCTGGCTCGACGACAGCGAGATCGACGAGCGCTACGGCACCACGGTCGACCGCTTCCTCATCGACCGCCGCGTGGTCCAGGGCCTCGAGGAGTTCGGCCCGTACACGGGCAGCGACGGCTCGCCCGTCCTGTTCGACGCCGACGACCTCGACCAGGGCCTCGACGGCACCGGCGCGCCGTCGGAGGCCCCGCTCCGCGTCGCGGTGGAGACGAGCAGCGGCACGAGCGCGCTCCGGCTCCCCTACGTGCGCACGACCGGCACGCACGGCTTCGCCATCCCCGAGCCCGACCGGGCGTTCGACACCGCCACCTTCGCGAGCATGCAGATCGCGTCCTACTTCAAGGACAACGGCACGATGGTGCGTGACGACCTGTGCCTCGAGGACGCGAGCTGCGCGTGGATCCCGCAGATCGGCGGCACCGACACCGGCACGCCCGACACCGGCGACACCGGGCCGGGCGACACCGGACCCCCACCGGACACCGGTGACACCTCGACCGGTGACACGTCGACCGGTGACACGTCGACCGGTGACACGTCGACCGGTGACACGTCGACCGGTG